>NZ_JBVQCI010000032.1:0-204 GCF_055702865.1 Dyella sp. PARNA 12/25 | reverse complement strand
AATTGCGAAGCCGTTGTCTACAGGAGGATTGCAATCAAACGTCGCCGTCTGCGTTGCTACCAGTACCGGCTTATTGCCCTCTGCTGGATATTCGGCCTTAAGAACAGCGGCAGCCACTTCGTAATCGACTGGGGATAATTCCGAATCAGTCGACAGCTCCTGCGCCATCAACGAATGCAACGGCAAGGCCAGACAGATCGTGGC
>NZ_JBVQCI010000031.1:0-239 GCF_055702865.1 Dyella sp. PARNA 12/25 | reverse complement strand
AGTCCGTATTCGGCGACCAAGCCGCGAATCTGGTTGCCCTTCGCGGTGCGTTGCTCCACCAAGCTCGCTCGCACCCGGTGCATCGCCTGCAGATCCTGTTGGTCGACGCTCTTCACGCTCACAAAGCGCATGCTTGGCCGACTCATGGCCTCGCAGATCGCTTCGGCGTCATTCGCGTCGTTCTTGTTGCTCTTCACGTACGGCTTCACGAACTGCGGCGCGATCAACTTCACGCGAAC
>NZ_JBVQCI010000030.1:0-292 GCF_055702865.1 Dyella sp. PARNA 12/25 | reverse complement strand
CAAGAGCCAAGAGCCAAGAGCCAAGAGCCAAGAGCCAAGAGCCAAGAGCCAAGAGCCAAGAGCCAAGAGCCAAGAGCAACGCGGCGCTGCTTTAAGTCCTCTCCGCTGCGGCGCGTTGCGGTGTAGCCGTACCGTGTGTCGTGCGATTGTGACGATCAGGGCTTCGCGGCCGCCAAGTCTTTTATTCGGCACGACGCTACGATTCCCCCGCTCTGGAGGCCGTTTTCTTTGGGTTACTTTTCTTTTGGGCCAGCAAAAGAAAAGTGACTCGAGCGTCGGCAGACGATCGAAA
>NZ_JBVQCI010000029.1:0-293 GCF_055702865.1 Dyella sp. PARNA 12/25 | reverse complement strand
GCCATGTCGCAAAGCGAGCCGCAGCTTTAAGCCCTCTTGGTATCGACGCGTTGCGGGGTAGCCGCGGTGTGGCGGCGTTACGCCTGTCGCCATCCGAGCTCCGGAACCTTCAGTGCTTGTATTCCACGCCATGCAGAGCTCCACAGGGCATCGGCGCGTTGCGGTTTAGCCGTACCGTGTGTCGGATGGATCGTGCGGTGCCGAATACCGAGGCCCTCAAGGCTTGTATTCCACACGACGCTACCGGCGCTCTAAAGGCCGTTTTCTTTGGGTTACTTTTCTTTTGGGCCAGC
>NZ_JBVQCI010000028.1:0-304 GCF_055702865.1 Dyella sp. PARNA 12/25 | reverse complement strand
GGCAGACGCTCAACTTTGAAACACCGGCCGAACGTTTCCAGCGATGTGTTGCAACGACCGGCTGAAGTCGCAACCCATAGCGGACATTGCAAATGCCTCCGACGCCACGAATGTATTTGAGTACTGCGAGATGGAAGCCAGCAATATATATGTGAAGGATCAATCAACTATGGCGTACTTTCGAGTTCTGCTCTCAGGTAGCGGCATCTCAATTGTGCTTGAGGACTACGCGCAGCCTGCAATTGGGTTCTTTGCGACTCGATTCATCAAGGCTGAAAACAGTGCGCGAGCAGAACTACTGGCC
>NZ_JBVQCI010000027.1:0-331 GCF_055702865.1 Dyella sp. PARNA 12/25 | reverse complement strand
TTCGACCTTCTGCCGAAGGCCGAGTCACTTTTCTTTTGCTGGCCCAAAAGAAAAGTAACCCAAAGAAAACGGCCTTCTAGAGCGCCGGTAGCGTCGTGTTGAATACAAGCCTTGGAGGCTTCGGTCATCGGCACCGCACGATCCATCCGACACACGGTACGGCTACCCCGCAACGCGCCAGAGCGCAGAGGAGCTCTGCATGGCGTGGAATACAAGCACTGAAGGTTCCGGAGCTCGGATGGCGACAGGCGCAGCGCCGCCACACCGCGGCTACCCCGCAACGCGTCGATACCAAGAGGGCTTAAAGCTGCGGCTCGCTTTGCGACATGGC
>NZ_JBVQCI010000026.1:0-348 GCF_055702865.1 Dyella sp. PARNA 12/25 | reverse complement strand
GTGGGAGCGCACCCTGTGCGCGACAAACCAACGGAGCGGTGGAGCCGATAGTCTGCGGTCGCGCACGAGTGCGCTCCTACAGGGGGCAAAGAGACCTTTGCTGGCTCGACAGCAGCCAGTAAGGCGCTGCCTTTGAACGAACTCCGGTCCGGTACCGCTCTTTTGTAGGAGCGCACTTGTGCGCGACAGCCGGGCGCAGCGGTTGTATCGCGGCGTCACAGCCGCCCACAGGGTGGGCTCCCACCGAACTCCCGGTGCCTTGCCGCGTCCCGTGGGAGCGCACCCTGTGCGCGACAAACCAACGGAGCGGTGGAGCCGATAGTCTGCGGTCGCGCACGAGTGCGCTCC
>NZ_JBVQCI010000025.1:0-1226 GCF_055702865.1 Dyella sp. PARNA 12/25 | reverse complement strand
TGCGACTTCAGCCGGTCAACGCAACACACTATAGACGCGCAAGCGGAAGGAGTGTTGCATGGCACGCAGACCCCGCAGACCGATTACCGAAGGCCAGATGTCCTTGTTATGGGACCTCTGGCAGAAGGGTGAGTCGCTTCATCAGATCGCCCGGTTGCTGGATCGGAGGCATTCCTCGATCCGGCGAGTGCTGGCGCAAACCGGTGGCATTCGACCGGCGTCGCGCCGTCGAGCCATCCGCGCCTTGACGCTGGCCGAGCGCGAAGAGATCTCGCGATCGGTGGCACTAGGACACTCGCTCAGGACCATTGCCTCGCAGCTTCATCGAGCGCCATCGACGATCAGCCGCGAGTTGCAGCGGAACGGTGGACGGGACAGCTACCGGGCCAACCAGGCTGATCAACGGGCCTGGGAGCGCGCCCGTCGGCCCAAGGTCTGCAAACTGAGGAAGCATCGCGTACTGGCCAGAGTCGTGGCCGCCAAGTTGCAACGGCGGTGGTCACCGGTGCAGATTGCAGGCTGGCTCAAACAACACGCTGGCGACGACGAGAGGCACCGGGTGTCGCACGAGACGATCTATCGAAGCCTGTTCATCCAAGCCCGAGGCGCCCTAAAAAAGGAGCTTCTGGTGCATCTTCGACGCTCGCGTGCCATGCGCCGCTCGCGCCATCACACGCAGAAGACGCCCAACCACGGTCAGCTCATTGGCATGGTGTCGATCCGCGAACGACCGGCTGAAGTCGAAGACCGGGCCGTCCCTGGCCATTGGGAAGGCGACCTGCTGATGGGGAGCCACAACAGTCAGATCGCCACGTTGGTCGAGCGCTATACGCGTCTTGTCATGCTGGTGAAGGTGGAAAGTCGAGACACGCAAACGGTGATCGACAAGCTCATCAAGCACGCGCACAAGTTGCCCCGGGAACTCTACAAGTCGCTGACGTGGGATCGCGGCAAGGAGATGGCCGACCACCAACGCTTTACGTTGGCGACCGACATCCGGGTCTACTTCTGCGACCCACAGCACCCGTGGCAGCGGGGTTCGAACGAGAACACCAATGGGCTGCTACGCCAATACTTCCCTAAAGGTACGGACCTCTCGGTCTACTCCCAAGCTAAACTCGATGCCGTGGCTCGTGAGTTGAATGAACGACCGAGGCAGACGCTCAACTTTGAAACACCGGCCGAACGTTTCCAGCGATGTGTTGCAACGACCGGCTGAAGTCGCA
>NZ_JBVQCI010000024.1:0-5514 GCF_055702865.1 Dyella sp. PARNA 12/25 | reverse complement strand
ATTTTCTCACGCGCAAAGACAAACGCCTTCCCGGATGGGAAGGCGTTTGAGGGATAAAGCCCCTGGCGGTGACCTACTCTTGCATGAGGATTCACACTACCATCGGCGCAGCTGCGTTTCACTTCCGAGTTCGGGATGGGATCGGGTGGGACCACAGCGCTATAGCCGCCAGGGAAAGGGTGGGAACAGCGCAGGGTATGCGCCAGTTCCGCAGAGGGTGTAAACGAGTGACAAGCGATTTGGTGAAATTCGAACTAGATGTTTCGTTGAGACGATAGTCTCTGCGAAGCGTCTTGGGGTTATATGGTCAAGCCTCACGGCTCATTAGTACACGTAAGCTCAATGCATTGCTGCACTTCCACACCGTGCCTATCAACCACCTAGTCTTGATGGTGCCTTAAGGAGACTCGAAGTCTCGGGAGATCTCATCTTGAGGCGCGCTTCCCGCTTAGATGCTTTCAGCGGTTATCGCTTCCGTTCGTAGCTACCGGGCAATGCCATGGGCATGACAACCCGAACACCAGCGGAACGTCCACTCCGGTCCTCTCGTACTAGGAGCAGCCCCTCTCAAATCTCCAACGCCCACGACAGATAGGGACCGAACTGTCTCACGACGTTCTGAACCCAGCTCGCGTACCACTTTAAATGGCGAACAGCCATACCCTTGGGACCGGCTACAGCCCCAGGATGTGATGAGCCGACATCGAGGTGCCAAACACCGCCGTCGATATGAACTCTTGGGCGGTATCAGCCTGTTATCCCCGGAGTACCTTTTATCCGTTGAGCGATGGCCCTTCCATACAGAACCACCGGATCACTAAGACCTACTTTCGTACCTGCTTGATCCGTCGATCTCGCAGTCAAGCACGCTTATGCCTTTGCACACAGTGCGCGATGTCCGACCGCGCTGAGCGTACCTTCGTGCTCCTCCGTTACTCTTTGGGAGGAGACCGCCCCAGTCAAACTACCCACCACACACGGTCCCTGATCCGGATTACGGACCTAGGTTAGAACGTCAAGCACTTCAGGGTGGTATTTCAAGGATGGCTCCACCGAAACTAGCGTCTCGGTTTCATAGCCTCCCACCTATCCTACACAGAAGAACTCAACGTTCAGTGTGAAGCTGTAGTAAAGGTTCACGGGGTCTTTCCGTCTTGCCGCGGGAACGCTGCATCTTCACAGCGATTTCAATTTCACTGAGTCTCGGGTGGAGACAGCGCCGCTGTCGTTACGCCATTCGTGCAGGTCGGAACTTACCCGACAAGGAATTTCGCTACCTTAGGACCGTTATAGTTACGGCCGCCGTTTACTGGGGCTTCGATCAAGAGCTTCGCCTTGCGGCTGACCCCATCAATTAACCTTCCAGCACCGGGCAGGCGTCACACCCTATACGTCCACTTTCGTGTTTGCAGAGTGCTGTGTTTTTGATAAACAGTCGCAGCGGCCAGGTTACTGCGACCCTTCTCAGCTCAGCTACGCATGTAGCCACCAAAAAGGGCGCACCTTCTCCCGAAGTTACGGTGCCATTTTGCCTAGTTCCTTCACCCGAGTTCTCTCAAGCGCCTTGGGATTCTCACCCTGCCTACCAGTGTCGGTTTACGGTACGGTTTCTCTGTAGCTGAAGCTTAGTGGCTTTTCCTGGAAGCGTAGTATCAGTCACTTCGTCCAATAGGACTCGTCTCGGTGCTCGGCATAAAGAGGGCCGGATTTGCCTAACCCTCATGCCTACCGCCTTTCCCCGGGACAACCAACGCCCGGTAGACCTAACTTTCTCCGTCCCCACATCGCACTACAGACAAGTGCTGGAATATTAACCAGCTTCCCATCGACTACGCATTTCTGCCTCGCCTTAGGGGCCGACTCACCCTGCGCCGATGAACGTTGCGCGAGGAAACCTTGGGCTTTCGGCGTGCGGGCTTTTCACCCGCATTATCGTTACTCATGTCAGCATTCGCACTTCCGATACCTCCAGCAGACTTCTCAATCCACCTTCACAGGCTTACGGAACGCTCCTCTACCGCGCACACAAAGTGTGCACCCCGAGCTTCGGTGTATAGCTTAGCCCCGTTAAATCTTCCGCGCAGACCGACTCGACCAGTGAGCTATTACGCTTTCTTTAAAGGGTGGCTGCTTCTAAGCCAACCTCCTGGCTGTCTATGCCTTTCCACATCGTTTTCCACTTAGCTATAACTTTGGGACCTTAGCTGCGGGTCTGGGTTGTTTCCCTTTTCACGACGGACGTTAGCACCCGCCGTGTGTCTCCCGTACATTCTGTCCTGGTATTCGGAGTTTGCCATGGTTTACTAAGCCGCGATGGCCCGCTAGCCATAACAGTGCTCTACCCCCAGGAAGATTCATACGAGGCGCTACCTAAATAGCTTTCGAGGAGAACCAGCTATCTCCGAGTTTGTTTAGCCTTTCACTCCTATCCACAGCTCATCCCCATCTATTGCAACAGATGTGGGTTCGGTCCTCCAGTGCGTGTTACCGCACCTTCAACCTGGCCATGGATAGATCACTCGGTTTCGGGTCTACTGCCAGAGACTATGCGCCCTATTCAGACTCGGTTTCCCTTCGCCTCCCCTATACGGTTAAGCTTGCCACTGACAGTAAGTCGCTGACCCATTATACAAAAGGTACGCAGTCACCCTTGCGGGCTTCCACTGCTTGTACGTATACGGTTTCAGGGTCTATTTCACTCCCCTCTCCGGGGTTCTTTTCGCCTTTCCCTCACGGTACTTGTTCGCTATCGGTCAGTCAGGAGTATTTAGCCTTGGAGGATGGTCCCCCCATGTTCAGACAGGGTTTCTCGTGCCCCGCCTTACTCAATTTCATACCTAATGCCCTTTCGCCTACGGGGCTATCACCCGCTATGGCCGGCCTTTCCAAACCGTTCGGCTAAAACACTAGATACTTTTGGGCTAGTCCGCGTTCGCTCGTCGCTACTGACGGAATCTCGGTTGATTTCTTTTCCTCCGGGTACTTAGATATTTCAGTTCCCCGGGTTCGCTCTGCATGACTATGTATTCATCATGCAGTACTCCTTGCGGAGTGGGTTTCCCCATTCGGACATTGCCGGATCAAAGCTTGTTGCCAGCTCCCCGACACTTTTCGCAGGCTGCCACGTCCTTCATCGCCTCTGACTGCCAAGGCATCCACCGTATACGCTTGGTCGCTTGACCATATAACCCCAAGTCGCCTCAGAGCTATATTTCCAAACAACGCGTTCGCTTAATTGCCTCAACGACACATCTCGGTTCGGTTTCGAACCAAAACGCTTGTCACTCGTTTACTTTGTCAAAGAACACAAGAACGGCCACAGTGCCGCCTCGTTTCTAAATCTTTATGTGTGCGCTGCCTTCATTTCACGTCGTGCCACCAAAATGGTGGAGCCAGTCAGGATCGAACTGACGACCCCCTGCTTGCAAAGCAGGTGCTCTCCCAGCTGAGCTATGGCCCCAAGTGATTCAGTGGTGGGTCTGGGAGGACTCGAACCACCGGCCTCACCCTTATCAGGGGTGCGCTCTAACCACCTGAGCTACAGACCCGGGAACCTTTGTTCTTCGACGGAAACCACCCACTCCTCGATGACTCGCATCGAAGCGGGCGGTCCGTGAAGAGTCCAGCCAGGGATGGCTGGTCTTGCTTGGCCGCGACAAGGATGTCGCGTGAAGCAAACTTCGCGTGAAATAAAGTGCAGGTGTCTTGTGTGGACGTCTTGCGGGGAGAAAGATGTCGTTCTCGAAAGGAGGTGATCCAGCCGCACCTTCCGATACGGCTACCTTGTTACGACTTCACCCCAGTCATGAACCACTCCGTGGTCGTCGTCCCCCTTGCGGTTAGACTAACGGCTTCTGGAGCAACTCACTCCCATGGTGTGACGGGCGGTGTGTACAAGGCCCGGGAACGTATTCACCGCAGCATAGCTGATCTGCGATTACTAGCGATTCCGACTTCATGGAGTCGAGTTGCAGACTCCAATCCGGACTGGGATCGGCTTTCTGGGATTGGCTCCACCTCGCGGTATTGCAACCCTCTGTACCGACCATTGTAGTACGTGTGTAGCCCTGGCCGTAAGGGCCATGATGACTTGACGTCATCCCCACCTTCCTCCGGTTTGTCACCGGCAGTCTCCTTAGAGTTCCCACCATTACGTGCTGGCAACTAAGGACAAGGGTTGCGCTCGTTGCGGGACTTAACCCAACATCTCACGACACGAGCTGACGACAGCCATGCAGCACCTGTGTTCTGATTCCCGAAGGCACTCCCGCATCTCTGCAGGATTCCAGACATGTCAAGGCCAGGTAAGGTTCTTCGCGTTGCATCGAATTAAACCACATACTCCACCGCTTGTGCGGGCCCCCGTCAATTCCTTTGAGTTTCAGTCTTGCGACCGTACTCCCCAGGCGGCGAACTTAACGCGTTAGCTTCGACACTGATCTCCGAGTTGAGACCAACATCCAGTTCGCATCGTTTAGGGCGTGGACTACCAGGGTATCTAATCCTGTTTGCTCCCCACGCTTTCGTGCCTCAGCGTCAGTGTTGATCCAGATGGCCGCCTTCGCCACTGATGTTCCTCCCGATCTCTACGCATTTCACCGCTACACCGGGAATTCCACCATCCTCTATCACACTCTAGCTATCCAGTATCCATTGCCATTCCCAGGTTGAGCCCGGGGATTTCACAACAGACTTAAATAACCGCCTACGCACGCTTTACGCCCAGTAATTCCGATTAACGCTTGCACCCTTCGTATTACCGCGGCTGCTGGCACGAAGTTAGCCGGTGCTTATTCCTCAGGTACCGTCAGCCCCACCGGATATTAGCCGGTAGTATTTCGCTCCTGATAAAAGTGCTTTACAACCCGAAGGCCTTCTTCACACACGCGGCATTGCTGGATCAGGCTTGCGCCCATTGTCCAATATTCCCCACTGCTGCCTCCCGTAGGAGTCTGGACCGTGTCTCAGTTCCAGTGTGGCTGATCATCCTCTCAGACCAGCTAGCGATCGTCGCCTTGGTGAGCCATTACCTCACCAACTAGCTAATCGCACATCGGTTCGTCCAACCGCGCAAGGCCCGAAGGTCCCCTGCTTTCTCTCGTAAGACGTATGCGGTATTAGCGTAAGTTTCCCTACGTTATCCCCCACGTTTGGGTAGATCCCGATGCATTACTCACCCGTCCGCCACTCGCCACCCACAGTATTGCTACTGCTGTGCTGCCGTTCGACTTGCATGTGTTAGGCATGCCGCCAGCGTTCAATCTGAGCCAGGATCAAACTCTTCACTTAAGTTTTCGACCTCGTTGCCACCCGAAGGCAACAACTCGATCTATCTTTCTGAAGCGTATGTCCTAACCATAAACGTCAAGCTTTTGAATTGACTCTTAGGTTAGACGCTTGCATATGTTTGACATTCAGTCATCCACCGCAAGGCGCCCACACAAGTCACCTGCGCACACTGTCAAAGATCTTAATCACTTGCTGACCGTTTCCGTTTCAGCGTTGGAACATTTC
>NZ_JBVQCI010000023.1:0-13216 GCF_055702865.1 Dyella sp. PARNA 12/25 | reverse complement strand
AGGCAGACGCTCAACTTTGAAACACCGGCCGAACGTTTCCAGCGATGTGTTGCAACGACCGGCTGAAGTCGCAGTCGGGAGCAGACGCCCGAGGCTCTTCGCCTGGGCGTCCGCGCCTCGCCATCCGAGGAGGCCGAAAAGACTAGTTTTGGTTGTGCCTGTTGACCGGCGCAGTGCCACCCCCGAGAGATGCATCGGTTGCTCCTCAAGGGAGCATCCCAAGCACTACGGATTCGCTGCGTGCGATTTGCCACCTTCGCTGGCTGGGGTGGCAGTTGTGATCTGTTCTCCGCGAGTCCACTGCACAAAGGCATTGAGCAAGGGATAGAACAAGGGCTGGTCGAGACCTGCCCAATTGAACGCCGACTGTTCCAGCAGGAGCACTGTTTCGCCAGTGGATGGGTCAATGGCCTTGAGCTGGGCCATATAGTGATAGCCACCCTTCCACTCAATATAAGGTTCGACAACTAGGAATGGGCCAATCGACTCCTGGAGCTTGTTCAGGCCGACCAAATCGGACACGGAAGTGACTTTGTCGGAAAGGTGCTGACTAATCACAATAGCTTCAAGGTCCGATTTTTCGTCGACCTTCGAGAACGCATTCATGTTTTTGAAGGAATTAACGAAAAACTCCGAATATTGCTTTGACTTCGAGTCATCAACCTTGATGTAGACCAGGCTCTTGTATTTGGCGGAGTACGGTTTCTCCGTCTTGACCCCGTCAGCATCCAATTTGGTCTGTGTTGGAAAGAAACCCGTAGTCTTATCGAGTGGCTTGGTCTTGAGCGTGCCGTCACAAGCTGCAAGCAAGAAAATCGAAAGCAATGCCAGAATGCGAAAATACTTCATGTTTTCCCCTGTGATTAGTACCGTGCCATCGACAACGTGGATAGAAAATCCACATCAACCCCATGCGCCGTGATTGATCCATGCCGAGCGACGAGAGATAACCGCTACTCGGCATCAATGCGCGAACATATGCGCCCAAATGCAATCTGACTGGACCAATTCCCCCCGGACTAGCGGAATATAGCCTTAGGCTCACAGTTCTACCATCGGTTGGAATAGACACTTTGCGGATCCAAGCAGCTCGCCTGACCCGCGTCAGATCTGGCCCGCTCGAACTTGGGCCAAATGGTCGTCACACCTAGTTTCGCGAATGTCAGCCTGGAATCCATCTCAGCAATTACGTCGTGCAGATTGATCCGTCCCGTTGCCCCGCAACCCAATGGCCCAATCCCTTCCACTGGCCCTTTGCGCCAGCCAATGCCTCCGAACGCTGAACACGCTACCGGCGCGGAAACCCGGGTCAGAGTGCACTTTTGGGGCGAGGTGTCAGGCACTCAATGCGGTGTCAGGTTCACTTTAAGCCCCACGAAAAAGAACCTAGCCCCGCTTCACGTTTCTTACACCGGGTGTCAGGCCCTACTTGGTTCCGCTGCGCCGCTACAGCGAGCCAGGAGGGACGATCGTGTACGTCTTGGCACAAAAGCAGAATCAACCTGAAAAGCCATCACCTTTCAGGCCTGCTGGGTCTAGCTCGGCAACATTTGAACGGGCACGTCAGAAGCTGCCTGTCCTTCCATCGCGAGGCACCGTCGACACTCCCGCTGCGTCACGCGCATCGGAGTCACCTGTTGGAGAGCTCGATGCCGAATCGACCTCTGCGACATCACCTCATGCGGGTTACGATTTCAGCGGGATTCCCGTTCTGCCTCCTGACGCGCGCGGAGGAGGCGACATCGGCAGTCGATACGGGCAGGTGCATGTCAAGGTCCCCTTGCGTGGTTTTATCCACCCCGTCGCTGCTTCTCTGAACGCCTCCGGCGTTCGATTCCGGTTGCCGGAGTTTGATCGTGTGAAGGCCGCGTATTCGGACAAAGACCTGAAAATTCCCGAGGCGGTCATCAAGGCCAGGGTCACACAGTTGCTTGAACGCATGAAAAGGGAGAAGCGGTTGAAGAGCGCGGACTCGGTGGCGACGATCGTTTCGAAGATCTTCCCCGCTGCGGGCAAACTGGATGAGGCCGAATTCAACAAAGCCATCGACGTGTCGGACCGCTCAAAGATCTATAAGTCGGTCACCGACGCCGACACTAAAGTGAAGGCCGTAGACAAACCCAAGCTCCAGTCCGCCATGAAAGACGCTGCCGCCGATGTCAAAACGGTAGAAGGGGACGCCACTGGGCTGAAGCAGGTGTTTGGAGCCCAGGACGCGACTGCCAAGAGCAACTACGCGGGGGCGAGAAAGGTGCTCAATGATTTATCGGCGAGCACGGCCAAAATCGACGCGGAGGTCACTACGGACTACAACCTCGACGACCCCGAGGTGGGTCTTGGAGGGTGGGCCAGCTTTAAAGATAAGAAGATGCACCTGTTGCTCAAAGTTGCGCAAGTCGATGATGTTGCTGAATCCAAGGCCACCTTAATTCACGAGGCGTCCCACTTTGCGAATGCTTCGGTTGACGACCACGTTTACTACGCAAAACCGGGCTTTTTCGAGTTGGACGAAGCAACAAAAGTGAACAACGCTGCGCACTACGAGGAGCTACCTCGCCGCATCTCGAAATCGAGCAAGTTCGACAAGAAGACGTTTACCCCTTCCAAGAAGGTGGGGGGCGGCGCCGTCACTCGCGAGGACAAGGTAAAGGCTGCCACTGACCTGTATTTGCGGCAGGCATGGGACGCCGGGGTCGACGCTCACACCTTTATCCGGGGGCTGCGTCGCGAGTACATGGCCGGAAACAACAAACCTTTCAATGACAATAAAGCCTTGATCATCGAGATCTCAAAGCTCATGGATTTGACGATACATGTGCAAGCTTCGGGGAAAGCGCTCGTCACCTCGCTCGACGTCACCTTGTCAGAGAGCGTTTCGCGCGGTGTCTCGCTCATCGGGGATCTGGTGTCGTCTGTCTCCTTCCCGAGCCCGGTGGGCACACTGACCGATATCGAGTTGCGCGATAAGCTTGTTGCGGGCGCCATCAAGAAGTACGGCGTACTGCTTAAAGACCCCACCAGAGATAAGGCTTTGCTCGATTGGCTCGTAGCTCATTACAGAGTGCTGCCGAGCGTGTAGCCAGGGAAGGCCACGGAAGGCTAGGGAAAGGCTCACTTCATGCACCAAAGCCCGGGTCAGGTTGGACTTTCTGTGAGAAGAAAAGTGCACTCTGACCCGGGTTTTGAATGCAACACTTTGATGAAATCCTTTTGCGTGGAATATCAATCTTCCACGCTTTCCTGGTGGCCCATCTGACGGTCCTGCTGTGCGACGGAGTCGGATTTCCCGGAAATTGAGGCACTTCCAGCCTGCTGACCTTCACGCAGCGAATGTGAGCTCGCATGTCAGAGCAATGTCCCTTCTGCTGACGCAGTGTCGGGGTGTTGCGTTGACCGGTTGAGCTCGCAGTCGAAAGCGGACCTGACCCGGGAGACATCTTGTACGTAAAAATGCGGGTTTCTGGTAAGTAAGCGTTCGGTCGCGACACGACAAGCATATGTGCTCCCATGGCCTGCACTATTCCAGCGAGCGCAACCCATGAATCGGATAAACGCACTCCGCACCAAGGTCGCCGTGGCGATAGCCAGTACGCTGATTGCTGGCTCGGTGTATGCCCAGGATGCTCGCTATCAGGCGCTAGCCAATGCGCCGTTCGACAAGGACTACCCCACCGCAGAGGCAGCGAAGACGCTGGAGCGCGAGCTGCTTTTCCAACGTGCCACGCAGGCTTACCTCTGGTCATTGCCCGCGATCAACATGTGGGCCATGAAAGAGGGCTCCGAGAAAACCTTTGGAGCTGGCTACAACATCCTGCCGACCTGGAAGGAGCGCATCAAGGCAACGACCAAGGTCACCACGCCGAACTCGGACGTGGTGTACGCCATGGGTTACCTCGATCTGCATAAGGATGGCCCGTTGGTGATTGAAGTGCCGGAGGGCATCCAGGGCATCTTCGACGACTTCTTCCAGCGCCCCCTGACCGGACCTACCATCGATGGGCATACATGGGAGGGCGACGTTGGTTTTGCCGGGCCCGACAAGGGTAAGGGTGGTGTGTACGTGTTGCTGCCGCCCGATTACAAGGGCGACGCACCTGCAGGCATTCCCAGCGGCGCGTTTGTTTATCGCTCGCGCACGAACAACGTGTTCCTGTTCTGGCGCGCCTTCTTTAACGACCCCAAGGATCTGGCCAAACCCAACGCTGAGATCACCGCCACGCGCATCTATCCAGTGGGCCACAAGGCCGAAGCCAAGGCCATGCAGTTCCCTGATGCCAACGCCAAGCCAGCGAACCTCTTGTTTCCCGAAGACGGCAGCTACTTCAACATGATGTCGCGCTTCATCGATAACGAATACGTGGACCCTGCCGACATGGACATGCGCGGCTTTCTCCACACCATTGGCATCGAAAAGGGAAAGCCATTCTCACCCTCTGCCGATATGCAGAAGCTGCTCGACCTGGCCGCCAGGACGGGCTTCAAGATGAGCAAGAACGTGATGGCGACCATGCTGGTAAAGGAACCCGGCAGCAAGTACTACCCGGACCGTCAATGGATCAATGTCTTTGCGGGTGAGAATACGTCGTTCCAGGCCAGCGGCACCTTCACCAACTTGGAGCAGCGCTCCGGCTTCTTCACCAGTGCCTATTCGGCAAGCCCGGGTATGGTGAAGAATCTGATCGATATGGGTGCGAAGTACCCCGTGACCTTCCGTGACAAGGACGGCAACTACCTCGATGGCGGGCGCACCTATTTACTGCACTTGCCGCCCAACATCCCGGCCAAGAACTTCTGGTCGGCAACCGTCTACGATGGCACCACGGCGTCCGGGCTCGCCAACAGCCAGCCTTTCCCGTCGCTCAACCAGATGGACAAGCCCGCCATGAATGCGGACGGTTCGCTTGACCTCTATTTCGGGCCTGCCGCGCCAGCTGGCAAAGAGAAGAACTGGCTACGCACGGTGCCGGGCAAAGGCTATTTCGTGATCTTCCGACTGTATGCGCCTCAGCAGGCGTTCTTCGATCAGACGTGGAAGCCAGATGACATCGTCAAAGTGAAGTAATGTCGATCCGCGCCCGCCATAGACCTCATGATTTCGGCTCACTCGGGTGTCCGCTTCGGGTCGGAAGCGGGCCTTTGAAGGATGCAATAGGGCCAGCCATCCAACAAGGTCCTACGGGGGGATGTCTTAAGCGGTCGTCGCGCGCGCCCGAGATTTCGACACAGTGGAGACACAAGCGTAGAGTTATTGGCCGGGATAGGAGGCGACTATGGAACTCGACCCGGAAAAGATTGATCAAGCGGCGCTGGCGTTGCTGTACCTGTCGTTGCACGATGATCGCCGCGCGTGGAAGGGCATCGACTGGGAAGTTACCGACCGCTTGTATGCCAAGGGGCTCATAGCCGACCCAGCCAACAAAGCTAAATCGGTTCGTTTCACCGATGAGGGTCTACAAGCTGCCGAGGCGGCGTGTGATCAGCTATTCGCCTACAAGGGATAGGTCAAGTTCACCACCTCCACTTTTGTCGAGGGTTGGCTCTTCCAGTTGTAACTCCGAAAACCGGGGTCAGAGAGCACTTTTCTTGCCGGTCTTCACGGAAAGTCCACTCTGACCCCGGTTTGCTGGCCCCCGGTTTGCGGAGGGTAACTTCATGAAGCCCCGGGGCGGGAGGATTCGCGCAGATGCCACACGCGCGACTCGGTCTCGTCGATCGATGCGCAGAGCAGGGCCGCGGTCGCAACATCGCCATACTCTTCACACAAACCGTGCGCTTCACGCAGGTAGCAAAGCACTTGCAGGTTGTCGTTGCGCAGGATGGCGAACATCTGCGGCGCCGTCAGTTTGCCTTCTCGTAGTTTCGTGATGCGATGGCTACGGGCGACATCTTCCAGAGAAAGGACGGTGCAGGCCCCGAGTTTGCGTATCCGATCGCCAAGCAAGCCAACGACCTTGAAGATCTCCGTGGCATGCGCGTCGAGCATAACGTGGTGCTCATGGAAATTCGGTCCAGGTACTTCCCACGCGAAGCCCTTGGTCTTCATGAATAGAGCAAAGTAGTCCGCCAAGAGCGCGTTCAAGGCTTCCGCCAGCTCTCGCGCGGCCACGGGCCCGAACTCCGGATGGATGTGATCGGATGCACCCGATGGCTCCACAAATCGACCTGAGGTCACGAGTTGCCACCGTCTGCCTGCGGGAGTCCTGAGCTTCCATCAGAGGTCCCGTTCCGTATGTCAGGTTTCGGACGGCTTTGGATGGTTTATGCCATCCAGGTGTGGGATTGACCGTTGCGTAGGGCGATCTATCATTCTTCGGGTAGTCGAAGACAGCCGGTCCCACCCCATCTGACGGAGGGCCTATGCAAGAGTTTCGCTTGCCGGACGCGCCTGGGCTGGTACTTCGATCGTTTCAACGGTCGGCGATGACGTTTACCGAGGTCATGGATTCAACGGGCCGCGAGCTGACGGCACCCGTTCCGTGCGCGGATGCCTTTCTCGTCCAGCTCAGGATGATCGACTGCCCTCGCGTGGAGTACTTCGCCGATGGCCGACATGTCGATGGTGTCGACACCAGCGCTGGACTGATCCAAATCCACGATCTTCGACGAAGTGCGGTTGCCGTGATACGCGACCCGTTCCATATCCTGCATATCCGCCTTCCACTCGATGCCATCAGCGCTGCCGCAGAGGAAATGCGCGCGCCTCGCATCGATGCGCTGCAACTCAAGCCAAGCCAAAGCCTTCGCGATACCGTGCTGCGCAACTTGATGCTCGCACTTCAGCCGATGGTGTTGCGACCCGCAGAGGCCAACTCTCTCACGGTCAGCTACATGGCACTGGCCATCACGGCTCACATCGCGCAGCGCTATGGCGGCGCGTTTGATCGGTCTGCGCTCAGGTCTGGGGGCTTGGCGGGGTGGCAGGTGCGCAAGGCGCTTGAGCTCCTTGATGCATCCCTTGCCGGTGACATCTCTATGAATCGCTTGGCCATGGAGTGTGGTTTGTCGGTACGGCATTTTGCCCGCGCGTTTCATCAGTCGGTCGGCATGCCACCACACCGATACCTCCTGAAACGAAGGATCGAATTGGCCTGTCATTTGCTGGCACGGCGAGGCATGTCACTGCCGGACATTGCGCTGGCGTGTGGCTTCGCTGATCAGAGCCACTTCACGCGCGTTTTTCGCGCGCATGTCGGGGTTCCCCCGGGCACGTGGCGACGCGTTCACGTCGGCGGCAATTAGAGGCTTCCTGCGATAGTCCCACGCAAAAAGGCCCCGCGCGGCGGGGCCTTTCGTTGCAAGATGGCGGTTTTTACTGCTTGGCGAGGCTGGATTGCGTGGCCACCTTCTTCGCGGCTTCCTCGATGATCGTGGCGACCGCCTTCGGGTTCGACACATAGATAGCGTGGCTACCCGGCACCTCCGTCACCGTCGCATTCGCACGCTTGGCCATGTTGCGTTGTGCACCGACGGGAATCATATGGTCGTCCTTCACCACAAGATACCAACTGGGCTTGCTCTTCCACGCGGCTTGCGTGATGGTGCCCGACAGCGCGTTCACGCCCCATGGCACCTGCGAATTGGCCATGAAATTCGCCTTCTTCGGCGGCAGGTCGCCGGCGAAAGAGGCGGCGAATTTGCTGCTGTCCAGTATCAGGAAGCCATCCTTGGGAGGCAGAATCGGCGGCTGAGGTGCACCCGGGGGAGCGCTCTTGATGATGGCCTCCACGGATTCGCCCGTATCCGGCGCGAAGGCGGTGATATAGACCAGTGCCTTCACGTTCGATGCATTGCCCGATTCGGTAATCACCGCCCCGCCGTAGGAGTGACCGACGAGCACTACGGGGCCGTTTTTCTGTTCGAGTATGCGCTTGGTGAAGGCGACATCATCCGCCAATGACGTGGTCGGGTTCTGCACGATGGATACGTCGTAACCGTCCTGCTTCAGGAGGTTGTAAACACCCTCCCAACCCGATCCATCGACGAAACCGCCGTGCACCAGCACTACCGAAGGTTTGGTGTCGGCGGCGAATGCTGACGTGCCGCCGGTGAGCATCGCGCCGCCGACAACGGCGGCCATCACGTAGTTGCTGAAGTTCATGGGTGAGGCTCCTGCAGCGCGACAGAGTGCGTACGGCCAACGGCGCCACAGCGCTGTTCGTACGTGGCCCATGAGAGGAGACCCTGGTTCTCCCTTGGCATGGCGCGCGGTGATCGTCGTCAGGGTGTTGGCTGCCATTGGCGGACACCGCAGCGCCATGGTTGTCCTGGCTGCCGAACGGGTCTTGTCTGATTGCGCCGGCATTTTTGTTCAATCCGGACATTAGTGACCGCGGCTTTGGCCGCTCACGCCGCCCTGGGGTAGACGGTCAATTTCCCGAGTGGTGCTCCGGAAGCGAGGAGCGGTTCGATCATTACTCGTCTGACGCGTTGGCCGAACGTTTCTAGCAATGTGTTGCAATGACCGGCTGAATCCCCAACCCATAGCGGACCCTGGCGCCAGACGGAGATAGATAACCGCCTCCCCGTACTTCTACGTAAAAAGCCTCGAAATCCGGGGTCCGAAAACCGGGGTCAGTGTGGACTTTCCGTGAAGACCGGCAGGAAAAGTGCTCTCTGACCCCGGTTTTCCGATAGCAACGCCGGACCAGCACCGCCACGCCATGGCTGCAACGATTTCCTCATTCCGGCTAAAACGGTTGCGTTGATGAAAGCGACTTCGCGCATTGAACAAAACTCAGCTCAGCCGCGGCGATATTTGTGGTGGGAAATTCCCAGACGGGCTCTTTCCCTTTGGGAAATCCAATCTTCAAGGACTTGGAGTCTCTGAGGGCGCCGAGAAACATAGCTATCTGATCGGTTGGAAGGATTGCATCGAGGACCTTTCCATCGCCATACGCGGAAAGTGTGATGCCTTCAGTGCCGTTAGACATGGTGAAAGTCACCGGAACGTTGGTTCCCTGCGGAATGTTCCAAGAGTCCTTGTAAAGGGTGATGTTCATGGTCTGATGCCCCGCGAGGGACTTTATTGCCACGTTTCTCACCGTGTCGGTCTCTTTCGGCGCATACATGAGCGCACAAGCCGGCGTGTTCTGGTTCGTTCGAACCTTTGACGTTGACCAGCCGCCAGCCAGAGCTGGGTTGCTGGCGACAACAAGGAATGCAGCAAATAGCAGTGTCTTCAGTCTCACAATGGAACTCCCTGATCGCAGGCGACTATCAAAGACCTAAGGCATATCTGTGAACTGTCCGCTGAGGTCGGAGGTGGACCTTACCGCAAGTCCTCGGGCTTAAGCGAAGGATGGACTTGATAAATCGGCATCATCACATCCAGAAGCGTGGAACCAAAACCGGGGTCAGAGTGGACTTTCCGTGAAGACCGGCAAGAAAAGTGCTCTCTGACCCCGGTTTTCCACTGTGTATTGCTGGCGGGCGATCGTTGCAAGCACTCTGCTTAGGTCTGCTACCGACCCGAACGGACCGTTGTCAAACAGCCGCAGAATCTTCCAGCGAGGAACGTTTCTGGAGACTTGTGTCATCTGCAACGTTGTCGCCGATTTAAAGGCCCTGACGGGTGATTTCCGGCGCGTCGTTTGCCGTGACTTCGGGGAGCACAAGATCTCGCTCTCGGCTGTCGCAACGCTAGTCGATAGAATGATATCGGTAGCCGACATGCGTCGATGGCTCGATGAGCAAAGAAAATTTGGCGTCGGCGTGCCCATGATTCAATCTTTGAACTTGAAGATTGCGTAGTCCGTTCAGGTCTTTGGAAACATGGAGACGTCTGTCGTATCCGTTGAATTCCGAAGGCAGTCAGGGATAGATTGGTCGCCCCAATATCTCCAGGGATTTCAGTAAAAATGGACACACCATTCCATATTGAAAGCGAATTATTGGGATTTGGTTGGTACGAAAAGGAATCACTGGGCGATCAGGCCTGGATGTGGTCAAGAGATCTCGCGGAGATTAATACGCGAGGTATCAATCAAGTGGAAATTTCGCTTTTCAGCAACTACGAAGACATCAAGGGCGCGCCGCAGCGACTCGCCATTGTATGCAACGGAAAAATTCGCCAGGAACACATTTTAAATAAAGGAGTTCATGTCCTGGCTGTGCGATGCAAGGACGTGGACTCTATTTACCTTGTTATCGACGCCTTTAGGCCTAGCGAGCATGACCGCAAGTCAGCGGATGGGCGATCACTCGGCATCATGCTTTTAGGCATAACCTACGATTCTGGGGCGTTGCTGCCGCAGCGATGTTCGGATGACACACCGATATGCGATCCAAACGGCCCGCCCGTACTTATCCAGGTTGAAGTAAGCACGGCGTGCCATCTTGCCTGCGTAATGTGTGCACGCGCCGCAAAATCAGGTGGTTCGGCTGAGCATATGACAGACGCAGTGTGGAAGCGGCTGTCCCATACAATTCCGTCCGTTGACCAGGTAAGTATTTTGGGCGGTGGTGAGCCTTGGACGCATCCAAAATTTCTAGATTGGCTAGAATTTATTGATAGCAATGGCGTCTATACACATATAACGACAAGTGGCGATCTGATCAACGACTTGCGCGCTCAAAAACTTGGTCAAATGAAGTATCTGCGCAATGTCACATTTTCCATTGATTCCCCTGATCCAGGCATATATTTCTCGATCCGTGGTCAAGTTTTAAAGCGTGCGATATCGGGCATCGAGCGAACGCTGGTGCACGTCAGAGATGCCGACGTTGTTCGCATCCATGCCGTAATCATGCGTAGCAATCTGCGCAGCGTTTCAGGCTTTCCTGAGCTGCTTAAGAAACTTGGGGTCAAGCGTTTGGCGCTGCGTGGTGTCAATAACACGAAAGACACTACCCGTGACATGGTCCCAGACTACACAGAAGAAGAACGGGAAATTCTCCGGTCGACTAGGCGATCTGCGGAGGCACTGGGTATTGTCGTGAGCATGCTTCCCACTTTGCCTAAAGATCTTCTTTACGCCGGCACATACGATTTCAAAGATGAAGAAGTGGGGCGAGACGACAACGTGGAGGCGACACAAGATGATGAGACGATGACGTTCGTAAGGGAGGTTGCGGCACCCCGTCGTTTTCAAGTGACCGCTCTTCAAGAAAGGATAGGTCGACGCATGGCGTCCTCTCTTAGGCAGATTTTGCGTCAGGATGTGCAGCCGCCGCCGCAAATGTTGGCGCACCTCAATCACAAGATCAGCGAATCAAGATCCGATGGCGCAAAAATCTGCTTTGATCCGTGGGAAAAGCTTTTTGTGATGCGCAATGGCGACGTCTATCCATGCGAGGCGTACCATTTACAAAACCCGATAGGTTCCCTCGCTGACGACTCTGTCGAGAATTTATGGTTTGGGGCCAAATACAAAGAGTTTCGAAAAAACCTATTGCTTGGCCGAAACCTTGCCTGCAGAAATTGCGAGCGCCGCGGATCAGGTACCCATCCGTTTAAAAGATTTGCTGCTGAAGTTGCTTCAGAGGCAATTGATGTCGGCGGGCAATCGATTGTCAGGTTACGGAACGTTGGGACCGAAATATGGACTCCAGAAGCACCCATACTTCTTGCAACTGCGAAGCCTCGTGATCGCATGAACAGCAAGTTCCATCACGCATCATGGATAGCCAAAAATCGGCCATGCACATTCACCGAGCAATCTGTGCAACCCGGTGAAATCGCAACATTTCGCTTCTGGACAACCTTCCAAGGAGCGGATCAGTCCGAAAAATTCCAATTCGTTGCGGAAGGTCACTGTTGGCTGCCGGGCACCGAATTTGTTATCAGTGCTTTCGATCGCAATTGAATTTTTAGCTGATTGGAAAACCGGGGGCAGAGTGGACTCTCCGTGAAGACCGGCAAGAAAAGTGCTCTTTGACCCCGGTTTTCCGTGGTGTGGGGCCGATGATCGCCACCGCGCTGGTGGCCGCCATGGGCGATGCCAAGCAATACACCAACGGTCGTCAGCTCGCCGCATCGTTGGGCCTGACGCCGGCACAGAACAGCTCCGGTGGTAAGGTAAGACTGCTGGGCATCAGCAAGCGCGGTAACGCCCATGTGCGCGCGCTGCTGGTGCATGGCGCCCGCGCGATGTTGCGCACGGCCGCCACCAAGGACGATGCGTTAAGCCGATGGGTCACGCGCTTGGCGGAGCGATCCCATCCGAACGTGGCCTGCGTAGCGCTGGCCAACAAGACTGCGCGCATGGCCTGGGCCATGTTGCGCCATGGCACCGACTATCAACCGGCGCTGGCGGCCGTCTGAACGTAACGTCCGAGCAAACCCTACCTTACGATTGCGAAGCACCCTGTACGATGACGAACCGGTCGGACCGGCGCTGGCAAAACCCTGAAATGTCCACGTGCCACGAGCACGACAAAGCGATTGGGAGCCGGCGCGCGACTAGCTCATCAAGGTCCAGCATTCTCCGGAGCGAGGGTGACGGAGGCCGGATATACGTTTGCAGTCGACACGGACGCCAGAGCGCGGGATGCTTGCAACTGGGGAGGAGTCCATATACGGACAGATTCTTGGCCCCAGAAGGCCCTCGCAATTGCTGTTGGCAGGCGCACCTTGGCGGCTAGAAGGGACGGCCATAAATACGACAAGGGGCTCAAATGTTTCGGCTTTTCTCAAGGCTTGGTGCATTCGCCCTGTATTCGGTGACGATGGTTTGCTGCCTCAATGGCTGCACCTCGGGAGACGAGATCGCGCGGATTCCTTCGCCGGACAAGTTGCTGGAAGCGGTGGTAGCTGAAGACAGTGGCGGTGCTACCACGGACTTTTGGTATGCCGTGTGCGTTGTGCCCTCGGGCAAATCAGCTTGCGATACGCAAAGTGCGGCATTGGTCCTATATGGGGCCACCCGGAGCGAGGTGGCTTATGGAGTCGACGTTGCGTGGATCAGCAATGACAAGATCGCCATTCAATACATGACCGCCAAACGGATCACTAAGGATCAGCCCGTGGTGCGAGTACGCGACAGGGAGGTCGCAATAGAGTTGCGTAGCGGCGTGGTAAACCCAACGGCACCTGGGGGATCAATGTGGAGAAACCTTGGGGCCGGGAAGATTGAACGGGCCGAATAGTTGGAGCAAGGCTTGTCGATGGGTCGCCACTTCAAATGGGAAATGTCTGCTTTCGACTGCGACTTCAGCCGGTCAACGCAACACACTATAGACGCGCAAGCGGAAGGAGTGTTGCATGGCACGCAGACCC
>NZ_JBVQCI010000022.1:0-15676 GCF_055702865.1 Dyella sp. PARNA 12/25 | reverse complement strand
GGTTACTTTTCTTTTGGGCCAGCAAAAGAAAAGTGACTCGGCCTTCGGCAGAAGGTCGAAACGCCCGCCGCGTAGGCCGCACGCTGGCCGTATTGCTCGACCAGGGCCAAGAGCAAAGTCACTGGATCCCCGCTTTCGCGGGGATGACGGTGAGGTGGAACACGGGTCATAGCGAGCACCCGCCCCTCACCCCGGCACTCTCTCCCACAGGAACTACCTTCGGATCGCTCGAAGGGGAGAGGGAGAAGTCATATGCCTTCGCCTTGGGGCCGTTCGCGCGCAGACGAGAGGCGGCGCGATAGGTCAGTCGTTCGGACTCGTACACGCCGCAAAGCGGCGCCCCTCCACCTGCACCACATCCTGCCCCCGCAAACTCACACGGGCGGTGTAATGCTCCGCCGAATCGAAATCCACGCGCCCTCGCCCACCCGGCGCCGCCAAGCCAGTACAGCTGACCGACCAGGCCAACGCCGTGCTGCTTCGATGTTCATCGCCGCGTTTGCACTGCGTGTAGCCCGGCACGCTCAGATCCGCAAACTCCGCCCAAGGGTCAGGACCTTCATCCACACAATGCCATAGCACTTCTGACTTGCCCGCATGACCATGGTCGACGGAGTGCTTCACGATCTTCCACAAGCCAGGCATGGCCTGAAAATCACCCGGATCAGCATGGCTTGGCTCGCCGACCAACGCTGCACCCAGTAACACCACCACGGCAATGGCGCGCGCCACGATGTGGCCTCGCCGTGCCTGCGCAGGTTGGCTGAACTGGTCCATGGATGCAGAGACTCCGGATGGGCGAAATGGAAAACCCCGCTCGCATGCGCGAGCGGGGCCGGTGCCTATTCCATCAGTCCTGTGTTTCAGCTGATGCCATGTTGTCGTGATGATGATCGAACTCGAACATGTTCATCAGGTTGCCGATGGCCGGGGCGTTGACCGGCACATACGGGTTGCCGGGCATGGAGACCGGATTCGGCAGGTTGTCGCGGCTGCGGTGGGAGATGGTGTCGTGCAAGTCCCAGTTGGCTTCGACGAATTTGTCGAAGGAAACATGGTCGTAGTACGTGTGCACCACGCGACCGCCTTCGGAGAAGCGCGAGATGACCAGCAGCGGGATGCGTGTGCCGTCGCCGAAGAAGTCGACAGGCTGCACGTAGCCGGAGTCGTAGTAGCCGCCGCCTTCGTCGAAGGTCACCATGATCACCGTATCAGCCCACACCTTCGGGTTGGCCTTGGCCATGTCCACGATCTGCTTTACGTAGCCTTCGAACAGATCCAGCTTGGACGAGGCCGGGTGACCGTCGAGGATACCGTCCGGCTTGGCGATGGACACTGCCGGCAACGTGTCGTTCTGAATGTCGTTGTAGAGATCGTTGAGGTCCTGGTTGTTCGCACGCAGCTTGGGATTGGTCATCACCTGCGTGGAGTACAGGAACGGGTTGCAGATGTTGCAGAAGGTGCCTGCCTCACCGTTCTCCTTGCCACCGGCCCAGCCTTCGCCGTAGTACTTCCACGTGACGTGGTGGCGCGTGAGCATCAGGGCGAGGTTGTCCTGGCGTGTCGGCGGGATGGTGAACTGCGTGGCGCCCAGCGGTGCCGGCGTGCCATCACCCAAGTAGCCCGGGTTGTAGTTGTTCACCAGGTAGTAAGCGCCGCGGCGGCAATCGGTGCCGTGGAAGGTGTGATACGGCAGCGACTTCAGGTAGCCCGTGACGGCGGCGACACCGGGCTGGGTGTCATCGGCGCAGTTGACGTAGGAGCCGCCACTGTAACCGTCCTGCACATACCAGTTGTTGGTGCCCGGTTGCGTATCGGGGTTTTCGATCTGGTTGGACGGCGGCACGGCCGGTTCGCCATTGGCGTCGGCGTAATAGATCAGGTCACCGTAGCCGAGCATGATGTGGTTGGCACCGGTGCCACCCATCACCGATTGATGAAAGTTGTCGCTCAGTGTGTAGGTGCGCGCGAGCTCGGCGAAGTAGGGCGCATCACCCTGGGCGATGTTGAGGAACTGCATCGCGGTGGAACCTTCGTGCGTGCTCTGGTCGTTGAAGCCGACCGCCTGCTTCTTTCCATTGGTGCCCGCGCCGATGGAGGTTTCCACCCACGGAAACAGATCCATGCGGCAACCGCTGGGGTTGGCCGAGGTGGCGGCGCTCACGCTGCAGTCGAGCTGCTGCCACATCTGGAAGAAGCGATGTACGGGACTATTGGCGTAGTCGTCGTAGTTGATCGACGCATGCATATCCACTGGAGCGTTCGGCAGATTGGCCGGGAAGCGGGTGTCGAGCACGCCATTGGGCAAACCCGTACCGCCAGCGGCGAGTTCGCCGTAGGCTGCAGTCGGCAGGCCAGGCTCCACCGCTTGCGCTTGCGCGGCGGAAGAGAACGGCGCTTGCGTCGGCGCGCCGCCGGTATTCATCTTCGGCAGCTGTGTATAGGGACTGGTGTGCGTGGGCGCGAGCGAAAACTTGCCGGTATTGCTGGCTTGCCACTGCTGTGCGGCGGCAACGTTGGGGCCCGGCGTGCCATCGGCATTGACGATGCCTTCCGACAACAGGTTGTTGACCGTCTGCCCCTTGGGCGGTGTGTACGTGGCGTACACGTGATCGAACGTGCGGTTCTCGCCGATCAGCAGGATCACGTGCTTGATGGGCGTGCGGGTGTGTTCGCTGCGGTCTTCACCATCGCCCGGTGTGTGAAGCACGGCGATGCCACCCGGCAGGCCGGCGCGGCTGCCGACAGCTGCTGCGGGCACCTGGTCGCGGAAGCCTGCATCCTGATCGGACGTGGACGTGGTTTGTGCGCTTACAACGCCGGCAATACCGGCGGCGAGTGTACCGATGACAAACGGCAGTAACCGCTTGCGGACATGCGTCATAGACATGACTTCAATCTCCTGAAATCACCCTGCGCGGGCTGCAATCGAGTGGTCCCCCTGATTAGCCGGCGCACGTGCGCAACGTTGGTGCGCTGACCGGCGGGGAGTCTGGTCCGCGTGGATGACGGTCCATTGGCGGTTTTGCGACAGTGGGGGCGGGTTACGTGACAGTGGGGCTACGGCGTAAGGGTTTGCGTGGGGGAGTTTGTGGTGTGGCTGGTATGAGCGTGATGAGTGATGCTGAAGTGATGTTGGAGTAGTAAGAAATTACTGCTCAGGGGGCGTTTAGATGAGCTGTCAGGAATGTGGTGGTGCACACGCTTTCTCCCTCGCCTTTTTGGGGGGATGGTTGGGGTGAGCCTCAAAAGCGGGTACAAGTCGGGGGCTTGCAAGGACGCGTGTTTCCCTCACCGTCATCCCCGCGAGGCGCTTTTCAACAGCCGAAGGCTGGTCAAGCGGCGATCCAGTGACTTTGCTCGTGGCCTTGGTCGAGCAATAGGGCCAGCGTGCCGCCTACGACGCGAAGCTAGTCCCCGTGGGACGCGGCGGGCGTTTCGATCCCCTGCCGGCGCTCGAGTCACTTTTCTTTTGCTGGCCCACGCACGCGCAGGAGCGCGTGCGAACGGCGAAGCCGGCCCGAAGGGCGGAGGGCAGGATGCCCGGAGTCAAAGAAAAGTAACCCAAAGAAAATGGCCTCAAAAACGAGGTTGTCGTAGCACCGTGTTGAATAAGAGCTTTGACGCTGACGAAGCCCGGATCGTCACGATCGCCCGACACACGGTACGGCTACACCGCAACGCGCCATCGCAAAGAGGACCTAAAGCAGCGCGGCTTTGCCCTTTTGCTCTTTCGCTTTTTGCCCCCTCTCCCCTTGTGGGAGAGGGTTGGGCAGAGGGGGCAATCTTGCGAGGCCGTCGTGCCGCAGCTCGTTGCGTTTGATACGTTCGCGCATGCGCCTCTCACTTCCCCGTCCCCTTTTTTGAGGGGCACAAGATTCGCGATTGCGCACCAACGCTCAACCCGGCAACACCTCAAATGGCCGCATCATGTCGTTGTCCTCATGCTCCAGCAGATGGCAATGCCACACATAACGACCGGGCTCGCCTTCAAAGCGCGCAATGATGCGCGTGACCATGCCTGGATCAGCGCGCACGGTGTCTTTCCAACCCATCTCCTCGGGCGGCGGCGGTAGCGCGGGGCCGGTGTATTTAAGGGTTTTGGTGGCGTTCCATACGAACAGGTCGAACGGCCGACGGTCGAGTATCTGGAAGCGTACGAGGTGCAGATGCACGGGGTGTACGTCGCCGGTGAGGTTTACCAGGCTCCAGGTTTCCACACTGTTCTGGCGCGGATTCTCGGTGATGGGTGCGGACCAGTGTTTGCCGTTGAGCAGCATCATCATGGGGCGGCCGCCGGCATCATCCTGTTCGCCTAGTGTGAGTATGCGATCACGTGTCGCGCTGGCGGAATCGATGCGTTCGACTGTGCGTAATGTGGTCGGCATCGCGCTGGTGTCACGGCGGCCGCGATCGCGTACACGGAAGGCCATGATGGGTTCGGACTGCTGGCGTAGCTGGATCTGTTTGCCGTCCATGCCGGAGAAGTCGACGATGACGTCGGCGCGTTCTGCGGGATACAAGGTGATGCGCGTGCGTTCGATGGGTGCAGCGAGCAGGCCTTGGTCGCTGCCGATCTGGAGGAATGGCCGTCCATTGGCGAGCGATAGTTCGTAGAAGCGCGTGTTGGCGGCGTTGATCAGGCGCAGTCGATAGCGTCGCGGCTCCACCTCCATGTACGGATACAGCTTGCCGTTGCACAGGATGGCGTTGCCGTTGCACTCGGAAACCCACGGTGCGTCGGGATCATCCGAGACGGGATAGTAGAGCTGACCGTCGGTGCCGATCAGGCGATCGCACAGGATCAACGGTACGTCTTGTTCGCCAGATGGCAGGCCCAGCGCTTGTTCTTCGGCATCGCGCACGATGTAGGCACCGAGCAGGCCGGCGTAAATATTGAGCCGCGTGATGCCCATGGCGTGGTCGTGGTACCACAGCGTGGTTGCATCTTGTGCGTTGGGGTAGTGATAGAGCGCTGACTTGCCGGGCGTAAACCATGCCTCGGGATAGCCGTCGCTGGCAGCGGGTGCACGAGCACCGTGGACGTGTGCAACGGTGCGTACTTCAGGTTTGTTGCGCTCGGCACCATGGAGGGTGTGATCGATCGGCAGGAAGTGTTGGGTGGGCAGGCTGTTGACCCATTCCACCAACACAGGCTGTTGACGCGTGACCTGCAGGGTGGGCCCCGGAAATGTGCCGCCGTATCCCCACAGCGGCGTCGGCGGCAGGTCGCGATGCAGCGCTGCGCTAAACGCGCGCATCTCCATGCGATAGAAGGGCAGCGATTTTCCCGGATAGGCCGGATGAGTACGTTCGCCGACAGGCTTCGCTACGGCTGGTATCGGTAGGGGATCCACGAAGCGTTCGAACGTCACCGGATTCACCAGTGGCACATTGGGCGCGGCCAGTTGCGGCATGGCCTTGCGCACCATGTGATCCATCTTCGGTGATGGTTCCGATCGGGCCAGCAGCCCCATGTCGGCAGCCGTGGCAGCGCCTACGAAATCGACGAGACCACGCAGGAATTCGCGACGCGTGAGACTCACGCGATCACGTGTTCGTCAGGTGAAAGAGAGCGGTTGGAGCCTGCCATATCACCCACGTTAGAAAGCGTGGGTGACAGTGGCATGGCAGTAAGGCTTATTCGGCGGTCGCCGGCGCGGCTTCCGTCGCCGTGCTGGTCGCATTGCCCATGGGAACGGACTTGGACAGCATGTGTGCTTTGCGCCAGCCGCCCCAGCGGTAGTAACCCATGGCCATCAGCATCGAGGCCAGCGAGCCCAGCGGGAAGCTCCACCAGATGGCATCGGCGCCGATGCTTGGCATCAGGGAGAGAGCGAACGGCGGTCGGATCAGCCACATCGAGATGAACAGGATGATCAGCGGTGGCCACACCGCGCCGGTGGAACGCACCACGCCGAACAGCACGAAGGTGATGCCGAAGAACAGGTACGACCAGATCACGATGGCATTGAGATGCTGTGCCAGTGACAGTGCGGCGGCGTCGTTGGGAAGGAACAGGCCGAGCACGGTCTGATTGAAGAGATAGATCAGCAGGATCAGCGTGCCGCCCAACAGGAAGTTGTAGCCAACACCTACGCGCGCGATGCGATTGACGCGATCCCACAGCCTTGCACCCACGTTCTGTGCAGCCATCGACGACACGGCGGCACCGATGGCCATGGCCGGCATCTGCACGTAGTTCCACAGCTGCGCGGCGGCGCCGTAGGCAGCGACGGTATGTGAGCCAAAACCGTTGACCAGGCTCAGCATCAGGATCATCGAGGACGAAATCACGATCATCTGCAGGCCCATGGGCAGGCCTTTGAACACAAGCGCGCGCAGGATGTCCCAATCCGGCCAGAGGTAGCGGCGTTCGCTACTCGTGAGGCGCAGGAAATGCTTGCGCGCATACAAGGTGCTCAACAGTGCGAACAGCGCGACCGTCTGCGCGATGAGGGTCGCCGTGGCCGAACCGGCAATGCCCATGCGCGGAAAGGGACCGACGCCGAAAATCAGTATCGGGTTGAGCACGATATCCAACAGCACCGACAGAATCATGAACATGAAGGGCGTGCGTGCATCGCCCGCGCCGCGCAACGTCATCATCAGGAAGTTGTAGAAGTACATCGACGGCAAGGCGATGAAGATGATGTGCAGGTAGGGCACGGCAAATTCCAGCGCATCCGTCGGGGTGCCCATGCGCGCCAACATCCAGGGCGTGGCGACATAGCCAAAGATGGCCATGGCCACCGACACGCAGCCAAAGAAGGTGACGCCGGTACCCACCACACGCTTCGCTTCCAGAATATTGCGCGCACCCAGGCTCTGCCCCACCAGGATGGTGCAGGCCATGCTCACGCCGAACACCGCGCTCAGTAGCAGAAACAGGATCTGGTTGGCGTTGCTGATGGCGGTAAGTGCGGATTCGCCGAGATAGTGGCCGATCCACATCGCATTGACCGACGCGTTGAGCGACTGCAACACCGTGCTGCCCAGAATCGGCAACGCGAACATCAACAGCGTCCGTGCAATCGGGCCTTCAGTAAGCAAGGGCTGCCTGGCGGCAATGGAAGACATCGAATAAGTTCCGCGTGAAAGAAGAAGGGAAGTGAGAAAAGGGGTCAGGCAGCAGCTTCATCAACGTCCCAGGCCCGGGACGCCAAGCGTCGCACATGCGCGCTTACATCAGCGGGCCATGTCTCCGTCAGTTGCTCGAAGCGTTCGCGCTCCTGACGCCAGAAGGCGCGCGTGGCTTCCTCGTAGTTCGGCAGATCGCCAGCCATGGCCAACATGAAACGATCCACCGCCTCACCCGCCTGGCGCGCGCGATCACGCTCGCGACTCTGGCGTCGTGCATCCTCCACCAAGCGCCGCAAAGTGGCGGAAGCACCGCCCGGTTGTGCAGCCAGCCAATCCCAATGACGCGGCAGCAAAGTCACTTCACGCGCCACCACGCCCAGCTTGGGCCGTCCCGGACCACGTGCCACCGACTCATCTGCCGGCTCGACCTGTGACGGCAAACGCGCCAGCACATCATCCAGCGAACCACGCAAATCCACTTCCACCGGCAGACTGCTGTGGTCATCGAATATCAACACAGGCCCCGCGACACCCGCGTCTATGGCGTGCTTGGTGGCGAGCACTACGCTGACCAAAGCGCCCGAGGCGATGCAGCGGTGGCCATCGAAAGCGATGCAGATGGAGGATTCCAGCGGCGACATGGTTTTATCCGGGTTTAAAAGTGTGCGTATATTCTCCGGGTAATATTTGGGCGTCAATAGGCTTTGATGATCGCTTGATGGCGGCGCCGATTCGGGCAAAGCCGTTCAATTGCGTCACTTTGTGGTGTCTTCGGCGTATTTTACGCGCCGTTCGGGACTAGTTGGCTGCCTGCGTTGGGGCAAGGCTTAGGCGCCGGCTCCTCCCGGATGAGAGCTAATCGCTCCGTGTCGAGCCATTTCTAATACTGACAAGTCCAGTAAATTACTCGCCTGCAGGCTGCGCGCATAGCCCCCCTGAAGCGAGAAAAGAAGCAGATGCGCTTCGAATTCTGCGCTGGGGCAAGATTGACCCCTCACCCCAGCCCTCTCCCCGAAGGGGAGAGGGAGAAGTGCGGTGCATTGCTCGCTTCCATAACTACTAACGAAGCCAGCAACTGCTTTAAGCCCTCTTCGCCTGGGCGCGTTGCGGTGTAGCCGTCACGCATGTCGGGCGAACGTGACGTTCCGGGCTTCGCGGCCGCCAGAGCTCTTATTCAACACGGCGCTACGACAACCTTGCTCTGGAGGCCGTTTTCTTTGGGTTACTTTTGACGCGAAGCTAATCCCCGTGGGACTTTTGGGCCAGCAAAAGAAAAGTGACTCGAGCGTCGGCAGACGATCGAAACGCCCGCCGCGTCCCACAGGGACTAGCTTCGCGTCGTAGGCGGCACCCTGGCGGTACCGATAGGTCAAAGGCGAAAGTCACTGGATGACCAGCCATTCGGCTGTTGAAAAGCGCCTCCCGCATTCGCGGGGATGACGGTGAAGGGGTATGCGACGGTGAGGGGAACACGCGTTCTCGCGTACCCAACTCGAAATTGGTGAACCCCGAGTGCGCGCGATTCAAAGAAGGCCGCAGCAATGCGGCCCTTTCTAACCAAAACAACCCAACGCGATCAGTGATCCGCCCCCGGCCCACCCTTAGCCGTAAACGGCGGCCGCGCCAGCCAAACCACCAGAATCAGACTCAGGAAAACCCACCCCAGCATGTGGAACACCTCGTTGAACGAGATCTGATAGGCCTGCTGAGTAATCATCTGATCCAGAAACGCATTGCTCGCCTGCCCCGTCACACCCACCGACTGCAGCGCCGTCTGCGCCGCCGGATCGTAAGGCGTGATGTGCTCGCTCAAATGCGCGTGATGCACGATGGCACGGTGATCCCACAGGAACGTGGTGAGCGAAGCCGAAAAACTCGCACCCAGCGTACGCAGGAACGTTGCCAAACCACCACCTGACGCGATCTCGTTGGGCTTGAGGTCCGAAAGCAAGATCGTCGTCACCGGCATGAAGAACAACGCGACGCCCAATCCCTGGAACAACTGCACGCCAGCGATGTGCATGAAGTCCACTTGCAGGAAGAAGTTGGAGCGCAGGAAACACGTTGCGCCCATGATCAAAAACGCGCACGAGGCGAGCAGGCGCATGTCGGTTCGTGGACCGTACTTGCCGACGATAAAGGTCAGCATGACGGGCAAAATACCTAGCGGTGCCGCCGCGAAGCCGGCCCAGGTGGAGGTATAGCCGACATTTCGCTGCAGCCACTGCGGCACCAGCAGACCAATTGCAAAAAAGGCGGCGTAGGCCAGCACCAGCGCGATCGTGCCAGTGCGGAAGTTGTGATGGCGCAGCAGGCGCAGGTTGACGATGGGCTCGTCGTCGGTGAGTTCCCAGATCAGGAACACCGCCAGCGCAACCACCGACACGATGGTGGTGATGACGATGAAGGGCGAGCTGAACCAGTCTTCGTCGTTGCCTTTGTCGAGCACGATCTGCAATGCGCCCACGCCGACGATCAGCGTGATCAGACCAACGTAATCCACCTTCGGCCGCGATGTGGTGTCCACGCGCAGCTTCATCTGGTTGGCGACCACCATGCTGGCGAAGATGCCGATGGGCACGTTGATAAAGAAGATCCACGGCCACGAGTAATTGTCGGTGATCCAGCCACCAAGGATCGGGCCTGCAATAGGCGCGACCACCGTCACCATGGCCAATAGCGCCAGCGCCATGCCGCGTTTGGCAGGTGGATAGATCGAGATCAGCAGACTCTGCGTGATCGGATACATCGGGCCGGCGACCGCACCCTGCAGGGCACGGAACAGAATCAGCATCGGCATGCTCTGGGCGAGACCGCACAGGAACGATGCGACCGAGAACAGCAGCGTCGACCAGATGAACAACCGCACCTCGCCAACGCGACGGGTGAGGAAGCCGGTGAGCGGCAGCGCAATGGCGGTGCTCACGGCAAACGAAGTGATGACCCAGGTGCTCTGGTTGACGCTCACGCCGAGGTTGCCGGCGATGGTCGGCAGCGACACGTTGGCGATGGTCGTATCGAGCACCTGCATGAAGGTCGCCAACGAGAGGCCGACCGTAGTCAGCGCCAGGTTGGGCGGACGAAATTCACTGCTCATCGCACAAGTAACCTTGAAGGGTGAAGCGCCGGCATGGTGCCGGCGCGATGTGACTGCGTTTGCCTATGCGCTCAGCGACGCGCCTGGGTGTCGCTGTCGGTGCGGCGGACTTCGCGGTCACCGCTGGTGTTGGCGTGGATGATGTCCTGGATGATGCCGTCGGCCTTGGCCAGCTGCTGCTGGTACACGTCGGTGCTGAAGGCAGGCTGCGTGGGCGCCTGCTTGGCCAGCAGCGGACCGGACTGGTCATGCAGGTTCACATCCACCTTGGTCGACAGGCCGATGCGCAGCGGATGCTCATCGAGCTGCTTGGCGTCGGTGAAGAACACGCGCACGGGCACACGCTGCACGATCTTGATCCAGTTGCCGGTGGCGTTCTGCGCCGGCAGCAGCGAGAACGCGCTGCCCGTACCCACGCCGAGGCTTTCCACCTTGGCCTTGTAGGTGACAGAACCGCCATAGACGTCCGCACGCACCTCCACCGGCTGGCCAATGCGCATATTGGCGAGCTGCGTTTCCTTGAAGTTGGCGTCGATCCACACTTGGTGCAGCGGCACCACAGCCATCAACGGCGTGCCCGGCGCCACGCGCTGGCCCAGCTGCACCGAACGCTTGGCGACATAGCCATCTACCGGCGCAATGATCGCGGTGCGCACGTCGTCGAGATAGGCGGCGCGCAGGTGCGCGGCAGCCGTCTGGACGTCCGGATGCGAAGCGACCACGGTGTCGTCCACCAGCACCTTGTTGCTCTGGAACTGCTGTTGCGCCGTGGTCATTGCGCTCTGTGCGGTCGTGAGGGCATCGAGCGCGTGCGACAGTTCTTCGGCCGAGATGGCGCCGGACTTGGCGAGATCGCGGCGGCGGTCGTAGTCGGCCTGGGCCTTGTCCACCGCCGTCTTGCGCACGGCCACTTCGGCCTGGGCGCCGCTCACGTTGCTGTACAAGCCGCGCACGCGGCGCACCGCGCTGGCGAGGTTGGCCTTGGCCTGCTGCAACGCGACGTCGGCATCGGCCGGGTCGAGCTTCACCAGTACATCGCCTGCGTGCACAAGGTCACCGTCGTCAGCGCCAATGGTGATGACGGAGCCGGGCACCTGCGGGGTGATCTGCACGAGGTTGCCGTTGACGTACGCGTCGTCGGTACCTTCGTACCAGCGGCCGTCGAGGAAGTAGTAGGCACTCCAGCCGGCGACGGCGAGCACGATCACGGCGCCGAGCGCCTTGAGCATGAGGCCACGGCGGTTTTTGGGAGGCTGGACGGCGGCCGTGTTGTCGGCCGCGAGTGGGGTCTGGTTAGACATGGGGAGTGCCTTCAGAGCGAATGTTCGGGGGAGGTTTGAGCTACGGTCTGCGCCGTGGCGCCCTGCGGACGGAAACCACCGCCGAGGGACTGAATAAGTTGCACAGAGGATTCGACCTGCTGCGACTTGAGCGCGGCCATCTTTTGCTGCGCGGTCAGAAGCTGTTGACGCACGATTAGCGCTTCGAGGTAGCTGCCGACGCCGGACTTGTAGCGCTGCTGGGACAGCTGCCATGCCGTGGTGGCGGCATCGACTGCGCGCTGCTGCGCGGCGACCTGTTCCAGCGAGGACTGCACGGCGTCGTAGTTGTCCGCCACTTCATTTACTGCGCTGACCAGGGTCTGGTTGTAGCGCGCCACGGCTTCGTCGTACTGCGCGTCTTTGCCGGCGAGGTTCGAGCGCAGGCGACCACCGTCGAAAATCGGCAGGCTGATCGACGGGCCAAACGTGTAGAAGCGCGCCGGCAACTGCAGCGGGTTGATGCTGCCGGCGGCGGCAACACCCGCCATCGCGCTGATGCTGACGTTGGGCAAGAACTCGGTCTTGGCGACCTTGATCTCCTTGCCAGCCGCTTCCACCTGCCAACGCGCGGCCACCAGGTCGGGGCGATGGCCCAGCAGCTCGACCGGCAGGTCGGCGGGTGCGGCTAGCGCCACCGGCTCCAGCTGCTGCGGACGTGTGATGTCGAGGCCACGATCCGGGCCCTTGCCCAGCAACACCGCGAGCGACGAGCGGGCGGCATCGATGGCGCGCTTGGCGGCAGCGAGCTGCTGATCGGCATTGGCCAGTTCGGTGTCGCTTTGCTTGAGCTGCAGCTGGCTGTCGAGACCGGCCGCAACGCGCTGCTGGGTCAGTTGGCGTGCGGTGTTGGCGCGGTCCTGTTCGGCCTTGGCAACATCCTGTTGCGCGTAGGCGTAGCCGAGCTGCACATAGGCGCGAGCCACATTGGTAGAGAGTTCGATGCGAGCCGCCTGCGATTCGATTTCCGCTGCACGCTGCTGGCCCAGCGCGGCTTCCCACGCGGCGCGCTTGCCACCCCACAGGTCCAGGCCCCAGCTGAAGCCGACGCGGGCGTCCTTGAACCAGGTGAAGTGACCACCACCGAGCTCCGGCGGCGCAGCGGTCAGCGGCAGGCGCTGGCCAATGATGTTGGCGCCCGCGTTCACGTTGGGGCCGCGCTCCGCATCGGCCGCGCCGGCCTGCGCCTGCGCCTGGCGGGCGCGCGCATCGGCGACGGCAAGGCTGGGGTTGTCCTTCAGCGCTTCGGTGATCAGCGCACTGAGCTGGGGATCGCCCAGCCCCGTCCACCAGTCTTCGGCCGGCCACGCGGCAGGGGAAACCTTCACGTCGGACAGGCTGCGATCACTCTTGAGGGTGAGGGCGTCGATCAGCGAACCCGACGGATGCAAGCCGCCACTGCTGACGCAACCCGCCAGAGCGAGGGTGATGCCGGTGGCTGCCGCAAGGAGTTGCAGACGCATGGGCTTGGATTCCAGAAAGAAAACGGTTCAGGTCTTGTCGCGGAGCGCGTCGAGCACGCGCCCCAGGTAGTCATGCAATTGCAGTTGTTCGGTTTTGCTCAGGGCCCGCTGGGCGGCCTCGAGCACGCGCTCGTTGCAAACCGCCATGCGACGCCAGAGGGCGTCACCTTCCGGGGTCAAGGCAATGCGCAGGGCGCGGCGATCCATCTCATGTGGCTGCCTGCGAAGCAGTCCGCGACCCTCCAGTTGGTCGAGCTGGCGGGTCATGGCGCCGCCATCCAGTTCCACCGAACGGGCCAGCTCGCTGGCCGACATCGGGCCGAGCATGGCCAACCGCTTCAGGATCAGGAACTGGGTAAAGCGCAGGTCGACACCGGACGACTGCAACTCAGCTTCGACGCTGCGCACCAGCTCGGTACGCACGAGCCCAATGAGCACACCAAGGCTCTCTGGGCGACCCGATGGCGGTGGGGGACTCTGGATCATGGACGCGCATTCTATTGCCGAAAGTATATTTGTCAAGGCAAATATGTTCTGGTTCTATTTTGTTTCGGCAAGGTTTCTGAGCGCGGTCAGTTCATGCTCCCCGCCAACTCGTCCGCCAGCCAGGCCCGCAACGCCGGATCGCGCAATTCGAACAGCTCGAACACCCCCAACGCCTTCACTGAGGGCAGCAGCGCCAGCAGGCGAGGCTCCATCGCCCGCCGCACCGGCTCGGGGGTGCCGGGATCCAGCATCTGATGGGCACACGCCACAAAAGCCTCCAGCGGTGCGGTCAGGTTATGGACGCTACTGATGGCTTCAGGCGCTCGTATGACATTGATCGACATGGCTTTGCTCCCTTTTCGCCCCGGGGATGGCGCTCTCTGATGCAACTAGGACGTGTAGTCGGGTGCGGGCGTGACCATGAGAGATCAAGCAGGAGGAATGGCAGGGGTGCGGCGAACCGCTACCGACGACACGTTCGCTCCGCAGCGGCAGCCGCGGCGGAAACCAGGCCAGCATGATTGAGCAGACCGCCAGGTTACTGTTAGCGTTATTTGGTCAACTTTTATCGAGAACCAGCCATGGGACATCTCAAGGAAAACGACGAGGCGCGATTCCACGCCATGATCGAGCGCCTCGAAGGTCCGTCGGTGATTGCTTATTGGACCGAGGGCGAAGCCGCCAGCGAATACAACGAGAGCACGCGTGAGTACGGCTGGCATTCCCACGCACGTGGGCAGTTGTATTGCGTGGAAAGCGGGCTCGTGCACGTGCGCACGGCGAAGGGCTCCTGGCTGCTGCCGCCCCATCGCGCCGGCTGGATGCCGCCCGATGTGGAGCACACCGTCACCATCAGCGGCCCCATGACCGGCTGGGGCGTGTTTGTGACCCCGCTCGATTGCGGCTGTCTGCCCACCGAGCCGTGCGTGCTCGGCGTCACCGAGCTGATGCGCGCGTTGGTGCGTCGTGCCAGCTCATGGGTGTGGGAAACGCAGTTGGATGAAAGCCAGGAGCGCATCACGGCCGTGCTGCTGGAAGAGATTTGCTGCGCCCAGCGCGAACGTTTGCATTTGCCGATGCCGATGGATCGGCGTGCCTTGCGCATTGCGGTGGCTTTGCTGGAGAACCCTAACGACAACCGTGGCCTGGACGAATGGGCCGCGTGGGCGGGTTTGTCGTCGCGCAGTCTTAGTCGCTTGTTCCGCAGCGAGACGGCGTTGAGTTTTGCGCAGTGGCGGCAGTTGGCGCGCCTGTCGCGGGGGCTTGAGCGGTTGGCGGATGGGGAGCCGGTGTCGGCGGTGGCGGATGCGTTGGGGTACGCGAGTGTGAGTGCGTTTGTGGCGATGTTTCGGAGGAGTTTTGGGCAGCCGCCGGCGCGGTATTTTGCGGCGCAAGGTTCTAGTTGAACGCCGATCTGCGCTTTGAGTGAGCGAAGGTTTTTCTCGTGGGGAAGTGGGCTGGGTGAGGGGGCGCCCTTGCCTCACCATCGCGAAAGAACCGTCATCGCGGGGAAGACAGGAGGTGCTTTTCAAAAGCCGAATGGCTGGTCATCTAGTGGCTTTGCTCTTGGCCTTTGGTTGCCGTGTTCCCGCCAGGGTGCCGCCTACGCGGCGGGCGTTTCGACCTTCTGCCGAAGGCCGAGTCACTTTTCTTTTGCTGGCCCAAAAGAAAAGTAACCCAAAGAAAACGGCCTTTAGAGCTCTCGTGGCGTCGTGTGGAATACAAGCCTTGAAGGCCTCGGTAAACGGCACCGCACGATCCATCCGATACACGGTACGGCTAAACCGCAACGCGCCGAGGCCCTGAGGAGCTCTGCATCGTGTGGAATACAAGCCTCGAAGGTTCCGGAGCCCGGATTGCGACAGGCGCAGCGTCGCCACACTGCGGCTACCCCGCAACGCGTCGACACCAAGAGGGCTTAAAGCGGCGGCTCGCTTTGCGACATGGCGTCCCGGCATTTCTGTAGGAGCGCACTCGTGCGCGACCGCAGCGCCGGGTTCTAGCTCAGCGGTAGGACACGCGAAAGCCAATCGGTGAGGAAGCGACAACACGCTGCGGTCGCGCACAAGTGCGCTCCTACAAGGCGGCGTTGGCTCCGGCTCCTGGCCTTTCGCTCTTGATCGTCGGGCCCCCTGTGCGGCGGTGAGGGGGGGACGATCAGGCCCGCAGGGGGATCGGCAGGACGCCGATCCCTTTTCGACAGGACAAGGATGTCCTGTCGAAAAGCC
>NZ_JBVQCI010000021.1:0-19412 GCF_055702865.1 Dyella sp. PARNA 12/25 | reverse complement strand
AGCAACCGACCTTTACCCCCTTTTCGGGGCTCAGCCCCAACCCTCCCCCCGGAGGGGAGAGAGAGAGAGAGAGAGAGAGAGAGAGAGCAAGACGCCGCAACGTTACCGGCAAAAACCTCAAACCACCCCAGTGGCAACAACATCCCCCTCCACCTGCAACCTCTCCACCGGAAACCCCGCCTCCTCCCACGCATCCAGCCCACCCAGCAACGGCCGCACCCGCTTATATCCGTGCGACATCAGTGCCTTGGCCACCAGCGCTGCGGAAGCCTCATTCGGACACGTGCAATAAACCACCAGCTCCGCATCCACCGGCACCACATCAAGAATCCGGTCGATGCTGTTTACGTCTGCCAACAACGCCCCGGGGATGATGCGTGTATCGAGAAGCCGCACGCCCTCTGAACGCACATCGACAACCGTCGGCGGGGGACCATCGGTAATGAAGTTGTTGAGCTCATCCACGGTGATGCGCGCCATGCGCAAAGTGCGCATCAAGCGGTGACGCTGCCACCACTTCGCGAGCACATAGAGCGTCAGCAAACCGCCCAGCAGCATCAACGCAACGCTTCCTGCACTTGCTAGCGCATCAAGCACCGCGTCGATCTGGCTGGAGAATACGTAGCCCAGACTTACCGACACACCGACCCAAAGCATGGAGCCCAGGCCATCAAACAGGATGAACGGTGCCGGGCGCAGCCCCATCGCTCCCACTAGCGGCGGCGCCACGGTGGAAAGGCCGGGCACAAATTTGGCCAGCAGCAGCACACCACCTCGCCAACGCTGGAACTTCAGCTCGGACTGCCTGACGCACGAATCAGGGGAAAGCGAGATCCGGCACAAGGTCCGCATCACGCCGCCGCCGAAATAGCGGCCCGCCGCATACCAGGCGAAATCGGCCAGCAGACAGGCGAGCAAAGCAACGCCGAGGACGCCGGGAAGGGACAGCCTTTCCATCGCCGCCAAGGCGCCGGCGACGATCATGGTGGGCACCGCGGGAACGGGTGCGCCGGCCTGCTCTACCAGTACGTTGATGAAAACCAGCAACAAGCCGTACTGGGCAATCAGTTCAATGATGTGGTGTGCCATGGACGTCAACCTCGCCCGGCCGGCAAGCGACCGGCATGGAATATTGCGTCCGAATCATTGGGGCTGCACTGGGTAAACGCAATGCGCCGGCAGCCCCGGGCAAGTCAGATGCTCCGGGAGGCTTCCAGAATTCCACCAGCCTCCGCTTCCGCTCCTGCTATTCGCCGGGCCCCCAGCAGCACGAGGGGCAGCCAGATGAGGGTGAGCGCGGCGGCGCAAAGGAACACACCTTCGGTTCCCAGCCGGCCCAAAGCGATGCCGCCTACGGCACCACCCACGAAGGCACCCAGGAACTGGCTGGTGGAATACGCCCCCATGGCCGCACCCCGCAATGCTGCTGGCGCCAGCCGGGAAACCAGGCTGGGCAACGCCGCCTCCAGCAGGTTGAAGGCCGAAAAGAACACAGCCGCGGCGACGCCCAGAGCCGCCAGATGGTCGCCGGAGAACGCAAAACCCAGCAGGCCCAGCCCCGTTGCGACGACGCACACCGCCACGATACGCAGGCTCTGCGCCACCTCGCGCATGCGGTGCAGGCAGGCACCCATCACAAACGCGGCGATGACCATCACCGGCAGGTACAGCTCCCAGTGACGGCTCACCGGCAGGTGCAGGCGATCCGCCAGCAACAGGGGCAGACCCACGAAACTGGCCGTGAGCAACATGTGTAGAAAAAACACCGAGCCGTTCAGCACCAGCATGCGGCCATCGCCCAGCATGCTCAGTACGCTGCCGAATGCCGCCGAAGCAGGCGCCTTCTGTCGTTCTGGTGTTGGCACGATCAGCCACAACAGCACCAGCGCAGCCATGGCGAGAATCGAGGTGGCGGCAAACAAGCCGGAAAGCCCTTCCACAGCCTCCAGCGGGGGCCCGAGGATCAGCGCCAGCAGAAACGCCACACCAATCGACACGCCAATGATGCCCATGACCTTGCCGCGATTCTCTTCGCGCGTGAGGTCGGCGGCGAGCGCGGTCCCGGCACCAGCGACCGCCCCCATACCCTGTAGTGCGCGCCCGATCACAATACCCAACAAGCTGTGCGAAAGCGCCGCCACCAGGCCGCCTGCAGCGAACACCAGCAGCCCCAAGGTAATGGCCGGCTTGCGCCCGATGCGGTCGGACAACAGCCCCAGCGGAATCTGCAGCAACACCTGGCCCAAGCCGTAGACACCCAGCGCCAGCCCGATCAGCAGCGGTGTCGCGTCCGGCATCTGTTTCGCATACAGCGAAAACACCGGCATGATCAGGAACAGACCGAACAAGCGCAGGCTGATCACGCAGGCCAGGGTCAGCGCACTGCGCCGTTCAAGTGGGGAGAGTTTGCTCACCGGGGCTTCTTAAAAGGGTCGCATTAAAGCCGGATTATACGTTTCAGCTCAAAAAACCAACCGTGGTGCCCTGTCGCGGCGGTTTCTTACGGTCACAACTCTCTATAATCGTCGAATACGACGCCGCGACTGCCTCATGACCACGACTCAAGCCGCCACCCGCCGCACAGCCGATTTTGCCACCGTACGAGGCCTTGCCGCGGGGGACATGCAGCGCGTCGATTCGCTGATCCGTGCCCGCCTCTCTTCCAATGTGGTGCTGATCAACCAGATTGCGGACCACATCATCGCTGGTGGTGGCAAGCGCCTGCGGCCGATGCTGCACGTGCTGGCGGCCAACGCGGCCGGCTACCGTGGCGACCACCACATCCAGCTGGCGGCGGTCATCGAGTTCATCCACACCTCCACCTTGCTGCACGACGACGTGGTGGACGAGTCGGATCTGCGCCGCGGCCGCAAGACGGCGAATGCGCTTTGGGGCAATGCCGCCAGCGTGCTGGTGGGCGATTTCCTCTATTCCCGTTCGTTCCAGATGATGGTGGAGCTGGATGACATGCGCATCATGCGCATCCTGGCCGACACCACCAACACCATTGCCGAAGGCGAAGTGCTGCAGCTGCTCAACATCGGCAACGCCGACGTGAGCGAAGACGCCTACCTGGCCGTGATCGAACGCAAGACGGCGGTGCTGTTCGCCGCCGCTACCGAACTGGGTGGTTTGCTGGGCGGCCTGTCCGCCAACCAGATCGCCGCACTGCGCCACTACGGCATGCAGCTGGGTTATGCCTTCCAGATCGCCGACGATCTGCTCGATTACACCTCGGATGCAGGCACGCTGGGCAAGAACATCGGTGACGACCTGGCCGAGGGCAAACCGACGCTGCCGCTGATCTATGCGCTGCAACGTGCCGACGCCGAGCAGCGGCAGTCGCTGCGCCATGCCATTGAGCATGGCGGCCTGGATTCGCTCGATCGCATCATCGCCGCCATTCGCGATTCGGGAGCGCTGGAGCGCACCCATGAGCGCGCCGTGATGCATGCCAATGAAGCGCGTGATGCGTTGCAAGAGCTGCCGGATTCGCCGTGGCGCGATGCCCTGGCGACGCTGGCGGATTATTCGGTGCAGCGTAGCTTCTGACGCTTTCGCACGATCGGGTCGCGCACCAGTGCGCTCCTACAGGGGCGCATTTTTTTGTAGGAGCGCACTGGTGCGCGACCCGACCCACACGATCAAGGCGTGCCGCTGAACGCCGCGTGCAACCAATCGTGCATCATGCGATAGCTGCGCTGCGCGGCGCGCTCGTCATAGGCGCAACCTTCTTTGTGCTGATCCGTCTCGGTAAAGCAATGCACGGCATTGCCCAAGACCACGAATTGCCAATCGGCATGGCTGCCGCGCATTTCATCCATGAATTTCTCGGCATCCGGCATGGTGCCCCTGTCGTCCGCGCCGTTCATCACCAGCACGCGCGCCTTGATCTGCTTGGCCAGTGACGGATCGTCCGTCTGCAGCCCACCATGGAATGACACGATGGCCGCCACATCTGCGCCGCTGCGCGCGAGATCCAGCACGGCGGTACCACCAAAGCAGAAGCCGATGGCAGCCAGTTTTGCGGGATCAATGGGTGCCGTCTTGGCCTGAGCCTTCAGCTGATCGAGTGCCAGATTGATGCGCTTACGCATGAGCGAACGATCGGCATACAGCGATTTCGTTGCCACCTTCGCCTCATCATCGTTAGTCGGGCGCACCTTCTCGCCGTACATGTCGGTCACAAGGATCACGTAGTCCTTGCCGGCGATGCCTTCGGCTTTCTTCAAGGCGAGGTCGTTGACGCCGTACCAGTTTGGCACCATCACCAGACCAGGCCGCTTCGCGATCACGGCATCGTCGTAGACCAACACGCTGTGAAACGTCGTGCCGTCCAGCGTCCACTCCACCGGCTTGTGCACCATCTTCGCCTGCGCGGCGAAAGCGAATCCAGACAGCAACAGCAAACAGCAAAGTCGGGCGATACGCATGACGTGCACTCCTCGTTGCAGGGATGATCAGAGTCCGGCGGCGTGCTCCGCGAGCCTCCGCTTGATCGGCGACAGCTTATTGATGAGACGCACGCCGAGACCCCGCGCGGCGACCAGCGGCGGCGACTGCCAGGCGTAGATGCGCGCCAGCGCATCGAAACTCAGTGCATCCAATGTATCGGCGCTGCGCCGCCGCCGCGCATAGCGGCGCAGCACATGCGCGGCGGCGATATCGCTGCCAGCGTCGCGCGCTGCCACCAGCGTGCTGCGCAATTCGGCGACGTCGCGCAACCCCAGGTTTACGCCCTGCCCCGCTAAGGGATGCACGGTGTGGGCCGCATCACCCAGCAATACAAAGCGCTCGGCCTGATAGTTTTTTGCCAGCTGCAACCGCAATGGAAACGCTGCACGAGTGGTACTGCCGACGATGCGGCCCAGACGGAAGTCACTGGCGACGCCCAGTTCGTCGAGAAACGCCTGATCGTCCAGCGCCAACACGCGCTGCGCCTCGGCTTCCGGCAATGACCATACGATGGAGCTTCGGCCATCCGCCAAAGGCAGCAGCGCCAGCGGTCCGGTATCGAGGAAACGCTGCCACGCGGTGCCTCCGTGCGGCCGTTCCGTGCAAACGTGAGCCACGACGCCACGTTGCGCATAATCGCGCCCGTCAGTGTCGATGCCCGCCATGGATCGCAGTGGTGAGGCGGCGCCGTCGGCCGCTACCAGCAGGCGTGCGGACAGCACGTCCGTATCGGCGCCGGACAATGCAAGCTGCACACGATCTTCCAGCACCTCATAGCCACTGACCTGCGCCGGACATAGGCGGCGAACGCCAGCCTGCTCCAGCGCCTGCCACAGCGTCCATTGCACGAGATTGTTTTCGACGATGTAGCCAAGCAGATCGCGCCCGTCCGTCGCCGCATCGAAATGGATGGTTGCGCCCGTGACGGCATCCCATACATGCATATGCGCGTAGGGGCCGGCGCGCGAATCGCGAATGGATGCCCAGACACCCAGGTCATCCAGCAGGGCAATGGACGACGGAGCCAGGCCGACGACACGAAGGTCCACTTCGTCCTGAACGGACCACGGCGCCGGTGCGCGTGCCTCGACCAGCGCCGTGGCAAATCCCGCACGTGCCAGCGCCAGCGCGGTCGCTGCACCGACCATACCTCCGCCGACCACGGCCACATCCAGTGCCGGTCCGCGTCGGCGCGACGCATCGCTTCTCGTCGCTATCGTGTTCATGGCAAGCGCTCCAGTACCGCGCGCGGTGGGTCAGCCCGAAATCCCATGCCTCGTCGCGCGAGCAAGCGTTGCAGGGGCGGGACGCGATCAAACGCCAGCATTGCCAGCGAACGCAGTGGACCAAGCAGCGGCTGCTGCAAGCAGGCCAGCTGCACCAGCCCATGACTCATGGTCATGGTGCCTTCGCGATCGGCGGCGCGACGGGCGGCGTAGCTCGCCAGCAGATCGTCGGCACCCGGATCGTCGGCATGCGCCAGCAATTCGGCCAGCGTGAGGGCATCGCGCAAACCCAGGTTGAAACCCTGGGCGCCAATCGGATGCACGGTTTGCGCGGCATTGCCTACCAGCACGGCGCGTGTCGCCACAAGTTCGCGCGCCGCAACGCGCTGGATGGCATAGGGGTGTCGCTTGCCGGGTCGGCTCAAACGACCCAGGCGCCAACCGAAGCGTTCCTGTGCCAGCGCGATAAAGGCGTCGTCATCCAGCGCCGCAACGGCATCCGCCTCGTCACGGGGCACGGTGAGCACCAAACCGCAACGACGTGCGGCCAGTGGCAGCAATGCCACCGGGCCATAATCGGCGAAGCGCTCATAGGCACGATGCGCATGGTCGCGCTCCGGGGTCACCGTGCACACGAACAACGTCTGCTGATAGTCGTAACGCTCGGCCTCGATGCCGATGCGATCGCGTACGAACGAGTTGGTGCCATCAGCCCCGACCAGCAGCGGCGTGTCGATCTCGGTGATACCTTCGGCGGTGCTTATCCGGGCACGCCATCCTGAGGGCAACGGATCCAACGATTCCAGCCGCGCCGGAGCCAGCCGACGCAGGTGCGTGCATTCATCGAGCCGACGCAGCAGGGCTGCGCCAAGTTCGCGTGCGGGCAAGGTCCAGCCCAGCGCATCGACCTCTTGCTGCGCTGCATCCATGCGTACGCTGCCGAACTCCCCGGCGCGCGTGACATGGATGTGATGAATGGGCGTAGCCTGCTCCGCTGCATGACGCCAAACGCCGATGGCCGTCAGACCATTGACGGTGGCCCGCGCCAGCGCCAGGTTGCGCTCGTCATAACTGGGCTGCTCGCCCACGCGCGGGGCCGCGGCCTCGACCATGACGGCATCGATGCCCGCCGCATCCAGCGCAATAGCCAGGCTGGCGCCCACTAGGCCGCCGCCAACAATAAGGACTGGCTGCCGTCCGGCCGCCTGGGGATGAGGGGTAGTCATGGCGCGGAATGATAGCGCCGTAGGCTCTGCCCAATTGCGATAGACTTGCGGTCTGCACTCAAGCGCCACCTTTGGAGCAACTCATGGCTACCACGCAAACCCAGCGGCTTGGCATCTTCCTGGCACTTGCCCTGGTGATGGCCGTCACTCGTGTACACCTTTCGTTGTTCCATCATGATGTGTGGGACGCTTCGTGGGGCATTTTCTTCCTGGCCGGCTTCTGGCTGCGCGGCTCGGCACGTTGGGCTTTCCCACTGCTCATGGGCTTGGCTGTGTTGGTGGACTACGTCGTCATCAGCAACCAGGGCATCAACTTCTGGCAGCACTACTGCGTGTCGGCGGCCTACTGGTTCCTGGTGCCGTCGTACTTCAGCCTGTGGCTGGGCGGCAGCTGGCTGGCGCGTCACAAGCTCGGCCTGAATATGCGCAGCCTCGGCCTGACCGTGGCCGCCGTGCTGGTGAGCTGGGCCGCGTGCTATGTGATTTCCAATGGCAGCTTCTACTGGCTGAGCAACAGCGTGCCGCAGCCGCGCAGCATGGCGGCCTGGTTCGCCAACCTGGGTGACTGGTATCTGTTCTTCATGCAGACCACGGCGCTCTACGTCGGGCTCGGCCTGGTGCTGCACGCGCTGGTGCAGCAGCTGTCGCGCACGGTGAGCAACAACAGCCCGTCCAAACTGTCCCATTAAGTCACATGGGTAACCGCCTCTCGAAGATCTACACCCGCACGGGTGACGACGGCAGCACCGGACTGGGCGACGGTTCGCGCGTTGCCAAGGATTCGCTGCGCGTTTCTGCCTACGGCACGGTCGACGAACTCAACAGCACCATTGGCATGGTGCTGGCCGCAGATGGCGTGAGTGACGATGTACGCGAAACGCTGACCCAGGTGCAGCACGATCTGTTCGACCTGGGTGGCGAGCTGTGCATTCCGGGCATGGCGATGGTCGACGACGCTGACATCGAGCGGCTGGAACAGGTGCTCGACAGCTTCAACGATCCGTTGCCGCCGCTGAAGGATTTCATCCTGCCCGGTGGCGGCATGGCCGCCTCCTGCTGCCATCTCGCCCGCACGGTATGCCGCCGTGCCGAGCGTGAGGTGATTGCCCTGGCGCGCGTGGAAGCAGTGCGGCCTCAGGCGCAGCGCTACCTCAATCGCCTGTCCGACCTGCTGTTTGTGATCTCGCGTGTGCTGGCCCGCGCCAGCGGGCATGGCGAAGTGCTATGGCAGCACGAGCGCCGTCGCAAGCCTAAAGCCTGAGCACGGGCACCATGCTGCGGCTCTATACCCACGCCAGCTGCCTGCAGCATGACCCCGGCCCGTCACAGCCCGAATCTCCCGCCCGCCTGCGCGCCGTGTTACAGGCGCTGGATCACGATCGCTTCGCGGCGCTTGATCGCATCGAAGCGCCGCGTGCCACGCGCGAGCAATTGCTGCGTGTGCATACGGCGCGGCATGTGGACCATATCCTGAGCGTGCTCCCGGACTCGGGCACGATTCGCCTCGATGAAGACACCCTGATGTCGCCCGGCTCCGCCGAGGCCGCGTTGCGTGCCGCTGGCGCCACCGTGGCCGCCGTCGATGCCGTGTTCAGTGGGAGTGGGGGACGCGCGTTCTGCGCGGTTCGCCCGCCGGGACACCATGCCACGCCCGATCGCGCCATGGGCTTCTGCCTGTTCAACAACATCGCCGTGGCTGCGGCGCACGCGATGGCCGAACACGGCATCAGGCGCGTGGCGATCGCCGATTTCGATGTGCACCACGGCAATGGCACGCAGGACATCTTTGCCAGCGAGTCGCGCGTGTTGTTCCTCTCAAGCCATCAGATGCCGCTGTACCCGGACACGGGTCGCGAGGACGAGCGCGGCGTGGGCAACATCGTCAACGCGCCACTGTCGCCCGGCGCCGGTTCCTATGAGTTCCGTGAATTGTGGGAGGGTGCGCTGCTGCCGCGTATGGCCGCCTTCAAGCCACAACTGGTGCTGGTGTCGGCTGGCTTCGACGCACACCGCAACGACCCGCTGGCCGATCTGCGCCTGGGCAGCGAGGACTACGCCTGGATCACCCAGCGCCTGATCCAGGTCGCCGACGCCCATGCCGAGGGCAGACTCGTATCCAGCCTGGAAGGTGGCTACAACCTGCTGGCCCTGGCCACCAGCGTGGCCGCCCATGTCGGCGAGCTGCTGGAAGCCTGATCGTGCCGTGGGTCAGTCGGCCGACGGCATGAAGTCCAGCGCGACCGAGTTGATGCAGTAGCGCAGGCCGGTCGGCTTGGGGCCATCGGGAAAGACGTGGCCAAGATGCGAATCGCAACCGGCGCAGCGCACTTCCGTGCGGCGCATGCCGTGGGTTTCATCCTGGTGGAGGCTCACCACCGCACGGGTCAGTGGCTGGAAGTAACTGGGCCAACCCGAGCCCGAGTCGTACTTGGCTTCCGATGCAAACAGCGGCGCGCGACAGGCGGCGCAGACGTAAGTCCCTGCTGCCTTGTGCCGATACCACTTGCCGCTGAACGGCGGCTCGGTGGCCGAGCAGCGGCAAACGGCGTACTGCTCGGGCGTCAGCTCAGCACGCCATTCCGAATCGGTTTTGGCGCTTTTCTGCTCACTCATGTTGAATTCTCGTCGATGGGGGTGTCACCGAACTGCCGTATCTGGGGGCTTTCTGATAGTTTTACGAGACTCCCAGCCGACAGACTGCCATCGTGACGCCCAAGCTCCCTTCGCGCCACCTGCCCCCGCGCCGCCTGCTGGCGGTAGCCGCCGCTCTCGCCCTGTTTGGCGGCCCGGTCGAGGCCCAGTCGATGTCGAGCCAGGCTGAATTTGCTCCACCACCGTCCAACGCGCCGCCGCCGGCGGTGTCCAACTGTCCGCTGGGGGCGTTCCGCTGCGCGCGGCGCCCGGTCGACTACAGCATGTGCCGCCCCAACGCCATGCTGTCGTTCTACGACCCGACGCTGAGCAAGGACAGCTCGGTGCGCGACACGTCCAACACCTACGTCACCGCGCAGCGCGTGGACAGCTCCAACCAGTCGATCTACCACCTGGAGGGCGACGTCAAGATCGAGCGCGCCGATCAGCGCCTGCAGGCGGACGTGGCCGATTTCAACAACGACACCACCGACTACGATGCGCGCGGCAATGTGCGGTATCAGGAAGCCGCCCAACTGATCGCCTCTGATCACATGCGCGGCAACCAAAGTGCCAGCACCGCCACGGCGGACAACGTCGCCTATCAGATGTTGACCAACCGCGGTAACGGCATCGCCACGCGGGGTCAGTTGCTGGACGACCAGCGCAGCCGCTATCTGGGCGCCACCTACTCCACCTGCGACGTGGGCAACCACGTGTGGGAACTCCGTGCGAAAGACATCCGCATGGATAAGGAAACCGGTGAGGGTGTGGCGCACAACGCCACCATGTACCTGTACAACGTGCCGTTCTTCTGGCTGCCGACCTTTACGTTTCCGATCAGTGATGAGCGCAAGAGCGGCTTCCTGACTCCGTCGATCGGCAATTCCAGCCGTGGCGGCTTCATGCTGAGCGCGCCTTATTACCTCAACCTGGCGCCGAACTACGACGCTACCCTGGACCCGCGCATCTATACCGATCGCGGCGTGATGCTGGCGGGCGAGTTCCGCTATCTGATACCGGGCAGTCTCGGCCAGGTGAACTTCGAATACCTGCCACACGATCGCGGCGACACTGCGCCCGACAGTGTCGTCAACACGACGGACACCGACCGCTGGCTGCTGAAGTACAACGACCAGACGAAGATCTATGGACCGTGGGCGTTCTCCACCTCCATCAATCGCGCGTCGGACCGCAACTACCTGCGTGATTTTGGCAACGACCTGTTCACGTCGTCCGTCGGCACCTTGGCCTCCAACGCTTATGTCGGTGGCGGCGGCAAGTGGGACCAGGCGTACTGGAATGCCCAGTTCGGCGCGGACTACTACCAGAACCTCGATCCCTCGCTGCCCGACACGTCGCTGCAGTACAAGCGCTGGCCCCGCGCGGCGTTCAATGTGGACTGGCCGATCAACCGCTGGCTGGAGTTCGGCGCCAATACGGAAGCCGTGGCGTTCCGCAAGCAAGACGTGGTCGAAGGCAATCGACTGGATCTCTACCCCTACCTCGCTGCGGATTTCCGCGGTGCGGCGTGGTACGTCAAACCCAAGCTGGCCTACCGCTATACGACCTACGACCTGACCGGCCAGTACTACCAGTACGGATACTTTCCAGGCGTGTTGGCTCAGGGCACCGCCACGCCCTTCACCAGTCGCACGCCTAGCCGCTCCCTGCCGGTGGTGAGCCTGGACAGCGGCCTGATCTTTGATCGCACCACCTCGCTGTTCGGCACCAGCTTTACGCAGACGCTCGAACCGCGCCTGTATTACCTGTATGTGCCCTATCGCAATCAGGACAACATCCCGCTGTTCGACACCAACCTGATGTCGTTCGACTCGTGGCAGCTGTTCACGCCCAACATGTATTCGGGCGCAGACCGCCAGATGAACGCGAACAACCTCAGCGCCGCCATCACCACGCGCCTGCTGGATGACAACGGCGTGGAGCGTCTGTCGGCCAGCTTTGGGCAGATCCGCTATTTCACCCAGCAGCGCGTGCAGCTGCCCAATGGGGTGAATACCGTCACGCCGGCCACCAACTGGTCCGGCTCGGACTATGCCGTGGACTTCACCACCCAGCTCAATGACGACTGGCGCGTGATGTCTCAGTACCAGTGGAACCCCAACACCAGTCTCACCGACCTGGGCGCCATCACCGTCCAGAAGCGCATCAAGACCGACGGCATCATCAACTTCTCGTACCGGTACCGCCGCCAGCCCGGCAGCACCTCGCCGCTGCTGGAACAATACGACGCTTCCGTGGTCTACCCCGTTTCCGACCGCTGGCGCCTCATTGGCCACTGGACCTACTCGGTGCTCGACAAGAAGACCGTGGAGGCCCTGGCCGGCGTGGAGTACGACACCTGCTGCGTAGCGCTGCGCCTGGTCGGGCGGCACTACGTGAACACCTACAACGACACCACGCTGCAGGGCTCGGCCAATACGGCCGTGATGCTCGAGGTCCAGTTCAAGGGCATGGGCGGGTTCACCGGTCAGTCGGAAAACGCCCTGCGCAATGGTATTCTTGGTTATCAATAACTTCCCTGTCGCCCCTGGCGATTGAAGGCCCCGGACTGATGAAGCAGCCTCTCGCGTTGTTCCTCCTCGCGATCGCCACCGCGACCGCCCTGCCCGCCCACGCCCAGCTGTTGCCGCAGGCGGCAGGTGGTGGGGATCAGTCGCTTGACCGTATCGTGGCGGTGGTGGACGAGGGCGTGATCCTGCAGAGCGAGCTGAATGAGGCCGTGCGTTCGGTCCAACAGCAGTACGCCAGCAACCCCGGCCAGCTGCCCCCGATGGACGTGCTGCGTCGCCAGGTGCTCGACCGCCTGATTCTGATGAAGCTGCAGGTGCAGCGCGCCGATGACCAGGGCATTCGCGTGTCCGACGCTGACATCGATCAGGCCGTCAGCATGGTGGCGCAGCAGAACCACATGTCGCCGGAGCAGCTCCGCGCGGCCGTGGAATCGGAAGGCAACAGTTTTGCCGCGTTCCGCCGCCAGCTGGGCGACCAGCTGCTGGTCCAGCGCCTGCACGACAATGTCGTGCATGACCAGGTGAGCATCACCGACAGCGAAATCAACAATATGCTGGCCAGCCCGTCCTACAAGGCCGGCGAGGTGCATCTGGCGCACATCCAGATCAGCCTGCCGGCTGGCGCCACCGCTGCCGACATCAGGGCGGCTCAGGAAAAGGCTGAGCAGGCCACTAATGCCATCAAGGGTGGCATGGATTTCCACGCCGCAGCGATCCGCTACTCCGACGCCCAGGACGCGCTGGAAGGTGGTGACCTGGGCTGGCGCCGCATGGATGAGATTCCGCCCGCGTTTGCGGATGCCGTTTCCAACATGAAGGCGGGTGATGTCACCCCGGCCCTGCGCGGCCCCACCGGCTTCCACATCATTCAGCTGATCGGGCAGCGCCAACCCAACCGCCAGATGGTGCAGGAGTTCCACGCGCGCCAGATCCTGATCAAGCCCAGCGAACTGGTGACGCCGGAGCAGGCCCACCAGAAGGCGGAGGATCTGTACAACCGTATCGTCAACAAGCACGAGGACTTCGCCAAGCTGGCGAAGGAGTACTCGAAGGACGACACCACCGCCAACAACGGTGGCGACATGGGCTGGTTCATGCAGAACGAATGGGGTTCAAGCGTCGCCAATCACATGAATGAGCTGAAGGACGACCAGGTGTCTCAGCCATTTCAGAGCGAGGCAGGCTGGCACATCATGCAGCGCCTGGGCACCCGCCAGAGCGACCGCACCGATGAGATGGAGCGCAACCAGGCCCGTCAGGCCATCGGCAACCGCAAGGCGGAACAGGTGTACGACGACTATCTGCGCGAGATGCGTTCCAACGCCTTTGTGAACATCCTGGTGCCCGAGCTGCGCGATCCTAACCAGCCGCAGACTAAGAAGTCCTCTTGAGGCCGCGTTGAACACGCAGACCCTGCCCCGGCTGGCCATCACCGCAGGTGAGCCAGCGGGGATCGGACCGGAGTTATTGATTCGATTGGCCGCCACTCCGCTGGCGGCCAATTTCGTTGCAGTGACCGATCGCGATCTGTTGCGCCGCGCCGCCGAGCGATGCGGGCAGGCCATCGAGCTGATCGAGGATGACGGGACCGACATCAGCGAGCGCCGCCCCGGCCAGCTTCGCTTCCGCCACGTATCGCTGGGTGCCGCGGAAGTGCCAGGCCAGCCCGATCCACGTAACGCGCAACACGTGTTGGCAACGCTGGCGGAAGCCGCCGACGGCTGCATGGCCGGACGCTACGCCGCGGTGGTCACGGCCCCGTTGCAGAAATCGTCGATCAACGACGCCGGCTTCTCCTTCAGCGGCCACACCGAGTTTTTCGCCGAACGAGCGAAGGCCAACGTGGTGATGATGCTTGCCAGCCCGGAGCTTCGTGTAGCCCTGGCAACGACGCACCTGCCGCTGGCAGCCGTTCCCGCGGCGATCACGCGCTCGACGCTCGACCGGGTGCTGCGCATCGTGCATGGCGAACTACGCCACAAGTTCGGCTTCAGCGGGCCGCGCATCGCCGTACTCGGCCTCAACCCGCACGCGGGCGAAGGCGGACATCTCGGACGCGAAGAACTCGACACGATCATCCCGCTGCTCGACACGCTGCGTAACGAAGGCATGTCACTGTTGGGCCCGCTGCCCGCCGATACCGCCTTCGTGCCCGCCATGCGTGAACGCTACGACGCCGTGCTGGCGATGTATCACGATCAGGCCTTGCCGGTGCTCAAGAGCGAAGCATTCGACCGCACCGTCAATCTCACCCTGGGCCTCCCCTTCATCCGTACGTCAGTCGACCATGGCACGGCATTGGATCTCGCCGGCACCGGCCGAGGCGATCCATCCAGCTTGATCGCCGCCGCCAACATGGCGTTGGCGTTGGCCCGACAACGAGAAGCCAAGAGCAAGTAACCCCTTCTCTCACTTCTCACTCCTCTCCCCTATCTCCTGCCCTATGACCGCCCGCCCCAAGAAAAGCTTCGGCCAGCACTTCCTGCACGAAAAGCGCTACATCGAGCGCATCGTCAGCGCCATTTCGCCTCGCGCGGACGACTTCGTCGTGGAGATCGGCCCCGGCGAAGGTGCGCTCACCCTGCCGCTGCTCGCCGCCGCCGGCAAACTCACTGCGATCGAACTGGATACGGACTTGATCCCCGACCTGCAGGCCCGCGCTGCCAGTGTCGGCGAGCTCAGCATCATCCATTCGGACGTACTCAAGGTGGACTTCACCGCACTGGCACATCGCCATGGCGTGGAGCGTCTGCGCATTGCCGGCAATCTGCCCTACTACATTTCCAGCCCGATCCTGTTTCATTGCGTAGAGCACGCACGCGCGATCCAGGACATGGTCTTCATGCTGCAGAAAGAAGTGGTCGACCGCATGGCGGCCGAACCCGGCAGCAAGGTCTACGGAAGGCTTTCGGTGATGCTGCAGCTCGCATGCCGGGTGGAGCCGTTGTTTGTCGTGCCGCCGGGCGCTTTCCGGCCACCGCCGAAAGTGGATTCGGCCGTGGTAAGGCTGATCCCGCTCGGCCCCGACCAACTCCCCGACGCCGACCCTGAACGCATTTACACGATCGTGAAGGCCGCTTTCGCGCAGCGTCGAAAAACACTCAGCAACGCGCTTAAGAACGTCATGACCACCGAGGCCATTCTCGCCGCGGACGTGGACCCCAAGGCGCGCGCAGAGACGCTTTCACCCGAAGACTACGTGCGTTTGGCCCGCGTCATCATCGAGTGAATGGGCTCCGTCGTCTTCACGGTCGCTCACTATGAACTGGCCGCTCTCAGGTCGAATGAATCCGCACGTTCGCTGCCCATTGCATAGCTACAACCCGTACAATCGGAGCATGAACGAAAGATCTTCCTACACGATCGACGTGCAGGTCGAACCCCGCTTTGTCCCCGACCAATCCCGTCCCGGCGACAACCGCTACGTATTCGCCTACACGATCACCCTGCATAACGCCGGCGATGTACCGGCGCGCCTGTTGACGCGCCACTGGGTCATCACGGATGCGAACGGCAAGGTGGAGGAAGTCACCGGCGAAGGCGTGGTGGGCGAGCAACCGTGGATCCGCCCCGGCGACCAGTACGAATACACCTCGGGTGCCGTGCTGGAGACGTCGGTGGGGATCATGCAGGGCAGCTACCAGATGCTGGCCGACGACGGCACGCGCTTTGAAGCGCCGATTCCGCCGTTCACCCTGTCCATTCCCCGCACGCTGCACTGATGGCTACGTACGCAATCGGTGATGTGCAGGGCTGCCATCCCGAACTCCAACGCCTTCTCGACAAACTCCGCTTCGATCCCTCCCAGGATCGCCTGTGGTTCTGTGGCGATCTGGTGAATCGCGGTGGCAAGTCGCTGGATACGTTGCGGCTCATCCACAGCCTGCGCGAGCAATCCATCGTGACGCTGGGCAATCACGACCTCAGCCTGCTGGCCATTGCTCAACGACGCCCCGAGGCACAATCCAAGGTCAATCCCGAGCTGCGCGAAGTGTTGTTTGCCGACGACGCACCGGTGCTGATGGAGTGGCTGCGCTCGCAGAAGCTGCTGCACCACGACGAACAGCTCAACTGGACCATGGTCCACGCCGGACTCGCCCCGTCGTGGACACTGCGGCAGGCGCAGCGCTCGGCGCAGGAGATCGAACGTGAGCTGGGCAGCCCGCGTCACCCGCGACTGCTGAAGAACCTGTTCGGCAACCGTCCCGCCGCGTGGAACAGCCGCCTGCAAGGCATCGAGCGCATGCGCGCCTCGATCAACACGCTGACCCGCATGCGCTATTGCGACATCCAGGGGCGCATCGATTTCGAGAGCAAGGGTATACCGGGCACGCAAAAGCCAGGCATGTATCCATGGTTTGAAGTGCCGGGCATGCGTCGACGCGAAACGCGCATTGTCTGCGGCCACTGGTCGGCACTGGGGCGCCTCGCTGGCATGGGCGTGTACTCGATCGACACCGGCTGCGTCTGGGGTGGCCAGCTCACCGCACTGCGCCTGGATACGGAAGAGCCTCAGTACATTGCCGTGGATGCCGAACCGTATCGCAAGCGGCCACCGGGTGGCGGCGACTGAAAGCCGCCAGCCGTCGTCGGGACACGCGCAACGCGTGGCGACGACGGCGCATCCTCTTCGCAGCGCTGGCTTTCGCCACGAACACGTCCCGGGCAGATACCGCTGACGCGCTTGAACAGGCGACGGAACGCTGCTTCGCTGCTGTAACCCAGCTGTTGCGCAATGCCGGCGACCGACTGCTGGCGATCACGCAACAACTGCCCAGCCAGGCTCACGCGCCACTGCGTGACGTACTGAATCGGCGGCATCTTCATCAATTGCGTGAAGCGCTCAGCGAACGCGGAGCGCGACATGCAGGCAAGCGTCGCCATCGACTGCATGGTCCACGCCTGTCCCGGGTGGTCGTACACCGCCTGCAGCACTCGCGCGATGCGCGGGTCAGCCAACGAAGCGAACAACCCCTGCCGCTCACCGGCATCGTTGGCGTAATGGCAAATAGCCAAAGTGAACAGTGCGTCCGCCAGCTTGTTGAGCAGCACCTGACGACCAGCGCAGCCGCTATGAACCAGCTTCACCATGAGGTCTGCCAGTTCCTGAAACGGATGACCGGCCTGCGCGGCGCGCACGACCACGCAACTTGGCAAGGCAAGGTTGAGCGGATGCTGCGACGTGCCGGTAAAGCGAAACTCGCCGCAGATCAGGCTGGTCTGATCCGTCGATGCTGGATCAAGGTCGCTCAAGCGGTGCGGGTGGCCATGTGGAAAAATCACCAGGTCACCCGCCTCCAGCATCAGCGCCTGTGACAGCGCGGGGCTCTCCACCTGGCATCGCCCGACGCCGACCAGGTGAAACAAGCCGCAGTGATAGCGCGGCTCATCGAGGAACCACGAGCCACAGCGATGCAGTTCGGCGATCACCTCCACCTGAAGCATCGAACGGTTGAGCAGCGACTGCAGCGCCGGCGCAACCAGGGTGGAGGACGACCCGGCGGGCTGGGAGGGGTTGCGCTCAATGACCATGGCGTCCTTCCGGTAGTTGGCTCTACACCAGACTTCGCCGGAACGCTGCCCAAGGTTACATGGTGACTTCGGGAGCCACCTCGAAGCGCCCGATCAGCCCCTCGCCGAGCCAACGCATCAGGTGCTGGACCATGCGTTGAGGTGCCTCGTCCGCGGGATGTTGCGCCGCCAGCTGCTCACACAACTGGCTGAACGACTCGCCGCGGGTCATACCGCGCAATACAGCCGCCTCATCGGGCTCCACCAGTCGGTACCGCACGTCCAGCGAAGGCCGCCACACCACCATTTGTCGAGCGTGGCGCAGCTTGCGCAGGCGTGGGCGCTCAGCGCCCTGGTCGGCTGCCCGCCGGAAGGCAAGTGCGTTGCAGGTCAACGTAAGCCAGCCCAGGTGCTGGAGAGGATACAGATGCAGCCCAGCCCAGGCCTCGGGAGGCACGTTGGACAAGTCGGCCATGGTGACACTCGTTTCGTCCTTGGCATCAAAGCCTGTGGAAATGGCCCAGTCCAGCGCTGCCATCTCGGCCCATGCCGGTTGTTTACACCAAGCCTCGCTTTGCTTGAGAAACGCGGCAAGGTCCGCACCATGCCAGCGAATGTTGTAGTGCGTGGAAGGATGTGCGGCAACGTAATCGTCGAGCATCGGCGTGAAGCGTCGCCCCATCATTAAAGCCAGGCCTGGGAATTCCGTGGCCAACGCTTCGCGCAGGCGCAGGCGGTAACCGCGGTGATAGATCGACCAACGGCTCTTGGCATCGGCCAGCGCGTCGCTCTGAAGGGGCGCAAGCATTGACGGCCTCGCCGACAACATGGCCTGGGCAAGCTGAGTTTGCAGCGTGCGTAGATCGCTCATGCCGCCTCCTGCAACAGCGGCGCCGCAAGGCGTTGTGCATGCGCCAACTCTTCATGCAATTCCGCAAGCGGAGGGATGTGATCGTCGCGCTCGATCATGGTGGACACTTTGCCGTAACGACGCACGGCATCCACGTAAAGCGCCCACACCGGATCGATCACCGGTGCATCGTGGGTATCGATCAACAGTGCACCGCCCTGCTCATGTCCCGCCAGATGGAACTGCTGCACGCGTGACGCCGGGATGCCTTCCAGATAATCGATGGGCGAGAACCCGTGATTATGAGCACTGACGTGAATGTTGTTGATGTCGAGCAGAATCAGGCAATCCGCCCGCTCTGCCACGGCTGCCAGGAACTGCCACTCGGTCAGCTGCGACTGCGCAAAGCTGATGTAGCTGGATACGTTCTCCAGCAGAATGCGTCGCCCCAGAAAATCCTGCACACGCCGCACGCGATCAACGACATGCGCAAGCGCCTCTTCGGTGTACGGCAAGGGCATCAGGTCATGCAGTTGGACGCCATCGACGCCAGTCCAGCACAGATGATCGGACACCCACGCCGGCTCAATGCGCCGGGCCAGCGCAGCAAGCGACTTCAGGTAATCGAAGTCGAGCGGATCGGTGCCGCCAATCGACATAGAGACGCCGTGCATCACCAGCGGGAAACGTTCGCGAAAACGCTCCAGCCACTGCAGCGGTCGTCCGCCCTGCACCAGGTAGTTCTCCGAAACGACCTCCAGCCACTCGACGTTGCAGGGCTCATCGATCAGCGTTTCGTAATGATCAACACGCAACCCCAGCCCGAAACCGAGATAGGGCAACTTGCTTTGAACGGTTGGCTTGGTCATGGCATGTCGGCCTTTGCGGGGCGCGCCGCATGACAGGCTGTTCCTGGCTCGGAACGATATACACCTCGATCGGTGGCGTCTGATTGAGGCGCATAACCCGATAGTCGTTG
>NZ_JBVQCI010000020.1:0-34033 GCF_055702865.1 Dyella sp. PARNA 12/25 | reverse complement strand
GCGCCGCGTGGCTTGGCAAGACGGCCAGTCTTCCCGGCGCCACGCGGCGCTGCCGGCGAGCCTTCCAGACATCATGACGACGGTGATACTTGATCAGCGTCGCCTTAAGCAAGGGTGCTCATTTTACCCGGCTTGCTGTGCCACCATGCGCGCCATGTCTGTCGAAATACCTCGCCTTGTCCTCGATACCAACGTCGCGCTCGATCTGTTCGTGTTTCGCGACCCCGCCAGTGAACACCTGATGGCCTCGCTACGGGCGGGAAGGGTGCAGGCGGTGGTGGATGAGCCTTGTCGTGCCGAATGGCTGACCGTACTGGACTACCCCGAGCTGGGCCTGACCGACGAGGCCCGCCGGGACGCCAGCGCCACTTTTGACCGCTGGGTGTCACTGCTGCCTGTCGAGGAGTGGGTGGTGCGCCAGGACGTGCGTCTGCCCCGATGCGCCGACCCGGACGACCAGAAGTTCCTGGAGCTGGCCCTGGCGTCTCATGCGCAATGGCTGCTGAGCAAGGACAAGGAAGTGCTGAAGCTCGCCCGCCGTACCGCGCGAGAAGGCTGGTTTCTCATCCTGTGTCCTTCGGCATGGGAACCACCCACCCCGTGAGCGTACGATTCACGATGGATTGATCGGGCGTTCGCAATGCTCGACAAGTGACCATCAAAATGGAGTCTGGTGATGAAGATCAACAAATACGCTGCAGTCGCGATGGCGTTGGCGACGATGGCCCTTGCCGGCTGCGGCGTGACCAACAACCACGACAAAGTGATCAAGGACGCCGTATCCAATCGCGTGTTCCTGTACCAGGCGCCGGGCGGCGGTGACGCGACGTTGCAGGTCGTGCGCGCCAATGGTTATTTCGGCGGTGGCTGCTCCAGCCAGATCATGATCGATGACAAGTTTGCCGCTCAGCTGGAAACCGGCGAGCAGGTGTCGCTGTACCTGCCCAGCGGTACGCACACAGTGTCGCTGCAGAACTCCGGCGCATGCCGCAGGGTGAGCAGCAATGCGAGTGTGAGCGCCACGCTGGCGGCGGGCGAAAGCACCGTGGTTCAGGTGAACAAGTGGGGCTCTTCACTCTCGTTGGCCAAGCGCTAAGCGTTTTCCGCGCGCGGTGGCAACTGCTGCCACCGCCGCGATGAGGTGGTGCCATGATCGAGCCCGTGCTTATCCACTGCCCGTACTGCGGTGAGTCCATCGAGATCCTGGTGGACGGTTCGGCGGGCAGCCAACGCTACTTCGAAGACTGCCAGGTTTGCTGTTGCCCGATCGACGTCACGGTGGATGTCGATGAGCTCGGCGAACTGCACGTGAGTGTCGCTTCCGAAAACGACGGCTAAACGAGCGCCGCGGAATCGATCACATCGACACCCAGCTGGTCGTAGCGCAGGCGCGTGGTGATATCGCTGGCGGGCGACACCGGGCGGGTGAGATCCCACAGCACGTGCGTGCGATAGCCCAGATCCACCGCATCTTGCGCAGTCCACAGCACGCACACATCGCGTGCCAGCCCGCAGATGTAAACCTCGTCCACGTCATGCTCGCGCAGCCAGTCGTGCAACCGCGTGGCCGGCCGCTTGCCGTCGGGTCCGTGGTTCTCGCGAAAACCGCTATAGGAATCCACACGCGGGTCGTCGCCCTTGCGGATCACGGTGTCCACCATCGACCAGTCGATGGCCGGGTGCAGCGCCGCTCCGGGAGTGTCCTGCACACAGTGTGGCGGCCATAGCGTCTGGGCGTGGCCGTACAGCGGAATGCGATCGAACGCCTCGCGCCCAGGATGGGACGTGACAAAGGAAACATGCCCGGCCGGGTGCCAGTCCTGTGTGGCCACGACATGCCTGAAGGCGCGCCGCTGCAGCAGCTGATCGATCCCCGGAACGACGGCATCGCCTTCATGGCAGGCAAGGGCGCCGCCGGGCATGAAATCCGGCTGCACATCGACCAGGATCAGGGCGGCGCGGCTGCTGATGGGGTGACTCATGGGCGCGTCGTGACTCGCAACAGGTTACGGCCCGGAAGTCTAGTCGGCGAGGGAGGTACCGGGGTGTGACGAGCTCGACGCGTGGTCTGTACGCGATATGCGTGGTTAAGAGTAGGAAATGCCTTACGTAAGATGGACTCGAGGCCCGTACCCGCGTTGGCACAGGCATAATGCCAACAGACGGCAACAAAGATGGGACAGGGGCATGCCTTACGACCAGTCGTGGATGGGATACGGCCTGACAGGCGCTTTCGAAGCGGGGCTGATTGCCGCCGCGGCGGGGTTTGTGTTGTTCGGCCTGCTGCACTGGCTGGGACGTACGCAGGGCTGGAGCGTGGCGCTGGAAGCCAGCTGGGCTTACCTGCTGGGTTTGGCCCTGGCTGGCGGCCACGACCTGTGGAACCTGTTCTATTTCAATTACGGCCGGGTGCAGTCGCTGCAGTTGCTGCGCATTCGGCTGGCGGAGGTGCATGACCCCGACAGTCTCGGGGCGCGGGTGCTGTTCGCCTTCCTGGGTGTGGCCGTGGGCGTGTATCTCGGCTACCTCGCTTTTGGCCGCCGGCGTCACGCCGACTGATGCAAGGGTGACGCTGCCCCAGAGATGGCATGTGGCGCGCATCATCACCTGGCTCTTTTCCCCTCATCCATCGCGCTCATGCAAACTCAGGCTGAAAACGGGAACGAGGGACCGTCGCTGACCCTGCGCATTGTCCAGATCGTGAGCTTCACGTTTCTGGCCTATCTGGTGATCGGCATGCAGCTGGCGGTGCTGCCGCCGTTTGTGCACAACGAGCTGGGATTCGGCGCCGTGCTGGCGGGGCTGGCGATCAGCTCGCAATACGTGGCCACGTTTCTCAGCCGGGGCTTTGCCGGGCGCACCTCCGATACCGCCGGCCCCAAACGCGCAGCACTCATCGGCATGCTGGCCTGTGGCGGGAGCGCGGCACTGATGACCCTGGCGGCCCTGCTGCGCCCGTGGCCGATGGCGTCGCTCGGGGTGCTACTGCTGGCCCGACTGGCGTTGGGCATGGGCGAGAGCTGCGTCGCGACGGGCTGCATCATGTGGGGTATCGGTCGCGTGGGCACCGAACACACCGCCAGAGTCATTTCCTGGAATGGCGTCGCTACCTACAGCGCGCTCGCGGTGGGTGCGCCAATGGGCGTACTGCTGGTGTCGATGGGTGGCTTCATCATCATCGGCCTGAGTGGTCTGGTGGTGATGGCTGCCGCACTGTTGCTGGCGTGGCGCCGTCCCGCCGTGTATGTGGAAGCGGGCGAGCGCATGCCGATGCATCACGTGTTCGGTCGCGTGGCGCCCTATGGCATCGGCCTGGCGCTCGGCTCGGTGGGATTTGGCGTGGTCGCCACATTCATCACGCTCTACTACGCCGCCCAGGGCTGGACCGGTGCAGCGCCAACGCTCAGTGTCTTTGGCGTGTGTTTCGTCGGCGTGCGCCTGGTGCTCGGCTGGACCATCGCATACTTCGGTGGATATCGGGTGGCGCTGGCATCGTTGCTGATCGAATGCGTCGGCCTGACCGTTTTCGCCACAGCGGGCCATGTGGCGGTGGCCATGCTGGGCGCCGCGCTAAGTGGCATCGGTTTTTCGCTGGTATTCCCGTCACTCGGCGTGGTGGCGGTGGAGCGCGTGAGCACGAGTAATCGGGGCGCCGCCCTGGCCGCCTATTCCGTATTTACCGATGTGGCGCTCGGCATCACGGGGCCGCTGGGTGGCTGGATCGCATCGGGTGGTCGTTACGGTCCGATGTTCGTGGCAGCTGCTGCGATGTCATTGGTTGCGGCGTTGCTTACGACCGGCCTGTATCTGACCTATGGCAACCAAACACGTGGTTAGTGGCTGCTTGCTGTAGGAGCGCACTTGTGCGCGACCACCGACCTATGCGGTAACGTGCGGAGTTATGGTCGCGCACAAGTGCGCTCCTACAGGTCTTGCGTCAGAGCACGGGGTCAAACAAGCGCGCCACATGCATCGCCAGTCGTCGCAGGTAGGGTGCCTTCAGATATTCCGCCTCGGTCACTTCATGCGAGTGCGAGAAATCCTCCACCAGCATCGTTTCCACCTGGGTGGCGAAGGCGCGATCCACATTGAGCGCGCTGATCTCGAAATTCAGGCGGAACGAGCGGTTGTCGAGATTCATGCTGCCCACCGAGGCGGTGTCGTCGTCGACCAGCAGCACCTTCTCGTGCAGAAAGCCCGGTTGGTAACGGAACACGCGAATACCCGCTTGCACCGCATCGTGTGCATACAAACCAGATGCAAGAAACACCGTGTGGTGATCGGGCCGGGACGGAATCAGCACGCGCACGTCCACGCCACGAAATACCGCCAGACGAAGGGCTGCCATCACCGCCAGATCGGGAACGAAGTACGGCGTGGTGATCCACAGCCTCCGGCGTGCGGCGTGGATCAGTGTCACGAAGAATAGCGAGCAGGTTTCCTGGCGATCGGCCGGGCCGGTGGCTGCGATCAGAGTATGTGCGTGTCCGTTGCCGGAGGTCGGCTGCCGCAGCGGGGGCAGTGCGCCGGTCACCCAGTGCCAGTCTTCGGCGAAACTGCGTTGCAGTTCGGCCACGGCGTAGCCATCGATCTGCAGATGGGTGTCGCGCCATGGCGATAGCGGCGGTTTGAGGCCGAGATATTCGTCGCCGACGTTGAGTCCGCCAACGAAACCGCATACCCCATCCACCACCACAATTTTCCGGTGGTTGCGAAAGTTGAGCTGGAAGCGGTTGCTGCGCCGCTGTGTCGCAAACGGATGGATGCCGACCCCGGCTTCGCGCAGGGTATCGACATATTGCCGGGGCAGGGCATGGCTGCCGATACCGTCGTACAGCACGCATACTTCCACGCCGGCGCGCGCGCGTTCCACTAGCACCTGCTGCATGCGCCGGCCCAGTGTGTCGTCGTGGATGATGAAAAACTGCACCAGCACACAGTGCTCGGCCTTGCTGATGGCATTCAGGATCGCGCTGAACGTGGCCTCGCCATTGACCAGCAATTGAAGGCGTTGTCCGGCGTGGAACTGCGTGCCCAGCATCTGGGCGATTTCACCGTAGCGTGCGCACGCCGCCTGCTGGGCGGGGCTGGTAGCCAACTGGATATCGGCAAGCGCCTGCATCTGGCCGCGGCGCAGCCGGTGCAGGTCAATGTAGCCATGGAAGCGGCTACGCCCCAGGTAGAGATACGGGATCAAGGTGACGTACGGCAGCAGCACCAGCCCCAGCGCCCAGGCAAAGGCGCCCTGTGGTGTGCGCGTATTCATCACCGCGTGCATGGCGGCCAGCACACCGGCGATGTGCAGCACCACGACAAGGCCGCCGATCAAGGTGGTCAACATGCCAAACGCCTTTTTGCACGAGGTGAATGATCTGAACGTTCGTACTTGCGTGGTGCCCGACCCCGTCAGCTCATGGCGCTGCGTACGGTGTCGAGTACCTCGCGTTCGCGTGCCTGCAGTTCCTGTTGCAGATAATCCACGAAGCGGCGGATGCGTGCAGGCAGGTAGCAACGGCTGGGGTAAATCGCATAGATGTGCGCCTCCGGCATCATCACATCCGCCAGCACCGGCACCAACCGGCCAGCACGCACATCGTCGGCGATATCCCAGGCGGACTTGAACGCCAGCCCATGGCCGCCCACGGCCAGGGCGCGCATAAGGTCGCCGTTATCGCAGGTGATGGCCGCAGCCACCCGCAAGGTTCGCTGGCCGCCCTGGGTCTGCAGAATCCACGGCAGGATGCCGTGGCCCGGACGGTGCAACATGAGGCAGTCGTGGTGTTGCAGGTCGTCCACGCTGGTGGGGCGACCGCGCCGCGCCAGGTAGGCAGGCGATGCACACAGCACTCGGAAATTATTGGCGAGCAGGCGCGACACCAGGCGCGAGTCGGACATGCTGCCGCCGCGTACGGCCACATCCACGCCGTGCTCAAACAGGTCCAGCATGGCGTCGGAGTTGGTGATGCGCAGCTTCAGCTGAGGATGCTGCGCGGCGAAATCGGCAGCAATCGGGCCGATGTACTGGCGCCCCATGTCCACGGACGCAGAGATATGCAGCTGGCCGCGCACTTCCAGCTGGCCCAGGCCGACCGCCGAATTGGCGTCGTCCACATCCGCGATGATGGCCTGGCTGCGCTCGAAATAGATGGTGCCCTCTTCAGTGAGCAGGAGGCGGCGCGAGCTGCGCTGAAGCAGCCTCACCCCCAGTGCCTGCTCCAGCCGGTGCAGGCGCTTGCTGGCGGCGGCGGGGGAGAGCCCAAGCTCCCGCCCGGCGGCCGACAGGCTGCCGTCGGTAACGGCGCGGACGAACAACCGCATGTCTTCGAAATCGACCATCTTCAACTTTTTGGAAAAGATGCCTCTCTAGTTTGCTCAATTCTCGATAGGTTCCACAAGGCGCACAGTACCGTCCGTCTTTCCCCGGATGCGCCCCATGAAACCCCATGCGCCCCTCGATACCCCCGTTCAGGCCGCCTCGTCCCGTATGGCCCTGCTGGCCCTGTCGGTGGCGGCATTCGCCATCGGCACCACCGAATTCGTGATCATGGGCCTGCTGCCCGAAGTGGCCGGCGATCTGCACGTAAGCATTCCCTCCGCCGGCCTGCTGGTATCCGGCTATGCGCTGGGCGTAGCGGCCGGTGCGCCGCTGCTGGCGGCGTTGACCGCGCGCATGGAGCGCCGTAATGCGCTGCTGTTGCTGCTGAGCCTTTTCATCCTTGGCAACGCGTTGTGCGCGGTGGCGCCGAATTACGGGGTGCTGATGGTGGCCCGTGTGGTGGCGGCGTTCTGTCATGGCTCGTTCTTCGGCATTGGCGCGGTAGTGGCGTCACATGTGGTGCCTCGTGGGCAGGCCGCACGCGCCATCGCGCTGATGTTTACCGGCCTGACCCTGGCCAACGTGCTGGGCGTGCCGTTTGGCACCTTTCTGGGCCAGTGGGCTGGCTGGCGCTCGACGTTCGCCGCGGTGACCGGTCTGGGCATCGTGGCGGCGTTTGCGGTGTGGCGTCTGGTGCCGGCCCTGCCTGACTTGCCGTCGCCAAACATGAAGCGCGAGCTGGTCGTGCTGCGTCAGCCGCAGGTGCTGCTGGCACTGTCGATGACGGTGTTGGGCTTTGGCGGCGTGTTTACCGTGTTCACCTATATCGCGCCGATCCTGCAGCAGGTGTCGCATGTGAGTGTTGGCGCGACCGGCTGGGTGCTGATCCTGTTCGGCGTGGGCACCACCATCGGCAACATGCTGGGCGGCCGCCTGGCGGACTGGCGCTTGATGCCGTCGCTGGCGGGCGTGCTGGTGGTGCTGGCGCTGGTGATGCTGGCCTTCGCATGGACCATGCACAACACCGTGGCCGCAATCCTCACCGTGTTCGTCTGGGGCATTGCCGCTTTCGCCACTGTGCCGCCGCTGCAGATGCGCGTGGTGCAGCAGGCGAGCGAAGGACCGCATCTGGCTTCAACGCTGAATATCGCTGCGTTCAACCTTGGCAATGCCATCGGCGCCTTCATCGGTGGCTCCATGATCAGCATGAACCTGGGTCTCCCTTCCGTAAGCATCGCTGGTGCGGTGGTGGCCCTGCTTGGCCTGACGGTGACGCTGATCAGCGCGGCACTTGATCGTCGCCGCAGCACCTCGACGGCTATGTGCGCCGCGAGCGCTTGATTTACCGCTCTTCCTCATAAAACGAAGGAACGTCATGACTACGCAGAACATGGTCGCCCTCGTCGTGGGCGCACAGGGTGTGATTGGCCGCAACCTCATCGATCATCTGTCAACATTGGAAGACTGGCAGGTGATCGGGCTCTCGCGTCGTGGTGGCACCGATAACGAACGAGTTCGCCACATTGCCGTGGATCTTCTCGATGCCGATGACGCGCGAAGCAAACTCGGCGCGCTCGCTGAGGTGACGCACGTGTTTTACACCGCCTTTCAGGATCGCCCGACCTGGGCGGAACTGGTGCCACCGAATATGGCGATGCTGGTGAACGTGGTCGACGCCATCGAGCCGGTGTCTACGCGGTTGCAACACATCAGCCTGATGCAGGGTTACAAGGTCTACGGTGGCCATCTTGGCCCCTTCAAGACGCCGGCCAGGGAAACCGACGCGGCCTTCATGCCGCCGGAGTTCATGCACGATCAGCAGCGTTTTCTCGAGGCGCGCCAGCAGGGCAAATCATGGAGTTGGTCGGCCATTCGCCCGGCCGTGGTCGGGGGGTTTGCGCTTGGCAATCCCATGAATTTGGCGCTCGCCATCGCCGTGTATGCGTCGATGAGCAAGGAACTGGGCCTGCCATTGCGGTTTCCCGGCAAGCCAGGCGCTTATGACCGTCTGCTCGAAATGACCGATGCCGGTTTGCTCGCGCGTGCCACCGTATGGGCGGCCACCGAATCGCGTTGCGCCAACCACGCATTCAACATCACCAATGGCGACCTGTTCCGCTGGAACGAGATGTGGCCTTTCATCGCCGATTACTTCGGGCTGGAGGTGGCACCGCCATTGCCGCTATCGCTGGACACAGTGATGGCGGACAAGGAGCCACTGTGGCAAGCGATGGGCGAAAAGCACGCGCTGGCGCCGCACTCGTTGGCGGAGGTGTCATCCTGGCGTTTCGCAGACTTCGTTTTCTCGTGGGATTACGACATGTTCGGCGATGGCTCCAAGGCCCGCCGCTTCGGCTTCCATGAGCATGTCGAAACGAAGGCGATGTTTACGCGACTTTTTGACGACTTTCGTCGGCGCAAAATCATTCCCTGAATCTTTACCTGCAAGGAGAGTTGCATGAAAGCCGTGGCATACCGGCACATTCTTCCCATCACCGATCCGCAGAGCCTGCTCGACGTCGAGTTGCCGGTACCGGTGGCGCATGGGCGTGATCTGCTGGTGAAAGTGGAGGGCGTTTCGGTCAACCCGGTGGATACCAAGGTGCGCAAGCGCGTCGATCCCCAGGGCGCCGACAAGGTGCTTGGCTGGGATGCAGCCGGCACCGTCGTGGCTGTGGGCGCGGACGTCACCTTGTTCAAGCCGGGTGATGAAGTGTTCTATGCCGGCGCCATCGATCGCTCCGGCAGCAATGCCGAGTTTCAGCTGGTGGATGAGCGCGTCGTCGGGCGCAAGCCGTCCAGCCTGGATTTCGCCCAGGCTGCAGCCATGCCGCTCACCACCATCACGGCATGGGAGCTGTTGTTCGACCGACTTGGCGTGCCGCGGGGCAGCAGCGCACGGAGCGGCGTGGTGCTGGTGGTCGGTGGTGCCGGTGGCGTGGGGTCGATGGCGATCCAGCTGGCGCGCCGGCTGACCAACTACACCGTCATAGGCACCGCATCACGCGATGACACGCGCGCTTGGGTCAAGGAGATGGGCGCTCATCATGTGGTCGACCATCACGGTGATCTGGTGGCCGCGGTAAGGGCGGTCGCACCGCAGGGTGTCGACGTCGCCATCAGTCTGACTCACACCGACCAGCACTTTGTCGCGCTGACCGAACTGCTCAAGCCACAAGGCAAGCTCGGCCTGATTGATGATCCGGCTTCGCCGCCGGACATCCGTTTGCTCAAGGCAAAGAGTCAATCACTGCACTGGGAGTCCATGTTCACCCGCTCGCTGTTCCACACAGAAGACATGCAGGCGCAGCATCTGCTACTCAACGAAGCGGCGGATCTCGTTGATGCAGGCGTGTTGCGCACGACGCTTCGAGAGAATCTGGACGCAATCAATGCGACAAACATCCGCCGAGCTCACATGCAGCTGGAAAGTGCCAGCACTATCGGCAAGCTGGTATTGAGTGGGTTTTGAATGAGTGATGAGCGAGGGTGCGTGAGTTTCGAGAAACGACTCTTTCATCAGTCGTGATGAAACTTTGGGTAACACGTCATTCCCGTGAAGGCGGGGATCCAGTGCCTTTGCTCTAGGCGGCCGAAAGTCACTGGATCCCCGCCTTCGCGGGGATGACGAGCAAAAAAGCGCCCTACAAAATTTCCGTTGCTCGCTTATTTCAAGCGCCCAACAGTCGATCCGCCAGATGCCGCGCCTGCTGGCGAATTTCTGGCATCGCTGTCGATTCCCACAGCACGCCACGCAGCAGGGTGCCGATGGCGTAGAAGTGCGGCCACACATGGCCATCATGCTGTAAGCGTCCTTCCGTAGTGGCGTTGCAGCCCAGCCCCAGCGGATCGGAGCTCAAATGGCCGTTGGTGACCAGCTGGCGGATCAATGGATGCTGCGTGCGGCGCACATCGGTATTGAGGCCCACGGTCTGGATCACCAGATCGGCGTCCAATGTGCCGTCAGCTTCGCCGTAGTGCGCACGGACATCCACTTGCAGCTTGCCGTCGACGACGCGCACGGTTTGCAGTCGGCCGCGTCGGCGATGCAGGCGGCCGTCGCGCTCCAAGGCTTGTATGGCGGTCATCACCTGGGGTGGCATGCGATGGCGCACGCGTTCCCATGCCCAGCGTGCATGGCGCATAAAACGCGAACGCTCCGCCTCGGGCAACAGCGCCCACAGCGACGGGATGTGCGGACGCAGGCTGTCGATCACGGTGCGCCAGTCGTTGCTTTGTGCAATCGATTCGCGCAACAGACGCATCCACAGCCTAATCACCGGTGCCTCGCGCATGGCTTCGACGAGATCGCTGCTGTCATCGGCCGGTGCGGACGCGCTTTCCAGATGCGGCTCCGGCAACAGGCCGTGCCGTGAAACCGCCTCGAAGCTGGCGTTGGGCCACAGCGTGGAAAGTTCCAGCAGCACATCGACGGCCGTGAGGCCGAGGCCGATCAGTACGACCTTGCGCGGTTGCGCATCGGGCTTCACGGACGCAAGGAAATTCCACGGGTCGGTGACGTACAGGCCACTGGTGAGTGCCTCGTCGCTCACGCCGCCGAGCGGCTGCGCAGGCAGCGCGCCTATGGCGAGCACGGCGGCGTCAACGCGCGTGCTTTCCTCGCCATGTACCAGTGTGACGCCGTTGTTCTCCGGCACGACGCCATCGACGTGGAACGGCAGCACGCGCACATCGTGTCCGTCTTCGCGCGCACGTTCGAGCGCGCGGGTGACCTCCGCTTCAAGATAGTCACCGTACAGCCGGCGCGGCAAGAAATCGGTGCCGGCGATAGTGCTGTCGCCGCGCTGCGCGAAATCGAGAAAGCCATGCGGCCTGGCGGCAAACATGCTCATCGACGCCGCGCGCACATTCAAAAGGTGCTTGTCGGAACGGGTGCCGTAGGCCACACCGCGCGGCGATGCGTCGCCACCGGTGTACCAGTCCAGATGCAACGGCTGCTGCGGCCGGCGTTCCAGCAGCTCGCTCAGCAGCGCTGCCGCTGCAGCGCCGCCGCCAATGATGGCGACCCGTCGATACATGCCACTCCCTTAAAAACGTGATGGTCTGTTGTGGCTCAGGCGTAGAGCAAATGCCCGGCAATAGCGCTGTGCTGTTGCTTTTTTAGCCACTGGCCGGCTTTCCCGGCTTCTTGGTAGATGAGGTACTGTGCCAGATCACCACCGTAAACGTGAAGCGTAAGCGCGGTTTCGTGCCGCGAAAGGTTGCGGCAGCGGTGCGCGTAACGGTCATCGGTATCGAACCAGCTGGCGTCACCTGGGCCCAGCCAGTCGCTGCCGGTCTGGCGCAGCACGTCGCCCCACGAATTGCGCTCCCACGATTGCACTTCAAGTGCACCGTGCAACGCCATCTCCAGCCCCCACAGACCACCGTGGTCGTGAATCGGGGTGGCGTGATTGGCGGGCCAAGCCATGACCAGCACGCTGATCTCTGGCTTGCCGCGTCGGGCCACCATCCAGCGTTCGAAACCTTGGTTGCGAGTGCGCAAATCAGCCAGGCCTTCGTTCAGCGGCTGCCTGTGCTGGTGCACCATCCGGCTCAGTTCTCTGGCCATCGAGGCAAGGTCCGGGTGTGCGCCCGTACCATAGTCAAACGCGATATCACGCAGCGCCTTAAGCTGTTGCATGTGTTTGGCCATGCGATGTTACTCGACGTAAACCGGGGCGCAGTGGACCACGGGTATCGTTAAAGTCCCGTAACCCAGGCATGGTTGTGTGCGTTTCATGCGGCATGACTTTCGCGACATGCGCACTGCATGCCAGAAGCGCACGATGCGCTCAACCAGGGGCTTGAAATACGTGCTCGCCGCCTGCATGACGACGATGCGACAGGGTCGCTGGCACACCTGCCAGTAGGAGGAACGTCATGGTTGGTTTGACTGTGCTCTTGATGCTGGTCGTGGGCGTATGGCTCGCGGCATCGCTTGTCGGCTTGGTGTTCAAGCTGGCCTTCGCGCTGATCGGCGGCTTGTTCAGCGTGGTTGGCAGCGTGCTTGGCGTTCTCTTCGGCGGCCTTGCGCTATTGATCGTCGCGCCTATCGTTGCGCTCGCTTTGCTGCCGTTCTGCCTGCCGGTGATTTTGCTGGTGGCAGTGGTGTGGGCGATTGCGCGCTCGTCACACCGCCCGGCAGCGGCAACTGCGGCTCACTAATGATTGCCGTGGAACGGCCCGGCCTGGCATGGAATGCAGGCCGGGCTTTCCCCTTACTTCATGCCGTGACCTTGGATTGGTTGCGCCGCAGCCTTACAGCTCGTTCAAGTTGAAGGTCACCGGCACGCGTGCCCATGCGCGTACGGCGCGGCCATTCACCATGGCCGGTTCAAATTTCCAACCCTGCAGCACTTGTTCGCGCGCACTGCGGTCAAGCAAGGCGTAACCGCTGCTCTTGTCGATCGTCACATCCTGCGGCACGCCTTTTTCGTCCACCAGCACCTTCAGTACGACAGTGCCTTGCGCGTGAATGCGTATGCCCTGCGTCGGGTATTTCAGCGGCACCGAACGGTAAGCCAGGGTGGCTTCGATCGGTGCAATACCGACGCCGGTATCGGGTGTGGTTGGCGCAGCCGTCGGCATCACTGGCGGTGCCACCATGGTGCCTTCATCGCTGGGTGTCACCACGGGCGGTGTCATCGGCTGCGGCTGTGTATGCGGTTTTGGCGCGGCCACCGGTGGTTTCGCTAGTGGCTTGAGCTCGATATCCGGCGGTGTTTCAACCTTGGGGGGCGGTGAGATCCAGGTAACCGTCATCTCGGTGATCTGTTTTGCCTGTGCCATCAGCTGAGGCGCCATCGGTCGCAGCACGACCATCAGTGCAGCGAGGTTGAGGGCAATGGCCGCACTCATGGCGGCGATCCGAACGCTGTCCGGATGGGCGTGACGGGGTACAGCCAGGCTTGCGGACGACATAGGCGACCTCCTGACGTATCTATCGATGTTGGGTTGTACCCGGCACGCCGCATGGGGATGCAGTGGGATCGTGCCCGGCAACTTCAGCCTATGCCCGTCGAAAACTCTTGCGCAAGTAGCCGTATGGAAGGCTATGCTGTGCGGCGTACCTGGAGATCCCCAAAACAGGGTGTGAAGAAGGTGGGGTGTCCAGCGAAGGCACACGCACTTCTCACGCTTCTACACTGACTCCTGCTCTATTAGTGCGCCACCAGCATGGGTACATCGCCATGCATGAACAGATGCCGCGTGGTGCCACCCAGCACCATTTGCGCAAGGCGAGAACGGCTCCAGGCTCCCATCACGATAAGGTCCGCGCCCTGGCTATGCGCAGCTTCCAGTACGGCGGGGCCGGCTGCATGACTGGGGCCCGCATTGAACGGTTCGATGCGCGCGCGGATGCCATGGCGTTGCAGCCAGTCAATCAGTCCGGGTGGGGGCAGTACCGGCAGCATCTCGGCATTCATTTCGCTGCCGTCGAGCACCCGCACCTCTTCTGCCTTTTGCAGCACGGGTACGGCCGCGGCCAGCGCTAGTGCGGACTCGCGGCTGCCGTTCCAGGCCACCAGCACGCTGGCGCCGACGCTGGTGATCGGCGCCACATCGGGCACCACCAGCACCGGCCGGGCACAAGCGAAGACGCAGCGCGACACCGGCCCGAAGCCGACCGGCGCGTCGCTGCGTTGCTGGCTGCGTTCCATGATCAGGAAGTCATAGCCCGAGGTGGCCTGGCTCACCGTCTGCACGGTGTCGCCCTGGGTGACCCGCCATACGCCGTTGAGCGAATGGGCGGCAAGCGTTTGCCGCCAGATGGGTTCGTGCGCCTGGGCCTCGGTCACGCGGCGCTGGGTTTCTTCCAGTTGCACCGGTACGGCTTCAGGCAGGCTGAATGCAGCCGCCGGGAGATCGGCGACGTAGAGCGCATCCAGCCTTGCATCGATGCGGTGCGCCAAGGCCAACGCGGCGCGTGGGGCGACGTCAGCGAGATCCAGATGGTCCAGATGCAGCAACAGGTCGATGGATGACATCGCACGGCTCTCCCGATTCCTGGTCCGCCATCAGCATAGAACTAGCCGGCGCCTCCGGTGTAGCCCGCGGTGTCACATGGCTATGGGTTCATCCCCGGGTTTAAAAAAAAAGAGCCCCGCACAGGGTGGCGGGGCAGCAAGGCCGGACGTCGGGGGAGAGAGAGGGGACGCCCGGTTGTGCCATTTTCCGAGCGGCCTGCTTGATTTGGCGTACAACCTGGGTGAAAGAGGTATTCACGTGGCAGACTGCGGATGCTTGCCAGACCCAGGCATAGCAGGACCCGACCGGAGAGCGAAGCCATGACCGTGTGGAAAATTCTCGGTGTATCGGCCCTGGCCTTGGCCGGCTGGATGGCCGCCGTGCCCGCGCATGCGGGCGACATCGAGTGCACGATGAATTTCCGTCTGTCGGGCTGGTCGGTGTTCTATCAGACCGCCGAGGGCAGCGGCACGGTTCGCTGCAGCAACGGCCAGAGCATGGGCGTACGCATCCGGGTGAAGGGTGGTGGCATCACCTTTGGCAAGAGCCAGATCGATGATGGCGTGGGCAAGTTCTCCGGCGTCACCAACATCAGCGAGATCAAGGGGCACTACGCCGATGCGGGCGTGCATGCCGGTGCGTCGAAATCCGCCGGTGCGCGGGTCATGACCAAGGGCAATGTTTCCCTGGCCCTCAGCGGTACCGGCAAGGGCTGGGACCTTGGCGTGGCGTTCGGCGCCTTCATCATCGAGTAACGCCCTCTCCAGGAGGCGATACAGACTGCGACGATCACGCTGCGTTTCATACGCCGCGCGGCCTTGCATTCGTTCGCCAGCCGGCTAAGGTGGCAGGGTCCGTACGTATTAGTACGTTTCGCACCCCAAGGATTCCCATGTCTGCCACCACCGGCGCGGCTCTCCCTCGCTATGCCTTCGGCGATGAGCTCGCCAGCAGTGTCATTCATGGCATAGGCATCCTGCTCAGCATCGCGGGGCTGGCCACACTGGTGGCGTTCTCCGCGCTCTATGGCGACGCCCGTGCGGTGGTTGCCAGCGCGGTGTTCGGCGCCACGCTGATTCTTTGCTACACCGCCTCCACGCTGTATCACTCCATTCCCGGTGTGATGGCCAAGCAGGTGCTGCGCACCCTCGACCACATCGCCATCTTCCTGCTGATTGCGGGCACCTATACGCCGTTCACCTTGATCGCTTTGCCCGGTGTATGGGGCTGGAGTCTGTTTGCTACGGTGTGGGCACTGGCGCTGATGGGCAGCGCGCTGGAGCTGGGCCTGCTCAAGAAGTACCGCAAACTTGCGGTGCTGATGTACGTGGGCATGGGCTGGGTGGGCGTGGTGGCCTTCAAGCCGCTCGCCGCGCATTTGCAGACCGGCGGCATGGTGTTGCTGCTCGCTGGCGGCGTGGCCTACACCCTGGGTGTGCCGTTCTATCTATGGCGCAAGCTGCCGTATCACCATTCGGTATGGCACTTCTTTGTGCTCGCCGGCAGCGTGCTGCATTACCTCGCTGTGTTGTTCTACGTGATTCCCGACGCGCCGATGTGACGCCCGACATCGACGCGTTGCGCCGTGATCTGCAGGATGCCGCGACGCATCTGGGTCGGCCGCACGACCTGCGCTTCAAGCCGATGTTTGGTGGATGGATGGCGTACTTCGGCGAGAAGCCGATCGCCTGGCTATCCGCGCAGGGTATGGCCCTGAAAGTCCCCGAGTCGGATCAACCAGCGCTGCTGGCCTATGCCGGTGCCGCGCGCTTTCGTCATCGACCGGAAGCGCCGCCGAGTCGCGGCTACATCGTGGTGCCGCCGTCGTTGGTTCGTGACACGCCGCGACTGGCCGAATGGCTAGAGCGCTGCGCAAACACAGTGTCTTCCGCACAAAAAAAGCCGCGCCCGAAGGCGCGGCCCCGATAACGCGGCGCTGGCGCGCCGCCCTGTCGATTACTTCTTTTTCTGCGACGGAATGAAGTGCGTGCGCACCGCTTCGGCGAGCTGTTCGGGCGGCAACAGGCCCTGGCCAATCACAAAGTCATTGAAGGCCTGGCGGTTGAAGTCCTTGCCCAGCGCCAGCTCGGTGTCCAGGCGCGTCTGCTGCAGGCGCATGTAACCGTAGAAGTACGCGGTGGCCTGGCCCGGGCTGTTGAAGGTGTAACGGTCCAGCTCCTGCTGCGTCATGGCCTCGGACAAGCCCACCTCGTTACGCAGCACGTCGTGCGCACGTTCCTTGGTAATCATGCCCAGGTTGAGCATCGGGTCGAGGTAGGCGCGGGCGGCACGTTGCAGGCGTGCCTGCAGGGCGCCGAACTGGCCGGCCGGCGGCTCGTACGGCAGCATTTCCGATTCGGCATACAGCGCCCAGCCTTCCACGTTCACGCTGTTGAAGGCGAACAGGCTGCGTGCCAGCGACACACCGCGCTCCACCATCGCCGCAAACTGCAGCTCATGACCCGGGCGGCCTTCGTGCGCGGTGAGCGTCCAGGCAGCGGCCTTATAGGTGAAGTCGTCATACGCGGATGACTTATTGCCGCTCGGGTTACCCATGGTCAACACAAAGGTGCCCTGTTCGCCGTGGTTGTTGATGAACGGCGGCGGGTCCATATGCGGCGCAGCCACGGAGGCCGTTTCGGCTTCCGATGCCAGACGCATCTGCATCTTGCGCTGCGGCAGGGTGATGATGTGCTCGCGGCGAATGATGTCTTCGATCTTGCCGATAATCTCGTGGTACCACGGCACCACATCATCCTTGCCCAGCTGTTCTTTCTTGAGCGCCTTGAGCACGTCGCGGTAATCGGTGGCCTGAATACCTTCGGCCTTGGCCACCACCGGCGCCATCATCTGCATCATCGAACGCAGCTCCACGAACTCGAGCTGTGCCTGCTTGATCAATTGCTCCGGCGGGATATCGATGCCCACCTGCTTGAGGTTGTAGGCATACAGCGGCTCGGGCAGGCGGAAATCCTGGCGGGCGCGCGGCACCACCGTGGTGCGCACCCAGGCGTCGTAATCCTTCAGCTGGCTATCCAGCGCATCGAGGGCAGCCTTGCCGTCGGCGTTGTCCAGCTTGTACTTGGTGAACAGCTGGCGGATGCCCTGCGCATAGCGCGACGTGTTGGAGAGCTTCTGCTCCACCTCGGCCTTGTACGGGCCAAGCAGATCCTTTTCGCCCAGGCGCGCCGTGGTCTGCGCCTTGGCCAGGTCGGTGATCGGCGTGCAGCCGGGTGCCTTGCCGACGTAGCACTGCAGGCGCTTCAGTGCCGAAGGGTAGCGCTTGGCGTCCACATCGTCCTTCAGCAGCGAAAACTCGCCCTGGAAGATGGTCTCGCCCACGTCCACGTAAGGCAGCATGTATTTGTGGTTGAGATCGATACCTTCGATCTGCTGGTCCACCGCCTTGATCATGATCTGCAGATCCTGGCGGACGTTATCGTCCTTCTCGCTGGCCAGCATGGTCTGCAACTTGCCCTTGGCCTCGACGAAAGCGGCGCGCTGACGGGCGTCGACATCGGGCTTCAGGTCGACGACCTTGTCGTCGAAGCCAGGCACGCCGATCTGCGAAGCGAACTCCGGGTTGTACTTGGCGAGCACATCGAGCAGCACCTTGGCATCCGCGTTGCTGCGCTCGATCCAGGTGGGGGTCTTGGTTTCTGCGTGTACCGTTCCGGTGGCAACCAGTGAAACCGCCAAGGCGAGGGCGAGGCGTTTGGACATGTGGAACTTCCCTAGGGTGGTGTGCCCTGAGCCTATAAGGGCCGGGTTGGCCCGCGCCATGTGCCGAAGGTCGCCCTAGCCGATCAGCATGGCGAAGCCGAACAGGCCAATCATCAGGAATGAGATCACCAGCTTCACCAGCGTGCCGAACAGCAATCCCAGCCAGGTGGCCACGCCCACATGGGCCGAGCGCAGCACGCTGGTGCCGGACAGCAGCTCACCGATCAGGGCGCCGGCAAAGGGACCGATCAGCAGGCCCGGAATGCCGAAAAACATGCCGATGATGGTGCCCAGGGCCGCGCCCGACACCGCGAGCTTGCTGGCGCCCACGCGCTTGGCTCCGAGCGATGCGGAGACGAAATCCATGGCCACGCCGATCACGCCCAACGCCCCGATGATCACCAGCCACCACACGCCCAGGTGGCGGTACTGATCCACCGCAGCAACGAGCCAGATACCTCCGAAGATCATCGGAATGCCCGGCAGTGCCGGCAGAATATTGCCCGCCAGCCCGCCCACGATCAGCAGGGCAGCGAGCACGTAAAGCGCAATCTCCAGCATGGTGTTCTCCAAGGCTTGCTCGCCGCAGCATATCGGCATTGGACGCGCGCGTGCTGGCGGTGGATCGGCGACAATAGCCGCGTTGTGACGCATGGAGCGTCAGATCGTGGAAGGCCCGTGGATACCTCGCGCAACAGCTTGCTCAAAGCCGATGAACTAGGCCGTATTGAAGTGACGGAGCGCGACGGTGTGCGCGTGATCCGGCGCGACATTACCGCAGCGCGCTGGTGGGCGCGCGCCTTCGCTCGGCGCGCAGCGGCGCGCGAGGCACGTGCGCTGGCCAAGTTGGACGGCATCGACGGCGTGCCTGCCTTGCTGGGCTGGGATGGTCGTGAATTGCTGCGCGGCTATATCGCCGGGGCGCCGATGCAACAGGCGCAGCCGCGCGACCGTGCCTACTATCGCGACGCCTTGCGGTTGCTGGCGGTGCTGCATCGCCGTGGCATCGTGCACAACGATCTCGCCAAAGAGCCGAACTGGCTGGTGCGTACCGATGGTCGTCCAGCACTGGTGGATTTTCAGATTGCCTGGACACGTGGTCGGCGTGGCGCCTTGTTCCGTTTGCTGGCGCGGGAAGACTTGCGCCATCTGCTCAAGCACAAACGCACCTACTGCCCCGAGGCTTTGAGTGCGCGGCAACTTGAAATTCTCAATACGCCTGCACCGCACGCGAGGTTGTGGCGCGCTACCGGCAAGCGTTTGTACAAGCTCATCGCACGGCGCGTGTTCGGCTATTGGGACAACGAGGGGCAGGGGCGTATTCGCGACTGAGGTCTCGCCTAAAACGCTACTTGTGGGAGCGCACCCTGTGCGCGACAGCAGCGCCATGTCGTTACTTCAGTGTTCGGTGTTCGCGACAGTTAGAAAGAACCGATCTTCGCGGTTTATCGAAGCGCCCGTGTCGCGCACAGGGTGCGCTCCCACAAAATCAGGTCGCGCGCGCGATGATCATGTTTTTCTGTAGGAGCGCACTTGTGCGCGACCGCAGCGTTGCGTCGTTAGCTCAGTCTTCGGTTTTGCGACAGTTCACAAGAACCGTTTCCGCAATTCATCGAAGCGCCCGTGTCGCGCACAAGTGCGCTCCTACAGAGAAACTTCTGCGCCGAATCGCTTCAACAGGAAATCGACCATGCTGCGAAGCTTCGCCGTGGGCCGACGATCCTGCGCATAGAGCAAGTGCATCGGCGTAGAGGGCGGCGCCCAGCCCGGCAGTACCTGCAGCAGCCGCCCCGCCGCCAGGTCATCCGCCAACAACACCTCCGGCTGCAACACGATGCCGGCGTCATGCAAGGCGGCGATACGCAACGCATCGCCATGATCCACCGCCAGGCGTCCCTGCACTGGGACGTCGCAGTGTTCGCCTTGGGGGCCAAGCAAATGCCATTGATCGCGGCGGCGCCAGTTGGTGAGGCCCAGGCAGGTGTGGGTGGACAGCTCCTCCGCGCGTTGCGGCGTGCCGTGGCGCGCCAGATAGGCCGGCGAGGCGGCCAGCAGCATGCGATAGGGTTGCAGCGGTCGCGCTACCAATTGCGGGTCATCGATCGCCCCGATGCGGATGGCCAGTTCATAACCTTCCCCAACAAGATCGAATACCCGGTTGTCCAGCGTCAGCTCGACCCGAACATCGGGATAGCGCTGCAGATACTCGGTGAGCGCTGGCGTCAGTCGCCGGCTGCCAAAGCTCATCGGCGCGGTGATGCGCAGGTTGCCGCGTGGCGTCGCTTGCAGTTCCAGTGCGCTGCGTTCGGCCAGCTCCACATCGGCCAGCACCAGCTTGCAGCGTTCGTAGTAGAGCCGACCTACCTCCGTCAGCTGCTGGCGGCGAGTGGTGCGATGAAGCAGGCGCGCGCCCAGTCGCTGCTCGATGGCGCGTATATGTTTGCCTGCCATCGTGGGTGATACCCCGCTGGCATCCGCCGCCGCGGCGAAGCTGCCGCTTTCGACCACCCGAACAAACATCGCCATGCTTGCCAGCGTATCCATGATTGAAAACCTGCGGTTTCGAATGCAGGGAATCATTGCATGTTTATCAGCGCAGGACAGGGCACGGACACTGAGCGTCTGGTTGGCCCCTCTCGGGCCGACCCCTGACGAGGTTCTACCCGATGCGAATTCTGCTTGTGGGTGCCAGTGGCACCGTTGGAACCGCCGTGGCTGACGCGCTGGCGCCGCACCACGATCTCATCCGCGCTGGGCGCCATTCCGGTGATGTGCGTGTCGACCTGACCGACATGGCCAGTGTGGAGCGCATGTACCAAGAGGCAGGTGCATTGGATGCGGTAGTCACCACGGCGGGCCACGTGCATTTCGGCATGCTGGAGGAGACCACTCCGGCGCAGTTCATGTCCGGCCTGCAGGACAAGCTGATGGGGCAGGTCCATGTGGTGATGGCTGGCATCAAGCACCTGCGTGAGGGCGGCTCGTTCACGCTGACCAGTGGCATCACCGCGGACGAACCGATTCGCCTCGGCACCAACGCAACCACGGTGAACGCAGCGATTGAAGGCTTCGTGCGCTCCGCTGCCACTGAGCTGCCGCGGGGGCTGCGCATCAATGCCGTGAGTGCGACCCTGCTCACCGAATCGCTCGAAGCATTCGGGCCGTACTTCCCCGGCTTTGAGGCCGTGCCCGGTGCGCGCGTGGGGCAGGTGTACCGGCGCTGCGTGGAAGGCGTGGGTACGGGTCGCGTGTATACGATCTGGCAGTAAAGAAACTTGTAGGAGCGCACTTGTGCGCGACCGGTGCGCCGCGTTCTACAGCGGCGCCACGCGGTCGCGCACAAGTGCGCTCCTACAGAAAAAGCCGAGGCTTTACTTCTCGACGAACGCCCGCTCGATCACGTAATCGCCCGGCTCGCGTGTGCGTGGCGACACTTCAAAGCCGAGCGCATCGAGCAGCGCGCAGGTGTCGTCCAGCATCGACGGGCTACCGCACAACATCGCGCGATCCTCGGCGGGATTGAGCGGCGGCAGGCCGATGGCCTCACTCATTGAGCCGTTGGTGATGTTGTCGGTGATACGCCCCTGATGGCGGAACGGCTCACGCGTCACCGTGGGGTAGTAGATCAGCTTCTCGCGCACCAGCTCACCGAGATATTCGTGCTGCGGCAGCTCGTTCTCGAGATAGTCCTTGTAGGCCAGATCGTTGACGTTGCGCACGCCGTGCGCGATCACGATCTTCTCGTAGCGATCATAGGTTTCCGGGTCGCGTACCAGACTCATGAACGGCGCAAGGCCAGTGCCCGTGCCAAGCAGATACAGACGCTTGCCCGGCTTGAGGTCGTTGAGCACCAGCGTGCCGGTCGGCTTGCGGCTGACAATGATCGGGTCGCCCGGCTTGAGGTGCTGCAGGCGCGACGTCAGCGGGCCATTGGCCACCTTGATGCTGAAGAACTCCAGATGTTCTTCGTAATTCGCACTGGCAATCGAGTACGCCCGCATCAGCGGGCGGCCATCCACTTCCAGGCCGATCATCACGAACTGGCCGCTGTCGAAGCGGAAGCCGGGATCACGCGTCGTGCGGAAGCTGAAAAGACTGTCGTTCCAGTGGTGCACGTCGATCACGTGCTCCGTCGCCAATGCCACCATTGCCGGTTACCGTCCTGAATCATGGAGTGCTGCGGGTAGGCATTGGCAAGCCAATACCGGACTCGTTTTGGGGGTGGCGTAACCCGCTGCGCCTGACGAGTGCTGCCGTAATGCAGCTGGGGGCGCATTATGCCATCCGCCGACGGCCGCTTCATGCAGAAAAGCCTCTGAAATGCGGGTTTCACAAACCGCTGCGGCATCACGCCGCGACGGGAGCGGCCCTGCCGGTACAATAGGGCCCATGTCAGCCCCCACCCAGCCTTTGCGCCAGCCGCTCCAGACGGACGACTGGCGCCTTACCGTCGCGCCCATGATGGATTGGACGGATCGCCACTGTCGGTATTTTCACCGGCTGCTGTCACCGCATGCCCGTCTGTACACCGAGATGGTGACCAGCGCTGCCCTTGTGCGCGGCAAGCAGCTGCGCTTGCTGGAGCACAGCCAGCAGGAGCACCCCGTGGCGCTGCAGCTGGGTGGCAGCGAGCCAGAAGAGCTGGCCATCGCCGCGCGCTACGGCGCCGACGCAGGCTACGACGAGATCAACCTCAACGTCGGCTGCCCCTCCGATCGCGTGCAGTCCGGCCGTTTCGGCGCGTGCCTGATGCGCGAGCCGGCGCTGGTGGGCGATTGCGTGAAAGCCATGCGCGACGCGGTGGATGTGCCGGTGACGGTGAAATGCCGTATCGGCGTGGACGATCAAGACGATTACGCCGGCCTGCAGCACTTCACCGAAACCATGATCGGTGCCGGTGTCGAAGTGCTGGTGGTGCACGCGCGCAAAGCCTGGCTGCAGGGCCTGAGCCCCAAGGAAAATCGGGAAATCCCGCCGCTCGACTACGAGCGCGTGTATCGCCTCAAGCGCGAGTTTCCCGAGCTGGTGGTAGTCATCAACGGTGGGATAACCACGGTCGCTGATGTGCAGACCCACCTAGATCACGTCGACGGCGTCATGCTGGGCCGCGCTGCCTATCACGATCCCTATATCCTCGCGCAGGTGGAGGCCGCCCTTTACGACGAGCCGCTACCCACGCGGGACGACGTGCTGCTTCATATGCGGCCCTACATCGAGGCCGAACTGGCGCGCGGCACGGCTCTCAAGCACATCAGCCGCCATCTGCTGGGCCTTTACCAGGGCGAGCCGGGCGCGCGCGGGTTCCGCCGACGCCTGAGCGAGGGCGCCCATTTGCCGGGTGCCGGCTGGGGGCTGATCGAGCAGGCCATCGCCCAACCCCGGGTTGCTGCGTGACGGCGTCACCTTATCCGGTCAATATTCAGGCCCGATTCCATAGTCTGAACGACGATGGATACCGTCCCCGCAGGTGCCCCGGGTTTGTTTAACGAAATGAAAACAATTCTGCGCCCCCTGGCCTTGCTGCTCACCCTCTCGGTGGGCATGACCGCTTATGCGGCGCAGTCTGCAGAGCCGGCCATGTCGCTGGAGCAGGCGGTAGCGCAGGTTCAGCAGGAGACTGGCGGCAAAGTGCTGTCGGCCAGTACCGTGCGGCGGGGCCGCAGCTCGTTCGAGCACCGCGTGAAAGTGCTGACACCTACCGGGCACGTTCGCGTGGTAACCGTGACCACGGAAGCTAGCAAGGGGCCGGCTTCCAACGATTCGACCAAGAACCCGTCCAGTGACGGCGGAAGCAACAAGGAGAAACACTGATGCGCATCCTTTTGGTTGAGGACGAGGCTCCGCTGCGCGAAACCCTCGCCGCCCGCCTGAAGCGCGATGGTTTTGCCGTCGATGCGGCCCAGGACGGCGAAGAGGGCCTGTACATGGGGCGCGAAGTACCCTTCGATCTGGCCATCATCGACCTGGGCTTGCCCAAGATGTCAGGCATGGACCTGATCAAGGCGCTGCGCGAAGCCGGCCAGCGCTACCCCATCCTTATCCTCACTGCCCGTGGCGGCTGGCAGGACAAGGTGGAAGGCCTCAAGCACGGCGCCGACGACTACCTCGTCAAGCCGTTCCACGTCGAAGAGCTGCTGGCGCGCATCAACGCGCTGGTGCGTCGCGCGAGCGGCTGGTCCAAGCCGGTGCTGGCATGCGGCCCGATCAAGCTCGACACCACCGCACAGACCGTGACGGTGGAAGGCAAGCTGGTCGACCTGACCAGCTACGAATACAAGGTGCTCGAATACCTGATGCTGCATGCGGGTGAACTGGTCTCCAAGGCCGACCTCACCGAGCACATCTATCAGCAGGATTTCGATCGCGACTCCAACGTGCTGGAAGTGTTCATCGGCCGTCTGCGCAGAAAGCTGGACCCCGAAGGCAACCTCAAGCCCATAGAGACGGTACGTGGACGCGGATACCGCTTTGCCATCCCTCGCAGCGAAGCCGAAGACGAGTGATCCGACTCCGCCGCGCCGCCCGTTTTCACTGGCGGCGCGCGCGGCGCTGGCTACTGGTTTTGTGCTGGCCGCCTTTCTTGGGGTGGTCGGGCTTACGCTCACCCGTACAAACGCCGACAGCGCACTGAAGGGACTGCAGGATCGCCTGCAGAACTTCGTCGTGGCTTATCTGGCCGGCACCGAAGTCGGGCGCTCCGGCAAGGTGCTGATGCCCGATACCCCGCCTGACCCCAGCTTCTCCCGGCCAGGCTCGGGGCTGTATGCCGTCGCCATGGGCGACAACGGCTTCAAGTGGGAGTCGGCCTCTGCCATCGGACGCGACTTCAGCTTCCTGCGTCCACTGCCGCCGGGCGAGGGCCAATTTGTCGGCCCGGTCGACACGCGCATGGGACGTCTCTACTACTACACCTACGGCGTGGCGCTGGACACCGCCGAGAAAAAATCGGTGCACCTCACCTTCATGGTGGCGCAGACCGAAGATCAGCTCGAAGGCCGCAATGCCGTGTTTCGGCGCAGCCTGGTGTTCTGGCTGGCTTCGCTGGGTGTGATGCTGATACTGCTGCAGCTGTTCCTGTTGCGCTGGAGCCTCACGCCATTGCGCAAAGTGGCCAATGAGATGTCGCGTGTGGAGCGCGGCGAAAGCGAGCATCTTGGCGATCAATATCCGGCGGAGCTGACGGGCCTCACCGAACGCATCGACGCCTTTATCGACAGCGAGCGTGAGCAACGCATCCGCACTCGCAACACGCTAGCCGATCTCGCGCATAGCCTGAAAACGCCGTTAGCGGTGATTCGCTCAGGCCTGGAATCACCGAGCGGCGAAACCGGCTTGCGTGATCAGGTGCTCGAACAGGTGCGCAAGATGGACGAACTGGTGGCCTACCAGCTCGCCCGTGCAGCCACGTCGGGGCGCCAGACTTTTGCCACTACCGCCATTCCCATTGCGGGGCACGCGGAAGATCTGGTGCAGAGCCTGGAGAAGGTTTATGCAGCAAAGAACGTGCTGTGCGAATTCGACATCGACGACAACGCGGCGTTCTACGGTGAGCAGGGTGATTTGCTCGAGTTGATGGGCAATCTTCTGGAAAACGCGTTCAAGTGGGCGCGTCACCAGGTGTTGCTGGTGGTGAAGATGCGACCGGTCGCGGGGCGTCAGCGGCCCGGCTTGTGGCTGAGCGTGGAAGACGACGGCCCAGGCATCGACGAAGAAAAGATCGAGAGTGTGCTGCAGCGCGGTGTGCGCGGTGATGAGCGTGTGCAGGGGCACGGCATCGGTTTGTCGATCGTGCAGGACATTGTTCGTGCTTATGGTGGCGAGCTGGTGGTGGATCGGTCGCCGGAATTCAATGGGGCGCGGTTTAGTGTGAAGTTTCCGCCGGGTTGATTTGCTTGGGCCGGCACGTGCTTTTGCTCCCTCTCCCCTCCGGGAAGAGGGTTGGGGCGAGGGGTCACTCTACCTCAGTGCTTCATCGATACCGTCACCCCGGCGTAGGCCGGGGTCCAGCGACTTTGCGTTTGGTTCTCGCTGAGCGTTCCGGCCAGCGTGCCGCCTGCGACGCGAAGCTAATCCCTGTGGGACTTTTGCTAGCCCACGCATGCGCAGGAGCGCGTGCGAACGGCGAAGCCGGCGCCAAGGGCGCAGGGCAGGATGCTCGGAGTCAAAGTCCCACGGGGATTAGCTTCGCGTCAAAAGTAACCCAAAGAAAATGGCCAAAAGGGCTCGTAGCGTCGTGTTGAATAAGAGCCCTGGCGCGTACGCAGCCCGGTTCGTCACGATCGCACGACAGGCGGTATAGCTACACCGCAACGCACCGTAGCGAAGAGGACTTAAACCATGGCGCCGCGCGCTCTAGCCCCCTCTCCCCTCCGGGGAGAGGGCTGGGGTGAGGGGGCATTCTTGCGATAAGGCCTGTTGATGCGATCGCTTAAGCAACAAACCGCCGAAAGCAATTACCCCAACGCTGGCGACGGCCCGTAATACGCCTGCAGAAGATCCGCCACCGCTGCATCCGCACGTCGCAACACACCCGGCTGTGACCAATGCAGCTCGCTCGCTACAGCAAAGAACTCATCAGGGCTTTCGGACGCGTACGGATCAATCAACGTGTCACGCCCACGCGCCACATCATTCGAAAGCAAATCAAACGCGCGTTGAAATGACACGATCCACTGTCGACGCGAAATGTGCGGCGGCAGCGGCGGCACGCCATCGGGCGGCCCATCGAGCATGTCGAGCTTGTGCGCGATCTCGTGCACAACCACGTTGTAACCGTCCCATGGCTGGGCAAGGTCAAGCTCCACATCAGCAAGCGACAACACCAAGGGTCCGTGTTCCCACGCTTCGCCAATCAGAATGTCGTCGCTTTCCGTCACGACGCCGCTTCGGTCGTCATGGTGGCTGCGGCGCACTTTGAATTCGCCGGGATACACCAGAATCTCGCGCCAGCCACGCAGGGCGCGCGGCCCCTGCTGCAACACAGGCAGGCACGCTTGCATGGCAATCAGCGTACGTAGCGACTCGGTGAGTTCCGCGCCAGCTAGTGCGTGGAAGCGTTTGCGCACAAGAAAGACGCCGACGAGGCGACGCAATTCGTCCTGGCGTGCGCCATCCAGTCGTTGCGCAAGCTCACATGCCTCAAGCGCGTCGCGCCAAGGCTTTTCGTCAAGAGGGGGAGGGCTTAAATAGGCGCTGAAGCGCCGCCACCAGGTAGCCGGCACGGGCCGCGTTCTTTACTGGATGGAACCAGGCAACAGCGACTGCCAGCCGAGATGGGCATGACGACCACGCGCGGACGGTGCCGGGTTCGTGGGGCAGTTGTCGTTGGAAGAAGATGACGACGCGGGATTCGTCTGGTTGCTGCCTTCATGCGAAATGCCAAGGGCATCACCACCGCTGCTACCGGCGCCATCGTGATTGCTGGACCCGCTGTCTACACCGCGCTGCATGGAGGACAGATCCTGGGCGTCCGCGTCCATGGCCGATGCAGCACCTACGCTGCCGACGCACAGTACACAGCCAATCAAGAACTTCCCGAAACCCATGGCGGCTCAACCCCTTGATCCGCAATCCAAGAACCGAATGCTGGCAGAAAAATCGGGGCGATACCAGTGCCGGCGCAACCGCCTGAAAAGACGCGCGAGTCCCATAAGTCATGCGACTCTCGTTGGCTGTGCGACTGCGTTGCGGCGGCCTGGCAGGCTAGAATCGCGGGATGTTTTCTCCCACGCGCCAGCCTCTATTTGCAACCGGCCGCCGCCCAAGCGGCGGCTTCTGCCCGAGCACCTTTTGATGCAGGCACAGGAGCTGCTGGTAGCGCTGGCGGATGGCGGCATGGTGTCGGGTGCTTCCCTGGCCGAGCGCTCTGGCGTCACCCGCGCGGCCATCTGGAAACAGATCGAGGCGCTGCGCGCGCGAGGTGTGCCGGTGGAGTCGCGCGGCACCGCCGGTTATTGCCTGCCGTGGCCGGTGCAACTGCTCAGCGTGCCCGCGATCCGTGCCGCATTATCGCCGGCCGCTCGCAAGCCACTGGGTGAGCTCGAGCTTCACTGGGAAATCGACTCAACGTCCAGTGAGATCCAGCGACGGCTTGCCGACCTGCCTGACCTCAGCATGGTGCTCGCGGAAACGCAGAGCGCCGGTCGCGGTCGACGCGGTCGACGTTGGCTGTCGCCACCGGGGCTCAACATTTATCTCTCCTGCCTCAAGCGCTTCGATGCTGGCTTTGCCGCGCTTTCCGGGCTGTCGCTGGCCGTGGGCGTCATCGTGATGCGCGCACTCACTGCGCTAGGCGTCGACGGCGCCGGTTTGAAGTGGCCCAACGATGTGCTCAGCGATCACGGCAAGCTCGCCGGCATCTTGGTCGAACTAGGTGGTGAGTATCAGGGGCCTTGCTCAGCCGTCATCGGTGTCGGCCTGAATGTGCGACTGACGCCTGCGCTGCACGAGCAGGCGGGTCAGCCTGTGAGTGATCTGGCGACGTTGGCCGCTGGCGCCGTGCCGGATCGCAACCATGTGGCGGCTGCCCTTATCACCGCGCTGGCCGAAGGTCTCGCCCAGTTCGAACGCGAAGGCTTCGCTGCCTTCGTCGACGAATACGCGCAACACGACCTGCTGCGCGGCAAGGTGCTGAACCTGCAGGGCGCGCTGGGTCCACTCGAAGGTGTAGGCGCGGGTGTGGATGCGCGCGGCGCGCTGCTGTTGCAGACCAGTGATGGCGTGCGCGCTATCGATAGCGCCGACGTCACGGTGCGCCGCGCATGAGGTTGCTGCTCGATCTAGGTAACACCCGCCTCAAGTGGGCGCTGCGCGATGGCGCCGATTGGCATGCGCAGGGCGCCGTGAGCTGGAACGAAGACGTTGTGCTGGCGTTGCACGACGCGTGGCGCAATCTCCCCGTGCCTCACGATGCCTTTGGCGCATCCGTCGTCGATGGCTCACGCGAAGCGCAGGTGGCGGCCGTGGTCACCGCCTGCTTTGCACGCGATACGGAGTGGTTGCGCACCCCGGCCGAAGCTTGCGGCGTGCGCAACGCGTATCCCGAGCCCACACGACTCGGCGTAGATCGTTTCCTGGCCATGGTCGCTGCCTACGCTGAAGGGCTGGCGCCTTGCGTACTGGCTGGTGTCGGCACAGCGCTGACGCTTGATGCACTCACCGCTGATGGTCAACACCTCGGCGGGCTGATCGCCCCCGGGCCGCAACTGATGCAGCAATCACTGCTCGGTGCCACTGCGCGCGTGCATGTCGAGCGCCCGGGCATCGTGCTGGAAGCGGCTGACAATACGCCCGATGCGGTCGCATCCGGCTGCTGGCAGGCCGCGGCCGCGCTGATCGAACGTTTCGTGTCACACATGTCGCCCTCGCTGGGCGGTGCGCCGTTGCTGATTCTCGGCGGCGGCGATGCCGAAGCCCTGCAGCCGCTGGTTGCCGTTCCCACCAGACTCAGCTCGGACAGCGTGCTGCGCGGGTTGTCCGTGTGGTCGGACGCACACTCTCCCATGGCATCGGCTCTCTAGAATGACGTTGCCCCAGACGCTTGCCTGATGGATCGCCGATGTTTCTGCGCCTGCTCTTTGTTCTGTTGATCGCACTCAATATCGCGGTAGGCGCGTGGTTGCTGCTCGGTCAGGACGACGTGCACGGCCGCAGCGCCACCGACCCCGGCGTGCCCGAGCTGCAACTGTTGAGCGAGCACCCAGCCGCACCCGCCACCAGCGCCCCCGCGCCAGCTGCCACGGTGACCGCAGCGGAGCCAGCTTCCACACCGCCGCCGGCACCCGTGGTTGCGCCGGCACCGGCACCCACGCCGACACCGCCCAAGCCGACCAGCTACACCTGCATCGCGCTGGGCCCCTTCGCCACCCAGGTCGACATGCGCAACGCGCGTAGTTCGCTGAGCAGCCAGGCAGCGCGAATGCGCCAGCGCCAGGAACAAACCACGCAAACCACCGGCTGGTGGGTCTACCTGCCCGGTGGCGGCAGCCGCGACAAAGCACTGGAGCTGGGGCGTCGCCTGAGCGCCGCCAATGTCGGCGAATACTTCATCGTCAGCACCGGCGACCAATCCAACACCATCTCGCTGGGCCTCTTCAAAGACCCCGCCAACGCGCGCCGCCGCCGCGATCAGGTCATCTCCGCCGGTTTCCCGGCACAGATGAATGAACGCACCGAAAGCGTCGCCGAGTATTGGCTGGACGTTGTCATCCCCGACACCGGCCGCGCTGACTGGCGCAACCGCGTAAAGGGCGTCGGCTCCCACAGCACCGGCTGCTTCTGAACCTCGGCCTTTGGCGTTGACCCGCCCCGGCCTGCTAGACTTGCCCCTCTTCGCCGGTATAGCTCAGTTGGTAGAGCAACTGATTTGTAATCAGTAGGTCGCGGGTTCGACTCCTGCTGCCGGCACCAGACAATCGAAAGGCTTGCGCGGATGGTTCCGGGCAAGCCTTTTTTGTTTGGTCGACAATAGATATGTACGGCGGTGATGGATAGGAAAACTGGGCAGAGTGCCGCTTCTTAAACATCTGCTTGAGTAGAAGAGCACTTTGACCCCTTTTGTTGAAACTGCGGTTGGCGACGAGGTCGACCTAACCTAGATTTTCGATGAAACTGGTTTTCGGCATGTCCGCTTCCGACCCAGAGCGGACAGTTGAGCCTTAGAACAAGGTCTGATCACTGGGAACACGGGGGCGTCATGTTTTCGCTGTTCATAGGGCTAATGGCGTTGGGCGTTGCCAATGGAACGCCGGTGGACTCTTGCATTGCGTTGGTGCCCGATGATCTTGCGCGGATCTTGGAGCAGCGGTTTCCCGACGAGAGACTTCCACTGGCCAGGGATTCGAGAGAGGAGGCTCGCCGCTACGCGCTGGGCCAAGGCAACCCTTGCCTGTTGGTTGCACGGGCCGATTTTGAAGGCGAAGGGCGATCTGACATCGTATTGCTGCTTCCTTCCAGGAAAGCGACATCTTTTCGTTTGGTCGTCGCGCTCAATGGAAAATCTGGCTACAAAGTAACCGACCTTCGGCTGTGGACGGAGTCAGTCGTAGACCTCTATGTCGACGTTGCGCCGCCGGGTACGTATATCCATACGGAAGCCTATCCCTTCCAACCAGAACCCGGCGGAGCCGAGCGGATTCACAGCACGCACCAAGGGTTCTATTTCGGAAAGGTCGAGGCTGGCGCGGATGTCTACTTCCTCAATCATGGCCAATGGGTTCATGTGCATACCATTGACTAGCTGATCTCACGAAGGATCGCTTCGGTTTAGGTCCGCTTCCGACCCGAAGCGGACACAATTAGAGGGCTCTATACGCAATGCAGCATTACAGCCAAGCCGACTTGCTCAACGATCTCGTTCGGATATTTCCGGAGTTCGCTTCCTATTGGCAGTCCGAAGCCGGCAGTAATGAATTTTCATCTTCAAGCCTTCACACGGTTTACATGTCTTTCCTGCCGTTCTTGGCGCATGCGAATCCAACGTCGGAGCAATGGCAGCTCGTTGCTACTCACCTGAGCGAAGCGGTCGCGGCTGGCGGCGAGAGAGAGAATGCCGCCGACACATGTGTTTTGGAGCATCTGCGCCAGGTGCGCCTAGACCGGGTCCTGCGACCAATGCTGAGCAAGGAAGCTAGATCGTATGTTCGGCCCTGAGGATTCACCACGCGCACCTACGTGGTAAACGCGGATTGCCTTAATGTGCTTAGTGTCCGCTTCCGACCCGAAGCAATGAGATGGACTCCTCCCCGCCTTCGGCATCGAGTGCCAGACTGGAAGCGATAGAACCAGTCAACGGCGAAGAGGAGTCCACCCATGAAGCTTAAGCGCATTGGGGTCGATCTGGCCAAGAACGTGTTCCAAGTCCACGGCGTCGATCAGCGAGAGAAGGCGGTGTGGCGCAAGCGCCTATCGAGAGACCACTGGTTGCAGGCGGTAATGGAAGCGGCCGAGCCGGGATGTGAGATCGGCATGGAGGCCTGCGCCGGAGCCCATCATTGGGCGAGGCAGCTGCAGGCACGGGGCTATCGCGTGAAGATGATGGCGCCGCAGTACGTGAAGCCGTACGTGCCGCGTAACAAGAACGATGCCAAGGATGCGCAAGGCATCTGCGAGGCGATGAGCCGGCCAAGCATGACGTTCGTGCCGATCAAGACGGTGGAGCAACAGGACATGCAAGCCGTGCATCGCATTCGCACCGGCCTGGTGGAACAACGGACGGCTAAAGGCAATCAGATCCGTGGCCTGGTCGCCGAGTACGGCCTGGTGGCGCCCAAGGAACTGTCATCGCTGCGCTGCGCGATTCCGCGCTGGCTGGAAGATGCGGATAACGGACTGACGACGCGCTTCCGCCACTTGCTCGACGGCTTGTGGCACGACCTGATGCTGCTCGATGAGCGTGTGGCCGAGCTTGATCGGGAGATCATCGTCATGGCCAAGACCGACGCGGCGGCAGTGCGCCTGCAGCAGCTGCGTGGGGTGGGGCCAATGATCGCCACCGCGCTGGTGGCCGCGATGGGCGATGCAAAGCAATACACCAACGGTCGTCAGCTCGCCGCGTCGTTGGGCCTGACGCCGGCCCAGAACAGTTCCGGTGGTAAGGAAAGACTGCTGGGCATCAGTAAACGCGGTAACGCCCCTGTGCGCGCACTGCTGGTGCATGGCGCTCGCGCGATGTTGCGCACGGCCGCCACCAAGGACGATGCCTTAAGCCAATGGGTCACCCGGTTGGCGGAGCGATCCCATCCGAACGTGGCCTGCGTGGCGCTGGCCAACAAGACGGCGCGCATGGCCTGGGCCATGTTGCGCCATGGCACCGACTATCAACCGGCGCTGGCGGCCGCCTGAGCGTAACGTCCGAGCAAACCCTACCTTACGATTGCGAAGCACCCTGCACGATGACGAACCGGTCGGACCGGCGTCGGCAAAACCCTGAAAGGTCCACGTGCCACGAGCACGACAAAGCGATTGGGAGCCGACGCGCGACTAGCTCATCAAGGCCCAGCAGCCTTAGGAACGAGGCTGGCGGAGGCCGGATATACGTTTGCAGTCGACACGGACGCCAGAGCGCGGGATGCTTGCAACTGGGGAGGGGTCCATATACGGACATTTCACGAAAGGCAACTGGAACGCCCGTCGCCTCGATGGGCCTCAATCAGGGAAGAACGGACTAATGTCAGTGCACTGCTGTAGCGACATGGAACGGCACGTTGAAATGACATGCCCCGACCACCCGGATCCGCGAGACTGCCCGGATCGCGTGCTGAAGTACTCCAGTGCGTTCAACGAGTATGGTCTGGTCATCCACGATGGGGGATCAGCGTCCTACTCCATTCGGTACTGTCCCTTCTGTGGGACAAAGCTGCCGCCGAGCCGGCGTAGCCGTTAGGGTCCGGAAACAGCGAGTATTGTTAGGTCTGCTTCCGACCCGAAGCGGACACCTCCTTCAAGAAACTCTCTTTGTCGTCGCGCTATTCATTGGATCGATAGATCGATCCGCAATACGAACCGCACTAGGGGTGTCGATGAGGCTACATATCATTTATGGGGGAGTGATACTTCTGCTGCTTGGGGCAGTCGGCTACTTGTTCTGGCAGAACATCGACAAAGCGATCACCCTCGGAAAGCGGGATTTGCAGATGGGTGCACTTGAAGTTGAGAACAGGCAGCTCCTAACTGCTTTTCCTGTACTCGCACGCCACCAGACCAAAGACGAAATTGTCTCGGCCATGAAGCTTTACGGGAATCAGTCACCGTATGAGAAACATGGTTGCGTATGGGTTGGAAACTTCGTCCTGGAGTTCTCACCCGAGCAGGAGCTGGTTAACGTGTCGCCGACAACGTTTTCGGGGGAGCCGGCGCCCTGCTTCCTCCGCTAAGTTCTGCGGTATCGAACAGGTCGATCTTATTCGTTGATTGGGCGGAGCTCTGGCGACCTTTGGTAAGGTCCGCTTTCGACTGCGACTTCAGCCGGTCGTTGCAACACATCGCTGGAAACGTTCGGCCGGTGTTTCAAAGTTGAGCGTCTGC
>NZ_JBVQCI010000019.1:0-40156 GCF_055702865.1 Dyella sp. PARNA 12/25 | reverse complement strand
CGCCTGGCGGTGCAGCATCTAGAGGCCGGATATACGTAGGCAGTCGACACGGACGCCAGGGCTAGGGGATGCTTGGCGAAGGGGAGGAGTCCATATACGGACGTCTTTAGGGGGTAAGGCCGAATCCATGAAACACCACGATTGCAAGATGGAAGAAATGGAGCTTCTAGGCTCTCGCCATAATCCGATCAATCAATCTTGGCCGCCTTGGGCTCTTGCGATTTGTCGCTCCTGCAGAAAGATTCGTGAGTGGCAAATCCACTCAGAAGAAGGAATGCTAGGTGGCGCCCTAGAGTGCGAAGCTTTCCCTCGTAGCGACTACGTCAAAGCTCAATACGGGTTAGACAATGCGGCCATTGCTTCAATCATCTCGGGCCACCGCAGGCCAATCCGATATGACTGGCATAAGGCCATCTACAGCGACGACTAAAAGAAAGTTCGTCAAGGGCGGCGCCGTCTATCGGGCGGTTAGCTAGGTCCGCTTCCGACCCGAAGCGGACCAAATGGCCTCGGATCTTTTGCTAGCTGCACAGGGGGATAGATGGTTACCGATGAGGATGTTCGGTCGCCGACTGCAAAGTTGGTTACCACGCGCCATTTGAAAGGTTCGTGCGTGTAGCTGTCATTGAGCAGGGGCCTGCCTTTCTGATGCGTTGTGATGTCTGCGGCTCGCTGTGGCAGGAAACGCTTCACGATGCCAGGTTGCTAAACAGGTCAGAGGCGGCCGGCATCTTCCCGGAAGCAAAGATCGGCTAAGGTCCGCTTCCGACCCGAAGCGGACATCGGTAGCTTGTAGATCGACCACAAGGGGAGCGGGCGATGCGCGCGTCATTGGAAGACTGGAACAATGGTTGGACTGAGGTCGAGGTGAGCCTTTCTGTCTCAGACATCGATCGCCTCATTGCCTTGCTGCAAATGATCAAAGCCGACCCGGACCAGCACTTCCATGCCACCAGCAACTTCGCCGGAACGAATGGAATCGGTCAGATCACGTTTCAGATTCAACAGCCGGGTGAAGCAGATAACCTGAGTCTAGGTGGCCGGGCTATGGGCGAAGGCGAGTCAATTGGCGCGTAACAAAAGCGTCCGCTTCCGACCCATAGCGGACGAAACTTTTCGATACAGGGGAGTGGCCGTGAAAAGAAAATGGCACGTCTTGGCAATGGCGTTTAGCATCATGGTTGTTGCCGGCGCGACTTCTTACGCAGGAGGCGCTGGCAATAGCGCGGAGACTGGAATCACTTCGGTCCCCGGAACTGGTGTTCGCTTGGCATTGCCGCCGGGTGTTGTCGCCTCGCCGCTTGGTACGGCCTTTGCGAATCATGATGCATCGATCATGGTCGCGGTGATGACCGGCGCAACCGAAGCCTTTCGCAAGAAGAGTCAGTTCGATCAGCGGCTCTACCCTGAACCAGTCGAGGCGTTCCGATCAGGGACGTTGGCCGGAACGGTAAGACATCGCACTCGAAAATTGGATGGTGGTACTTGGGATGGCTGGGTACTTCAGGTGGTGCGTGGCGACAAAGCGATGGAGGTAATGATCACTTTTCAAGGTGCCGACGAGAAGACTTTTGCTGACCTGAAGCAAGTTCTCTCCTCGGTCTCTTGGGATGAGCAGGTGATGGATCCAGAACTGGCTTTTGGCCTAAAGCTAGATCCCCCCGGATTAAAACTTGAAAAGACCGGAACAGGTGCCCTGGCATACTCTGCGGATGGGCTCACCAATCCAGACGAGCCAAACCTCTTTTTGAGCACGCTTCCCATTAGGTCGAAAGCGACGCCCGAAACTTTTCGTCTGATTTGTGAAAAGACCGTCCCGGTGGCCTTTAGGGGCGCTCCATCGCGCCCACTACAATACGTAGCATCCAGTGCACTCTCTCTTTGTGATTCGTCGGGCGACCCTGCTTCTGCAGGGGGAATCTACTCTGCAGTCGTCCAGTTCCCAGATGGAGCGATTGTCACAGCTTTTGGACGCGGAAACCCCGAGGACCTCCGGCGTTCGCTGTTGGGCGCGAAGCGCCTGCGACTATGAAACTTGGCACGGGACGTCCGCTTCCGACCTGAAGCGGACATTTTCCGCGGAGCTGATCTCACAGTAGTTCGGGTCGCCGGGGTCTTGGTGGAGACTATTCATGGAGGCACTGGATATAGGACCGGGAGGGGTGGAATGAATGTACGTTTGGTTGTGTGTGTCCTAATTCCACTGTTCGGGGCACTATCCGGATGCGTGGGGAAGCGCCCATTCCGTCTGGTTCAGATTTGCTTAGGGAGCAAAGAGAATGTCGCCCTGTTCGTCGACGTGATAAAGGACGTCGCACGGTCCCAGAACATGGCTTTTATTGATGGAAGCAGGGAAACCCAGGAAGCGTTGAACGACATGAGGGTCAGTCCAGGTTTCCCCGTCATGCACATTGGCGTTGAGCGAAAGGACGGTGTTGGCCTCATCGCTGGAAACCAGGGCCTATCGCAGTATGAGGTCGCCATAGGATTCTCCGAGGGATCAAACTCGGCGGAGGCCCATCAATTCGCGGACTTGGTAGTCGGTAAATTGAAGCAAAGTTGGGACGTTCGTGTCGTACCGTCAGATCGAGGTGCTTTCCCGATGGAGGGCTGTGGCTAGGCGGCAAGAAAGCTGTGATGGGAAAGGTCTGCTTCCGACCCAAAGCGGACATGCTGATGATCAACGTTAGATGAGTGGGCATCGGAGGCTTCTGTCGTGACGTTTTCATTTGGAAGGATGCGATTTGGTGGCAGAAGCCCGTGCGCATTGGCCGCGGCGGTCCTAGTGTCGCTGGGACTTTCGATGCATGCCGCGAGCGCCGATAGCCGGCAGTCAACCGTAAACGTCTCAATAGGGATGACGACCAAGCAACTTAGGGAGGGCTCGTCCTACCCGTTCAAGGTCACTTCAAGCCCCAACGAAGCGGGAGGCGGGGTGGCCTATGCAGTACCGAAAGGATCCTTAATGTGGACGATCACTGCCCCCTACGATCTAGATTTCCACTACCGAGGCCGCGAGCTTAAGGAGGCGAACATTGGTGGGCAGAATTTCTTGACCGCCATATCAACCTCCGACCGCGATAGGGTAATCAATCATCTGCAGATCACATTTCAGAATCGCTCACTCACGTTGGATGAGGCGCTATCCACAGCCAAGCGACTTGATGATTGGTTTGTTGCGCAAGGCGCCCACCGCCGGTCCCCCAATGGACTCGAGCCAGGGCGAGTCGCCCTACCTTTCTTTATTGATGGACAAGAGAGGAACGCTCCGAAATTCGTTCCCGCCATCCGAAACTATGGGGATGCGAGGGCAGCCTTTCTTGATCCCGAGGCAAAGATCATCGGCATGACACCGTTTGATCTGGAAACAGACGATATCTACGTAAGCCTCGTCATTAACAACGCTCGTCGCAAGCGGGAAGACTTCTCGGATCAAAAGGTTGAGCGGGACTTGAACGAAGAGAAGGAATATTTTCTCGACCTTTCGATCAGTGCACGTCCAACGGACCGGTTCAAATAGCCGTCCTGGATAAGCCCACTTTTCGACGCCTGTCGCTTTCTCGCTGAATACGCGGCATCGTTAGGTCCGCTTTCGGCTGCGACTTCAGTCGGTCAACGCAACACATAGCGGACCTAAAGAAACCTGACACGAGACATCAATGATCTTCGCGGAAATGGACCATCTGGGTGAGTACTGGGACTTTCATGAGGAGCTGAAAGGCTTCCTCAGTAGCCACTTTTCACACGTCGAGTCGGGCATGCAGACTGATTCGTGGTTTTGGATCTTTCATGGCGGAGAGAAGGTGGCGATCGATACGTTCTCATCGATGAAGCACCAAGTTAAATCGGCGCGCGCAGGCTCGCATGTCGAGCACGTCATTAGCGTCCTTCGGCTCAAATATCCGGTGCGGGTGTATCCCAATCCTGAGCTCGAAGGGCATGAGGAAGCCTAAGAGCTTGGAAGGTCCGCTTTCGACCCAAAGCAAACCTTTTCAAAGTGGGGAATATGCTGACGGTCTGCACGCCGCAGGAGAAAGGCAATGATGACGGTTGAACAATTACAGGAACCACAAGCACTCCGCCTCGCCATGGGTGAACTCACTGCCAGCGAGTTGCGAATCGCGCAAGCTGCGGTGCGATTTGCCCGCTTCCATATCACGCATGCGATCGCACCGGTTCCATCGCCTAAAGTTGCGAAAGGTGGCGACGGCGCAACCTTTCAAGACGAGCGGTACGTAAAGGGATGGAACGATTGCAGGGATGTCATGCTTTCAATGCGCGGCGCAGCACTTCATCCGAAGAATTGATGCTTCCTTAAGGTCCGCTATCGGGCGGGAGCGGTTCTTATGTACCTCAACGTTCGGTAACCGCTTTCCGCTCGGTTGCGGGACACATCGTGCGGCTTGCTACGAATTCGCATTTCTAATGCGTATGGCTTCCTCACGGGAAGCTCTGCGAGCCAGATTGAAGCTTCATTCGTGCGAAAGAACCAAATTGAGGCAACGCTTAGTTTAGGGAGCAAAAGAGACTTCTTCGAGGCTCCCATCCTCAAGGGCCTCGAAATACCGCTTCGCCAAGTACACCTGTTGTTCGGCAGTCTCTGCTCTGTTGGCGACGTGTCTGAAGCTGGCATTTTCCGGACGATCTTTGGCATACCAGCCTAGGTGTTTTCTCGCGATACGGACGCCTGCCTCCTCGCCGTAGAACGAGTACAGATGCTGCAAATGCTCAATAAGGATTTGGCCAACTTCCGCTGGTTTGGGCGAAGAGAGTAGCGCGCCTGTCTCCAGAAAGTGAGTGATCTCCCTGAATATCCATGGGCGTCCCTGTGCCGCTCTTCCGATCATCAGCGCATCGGCGCCTGTGGCGAGCAGAACGTCGCGTGCCTTTTCGGGATTCGTGATGTCTCCATTCGCAAAGACCGGAATTCGTACGGCATCTTTAATCGCAGCAATGGTCTCGTATTCGGCAGCACCGGTGTAGTGCATGTCCCGGGTGCGTCCATGCACCGCAAGTCCGCATATTCCAGCGTCCTCGGCGATCTTTGCTATGCGGAGCCCATTTTTGTTTTCTCCGTTCCAGCCTGTGCGAATCTTCAACGTTACAGGGACGTCTACTGCGCTCACGACAGCTGAAAGTATTCGGGCTACGAGTGCCTCATCCTGGAGAAGGGCCGATCCCGCCCAAACATTGCACACCTTCTTTGCGGGGCAGCCCATGTTTATGTCAATAACCTGGGCACCGTGATCAACGTTATAACGCGCGGCCTCGGCAAGAAACGTCGGATCGCCGCCCGCTATTTGGACGCCAATGGGCTCCGGTTCCCCGACGTGATCCATCCGCCAGAGACTTTTCTTCGTTCGCCATAAACGCGGATCCGAGGTGGTCATCTCTGAGACGGCATATCCAGCCCCCATCTTTTTACACAGTAATCGGAAGGGTTTATCTGTGACTCCGGCCATGGGAGCCAGGATTACCGGCGGGTCAATCAAGTGAGTGCCGATTTTCATGGGGCTGCAAATGACCTTACTACGAAGACGCTGGATGTGATTGACCAACCATCAAGAACGCGGCAACGCCAGACACCATGTTCGAGCAGTGACAAATGGAACTCTCGCGTCACCGATAATTGAGCAAAATGGTGACAGCAGTTGGTGGTGCTTAATGTATTGAAAAATAGAAAAGTTTTCCGTGTCACCGATGGAGCATGTAACGATTACGAAGCGATGTCGATGATCTGCGCGCCATTGTCGGCGTTGTAACGCGCCGCTTCGGCCAGCATGGTGGGGTCGTAGCCCGCGATCTGCACGCTCACCGGCTCGGGCTCGCCGACGTGATCCATGCGCCGCAGTGATTTGCGGGTCTGCCACAGGCGCGGATCGGCGTTGGTCATCTCCGACACGGCCAACCCCGCGCCCAGCCGTTTGCACAGCAGGCGAAAGGGTTTGTCGGTGACGCCCGCCATGGGCGCAAGCACCACGGGCGGGTCGATGAGGTAGGGGCCGATCTGCATCCGCCCATTGTAACCGGCCAGAAAATCCTTTGTAGGAGCGCACTTGTGCGCGACCGCGGCTCATTGGGCCTGTCGCGGTTTCCGGCGGTCGCGCACAAGTGCGCTCCTACAGGGAAAGGCTCAATCAGTGCGCGGCTTTCGCGGCCAGCGAGCGCTGCAATGCTGCAGGGTTGTGCTTGTGCTTGAACATGAAGGCGAACAGCACGGCCACCACCAGCGAGTAGGCCGCAAAGGTCAGCCAGATGCCCGGCCAGTCCTTGCCACCGTCGGCCTGCGTGAAGAAGGCCTGGATGATCAGGCCGCTCAGCCAGCTGCCGAGCATGGCGCCGATGCCATTGGTCATCAGCATGAACAGGCCCTGCGAGCTCGCACGGATCCTGGGGTCGCTCTGGCTCTCCACGAACAGCGAGCCGGAGATGTTGAAGAAGTCGAACGCCATGCCGTAGACGATGCACGACAGCACGATCATCCACAGGCCCTGGCCGGGATTGCCAAACGCAAACAGGCCAAAACGGAGCGTCCACGCCAGCATGCTGATCAGCATCACCGTCTTGATGCCGAAGCGCTTGAGGAAGAACGGAATCGCCAGGATGAACAGCGTTTCCGAAATCTGCGAGATGGACATGATGATCGCGGGGTAGCGCACGGCCAGTGCGCTCTTGTACTCATCCATGCCGGCGAAGTCGTGCAGGAAGGTGTCGCCGTACATGTTGGTCAGCTGCAGCGACGCGCCCAGCAGCATGGCGAAGATGAAAAACACCGCCATGCGCGAGTCACGGAACAACGAGAACGAGGTCAGGCCCAGCGTATCGAGCAGCGTCTGGCGCGTGCCCTGCACAAATCGGGGCGGGCAGGCGGGCAGGGTGAAGGCGTAGATGCCAAGCAGTACCGCAGCGCCGGCCGCGACATAGAACTGACCCGAGGTGGTTTCCAGGTGCATCAGGCTCACCGTCCACATCGCGGCGATGAAGCCGATGGTGCCCCAGATGCGAATGGGCGGGAAATCGCGAACGATGTCCATGTTGTTGGACTTGAGTGCGTTGTAAGCCACCGTGATCGCCAGCGCGATGGTGGGCATGTAGCACATCATGTTCAGCAGCATCACCCAGAACAGCACATGCGGCGACTCCACCATGGGCACGCACAGCAGGATGGCCGCGCCGCCGAGATGCAGCAGGCCATACAGTTTCTCGGCGTTGATCCAGCGGTCGGCGATCACGCCCATGATCGAGGGCATGAACAGCGAGGCGATGCCCATGGTCGAGAAGATGGCGCCGAACTGCGCAGGCGTCCAATGCTTGGTCTGGAAGCAGTACGTGCCGATAGTGATGAGCCACGCTCCCCATACAAAGAACTGCAGGAAGTTCATGGCAATCAGACGAAGTCGAAGGCTCATCAGTGGGTTCGTTTGGTTGATGCGGTGTCAGATGGGGTCGCAGAGACGCGCGTCAGCCTTCAAGCCGGGCCGTGGCCGGGCCTGTTACAGGTCTCGTCCCTTAGATCCCCTGCGGAGGCTGGGGCGCCCCCAGACCGTGTAAAAATATGCCGCAGCCTAGAGGACCGACCCGGCGGCGACAAGCTGCGCTGCCGCGAAAACTTGCGGTTCCGACCTTGAGGAGACTCCATGAGCCTGTTTCTGACTATTGCCGTAGTGCATCTGGTGGCGTTGTTGAGTCCAGGGCCGGATTTCTTCTTTGTGTCGCAGACCGCCGTGAGTCGAACTCGTCGCCAAGCCATGTTCGGCGTGCTGGGCATCACCCTGGGTGTGGTGGTGTGGTCGGCCCTGGCCTTGGCAGGACTGCAGTTGGTGCTGCAGCGGTTGGCCTGGTTGCAGCAGCTCATTGCCGTGGCCGGCGGCCTGTATCTGGCCTGGATGGGGTTGAAGATGCTGCGCGGCGCTTTCCGAGCGCCGGCCATTACCAGCGAGCCGCGACAGGTGTTGCAGCAGAGCGACTGGGCCACCCTGCGCGCCGGCCTGTTCACCAACCTCTCCAACCCCAAGGTGGTCATCTACTTCGGTAGCGTGTTCTCGGCCTTCGTGGGTGACCGCGTGAGCGCGGCGGCCCGCTGGGGGCTGTGGAGCATGGTCATTGCCGAAACCCTGTTGTGGTTCACCCTGGTGGCCGGCGTGTTCGCCTTGCCGGCTATGCGCAGGGGTTACCTCAAGCTCTCGCGCTGGATCGATGGCCTGGCCGGCGCCGTGTTCGTGGCCTTCGGCCTGCACCTCATCTTCGCGCGCAAGGTGTAAGCGATCAGATCGCAGGCACTCCGGCTGTATCAGGGCAACAGCTTGCCGGGGTTGAGGATGCCGTCCGGGTCGAAGGCGTGTTTCACGCTACGCATGAGGTTTAGTGTCGAGGGCTGCAAGGCCAGTGGCATGAATTCGCGCTTCACCAGGCCGATGCCGTGTTCGCCGGACAGCGTGCCTTCCAGCGCGATCACCAGCGCAAACACATCGGCAAGGCAGGCGTGCGCACGCTCGCGTTCCGCTTCGTCGCGCGGCAACAGATTGACGTGAAGGTTGCCGTTGCCGGCGTGGCCGAAACTGACGATCAGGACATCGTGTTTCTTCGACAGCGCTTTGATGCCATCCACCAGCTCGGGCAGGCGGCTGACCGGAACCACCACGTCCTCGTTGATCTTGTTGGGTGAAATGGTGCGTTGTGCGGGCGATAGTGCCTTGCGCGCCGACCATAGCGCCTGCGTTTCTTCCGCCGTCTCGGCGATTTTCAGTGCTTCCAGGCCTTCGCCACGTGCTGCGCGCGACACGGCTTCCACTGCGCTGGGCAGGGTATTGGGCTCGCCATCCACTTCAATCATCAGCATGGCGCCGGCCACCGGCACGCTGTCGCCACCGTGATCGCGAGCGAGCTTGAGCGCAACGTCGTCAATGAACTCCAGCGCGCACGGCGTGACCGGTTGCGCCATGATCCGCGCGACCGCTCGCGCCGCCGCTCCGACATCGCGATACGTGGCGCGCATGGTACGCATGCCCGACGGTTTGGGCGTGAGTTTGAGCGTGGCCTCGGTAATGAGTGCCAGCGTGCCTTCCGAGCCGATGAGCAATCGCGTGAGGTCGTAACCCGTCGAGCCCTTGCTGGTATAGGTGCCGCAGCGGAAACCTTCACCCGTGCCGGCCACGGCCCGCAGACCCAGTGTGTTTTCGCGTGGGCTGCCGTACTTCACCGTGCGCGGCCCGGCGGAGTTGCAGGCGAGGTTGCCGCCGACACTGCACCATGGCGAAGAGGTCGGATCCGGTGGCCAGAAAAACCCGTGCGGCTTCAGCGCCTGCTGCAGATCGCCATTGAGCACGCCGGGTTCCACCACGGCGAGCCGGTTGTCTGGATCAATCCGCACGATCCGATTCATGCGTTCGAAGCTCACCACCACGCCGCCATCCACCGGCACCGTGGCGCCGGTGGTATTGGTGCCGCGCCCACGCGCGATCACCGGCACGCGATGTACGCGGCACGCCTGTACCAGTGCCTCCACCTGCTCATGCGTGGTGGGAAACACCACGGCATCCGGCAAGGCGTTACGACGGGAATTGTCGTAAGCGTAGGCGAGGCGTTCGGCCAATTCGACGAACAGCGAGCCCGCCGGGAAATGCTGGCGTAGCGCGGAAAGCAGGGCATCGGGCAGGTTCATCGCCACAGTATCCCACTCCGTACTGCCGAGCGGCTGGCTGATATGGCCACGCCTAGTGCGCACGTTGTTCGGGAGCAGGTGTCGCGTTCGTAGCAGAGGATGGAATCACCTCCTCGATGCGTGCGCGCACATAGGGGTAGAACGGATTGGAGCTGATGCGCAGCACCGCATCGAGGTTGAGGATAAGCGCGCCTCTTTCACCGCGCGGCGCCTGGGTGCCAAGGCGTATGCCGAAGTTCTCCGACATATCTGGTTGCGTGCCATAGAGCGGATCGTTGGGCGGAAAGGGCAGGGCGATGTGCGATAGCGAGAAAATGTTGTCCGGGTACTCGATGGACAGAGGCGTCACCTTGGCCGCGTCCTGGCCGGGCTCGGTGGTGCGCGCCACCATGTGACTGTCGTTCACCTCGGCGTTGGCGATCACCGTGCTGCGATAGGGATGTGGCCCAGGTGGCAGAAGATGTTGCAGTGCCTGCAGTGAGCTAGTCCGCAGCAGCGAATCGAAACGGTGATTGCGGTTCACGTCGAACAGCACGATCTCGCTGCCGTTGGCGGGAAGCCGTGCAAATAACGTGCGCATGACGGCCGGTGCACTCACCGTGTCGTCTACCACGGACTGAAAGGCCAGGATGGGTGGCAGTCCGGTCAAGCGTTGCGCACGCGCGAGGCGTTGCAACTGGCTTCGAATGTCATCTGTCAGCAAATGGGTCTGGCGTGCGGCATTGACCGGGAACGAGTTGTACTTGAACGGGTTGTACTCCGGCAGCAGATCCAGCCATGCCGCCTTGGCGAATGCCGGCAGAATGGCGGGCAGCCCCGCGAGACCCGCGAAACGCGCAAAACTCGTCACGCCAATCATCGGCGACAGCAACACCAGCTGCGTGGGCTTGGTCAGCGCATCGTGCTCACTCGCGTCGAGCGCGTACTTGACTGCCAGCGCACCGCCATTGGAATAACCCACGATGTGAATGGGCGCTTGCGTGCCGACACGCCGGCGTGCCTCGCGCATGGCCAGGCGCGTCGCCGCCAGCCATTCCGGCCATTGCGCCTTGGTCAGTGCGGCAGGCACGGTGCCGTGCCCGGGGACACGCAATCCGATGGCCACGAAGCCATGGTCGCGATACAGCTCGGCGATGTCGCGCAAACTGTAGGGCGCGTCGGTGAGACCATGAATCAGCACCACGGCACCCACAGGCGTTCCCTTGGGTTCGAGCACGTAGGAGCGATTCCAGTCGTGCTTGAAATGCCCCGGATACATCGGGGCGCCTTCGAAGTAACGATTGGTGCTGACACGGTCGGACTCGGGCAGCTTGTCGCTGACCTGGGTGCGCACTTCATCGAACAAGCGATCTTCCGCGGCCAGATAACCCTGCCAGTCGGTGGCATCGATCTGCTCAGCGGTCAGCTCATGCGGTACGAAGGTTTGCCAGAGCGCGAGCGGCTCCCCTTGCTGGGAGTCCCATGCGCGAATGCCCAGTACCGCGACAAGGAAAATCAGAACGACGATAGCCGTCCATTTGCCAAGCTTGATCAATACTCGAAGCATGGTGCCTCCATGGGCGGTGTCGCCACGAGGCGACGCTTCCATCAGTGGGCCTGACGACGTGTGTTCGGATCGTGGAGTCGCTTCAATCCCGTTTCGACCAGAGTATCGCCTGAGCCACGACGACATGTTCGCCATTGAAGGTGGCTGCCGGAGAGCCGTAAAGCTCTTAGCCCAGTGCCAAGGCCTCGGAAACGCGGTGGCAGAACGAGGCGTCGTCCTTGCCGGTCAGTAGTCGGTAACGCGGAAGACCATCGGGAGGTAGGTCGGACATCAGGAAGCATCCTTATGTGTCGCGTTCAGCGATGGATAGTCGGCCCCAGCGTCAGGGGCTAGGCGGATTCAAACGCATTGCGCCACCAGTTCATGGTCGCGTGGTCGTTCGGGCCGTCGTAGCAGACCACATCGAAACGGCATGCGCGCTGGGCGTGTTGAGGATGGGCGACCAGCCACAGCTGCGCTGTGCGAATGAGTTTGGCCTGCTTGGCGGCATTGACCGAGGCAGCCGCATCGCCGCGACTACTGGTCAGTCGATGGCGTACTTCGACAAACACGACGGTGTCGCGATCGAGCATTACCAGGTCGAGCTCGCCATAGCGCGTGGTGTAGTTACGCGTCAGCAGCTTGAGGCCTGCGCGTTGAAGTTCCGCGCAGGCACGTTGTTCGAAAGCGGCGCCGGCTGCGCGCATCAACGCGTGGTGGGCTGGCCAGTCTGCGGCTGCGGGTCATTGTCGATCGGTGGCGCCAGCGCCGGTGCCGTGTCCATCTGCAGGCTGCCATTCAGCGGACGGGCAAGGCCATCCTGGAATTTCGCCCACACCAGCACGCGACGAATGCGGCCGAACTGATCCGACGTCAGCTGGCCGCTGGCGCCGGGCAGGTAGCTGCCCGGGTGCGCGCGCAGCCAATCGACATAGGGGGCAAGATTCCATGCATCCATGCCGAAGGCGAACAGGCGTGCCAAAGCACCGCGCGCAGCGGGCAGCTGGGCCGCGATGTCGCTGTGGTTGGGCAGGCCGGGCTGCACATCGAACAGCCATGGCGAATCACAGAACTCCACGCCTTCCAGGTCACGGTTGGCGCTGGCGTCGTCGGTGCCTGCATAGATGTGCGAGGTGCCGATCACCGGCAGGCTTACGCGCGCCAGCTTCAGCTGCGGCAGCAACAGGCGCGCCTGCTTTGGGAGCATGCTGATGAAGATGCCGGCGTTGCTGGGCGTGGCGGTATCACCGCTGGTGGTGGGCATGCCGAGGCCGTTGATGGTGGAACCGAAGTTCACCGTGCTGGCCAGCGTGCCCATGCTCACCACTTTGCCGCCACGTGCTTCCAGTTCGGCCTTGAAGGACCTGGCCGCGCGTTGCGCAAAGTCGTCGCTGCTCACGATGACATAGGCGGTAAGCATGCCGCCTTCCGCCATATGGTCGGCCGCTTGGGTGCCTTCGGTTTCGGGCAGCAGGCCGAACTCGCTCACGCCACTGGCCGGCAGGCTCTTGTCATCGGGATGATTGAGCGCAAGCAGCGGCACGGGCAGCTGCGGCAGCCCGAACAAGGCGGAAACCTCGCCGCGGGTGAGGGGGCCAATAACCAATTGCGCACCGTCGGTCACCGCTTGCTGATAAGCCTTGATCGCACCGGCCGCTGTGCCGCCGCTGTCGTAGACCCGCACCGGCGGTCGCTGGGCGTGATTGCGCGTGGAGTCGGCGTAGGCCGCGAAGAAGCCTTCGCGGACAGCCGTGCCAGCTGCTGCAGTATTGCCAGCGGCGGGCAACAGCACCGCCACGCGCGCGGGCATCTTGTAGCCCTCGCGCACGTTGGCGCCTTCACCCGGAATCAGGGTGCCCACTTCCTGCCCCAGTGACGGGGCAGCGCTGGCCACGGCAACACCGAGCCGGGTCAGTGCCTCGTTGACCCACGGCAGCATGCGATCACCCTGCTGCATGGCGGCGGCGCGCTGCTTGAGCGGGTCCACGCCCAGCTTGGTGAGCAGGGACACGATGTCCTTGCGGTTTTGGGTCTGATCAAGACCCTTGAGCTGGCCATCCATCTCTACACGCGAACGCGCGGCTCCCCACAGGTCGCCAGTCTGCTCCATGGCCTGCGAGCGCAGCTCAAGCAGGCGCAGTTGCAGTGCCGGCGGCACGCTGACATTGGGTTGCGTGGTGAGCTGCAGGGCGCGCGCGGCGTTGTTCTGCTTCAGGGCCAGCTCGGCTTGCAGCAGATCCAGTCGCGAGGGTTCATCACCACTCAGGCGCTGGCGGCGAATATTGTTGAGGAAGGGTGCCGCGCGATCGAGGTGACCCTCTTGCCGATACGCCTCCGCGGCGAGCAGCTGGTAGTGGTCCTTGTTGCTGCCGGTCTGCGCCAGCGCAAGATAGGCCTGCGCCGCATCGTCAAACTTGCCTTGCTGCAACAGCGTGTCAGCCTGCTGGCTGGCGGCGATCTCGGCGGGCGATCGCTCCACCGTCGGCGGCACGCAAGCGCTGAGTGCCAGTGAAATCAGCAGGGCAACGCCTGCGGCGCGATACAAGCGCATGGCCAAATCCCTTCGAGCTTTTTTGACGACGTGGTGGGCGGATGGGCGATGATAGCCCATTGGCTTGCCGCCCCCGTGTTCAGGAAACACCACGATGTCACAGATTCAACCCGGCCTGCTATGGGTGGTTGCCACGCCGATCGGTCATCGGGATGACTTTTCCGCGCGCGCCATTGAAACCTTGCGTTCAGTCGCGGTGATCGCCGCGGAAGACACCCGTCACAGCCGGCCGCTGCTCATGCACTACAACATCGGCACGCCGCTGATGGCCTTGCATGAGCACAACGAGCGCGAAGTGGTGGATGCCATCGTCAGGCGTTTGCTGGGTGGCGAATCGGTGGCTCTGATCTCCGATGCGGGCACGCCCCTGATCAGCGATCCTGGCTTTCGCCTGGTGCGTGCAGCTCGGGCAGCGGGTATCCGCTGCGCACCGGTGCCGGGCGCCTGCGCGGCCATCGCGGCGCTTTCCGTAGCTGGCCTGCCGAGTGACCGCTTCGTATTCGAGGGCTTCCTGCCGCCCAAGGCAGCGGCACGGCGCACCCGCTTGCAGGAACTTGCGGGCGATGCACGCACACTTATCTTTTATGAGTCATCGCATCGCGTGGCCGAGAGTCTGGCCGATATGCGCGATGTCTTTGGCGAAGCCCGCGAAGGCGTGCTGGCGCGCGAGCTCACCAAACTGTTCGAAACGGTGATCAGTGTGCCGCTGGGTGAGCTGGCGACGCGCGTCGCCATCGATCCTGATCAGCAGCGCGGTGAGTGCGTCATTCTCGTGGCCGGGCGCGGTGAAGAGGCGGATGCGCGCGAGGCGGAAGGGCGCCGGGTGTTTGCCATCCTGCGGGAAGAGCTGCCGCCCGCAAAGGCGGCGAAGCTGGCGGCGGCCATTACCGGCGCGCCGCGCAAGCTGCTGTACGAGGGCTAGCGCACTTGCCTGCTCTTTGTAGGAGCGCACTTGTGCGCGACCAGCGAGCGGAGCGTTGATGATGCGAGGTAGCGGTCGCGCACAAGTGCGCTCCTACAGGTGAAGTACCGTTCACTTCTCAGGCCCCTTGAGCCTCATATTCCACTAGAATGCACGCCGGAGTCGGCCGGACAGTCGCGTCGCGCGCAAGCGCATCGAGGAAAGTCCGGGCTCCATAGGGCAAGGTGCCAGGTAACACCTGGGCGGCGTGAGCCGACGGCCAGTGCAACAGAAAGCAAACCGCCGAACGGCACCCTCGGGTGCGCGTGGTAAGGGTGAAACGGTGCGGTAAGAGCGCACCGCGCGCGGGGCTAACGCCGCGTGGCACGGTAAACCCCACCTGGAGCAAGACCGAATAGGGGAACGATAACGCGGCCCGCGTTGTTCCCGGGTAGGTTGCTGGAGCCTGGCGGTGACGCCAGGCCGAGAGGAATGACTGTCGCGCCGCAAGGCGTACAGAACCCGGCTTACAGGCCGACTCCACCTCCTTCACTACCGGTCGCCGCCCACCCTGTCAGTCATGTCAGGGTCGGCGGCGATCGCGTGTCGGCGGGCATGAATGGCCGATTCATGTCGGCAGCCTCCGGAGAGGCTCGCGGGAGCGCAGGAATGCGCGGTGGCGAAGCAAAAAATCCCAGCCATTCAAACACCTTTGAGTGTTTCCTCAGAAAGGGCTGGAATTACTGCCAGATCACCGCCTTTCTCATTGATTCACAAGAAAAATTTCCTTGACAGTCTCAGGGGGCGAGACTATCGTGGGTTCCTGTGTGAAATCGTGGGAATTAGTGGAGCCTAACGGTCGTGTTCCAGGGCGAAACCGCCATCACTGTCGACGACAAAGGCCGGCTGGCCATCCCAACCGCGTACCGCGAGTTGGTGGCTGACGCCTGCGCCAATCGTCTGGTGATCACCTACAACCCCTTCGAGTCGGGCTGCCTGTGGCTGTTCCCGTATGCGGAGTGGGAAAAGGTGCGCGACCAGGTCAACGCTCTTCCCAAGGTCAAGGCGGCCCATCGCGACATGCAGATGAAGCTGGTGGGTGCCGCCGCCGTGGTCGAGCCTGATTCCGCTGTGCGCATCCTGCTGCCGGCGAGCCAGCGCGCGACCACGGGTATCGAGAAGAAGGCGGTTCTGCTGGGTATGGGCAACAAGTTCGAGCTTTGGAGCGAGCTGGCTCACCTGGCCAAGATCCGCCAGACCATCGGCGAAGACGAGATCACCAACGAAATGGCGGAGCTGCAGCTGTAACCGGCAACGGTGGCGGCGCGGCGGAGTGAACGAGACGGGAACGGGAGTGCGGCGGCATGGCCGAGCAGTTGAAGCACATCCCGGTGATGCTGGGTGAAGCAGTGGAGGGACTCGCCGTGCAGGCAGGCGGGCGGTATCTCGATGGCACCTTTGGACGCGGCGGCCACGCTCGCGCCGTGCTGTCGCGCCTCGGGCCGGAAGGCCGCCTGTTGTTGATGGATCGCGACCCGCAGGCTATTGCCACTGCGCAGGCCGAATTCGCGGGCGATCCGCGCGTGTCCATTCGCCACGCCAACTTCTCCAGCATGGCCGAGTGGAGCGAAACCGCCGGCGGCCTCGACGGCATCCTGCTCGACCTGGGCGTCTCCTCGCCGCAGCTGGACGAAGCCGCGCGCGGCTTCAGCTTCATGGCGGATGCACCGCTCGACATGCGCATGGACACCACGCAGGGCGAAAGCGCGGCTGATTTCCTGGGACATGCCTCAGAGAAAGAGATTGCCGACGTGCTGTGGATCTACGGCGAAGAGCGCTTCAGCCGCAAAATCGCGCGCGCCATCGTCGAGGGTCGCGCAGAAAATCCGATCACCCGCACCGGCCAGCTGGCCGCGTTGATCGAGCGCGTGGTGGGCCGCCGCGAGCCGGGCAAGCATCCGGCCACGCGCAGCTTCCAGGCATTGCGCATCCGCGTGAACGGCGAGCTCGATGCGCTCGACCATGGCCTCAACGCGGCGCTGTCGCTGCTCAAGGTCGGTGGCCGCCTGTCCATCATCAGCTTCCACTCGCTGGAGGACCGTGCGGTCAAGCTGTTCATCCGCGACCACTCGGGACGCGTGCAGGGCAGTCGTCGTGGCCCGCCGGTCGCCGCCGCGCCTGCGCGTCTGGCGGCTGTGGGCAAGGCGCAATTTCCTTCCGAGGCTGAGCTGGCCGTCAATCCGCGCTCCCGCTCGGCGGTGCTGCGCGTGGCGGAGAAGCTCTCATGAAGGTTATCGGCGGCATCTTCATGCTGATCCTGATCGCGGCGGTGCTGTCCAGCGCCATTGCCGTGGTGTGGACGCGCCATGAGAGCCGCGTGTTGTTCGTCGAGCTGACCCGCCTGCAGAACCAGCGCGACGATCTGAATATCGAATACGGCAAGCTGGAACTGGAACAGGCTACCTGGGCCGAACCGCGCCGCGTGGACGACGAATCGCGCCAGCGCATTGGCATGGTCAATCCCAAGCCGCAAGACATCCAGCTGGTGCGCCGATGAAGCCACGTCCGCGCACGACGTCCCACTCCTCCCGACGTCGCGATGGGGCACCCAGCACCCGCCGTCGCATGGTGCTGGTGGTGAGCGTGCTCGCCATGGCTTCGCTGGGTCTGGTGGCGCGTGCGTTCGACATGCAGGTGGTGCGCAAGGATTTCTACCAGAACCAGGCCGACGCCCGCATCCTGCGCGAAGTGCCGATTGCGGTGTCGCGCGGCACCATCTTCGATCGCAACGGCGAACCGCTAGCGGTGTCGACGCCGGTGATGTCGATCTGGGCGAATCCGGCCGAAGTGCTGGACAACGAAGACAAGCTGCCGGCGCTGGCCAAGGCCATCGGCATGGATCCGGATGCGCTCAAGCAGTACCTGGCGCAGCGTTCCGAGCGCGAGTTCGTCTACCTCAAGCGCCAGATGTCGCCAGATGCGGCGCAGGTGGTGCTTGATCTCGCCGTACCTGGCGTCAACGGCCAGCGCGAGTTCCGCCGCTTCTATCCGTCGGGCCCGGTGATGGCGCATGTGCTTGGCTTCACCAACATCGACGACCACGGCCAGGAAGGTCTGGAGCTGGCGTTCGATGATTGGCTGGCCGGTAAGGAAGGCCGCAAGCGCGTTATTCGCGATCGCCAGGGCCACGTGGTGGAAGATCTCGATCTGGTGCGCGCGCCGCAGCCAGGTCGAGACATCACGCTCAGCATCGACCGCCGTATCCAGTTCCTCGCCTATAACGAGTTGAAGAACACCATCCAGCAGTCCGATGCGGATTCCGGCTCGATCGTGATCATCGACGTGCGCAACGGTGAAGTGCTGGCCATGGTGAACTGGCCCACCTACAACCCGAACGCCTTGCGTGGCAGTAATCCGTCGAGCCGCCGCAACCGTGCGATGACTGACGTGGTGGAGCCCGGCTCCACCATCAAGCCCATTTTGATGGCAGCAGCATTGTCCAGCGGCAAGTACACGCCGACAGGGCCGCTGGTCGATACCGGCAACGGCCACTTTTTCTATATCCGCAAAGACATCCGCGATACGCACTCGAACGGCATGCTTTCGCCCACCGGCATCATTGCCAAGTCCAGCAACGTTGGCGCCGCCAAGGTAGCGCTGACGCTGGATACCGGCCTGATGTACGACACGTATCACGCGTTCGGCTTCGGAGCCAGCACCAACAGCGGCTTCCCCGGCGAAGCGTCTGGCTATCTCAAGCCGGGCAAGAGCTGGGGCATGCTGGAGAAGGCGATTCTGGCGTATGGCTATGGCCTCAACGTGACGCCGCTGCAGCTCACCAACGCGTACGCCACCATCGCCGATAACGGCGTGATGCACCTGCCCACCTTCGTCAAGGGCTCGGACAACGAAGCCAAGCAGATCATCGATCCCAAGGTCGCAAACGAATTGGTGCAGATGATGGTGGCGGTGACGCAGCCGGGCGGTACGGGCGCGCCGTATGCATGGATCGCCAACTACGGTGTTGCCGGCAAGTCGGGCACGGCGCACAAGGCGACGGCCGGTGGCTATTCCAACAGCAACTACAGTTCCGCCTTTGCCGGCGTTGTACCCGCATCCAGCCCGCGTCTGGCGGCGGTGGTGATCATCGACAACCCGAGGAAAGGCAGCTACTACGGTGCGCTGGTTTCCGGTCCGGTGTTCTCCAAAGTCCTGGACGGCGCACTGCGGCTTCTGGATGTGCCGCCGGACAACATTGGTCGCTGGTATGTCGGCGGGCCATTGCAGGGCCAGAACGGCCTGACGGGAAACAAGCCGCCTCCGGTTGAAATTGTGGATGACGCACCGGTCGACGAGGCTCCCCAATGACCGCGCGCCTCGACCAGCTTCTCAAGGGCATCGCCGACACCCCGGGTGTTGGCGATATCGTCGTTTCAGGACTCACGCTCGACTCGCGCCAGGTACGCCCGGGCGATGCGTTCTTCGCCCTGCGCGGCACGCGCGAGCACGGCATTACCTTTGCGCAAGGCGCTGTCGCGCGCGGCGCGCGCGTGGTGCTGGCCGAAGCGCCGGCCGACGACGTACCGCCGATGGATGTGCCGGTGCTGTGGGTCGACGGCCTGCACGGCAAAGTGGGCGAAATCGCCGCGCGCTTCTTCGGGCGTCCGTCCGAGTCGCTGCGCGTGATTGGCGTGACTGGCACCAACGGCAAGACCTCGACCGTGCAGCTACTGGCGCAGGCCCTCGAATACCTGGGCCACCGCGCCGCAACCATCGGTACGCTGGGTGCTGGCCTGCATGGCCAGATCAGCGAAGGCGAGCGCACCACGCCGGACGCGATCAACGTGCAGGGTTTGCTGGCCTCGTTCCGCGACGAAGGCGCGACCCACGTGGCGATGGAGGTTTCCTCGCACGCGCTGGAGCAGGGTCGCGTGGCGGCCGTGGCCTTCGAAGTGGCGGCGTTCACCAACCTCACGCGTGACCATCTCGATTACCACGGCAGCATGGAAGCCTACGGCGAAGCCAAGGCCAAGCTGTTTGCATGGCCCTTGCTGCACGCCGCCGCCATTAATGTGGACGACGCGTTCGGGCGTTCGCTCGCCAACCGTCTGCCAACGGCAGTGCGCGCGCTGCGTCTGAGCGCGGAAGGTGACGCTGGTGCAGATATCCGCGCCATCAATGTGGCCACCTCCGCCGAAGGCCTTGCTTTCGATCTGCAGACGCCGTGGGGCTCACATGCCGTCCACAGCCGTCTGCTGGGTCGCTTCAACGTGGCTAATTTGCTAACGGTGGTGGCTTGCCTGGGTGCGCTGGGTGCATCGTTCGAGCGCATCGTCGAAGCCGTCGAAGTATTGCAGCCGATCAACGGCCGCATGAATCGCCTCGGTGGCGTCGCCGACCTGCCGCTGGTGGTGGTGGATTACGCCCACACGCCTGACGCGCTTGAACAGGCGCTCTCCGCGCTGCGTGCGCACTGCGAAGGGCAGCTGATCTGTGTGTTCGGCTGCGGCGGCGAGCGTGATGCCGGCAAGCGCCCGCAGATGGGCGCCATCGCCGAGCGTCTGGCCGACCAGATCATCGTCACCGACGACAATCCGCGTGGCGAAGACGGCGACGTCATCGTGGCGCAGATCGTTGCCGGTTTGCAGCAGCCGAAGGCTGCGACGGTGCAGCGCGATCGCGCCGAAGCCATTGGGCAGGCCTTGTCGATGGCGCAAGCGGGTGACGTGGTGCTGATCGCTGGCAAGGGTCACGAAACCTATCAAGAAGGCGCGCACGGCAAGCGCCCGTTTGACGATCTGGCTGTCGCACGCCAGGCATTGGAGACACGCGCATGATGCGTTTGAGCGCCATCGCGCTGTGGACCCGCGGACGCCTGATCGGCGCCGATGTGGATGTCATGGGTGTCGCCATCGACACGCGCAAGCTGCAGGCGGGCGACCTGTTCGTCGCGATCAAGGGTGAGCGCGTCGACGGCCATGATTTTCTGGCCGAGGCCAAGGCACACGGCGCCGTGGCGGCGCTGGTGACCCGCAGGATCGATTTCGATCTGCCTCAGGTGCTGGTGGACGACACCGCGCTCGCCCTGGGTGATTTGGCGAGCGCCGTGCGTGCGCAGAACAACGTGCGCGTGATCGGCATTACGGGTTCCAACGGCAAGACCACGGTGAAGACGCTGACGGCGTCGATCCTGTCGCGTCATGGTCGTACCCACGTCAATGCCGGCAACTACAACAATGAGCTCGGCCTGCCGCTGACCTTGCTGGCCATGCCGCAGGACACCGAATACGCCGTGCTCGAGATGGGCGCAGGCAAGCCGGGCGACATCGCCTATCTCGCTGCCATCGCGCGGCCCGATATCGGCCTCGTCAACACCATCGCGCCCGCGCATCTTGAGCGCATGGGCAGCGTGGAAGGCGTGGCTGAGACCAAGGGCGCGCTGTACCAGGCACTGCCGGTCGACGGCGTGGCCATCATCAATGCGGACGACGCGTTCGCCAGCTTCTTTACCGGGCTGGCCGGCACGCGCCGTCAGCTGCGTTTTGCGCTGAACCATAAGGCGGACGTGGGTGCTGACATCCTAGATCAGCGCGTGGATGGCTCGCACTTCCTGATGAGTACCCCGGTGGGCGATGCCGAAGTGCAGCTGCCGCTGGCGGGTCGCCACAACATCGCCAATGCGCTTGCCGCGGCTTCGATTGCGCTGGCGCTGGACGTGCCGCTGGACACCATCGTGGAAGGCCTCGAGCAAGTTCCCGGCGTGGCCGGTCGTCTGCAGTTCGAGCGCATGCCGGGTGGTTGGACCTTGATCGACGACAGCTACAACGCCAATCCGGGTTCGGTCACCGCTGCCATCGATACGTTGGCCCTGGCCGACGGCGAGCGCTGGCTGGTGCTGGGCGACATGGCCGAGCTGGGCGAGAACACCATGGCGCTGCATGCCGGTATCGGCGAACACGCTCGCCAGCGTGGCATCGATCGCGTGTTTGCCGTGGGCCCGCTCAGCGCAGCGGCCACCAAGGCGTTTGGTGAGCGCGGCGAGCATTTCGCCGACAAGGCGGCGCTGATTGCTGCACTCAAGAAACATCTGCACGGCGGTGTGTGCTGCCTGATCAAGGGCTCGCGCTCGTCGGGTATGGATCAGGTGGTCGCCGCACTTCGTAACCACAACGGCAATGGGGAGGGCGCATCCGATGCTGCTTGAACTCGCAGACTGGATGGCGCGGCACTTCACCGCCCTGCATCTGTTCCAGTACATCACGTTCCGCACCATCATGGCCGCGCTGACCGCGCTGGCCATGTCGCTGCTGTTTGGGCCGACGCTGATCCAGAAACTGGCCGACCTCAAGGCCGGGCAGGTGGTGCGCAAGGACGGTCCGCAGACGCATTTGTCCAAGGCCGGCACGCCGACCATGGGCGGCGTGATGATCCTGCTTGCCGTAACCCTCTCCACGCTGCTGTGGACCGACCTGCACAACCGCTACGTGTGGCTGGTGCTGGCGGTGCTGCTCTGCTTCGGCGTGATCGGCTTCTATGACGACTACAAGAAGCTGGTGCTGAAGGACAGCCGCGGTCTGGCCTCGCGCTGGAAGTATTTCTGGCAGTCCGTGTTTGGCCTTGCCGCTGCGTTGTTCCTTTACTACTCCGCACCCATTCAGGCCGTGGGTGCTCTGCCGGTGGCCGAGACAGCGCTGTATGTGCCGCTGTTCAAGCAGGTGGTGATTCCGCTGGGCATCATGTTCGTGGTGGTGGCCTATTTCATGATTGTGGGCTTCTCCAACGCAGTGAATCTCACTGACGGTCTGGATGGCCTCGCCATCATGCCCACCGTGCTGGTATCGGGTGCGCTCGGCGTGTTCGCCTATCTGGCGGGCAACAAGGTGTTCTCGGAATACCTGGGCATTCCCTCGATTCCCGGCGCAGGCGAGCTGGCGATCTTCTGTGGCGCGCTGTCCGGCGCGGGCCTGGGCTTCCTGTGGTTCAACACCTATCCGGCACAGGTCTTCATGGGTGATGTCGGCGCGCTGGCCATTGGCGCGGCCCTGGCGGCTATTGCCGTGATCGTGCGCCAGGAAATCGTGCTGCTGGTGATGGGCGGCGTATTCGTGATGGAAACCGCCTCGGTGATGATCCAGGTGGCCAGCTTCAAGATGACGGGCAAGCGCGTGTTCCGCATGGCGCCCATTCATCACCATTTCGAGCTGAAGGGCTGGCCCGAGCCGCGCGTTATCGTGCGCTTCTGGATCATCAGCGTCGTGCTCGTGCTCATCGGCCTCGCCACGCTGAAGGTGCGCTGATGATCTTTGACACCACCCAGGCCAAACGACGACAGGGACCCCGCGGCAGCTTTGACATGCCGCTGGTGATCGCGCTCGTCGGTCTGGCCAGCATTGGGGTGGTGATGGTGGCTTCCAGCTCCATCGCGGTGGCGGAAAGCCAGCACATCGGCGCGTTTTATTTTCTGAAGCGCCATCTTCTGTTCCTCACGATCGGTCTGGTGCTTACGGGCCTCGCCATGCGTACCGAACTGAAGCTGCTGGAGAAGAACGCCTACGTGTTGATCGCTGGTGCGGTGCTGCTCCTGTTGTTGGTGTTCGTGCCAGGCATTGGTATGAGGCTCAACGGCGCGCATCGCTGGCTCAACTTCCGTATCACCAGTTTCCAGCCGGTCGAGGCAGTGAAGCTGATTCTGGTGGTCTATACCGCCAGCTATCTCGTGCGCCATCGCGAAAGCGTGGAGACGAGCTTCTGGGGTTTGTTCAAGCCCATCATGGTGGCCGGCCTGTTCGTGGTGCTGCTGCTGGCGCAGCCGGACTTCGGTTCCGCCACCCTGATGATCGCGGTGACCATTGGCATGATCTGGCTGGGTGGCGCCAAGCCGGTCTACCTCGGCGGCATGGGCCTGCCGGTGGTGACCTTGCTGTGGTTCGTGGCGAAGTTTGAGCCCTACCGCATGCGCCGCCTGACCTCGTTTGTCGATCCGTGGGCCGATCCGTTCAACGATGGTTTCCAGCTCACCCAGTCACTGATGGCCATCGGCCGAGGTGAATGGACTGGCGTAGGCCTGGGATCGAGCGTGCTCAAACTCTCGTACCTGCCTGAGGCGCACACCGACTTTATTTTCGCCGTGATCTCCGAGGAACTTGGGCTCGCCGGCATCCTGCTGGTCATGGGCCTGTTTTGCCTGGCGGTGGGGCGTGGCCTTTACATGGGCCTCAAGGGCATGGAAATGGGCCAGCGATTTGCCGGCTACGTGAGCTTTGGCATCTCACTGATGCTGGGCCTGCAGGCCATGGTATCCATCGGCGTGAATCTGGGTGCGTTGCCGACCAAGGGCCTGACCCTGCCGCTGATCAGTTACGGCGGTTCGTCGATCGTGCTGACCTGTGCGATGGCCGGTGTGTTGTTGCGCACCACCTATGAAATCAATCGCGCCATCGATGCGCGCCAGATGGCTGCGCGCATGCCGGCCAACGCGGTGCCGGATGCGAACACGGCAGCCGCGCCCGCGCGCGAGGCGGTGACCGCATGAGTGCGCCCAAGCCCGTGCTGATCATGGCCGGCGGTACCGGTGGCCACATCTTCCCCGGCCTCGCCGTGGCCGAGGCGCTGCGTGCGCAGGGCGTGCCGGTGGTATGGCTGGGCGCCGAAGGCGGCATGGAAACCAAGGTGGTGCCGGCGAACGGCATCGAGATGGTGACGGTGCCGGTCGGTGGTCTGCGAGGCAAAGGATTGAAGACGCGCCTGCTGGCGCCGCTGATGCTGGCGCGCGCGCTGCTGGCGTCGCTGGCCGCGCTGCGCCGGATCAAGCCGCGCAGCGTGCTGTCGATGGGTGGCTACGTCGCCGGCCCCGGCGGCGTGGCGGCGCGCATGATGCGTCGTCCGCTGCTGGTGCATGAGCAGAATCGCGTGGCCGGCTTCACCAATCGCAAGCTCGCTGCCCATGCGCAGCGCGTGTTGGCCGGTTTCAGCGATGCATTGCCGAATGCCGAGTGGGTGGGCAACCCGGTGCGTGGCGCCATCGCCGCGTTGCCGGCGCCGCGCGAGCGCATGACGGGCCGTACCGGTCGCCCGCGTCTGCTGGTGCTTGGCGGCAGTCTGGGCGCGCGCGCACTCAATATCGCGTTGCCACAGGCGCTGGCGCTGATCTCCCCGACGCAGCGTCCAGACGTGTTGCACCAGTGCGGCAACCGCGGCATCGACGAAGCGCGCGCCACCTATGCGAAAGCGGGCGTCGAGGCGCAGATCGTGCCTTTTATCGAAGACATGGCCGGCACCTATGCCTGGGCCGATCTTGCCGTCTGTCGCGCCGGCGCGCTGACGTTGGCCGAACTGACGGCAGCCGGTCTCGGCGCCGTGCTCGTGCCGTTCCCGTATGCGGTGGATGACCACCAGACCCGCAATGCCGAGGCGCTGGTCGCCGCGCATGCGGCCGAGTTGATGCAGGAGAAAGATCTGGACGTACAGCAGTTGGCGCAGCGCCTCGAAGCGTTGCTGGATGATCGCGAACGCTTGATCGCGATGGCCGAATCCGCGCGCACGCTCGCCAAGCCCGATGCGGCAGCGGTAATAGCGCGCGCCTGTGTGGAGGTGGCCGCATGACGCCGCGTCGCCTGCTTGCGCACGAGGATTTGATGGTCACGTTCCGTCGCGTGCATTTCATCGGCATCGGTGGTGTGGGCATGAGCGGCATTGCCGAAGTGCTGCACAACCTGGGCTATGCGGTCTCTGGTTCCGATCGCTCGAATTCCCCGACAGCGCAACGTCTCGCCGGCCTCGGCATCACGGTGCATGTCGGCCATGCCGCCGAGCACATCGGCGATGCGGACGTGGTCGTCACCTCCAGCGCCATCAAGGAAGACAATCCGGAGCTGCAGGCTGCCCGCGCCGCGCGCATTCCGGTGGTTCCTCGCGCCGAGATGCTCGGCGAACTGATGCGCTTCCGTCGCGGTATCGCCATCGCCGGCACGCACGGTAAAACCACCACCACCAGCTTGGTGGCCAGCGTGCTGGCCGAAGCCAACTACGACCCGACTTTCGTGATCGGTGGCCAGCTCAACGCCGCTGGCGCCAATGCGCGACTGGGCACGGGCCAGTACATCGTGGCCGAGGCGGATGAGTCTGACGGCTCGTTCCTGATGCTGTCGCCGGTGATCGCCGCCGTTACCAATATCGACGCGGATCACCTGGAGAACTACAACAACGACTTCGCCCAGGTGAAGAAGGCCTTCGACGATTTCCTGCATCGCCTGCCGTTTTACGGCCTGGCCGTGTTGTGCGTCGATGATCCGGAAGTGGCGCAGCTCGCCAAATCCACCACGCGTCGCGTGATGACCTATGGCATCGCCACCATGGATGCCGACGTGCGTGCGAGCAATCTCTCGCAGCATGGTTTCGAAATGCACTTCGACCTGTGGTTGCCGGGGCGCAAAGACGCGCTGCACGTGAAGCTCAACCTGCCGGGCCAGCACAACGTGCTCAATGCTCTGGCCGCCGCCACCATCGGATGGCAGCTGGGTGTAGAAGCGGAAGCAATCGCGCATGCGCTGCAGAACTTCCAGGGCGTGGGTCGTCGCTTCCATCGTCGCGGCGAGATCGCGCTCGACAAGGGCACGGCGCTGCTGGTGGACGACTACGGTCATCACCCGCGCGAGCTCGCTGCGGTGTTCGCTGCAGCGCGTGGCGGCTGGCCGGATCGGCGCCTTGTGGTCGGCTTCCAGCCGCACCGCTACAGCCGTACGCGCGACCTGCTGGACGACTTCGCCAACGTGCTCGCCGAGGCCGATGTGCTGGTACTGACGGACGTGTATCCGGCCGGCGAAGCGCCGATTGCCGGTGCCGATGGCCGCGCGCTGGCACGCGCCGTGCGCGCGCGGGGCAAGGTGGATCCGGTGCTGATCGAGCATCCGCGTGAACTGAAAGAAACGCTGCCCGCGCTGCTGCGCGACGGCGACTTATTGCTGCTGCTCGGCGCCGGCGATATCGGCGCGGCGGCGGTGGAGCTGGCGCAGGCCGGCAACCTGAGGACTCATAAGTGAGCAAGACGATTACCGATCCCGCACAGTTTGGCCGCGTCGCCGTTGTCATGGGCGGTAGCTCGGCCGAGCGCGAGGTGTCGCTGGACTCCGGCCGCAACGTGCTGGCCGCGCTGCAGGCGCGAGGTGTCGATGCGCATGCGATCGACGGCATTCCCGCGCTGCTCGATGCGGTGCGTGCTGGCCACTTTGCCCGCGTGTTCAACATCCTGCACGGCGGTGGTGGCGAAAACGGTGAATTGCAGGGTGCTCTGCAATCGCTGCGCGTGCCGTTCACGGGTTCTGGCGTGCTCGGCTCGGCGCTGTCGCTCGACAAGATCCGCGCCAAGCTGGTGTGGCAGGCCATCGGTCTCCCCACGCCCAAGTTCAAGGCGCTGCCGCGCGGCGCAGATGTGCATGCCGCGGCGCGCGAAGTCGGCTTTCCGCTGATCGTGAAGCCGGCCTGGGAAGGCTCCAGCGTGGGCGTGACCCGCGTGTTCAAGGAAGAGGATCTGGACGCCGCCGTCGAACTCGCGCAGAAGTATCCCGGCGACATGCTGATGGAAACCCTGATCGAGGGCGGCGAGTACACCGTCGGCATCCTCAATCGCCAGGTGCTTGCCACCATCAACATCGTGCCCAAGGGCGAGTACTACGACTACAACGCCAAGTACATTGCCGAGGACACCCAGTACATCTGTCCGGGCCTGCGCGGCGACGACGAGCGCGAGATGCAGGAGCTCGCCTTGCGAGCGTTCGACGCGCTGGCCTGCTGGGGCTGGGGTCGTGTCGACATCATGCGCGACAAGCAGGGCCGCAACTGGCTGCTGGAAGTGAATACCGCGCCGGGCATGACCTCGCATTCGCTGGTGCCCAAGGCCGCCGCGGTGGCGGGCATCGACTACCAGACGCTGTGCTGGCGCGTGCTGGAAACGAGCTTCCGGGAGGGCGTGTGAGGGGAACCATCCGCCTCGTTGCCTGGGTTTTGGCCATCGCGCTCGTGGCGCTGCCGGTTGTCGGCGTGCTGCGCGGATGGTTTGCGGCCAATCGTTGGCCGGTGACCCAGCTGACGGTGCAAGCCGAGTTCAAGCATGTGACCGAGGACGAGCTCCGTTCGGTGGTCATGCCGCGTCTCGGCAAGGGGTTCTTCGCGCTCGACCTGGATGCCGTGCAGAAGGCAGTAGCGGCGTTGCCGTGGGTGGAATCGGTGGAGGCTCGCAAGCGCTGGCCAGACACCTTGATTCTGCGCATCTATGAACGTCAGCCGTTTGCACGCTGGAACGAGAAGAAGCTGATCAGTCGCCAGGGCCTGGTGTTTGAGGTGCCGGACGTCGAGGCGAACACGGAACTGCCGGATCTGCGCGGCCCCGATGCGCGCTTGGCTGAAGTAGTGAGCTTCTACGCCGAAACACAGAAAGCTTTCGCGAACACCAAACTGAAAATCACTGGCGTCTCGCTCACCGAGCGTGGCAGCTGGAGCCTCACCACGAGCAACGGTGCGCAGATCGTCGTCGGCGATCGCGAACAGGCCGGACGTCGCCTGCGCCGTTTCCTCGATGTTTATCCGCAGCTGATGGCTGGCCACTCTGAGGGCTTTGCCTATGCCGATCTTCGTTACACCAATGGATTTGCCGTTCGATGGCCGCCGCAAGCGAGCACCGTGAACGCTGGAGGCTCACCCCGCACATGAAGACCAAGAACGACAAGCAACTGGTGGTCGGCCTCGACATCGGCACCTCGAAAGTGGTGGCGATCGTCGGCGAATACGAACCCGGTGAACCGATCGAAGTGATCGGTATCGGCACGCACGTGTCGCGCGGCATGAAGCGCGGCTCGGTGGTGGATATCGAATCCACCGTGCACTCCATCCAGCGCGCGGTCGAAGAGGCCGAGCTGATGGCGGGCTGCGATATCCGCTCGGTCTACGCCTCCATATCGGGCAGCCACCTGGAGACCAAGAACTCGCACGGCACCGCCGCGATCCGCGATCGCGAAGTGACCCCGGGTGATCTGGAGCAGGTGCTGGAGGCCGCCAGCGCCGTGGCGATTCCTGCCGATCGCAAGGTGCTCTACAAGGAGTCGCAGGAGTACCGCATCGATGGCCAGGACGGCATCCGCTCGCCGGTGGGTATGAGCGGCGTGCGCCTGGAAGCAAGCGTGCATCTGGTGACTGGCGCGGCAGCAGCCGTGCAGAACATCAGCAAGTGCATCCAGCGCTGCGGACTGACCGTCGACGAGCTGGTGCCTTCGGCTGTGGCCAGCGCCAAGTCGGTGCTGACCGATGACGAACGCGAACTGGGCGTGTGCCTGGTGGACATCGGTGCAGGTACCACCGATATCTCCATTTATACGCAGGGCGCGATCCGCTACACCAAGTCGCTGCCGGTGGGTGGCGATCAGGTGACCAACGACATCGCCTACGGCGTGCACACGCCGACTGCGCATGCCGAGGAGATCAAGATCAAGTACGCCTGCGCACTGGCGCAGCTGGCGCACGCGGAAGAAACCATTCAGGTGCCGAGCGTGGGCGATCGTCCGCCGCGCCGCCTCGCTCGTCAGTCGCTGGCGCAGTCGGTACAGGCGCGCTACGAGGAAATCTTCGAGATGGTGCAGGACGAACTTCGCCGTTCCGGCTACGAGAGCCTGGTCGCTGCCGGCGTCGTGCTCACTGGTGGCGCATCCCGCATGGAGGGCGCGCTGGAACTGGCCGAGGAGATCTTCCACAAGATGGTGCGTATCGGCGTGCCGCAGCACGTGTCAGGCCTGGGTGAGGTCGTCTCCAATCCGCTGCATTCCACCGGCGTGGGCCTGCTGTTGCATGGCGCCCGCACCGGCGGCATGCGCGCGAGCGGCCCCAGTGGCGGCAGCGTCGGTGGCCTGGTCGATAAGCTGCGCGGCTGGCTTACCAAGAATTTTTGAAAGGGATGGGGCATGAGGCCCCGCCATGGACGAATGGATGTTCGTCCGCCACCACGGGGCGACAGGAACGTCAGCACCCGTTGGTTACAACGACAACGAAGCTCTACGGAGGACGGGAAATGTTTGAACTGATCGAAAAACTCGCACCGAATGCAGTCATCAAGGTCGTCGGCGTGGGCGGTGGCGGCGGCAACGCCGTGGCGCACATGCTGAATGCAAACATCGAAGGCGTCGAATTCGTCGTCGCCAATACCGACTCGCAGGCCATGAAGACCTGCGGCTCTCGTACGCACCTGCAGCTGGGTGCCAACGTCACCAAGGGTCTGGGCGCCGGCGCCAACCCGGAAGTGGGTCGCCAGGCCGCGCTGGAAGATCGTGAGCGCATCGAAGAGATGCTCAACGGCGCCGACATGGTGTTCATCACCGCCGGCATGGGCGGTGGTACCGGCACGGGCGCAGCCCCGGTGGTTGCTCAGCTGGCCAAGGAGAAGGGCATCCTGACGGTGGCTGTCGTCACCAAGCCGTTCCCGTTTGAAGGCCGTCGCCGCATGCAGGTGGCGATGAAGGGTATCGAGGACCTCTCGCAGCACGTCGATTCGCTGATCACCGTGCCGAACGAGAAGCTGTTGTCGGTGCTCGGTCGCGAAGTGACGCTTCTCAATGCGTTCAAGGCCGCCAACGACGTGTTGCTCGGCGCCGTGCAGGGCATCGCCGATTTGATCACGGCTCCGGGCCTGATCAACGTCGACTTTGCCGACGTGCGCACGGTGATGTCCGAAATGGGCATGGCCATGATGGGCTCGGGCACCGCTCGCGGTGACGATCGCGCCCAGGCCGCTGCCGAAGCCGCCATCAACAACCCGCTGCTGGAAGACGTCAACCTCAACGGTGCCTGCGGCATCTTGGTAAACGTCACCGCCGGCCCGAATCTGACCATGCGCGAGTTCGACGAGATCGGTCGCGTCATCCACGACTTCGCCAGCGAAGACGCCACCGTAGTCATGGGCACCTCGCTCGATCCGGAAATGCAGGATGACGTGCGCGTCACCGTGGTGGCCACCGGCCTCAACCGCGCCAACGCTGCCCGCCAGCCGCAGCGCCCGGTGATGACCCAGCAGGTGGAAATGCGCCAGCGTCCGCGTCCGGTGGTGCTGCGTACCGGCACCGGCAACGAAGTGGTGGATTACGCCCAGGCTGAGCCGGTCACCACCAGCCGTACGGACACGAATGGACCGGCCAAGAGCGCCGATCCAAGCTTCGACTACTTGGATATCCCGGCCTTCCTGCGCCGCCAGGCGGACTGAGAAAACTAACTGAGCAAATAATTTGAAGAAAAATTGAACAAAACGCTGGTTTCACTTGTCAGTGACAAATCGCGAAGGATTCCGTGGAAGCGGGGTCCCTTGGCGACAGCCTTTGCGCCCGAGCTTGGCAGGCCGGCTGACATGGTCCGGCGTTCGTTCTCAGGTACGTAAGGCTTCAAAGACTGTGCTTCAGGGATGGCGCACGACCGCCTGGAATGATTCCGGGTTGGTCCAGCGTCCCGTTACCGGATCCCGTCCCGGTACGGGGCGCTGCGTCTGCCCAAGTCTATGAAGATATTAGGAAATTTTCTGATTGCCCTACGGGTGATTTTCTTTCATGAATGAAAGGAACATGAAAGGGTGATCAGAGTTTGTGGCGCGGGTTGGCTTTTCACAGGTTAAGACTGTGTTAGCATCCGTCCCCTAATTAGGCTGCTGCCCCTTACAGGTACCCAAAAAATGATCAAGCAGCGTACGCTCAAGAACATCATTCGCGCCACCGGCGTCGGTCTGCATACCGGCGACAAGGTGTACATGACGCTTCGTCCCGCTGCCCCGAATACGGGCATCGTGTTTCGCCGTACCGATCTGAATCCGCCCGTCGAGATTCATGCGCGTCCCGACAACGTCGGTGACACTCGCTTGTCCACCACCCTGGTGAACGGCAATGTGCGCGTGTCTACTGTCGAGCATCTGCTTTCCGCGATGGCGGGCCTGGGCATCGACAATGCCTATGTTGACTTGTCCGCCCCTGAAGTGCCGATCATGGATGGCAGCGCGGGTCCCTTCGTGTTCCTGCTGCAGTCGGCCGGTATCGAAGAGCAGAACGCCGCCAAGCGTTTCATCCGCATCAAGAAGCCGATCAAGGTGCAGGAAGGCGACAAGTGGGCCAGCTTTGAGCCGTTTGAAGGCTTCAAGGTCGGCTTCTCGATCGAATTCAATCACCCGATCATCAGCAAGCGCACGTCCAAGGCGGAGATCGATTTCTCCACCACCTCGTTCGTGAAGGAAGTGAGCCGCGCCCGTACGTTCGGCTTCATGCGCGACATCGAGATGCTGCGCGAACACAACCTGGCGCTCGGCGGTTCGATGGACAACGCCGTTGTGCTGGACGACTACCGTGTGCTCAACGAAGACGGCCTTCGCTACGAAGACGAGTTCGTGAAGCACAAGATCCTCGACGCCATCGGCGACCTGTATCTGCTGGGCCACAGCCTGGTGGGTGCCTACTACGCCCACAAGTCGGGTCACGAGCTCAACAACAAGCTGCTGCGCACCCTGATGGCCGATGCCTCGGCTTGGGAAGAAGTCAGCTTTGCGGACGATCCGGCCACCTCGCCGATCTCCTACGCCCATCCTGCTCAGGCCATCTGATCGACCACCGATCAGCTAAGTCCTCGACAAACCTGAACAAACTGAACGGCCGCGTCCTTGGGACGCGGCCGTTCGTTTTGTGATATACCTCGCCCCTTCCATCTGCAGCTGTTCACGTACTGATGACATCAGGGTCTGTCAGGTCCGTGGGGGCGTGTTATAAAGCCAACCGCACCGGCTTTCGAGTCGGTGTCAGGGGAGTACTGCAATGGAGTCGGCGGAAGCTGGGTGTCAGCCCGGGTCTTCGCCGGACTTGGAATCAGAAATTTCGGCGACGGACGCCAGCTCGAGGAACAGTTCCCGTAGTTCGGGGTCTGTTGTTGATGCCGCTGCAATTCTCAGGTGAGAGGCAGCGGCAGGCGAAAGCGGTTTTGACCGATCCGGCCAGATTTCTGCCGGTGGTGGGGGGGCCACTTTCACGGTGACTGAACTGGCGTACGTGCCCACAGCACGTGCGGTCGAGAGGATTTGCGTCTGGAGAAGGCGCAGCCTGGCGGCCAGAGCCGGGGACGGGGCCAGAAAAACGAGACGGCCGTTTTGCAGGTTGGCGAATCGAACCTGCTCGCGGAGTGGTGACGGTAACGTCTGGCGTAGTGCGCGATCCAACGCATCCAGCTCACGGGCTTTGCGGGCCAGTGAGGCAATGGGGCCAAACTCGGTGATGGCTTTGAGGCCGGAACCGGTGCGGCGAGAGCGATGGGGTGGTGGAGCGTCGCGCTGCATGGGTGCCGACATCTTCGACGTGGAAAGACATGCAAATCATACTTGTGTCACGCACCAAAAAGGTGCCGAAAACTCTAGATCTGGCCGACCGGCGGCTGCGCTGGCGCTTGTTCGGGTTGGCAGCAGCCGCGGTGCTGGGTTGCGCCGCCCTGGGTGGTGCGGTGGCCATGGTGGTTGCCAGCCCGCATGACCGGGCGCTATCGGAAATCAAGCGCCTTCGGCAGCAAGTGCAGCAGCAGAATCAGCAGCTGGCAGGCGTCCGCAAGGATGCCCAGCGCGATGTCGACGCATTGGCAGTGAAACTCGGGCAGTTGCAGGCGCAATCGACGCGACTCAATGCCCTCGGTGAACGTTTGACCCACGTCGGCAAGCTCGATGACGGCGAGTTCAATTTCGACCAGTCGCCCGCGGTCGGTGGTGTGGAAGACAACACCGCGGACAACGGCTACGCGCTTCCGCAGACCCTTGATACCAGCATCAATCAGCTGGCCAACCAGTTCGATAGCCAGCAGGCGCAGCTTTCCGCGCTGCAGAGCCTGCTGCTGGACGCCAGGATCGAGTCCAATCTCAAGCCCACCGGCATGCCGGTCGAGGGCTACATCTCTTCCTATTTCGGTGGCCGCCCGGATCCGTTCAGTGGGCATGCGGCCTATCACACGGGTCTAGATATCTCCGCCCCCACCGGTACGCCGGTGCATGCCGTGGCGGAGGGCATGGTGACCTACTCGGGCGTACGCCCCGGCTATGGCGACGTGATCGAAATTGACCACGGCAACGGCTACATGACCCGCTACGCCCACAACAGCAAGCTGGACGTGCGTCCTGGTCAGCGCGTGCATGTGGGTGACGTGATCTCTGAGGCGGGCTCTACGGGGCGCTCCACCGGTTCCCACGTGCATTTCGAGGTGTGGTACCAAGGCCGCGTGGTCAATCCGCTGGCATTCGTAAAGAATCACCGCTGAGCGCCCAGTGCGGGCGGCCTCGTGCCGCCCTTGAAAGCAAGTGCGCCTGCCGCCACTCCTAGCGTGGGACGATGATCGGGGGATCCGCCTGGGACCGGCCGTGAGGTGGCGCAGCGCGAGCCGCGGTGCCGCAGGGCGCCAGCGGTACGGCGTTTGGGATAGCCCGCCGACCCTAGTATCATCAATCCTTTCGTCCTGCCCGGATTTGCCGGGCGGGCGGCTCATGAATCCTGATCCGGAAGATCGATGCTCAACCGTGCCCTGACGAGCCTTTTCGGTAGCCGCAATGAACGCGTGCTGCGCCAGCTCTCCAAGAATGTTGCGCGCATCAACGCGCTGGAACCTGAGTTCGAGAAGCTGAGCGACGAGGCGCTGCGCGCCAAGACCGACGAGTTCAAGCAGCGACTCGCCGCGGGCGAATCGCTCGACAAGTTGCTGCCGGAGGCATTTGCCACGGTGCGCGAAGGCGCCAAGCGCGTGCTCGGCATGCGCCACTACGACGTGCAGCTGATCGGCGGCATGGTGCTGCACTCCGGCCGCATTGCCGAAATGCGCACCGGTGAAGGCAAGACCCTGGTCGCTACCCTGCCTGTGTACCTCAATGCGCTGGAAGGCAAGGGCGTGCACGTGGTGACGGTGAACGATTACCTCGCTCGCCGCGACTCTGGCCAGATGGGCAAGCTGTACGGTTTCCTTGGCCTGACCACGGGTGTGGTGTGGCCGGGCATGGATCACGCCGACAAGCATGTGGCCTATGCGGCCGACATCACTTACGGCACCAACAACGAATTCGGCTTCGACTATCTGCGCGACAACATGGCGCTCAGCAAGGACCAGCGCTACCAGCGCGGCCTGCACTACGCCATCGTCGACGAAGTGGACTCGATCCTTATCGACGAAGCGCGTACGCCGCTGATCATCTCCGGCCCGGCAGAAGATTCGCCGCAGCTGTACATCGCGGTGAACAAGATTGTTCCCAGGATGATTCGCCAGCAGGTGGAAGACGGCCCGGGCGACTATTGGGTCGATGAAAAGCAGAAGCAGGTGCATCTGTCTGAGGAAGGCATGTCGCACGCCGACGAACTGCTGCGCCAGGCCGGTGTGATCGAAGCCGACAGCGGCCTGTACGACTCCAAGAACCTAGCCGTGGTGCATCACCTCAACGCCGCGCTGCGCGCCAATGCCATTTACCACCGCGACGTGGATTACATCGTGCGCGATGGCGAAGTGGTGATCGTGGACGAGTTCACCGGCCGCACGCTGGCGGGTCGCCGCTGGTCGGATGGCCTGCATCAGGCAGTGGAAGCAAAGGAAGGCGTGCCGATTCAGCGCGAAAACCAGACGCTGGCCACCATCACCTTCCAGAACCTGTTCCGCATGTACAAGAAGCTGTCCGGAATGACCGGTACGGCGGATACGGAAGCGTACGAATTCCAGCAGATCTACGGCCTGGAAGTGGTGGTGATTCCCACCCACAAGCCGATGGTCCGCAAGGACAACTCCGACATGGTCTTCCTTGGCCAGCAGGCCAAGTACAACCATGTGATCGAGGACATCAAGGATTGCAACAAGCGCGGCCAGCCCGTGCTGGTGGGCACCACGTCCATCGAAGTGTCCGAGTTGCTGTCGGACCTGTTGCGCAAGGAAAAGATTCCGCACGAAGTGCTCAACGCCAAGCAGCACGAACGCGAAGCGCACATCGTGGCCCAGGCCGGCGCGCCGGGCTCGGTGACCATCGCCACCAACATGGCGGGTCGCGGTACCGACATCGTGCTTGGCGGCAGCCTTGAGGCTGCGCTGGCTGCGCTGCCAGAAACGGCGACCGATGCCGATCGCGCCAAGATCAAGGCGGATTGGAAGAAGCTGCACGAGAAAGTGCTCGCCTCGGGCGGTCTGCACATTGTCGGTACCGAGCGCCATGAGTCTCGTCGTATCGACAACCAGCTGCGTGGCCGTTCCGGTCGTCAAGGTGACCCGGGTTCCTCGCGCTTCTACCTGTCGCTGGAAGACAACCTGCTGCGTATCTTCGCCGGTGATTGGGTCGGTCGCTGGATGCGCATGTTCGGCATGAAGGAAGACGATGCGCTGGAAGACCGCATGGTCAGCCGTCAGATCGAAAAAGCGCAGCGCAAGGTCGAGCAGCACAACTTCGACATCCGCAAGCACCTGCTGGAGTTCGATGACGTCGCCAACGACCAGCGCAAGGTGATCTACCGCCAGCGCGACGAGCTGCTGGAAGTGGACGATGTCTCCGACACCATTGCCGACATTCGTGACGACGTGGTCACGGATCTGGTGCACCGTTACGTGCCCGCTGGCAGCATCGACGAACAGTGGGATCTTGCCGGCGTCGATCGCGAGCTGGAAAGCGAGTTCGGCCTGTCGTTGGATCTCAAGCACTGGGTTGAGCAGCAGCACGAAATCGAGGACAAGATGATCCTCGAGCATGTGCGCGAGGGCATCGAGCAGTTGTTCAAGGCCAAGGAGCAGCAGATTGGCGGCGAAACCATGCGCCAGCTCGAGAAGCACATCATGCTCAGCGTGGTCGACAACGCCTGGAAGGAACACCTGGCGAGCATGGACTACCTGCGTCAGGGCATTTATCTGCGCGGCTATGCGCAGAAGCAGCCCAAGCAGGAGTTCAAGCGCGAGTCGTTCGAACTGTTCTCCAGCATGCTCGACCGCATCAAGTCCGAAGTGGTGCAGATGCTCGCGCGTGTGCGCGTGCGCAGCGAGGAAGAAGTCGCTGCGATGGAAGCCGAGCAGCAGCGCCTCGCCGAGCGCTTGCAGCGCCAGATGCTGGCGAGCGGCGGTGGTGCACCGGTGGCGGCGCTGGGCGCGGACGCCGAAGCGGTTGCCGCCGGCAGTATGGCGGTACCGGCGGGTCATGCCCACGAAGGCGCGCGCGTGGGTCGAAACGATCCTTGCCCCTGTGGCTCCGGCAAGAAGTTCAAGCATTGCCATGGTCAGTTGAGCTGATAAAAAAAAGCCCCGCTTAGGCGGGGCTTTTTTATGGTGGGTGAGGTCGCCGCATGTGTACTGCGTTGCGATCGATTGAATCAATGCGCAGCGACATGCGTATGCTCGTGAAGCCCATCGGGGATGCCCGGTTTGTCCAGACCGCCGCTTTCCAACCAGGCCTGAGTGCATGCGCGCGACCGATCGATGAGATGGTTCGCAACGTCGTAGTTGTAAGGCGAGATATCCAATGGACACAAACTTGGTACGATTCGTAGCTCTACTGGGCCTTTGGTGAATCGCTCTGCATCGGTTACCAGCTGCCGCGAGACCAGCAGACTCAACGCATGCATGGCGCGCGCGATGGCGCCTGAAGGTATTCGTTCGATAGCGCAGGCGAAGCCCGTGGGCAGCACGATGATGCGAGTGGCGCCCAGCTTGGCCGCGGTCGAAATGGGAGCGTTGTTGCTCACGCCGCCGTCCACCAGCAACCGTCCATGAAGTCGCACAGGTGGGAATACACCGGGAATGGCGGCGCTTGCGAGCACCGCATCCACCACCGGTCCGCTGGACAGCAGAACCTCCTCGCCGGTGAGCATGTCCGATGCCACGACGTGTACTGGCAGTGGTGCAAGTTCGAGTCGCTGATACGTCAGGTGGCGCTCCAGTAGCGCACGCAGCCCATCTGAATCCACCAGATAATCGCGACGACGCAGCATGCCGATCACCGATCGCCAGTTCAGTGGAAACACGTCGCGCCTGCGCATGGCGCACCACAGCCGCTCCAGTCGTGTGACGCCATCAAGGCAAGGATCCGCTGCGAAGTAGGCCGCGTTGATGGCGCCGGCTGAAGCGCCGATGACAAAGGCCGGTTTCTCACCCCAGGCCAACAGTGCTTGCAGCATGCCCACCTCTACCGCACCCAGGCTACCGCCACCGGCCAACACGAACGCCGTGCAATGATCGAGTGGATCGCGGAAGGACCGGGTCTGCGTCATGGCGATCACTCTCGTTGGATCACAGTGATGTGGTGAACCGTGTCAGCCAGTCTGGGCTGATGGATAGCAGCCAGGCTTCGAGTCGGTGATCGGTGCCCGTGAGGATCAGCACGCCGACCAGCACAAAGCAGACACCGAGCCACGCCTTGATCCTATGGCCCGTTGAAACCAGCGTGCCGCGTAGGCGCGTGAACGTGGTGTTGGAGGCTGTGCTCAGCACAAGCAAGGGCAGCCCTGCGCCCAGACCAAACACCATCATCAGTAGCGCAATCTGGCTCAAGTTCCTGCCTTGAGCTGCAAGTGTCGTGGCTGCTCCCAGAGTTGGGCCAACACAGGGGCTCCATACCAGGCCTAGCAAAAGGCCGATGACCAACTGACTCAGCCAACCTTCGCCATGCACCTTGCCCAGCGCCTGCTGACCGACGTTGCCCATGCGAGAAGCTATCGTTGAGAACGTGGTTTGCCAACGCGGCACCAGCATCACCAAACCGAACACCACCATCAGTGCCGCCGCTATGCGACGGAACGTGTCCGGCGCGAAACCTGCGGATGCGCCCAGCGTGGCGATGAGCGTTCCCGACAACGCAAACGACAGGCTAAGGCCTAGTGCGAGCATGGCGCCGCCCCAACGATGACGCGACAGCGATGCGGCAATCAGAATCGGCAGTATGGGCAAGACGCACGGTGACAGCAGCGTGGCGGTACCCGCGAGAAATCCAAGCGCATAGGTGCCGAGTCCGAAGTCCATCAAAGTGCCTGCTGCAACGTGGCGCGAATGACCGCCTCGTCGGTTTGCCCAGTGGAGCGCGTCACCTCATGTCCCTTCTTGAAGACCACGAAGGTGGACTGGTGATTCACCTTCAGCGCTTTCTCTAGGGCAGTTTCCTTGTCAAAGTCCGCAACGAAGATCGTCACGGGTTGGAACGATGCTTCCTTCGATAGCTTGTCGACGATCGGCTTCTGCGCGCGGCAAGTGGGGCACCAATCGGCGTGCAGGTAAACCACCACGGGTTTCCCCGCAGCCAAGGCCTGCGCGTACTTGGCCTGATCGAAGGGCACTTCGTCGGCGATGGCGATACCTGTCGCGAACAGCAGCGGTGCCGCAAGCAAGCGGATTAATGATGATGTTTTCATAAACACAGCTACTCCGGTGGGTGCCGAATCAATCGGCGACGGCGGCAATGCGCTTGTGGCTATCGCCAACGCCGTCCGATGTGCGGATGCCAAGTGCCCGCGCCAGCAGCGTGTCCAGACTCACCTTGCCCGGACCTGCAATCAGCAGCCAGAAGAAGATCAAGCTGTAGACGATTTCGTCGGCTTCGACGTAATCATCCAGGCCCATCAGATTCGTCGATACGACCAGGGTCACGGCCACCGCCATGTTGATGATCATGGGGATGCACACCAGCCGCGTGAACAAGCCAAGCATGATCAGCAGGCCGCCAAGCAACTCGGTCCATGCGGAGAGCGTTGCGCTGAAAGCGGGGAAGGGAATGCCCCAGCTCATGAAGCGCTGGACGAAGGCGTCGAGGTTGTGAACCTTGCCTATGCCTGTCTCCAGCCAGAAGTACCCGAAGACCAGGCGCATGGTTAGTGGCCCCAGCCATTCGATGGCATGCAACAAGTGAAGCAGGCGCGAAGCCTTGGTAGCGAGGGAGGTGCGCATGACAGCGAGTTCCGGCGTGTTGATGTGGTGACATCATGCAAAGCATCATCACCATCCGCCATGTTCAGACGTCCATGCTTTCTTGCCCTCAGTCCGATCGTTCGTCACGCCGCACGCGGCTTCTGGCAGCCGGACGATTGGGCACAAAAGCGGGACGCCCGGGGACAGCCAGTTCACGTCGTCAGGTCAACAATGCCCCTCGTCGGAGTTCGCTCGGTCGATCGAGTCGCCGGGCCCGGCAATACCTCAATGACACCGTACAGGAGCCATCCATGAAGACCAGCAAACTCAACGGCGCAGCCATGGCGATGATGGTTGCCGGCTTGTTCGCCGTGACGTCGATGTCCGCATCCGCGGCGGACAAGACCGCCGGCAACACCGGTGATACCGCCAGCGTGAAGTGCATGCACTCGTCATCCTGCAAAGGCAAGGGCGCTTGCAAGCAGGCCACTAATTCGTGCAAAGGCCAGAACTCGTGCAAGGGTGAGGGTTTCACCATGCAGAAGACCCAGCAGGATTGTGAGGCCGCTCAGGCGGCGGCAAAACAGTCGTAATGTATGTAGCGGGGGGGGGGGGGGGGGGGGGGGGGGGGGGGGGGGG
>NZ_JBVQCI010000018.1:0-43881 GCF_055702865.1 Dyella sp. PARNA 12/25 | reverse complement strand
GCACTTGTGCGCGACCGACGTGCCGCGGTCGCGCACAAGTGCGCTCCTACATTAGATGGTGGCATCAGGGCGAGAACGGCATGGCCGTCTCACCCTCCTCGCGACCAAACGGCCCAAAGCGCCGCTCCACCACTACGCCGCGACCATCGTGCCCAATCGCCACCACCGTGCTGGCGCGCGTGCCGTAGTGCTCGCCGCGTATGAAGGCGGACGACAGCCAACGCTCCCGTTCCAGACCTACACCTGTATCGGGCAGCTCGTCATCGGGATAGCCACGGGGGTCGGCAAGCGCTTCGAACAATGGCGCGAACTCATCGTCATGGCCTGCATCAATCCATGCCTGCAATCGCTGCATCAACGCGCGCGTCTTGGGCCACGGCGTGTTGAAATCGGCATTGGAAAGACCATGAACGCCTGGCGTCACCGCCTGGGCACGCGCATCGGGTCGATTGCCGAGATAAAACGCGTGCTTGGCATCGAAGGTCAGCAGATTGAATGGACGGTAGTCCGCCGCGGTCTTCAGCAGCGCTTCGGCGTGTGAGGATGCATCCGCGGCCCCGCCGAGGTAATCCAGCGCAAGCAGTCCACGTGAGCGCCCATGTTGCGGATCGCGTGGATCACGCACATTGGTGACGACACTGCAGCGCCCACCGTCAGTAACACCGAGCCAGGTGCCACCGGCTTCCAAATCCTTCCCTGCGATAATCGGCAGCGTTTCCCAACGTGCCAAGGGCAGACTTGGCCGCGCGTGGAACTCATCACGATTGCCAGCCAGCAATAGCCGCCAGCGTGGGTGAACCTGCCATGCGAAGGCGATCAGGCACATATCGAAGCGGCTCCCGGCATATGCCAACCATTGTCAGCTAGCGTCTCCTCGAGCGCCAGCATGCGCGATCAACGTCTGCGCACAGCCGCCGCCCAACGCTCCGCCACGCGCGGCGAAGTCATGCACACCGCATCATCGGTTCGAGTGGTGACCGCACGCTCCAGCAGCTGGATATCCGCCTCATGCTGCCGCGCCACATGCGGGTCTTCAAAGAAGATCGCGCGCTGGCAGCGCCGCTCCAGCACCAGATCCGCAATCTGCGCATCCCCACCCATCGGGCCACTCTGATAGCGCGTCACCCACGGCACCTCCGCCGGCCAACCGCGACTCCAGGCCAGCTCGTTCAAACGTTGCCCCGTCGTTCCCGTGCCGACGCGATGCGCAAAGCGCGACAGCACATCGAAGTGCTCAGCGGCATACGCGAGCATCTGCGGCTTCATCGCATCGTGTGCAATCAGCGCAACAGTCTGCGTCTCCAACGCGTAAAACCCATTCGCGCCGGGATCCAGCGCCATCCCGGCATGGATACGCTCCATCTCAATCCAATCCCGTGCAGAGGCCACGGTAGAGATGAAGGGTTTACCGTGAATCACGCACTGACGCTTCAGCGCCACCGCCTCGGGAAAAATCGATGACGGATCGACCGGATCGATCAGGTAGATCGCGCCGTCCAACACACGATCGTCACCCAAGCCAACCACCTCGGCGACCAACTTCATCAGGCCACCCTCGCGCCCATAGGGATAACGCTTCAGCGGTGCATAGCCATCCAGATAACCGGTGCGATGAATGGTGTCGTAGGTGCGGCCCACGGCGTGCAGCCCCAGATTCAGTTCGCGAATGCCAGCCTCGCAGGCACGCAACCAGCGGAAGAGCGCGGCATCCGCATGGGCGTGATGGAGTTGGTTGGCGGCGAGGCCGAGGCGCATGGGGTTGGGTTCCGGTGGGTCTTGGGGGCGAGCAAGCGTAGCGCAAAGGTGAGACCGTGCTGCGCTAGCGCTCTGTTCCCGTTAGCTGCCGAGCGAGAGCTGCGCTGAAGGATGGCCGCGCGCATGAACATCCGTCGTCGCAAGATTGGCCCCTCACCCCAGCCCTCTCCCCGGAGGGGAGAGGGAGAAGTGCGGTGCATCGCGAACGCCTAGCGTGCACCGACGCGAGCCTCCGCTTTAAGTCCTCTTCGCCATGGCGCGTTGCGGTGTAGCCGTAACACGTGTCGGGCGATCGTGACGTTCAGAGCTTCGTTAGTGCCAAGGCTCGTATTAACCACGACGCTACGATCACCCCGCTCTTGAGGCCGTTTTCTTTGGGTTACTTTTCTTTTGGGCCAGCAAAAGAAAAGTGACTCGAGCGTCGGCAGACGATCGAAACGCCCGCCGCGTAGGCGGCACGCTGGCGGCAGCGCCTTGTTCAGAGCCGAGAGCAAAGTCACTGGATCCCCGCCTTCGCGGGGATGACGGTGAGGGGGACACGCGTTATTGCGAGCTCACCCCCTCACCTCAACCATCTCCCCAAATGAGAGAAGTGAAAGAAAGCTGCTACGCGTGTGCGAATGCTGTCGACTCCACCTCACTCAACATCCTCACCATCGAAGCCGCCGCCTCCCTCCCGTCATACACCGCCCGCACCACCAGATCCGCCCCGCGCACATTGTCGCCACCCGCGAAGATCTGCGGATGACTTGTCTGATGCGGCAACGCCCCGTCTGCACCAGTAATGACACGCCCCGTCCTATCGAGTACCACGCCATGCGACCGCAACCAATCCGGCGGACTCGGCAGGAAACCGAACGACTGAATCACCACATCCGCGTCGATCACATACTCCGACCCGGCCACATTCTGTGGACGCAAACGACCCGATCCATCATCAACAAGTGCGGTCTCAACAACACGCACGCCGCGTACGTTGCCACGCGCACCACCAAGAATTTCCAACGGCTGCCGCTGGAACAGGAAAGTGACACCCTCCTCCTTGCAGTAATTCACCTCGCGCGCCGACCCCGGCATATTGGCCTCATCGCGGCGATAGACGCAGGTAACGCTGGACGCACCCAAGCGAATGGCGGTGCGATTGCAGTCCATGCCGGTGTCGCCACCACCCAGCACCACCACGTGTTTGCCACGGAAGTCAAAAGCCGGTGGCGGTGCTTCATCCCTCAGCAAGCGCTCGGTGTTGGCAATCAGGAACGGCAGCGCATCATGGACACCGCGCAGGTCGCGACCGGGCAACGCCGCATCAACGTAAGTGTAGGCACCCGTGCCCACAAACACGGCGTCGTACTCGTCCAGCAACTGACCAAACTCGATGTCACGCCCCACTTCACAATTCAGCAGGAAGCGCACCCCCATCCCTTCGAGCAGCTCGCGACGCGTACGAACCACACCCTTGTCCAGCTTGAAAGGGGGAATACCGAAGGTCAGCAGTCCACCAATCTCGCTCTGTCGATCGTAGACGTCCGCTGCGATGCCAGCGCGACAAAGGCGATCAGCACAGGCCAGGCCGGCGGGGCCGGCACCAACAAGGGCGACGCGCCTGCCGGTTTCCACCACGGCAGAGAGATCCGGCCGCCAGCCCTGACGTAACGCTTCATCGGTCACCCAGCGCTCGATGCTGCCAATGGTCACCGCGCCGAACGCGGTTTGTTCCAACGTGCAGGCACCTTCGCATAGACGGTCCTGAGGGCACACGCGGCCGCATATTTCCGGTAAAGGGTTGGTCTCGTGCATCAGCGTAGCCGCTTCCATCAAGCGACCTTCCTGCACCAGCTTCAACCAATTCGGAATGTAGTTGTGCACGGGGCACGCGTGTTCGCAGTACGGATTGCCGCAATCAATGCAACGTTCGGCCTGCGTGGCGGCCTGGGGCGAACCGAAATCACCGGAGATCTCGCCGTAGCCGAGTACGCGGATGGATACCGGCACGGTACGCGGGGTCTGTCGCGACACATTGAGGAACTGGAAGATCTTGTCGCTCATGCCGCGCTCCTCAGCTCTTCCGCCAGCGCCGCCAGACTTGCCGCCTTGGGCTTCACCAACCAGAACTTGTATTGCAGGCCACGGAAGTCGCGCAGGATGTGGCGCCCCCAATCGCTGCCGGTCAGTTCGACATGACGCGCCACCAACCCGCGTAGATGCTGCATGTAGTGCTCCATGCCTTCAGGCGAGATGCGCAGGATGTCCACCAGCTCGTGGTTGTAGCAGTCGACGAAGGTGCGCTCGATGTCGAGCACATAAGCGAAGCCGCCAGTCATGCCCGCGCCGAAGTTGAGGCCGACCTTGCCGAGCACGGCAACGACGCCGCCGGTCATGTACTCGCAGCAGTGATCGCCTGCGCCTTCCACCACAGCGAGCGCGCCGGAATTGCGTACCGCGAAACGCTCGCCCGCGCGGCCGGCGGCGTACAGCTCGCCGTCGGTGGCGCCGTACAGGCAGGTGTTGCCGATGATGGCGGCGTCTTGAGTAGCGAAGGGCGAATCCGCCGGTGGGCGCACCACGATGCGGCCACCGGCCATGCCTTTGCCGACGCCGTCGTTGGCTTCGCCGGTGAGGTCGATATGCACGCCACCCGCATTCCATGCGCCCAAGCTCTGACCCGCAGCGCCTGTGAGCCTTAGCAGAATCGGGTGTTCGTCCATGCCGTGATCGCCGTAACGACGCGCCACGTCGCCGGAGAGACGCGCGCCAATCGCGCGATCGGTGTTGGCGATGTCGAATGCAAATTCGCCACCGCGCTTGCCCTCAACCGCATCGAGCGTCATCACGTGGATACGCGCGGCTAATTCGGCCTCATCACGCATCGGGTTGCGTGGCAACGAGCAGGAGAAGTCAACATTTGCTCCCAGCGAACCGTCGCCTAGTAAAGGCGTCAGGTCCAATCGGTGCTGTACCGGCGTGGTGCCATCCACCTGCTCCAGAAGATCCGCGCGGCCGATGATCTCGCCCAAGTCGCGCGCGCCGAGTTGCGCTAGATGAGTGCGCACGTCTTCCGCGATAAAGCGGAAGTAGTTCATCACCATCTCCGGCAGGCCGATGAAGTGTTCCTTGCGCAGCACTGGGTGCTGTGTGGCAACACCGGTAGCGCAATTGTTGAGGTGACAGATGCGCAGGTACTTGCAACCCAATGCCACCATGGGTCCCGTGCCGAAGCCGAAACTCTCGGCACCGAGCAGCGCAGCCTTGATGACATCGAGACCGGTCTTCAGGCCACCGTCGGTCTGCAGGCGCACCCGACCACGCAGGTCATTGCGGCGCAGCGTCTGCTGCGTTTCGGCCAGCCCCAGTTCCCACGGTGTGCCCGCGTATTTGATGGATGTAAGCGGGCTCGCGCCGGTACCACCATCATGACCACTCACGGTGATGAGATCGGCGCCCGCCTTCACGACACCCGCAGCGACCGTGCCCACACCGGCATGACTGACCAGCTTCACTGAAACGAGCGCTTCGGGATTGACCTCTTTCAGGTCGTGGATCAGTTCGGCCAGGTCTTCGATGGAGTAGATGTCGTGATGCGGTGGCGGTGAGATCAGGCCGATACCGGGCTTGGCGTACCGCAGCCGCGCAATGGTGGCGTCGACCTTGTGGCCCGGCAGCTGGCCACCTTCGCCCGGCTTGGCGCCTTGGGCAATCTTGATTTGCAGCACTTCCGCATTGACGAGATACGCAGGCGTCACGCCGAAACGACCTGAGGCGACCTGCTTGATCTTCGAGGTTTTCTCGGTGCCGTAACGCGCGGGGTCTTCGCCGCCCTCACCGGAGTTGCTGCGCGCACCAAGTCGATTCATCGCAATGGCAAGCGCCTCATGCGCTTCGGGAGACAATGCGCCCAGCGACATGCCCGCCGAGTCGAAGCGACGCAGAATGCTTTCGGCCGACTCCACCTCTTCCAGCGGAATGGGTGATCCCAATGGCTGCGGCGAGAGTAGGTCTCGCAATGCCGATGGCGGGCGATGGTCCACAAAGTTCGCGTAGGCGCGATAGTCTGCATGGTCACCCGTGCGCACCGCCTTTTGCAGGCTGGCGATCACATCCGGGTTGTACATGTGGTACTCGCCGCCGTACACGAACTTGTAGATGCCGCCTGCGCGCAGCGGTGAGGCATCAGTCCAGGCTTCCGCAGCAAGAATGCGCTGATCCTGTTCCAGTTCCGCAAAGCCCGCACCACCGATACGCGAGGGCGTGCCGGGAAAGCAAAGCGCCACCACCTCGGGCGCGAGCCCGACGATTTCGAATAGCTGCGCACCGCGATAGCCCGCAACGGTGGAGATGCCCATCTTGGACAGGATCTTGAGAAGGCCCTTGCGAATGCCGCGCCGGTAGCTTCGGCCCACCTCGAAGCGATCGCTGGCGATATGACCTTCGCGCCCGAGCTCAAACAGGCTCTGGTAGGCCAGCCAGGGATAGATGGCCGTGGCACCGAAGCCGAGCAGACACGCGAACTGATGAGGGTCGCGCGGCGTCGCTGTTTCCACGACGATGTTGCACTGGCAGCGCAGCGCCTGGTCGATGAGATGCGCATGTACCGCACCCACGGCAAGCAGAGAGTGGATCGGCAGCAGATCCTTCTGCGGATAACGGTCGCTGAGAAACACCAGCGAGCACCCGCTACGCACGGCGTGCTCCACATCTGCACACAGACGGCGGAGCGCAGCTTCCAACCCCTCCTCTGGCGCATACATCAGGTCGAAGCGTGGCGTATCGACAAACTGGGGCAGCGCGAGCAACTGTCGTAGCTTGCGCTGCGAAAGTACCGGCGAATTGATCAGAACCTGCCTTGCGTTTTCCGGCGTCAGGTCGAACACGTTGGCTTCGGGGCCGATCTGCGTCACCAGCGACATCACCAGCTTCTCGCGCAGCGGATCAATCGGCGGATTGGTGACCTGCGCGAAGCCCTGGCGGAAACGATCGAACAGCGGGCGCACCTGGCGAGACATCGCCGCGACCGGCGTGTCGTCGCCCATCGAACCGGTAGCTTCCTGCTCCAGTTCCACCATGGCCTTGAGCACCGTCTCGCGCTCTTCGCGCGAAAGTCCATACAGCTTCTGGTAACGACGCAGCTCATCTGCCGGCAGCGGTTCCGCCGCCAGCGACGGGTCGATGAGATCCGATTCCAGGTAGCTCACGCCAGCGCGCAGCCAGTCGCGGAACGGCGCGCGTTTGCGGTTGATGTCATCGATATCCGAGTCGCGCAACAGGCGATGCTGCTGCAGATCCACCGCGATCATCTCTCCCGGCGCCAGCCGACCCTTGGCGACCACCTGGGAGGACGGCACATCCCACAGACCCGCTTCGGAGGCGACGATGAGATGGTTGTCTGCCGACAAGGCCCATCGCGCGGGGCGCAGGCCGTTGCGATCCAGCGTGCAGGCCGCGTAGTGGCCATCGCACATCACCAGCCCCGCGGGGCCATCCCACGGCTCGCTGTGCAGCGCGTAGTACTCGTAGAACGCCGCGAGGTCTTCGTCGATGCCCTCGCGTGCAGCGAATGCCGGTGGCACCAGCACGCGCATCGCGGCCAACAGATCGAGTCCGCCCGCGATCAGCACTTCCAGCGCATTGTCGAGGCTCTCCGAATCCGAACCCGTCTGGCTGACCAGTGGGCCGATTTCGGAGAGATCCACCAGCGGCGAATGCAGGATGGATTCGCGTGACTGCATCCAGCGGCGGTTGGCACGGATGGTGTTGATCTCACCGTTGTGCGCCAGTAGCCGAAACGGCTGCGCGAGCCGCCACTGCGGCAATGTATTGGTGGAGTAGCGCTGGTGGAACACCACGGCATCGGCGGTAAGAGCCGGATGCCTGAGGTCGGCAAATACGTCGCGCAGGTGGCCGGGCGCCGCCATCGCCTTGTAGCCGATAACTTGTGCCGACAGCGTAACCACATAGAAATGCTGGTCGTCTGCCAACGCCATTTCCGCTCGGCGCCGTGCTCGGAACAACAAACGCTCGAACACGCCATCATCCATTGATGCCGCGGGCTCAACGAAAATCTGCCGCACACGGGGCTGTGCAGCCGCCGCGAGTGGACCGCAAGCGTCTGCATTGACGGCTACATCGCGCCAGCCTGCTACGCGCAAGCCCTCTTCAAGAAGGCGCTGCTCGAAGGTCATTACGGCAGCATCGCCTCCCTTCGGATCGAGGAACACCACACCCGCCGCGAAGCGGTCACCCAGCGCAATACCCGACTCGGCGGCAAGCGCCTTCAGCCAGTTCAGCGGACGATGAAACAGCACGCCGCAGCCATCGCCACTCACGCCATCGGCATTGATGCCACCGCGATGGGACAGTTTGGCCAGCGCTGCAAAAGCGGTGTCCACCACCCACGCGCTGGCGTGCCCATCGATCTGCGCGACCAGGCCAAAGCCACAGCTATCGTGCTCGAATGCAACGTCGTAAAGCGTCGCTGAAACTGCCTTCGCCATCTTGCCTCCCCGGCCGATGGATAAGGACACGCGGTCCCAACGGTGCCGAAGGCGCCGCTGCCACATGTCCGAGTGTGGCTTTGAATAAAACACAATTGGTGCGTCGCGTCAAAGACATCTTTACGTCCAAATGAAAGTTTCAATTGGAATTATTTTTGTCCGCAGGACAAATCACGCGCGCAGTGAATGCAGCGCAGCACGTGCATCGATGAGACCACTTCGTTGTGCGCTGCTCGACTTGAAGTAACGCGCGCGGCGAATCCGGCGATGCGATCGGGCATACCAGTGCGGGTATCGACGACAGCCTTCCCATCCACCGACCGGCTCGATGCGCGGCAGAGAGCGGCTCGCGCGCCGTCATCGCGCTCTGTGATAATCGGCCGATGCCGATACCTGTCCGTTCTGCCCGCCCCCTTGCCTGCGCCATCACTGGCGCGCTCGCCCTCTCCATCGTCGCCCTGCCCGCGTGGGCAGCGCAGGACAACAAGACCAAGGCCGAGCAGGCCGAGGCGGAGAAGAAGCTCACGGACGTGCGCAGCAAGATGGACGCGCTGGCCAAGGAACAGGCGGAGACGGCGGCCAAGCGCGACAGCGCCACCGCCGAGCTGGCCAAGCAGGCCAATGCCGTGGCCACTGCGGCCAAGGCCGTTCGCGACACCGATACGCAATTGACGGCCAAACAGAAAGACCTGGACCAACTACAGGCTCAGCGTGCCGAACTGCAGAAGAATCTCGAAGGCCAGCGGGCAGCGATCGCTGACCTGCTGCGCGCCACCTATGCACTGGGCCGCGGCTCAGACCTGCGCCTGCTGATGGGTGACGAAGACGTGGCCCGCATCTCCCAGGCGCTGGCCTACTCCAAGTATTTCCAGGAGGACCGGGTGCAACGCGTGCAGAAACTGATGGGCGACCTGGCCCGCCTGCAGGACCTGGAAACCCAGATCACCGCGCAACAGCAGGCCCTGCAAGCCAGTCGCGCCGAACGCGAGACCCAGGCCAAGGCGCTGGAGCAGCAACGTGCCAGCCAGGCCAGGCTGGTGGCCGATACCGACGCCCAGTACAAGGACCAGGGCGCCCGGCTGGCTGCCCTCAAGCAGAACGAAGCCTCCCTCAACCAGCTGGTGGAGAAGCTGCAGAAGGCCATTGCCGAAGCCGCCCGCGAAGCCGAGCGCGCCGCCCGTGCCAATGCGGGCAGCGCGGCGCCACCTGCAGGCAAGGGCCTGGCCAATATTCGCGGCAACCTGCCATGGCCGGCTGCCGGTGCAGTCAACACCTACGGCAACGGCGTGCTGATCAAGGCCCCCGGCGGCAGCGACGTACGCGCGGTCGCGGCGGGTCGCGTGGTTTACGCGGCCTTCCTGCGCGGCTACGGCATGCTGGTGATCGTCAGCCACGGCGGCGGCTGGATGAGCATGTACGGAAACAACGAAACCATCCTGCACGGCGTGGGCGACCAGGTGAGCTCGGGCGAGGTGGTCGGCACGGCCAGCGCCCCGACCGGGGTCAATACCGGCGTCTATTTCGAGCTGCGCCAGGACAACAAACCCGTGGATCCGCGCACATGGCTGGGTAAAGCACGTTGACGCCGGGTACGCGGCGTCGCACGCTAATCTACATGCCATGGCACTGAATTTCGGTGCAAATCGGCTGTCCAAGCAGCTACGTTGCGCCCTGTCGGCCATACCCCCTGTTTTCCCCGGAGTCCCCCATACCATGCGGTTTTCCACCTTGAGCCTGGCCGTCCTGCTGTTGGCGGCGCCGCTGGCGCAGGCCCAGACCGCCCCCGTGCAGAACACCGGCGCCAAGCGCCCGGCCGCCCCGGCCAGCACGCCCGCTGCGGCGGCAGCCGTGCCCGACCAGGTGGATCTGGACGACATCCGCAACTTCAGCCGCGTGTACGAGATTGTGCGCCAGGCCTATGTGGAGCCGGTGAGCAACAAGACGCTGATGAAGGCCGCCATCAGCGGCATGCTCAGTGGCCTGGACCCGCACAGCGAATACCTGGACAAGGACGGCCTGGCCGAACTCAGCGAGGACACCACCGGCCAGTACGGCGGCCTGGGCATTGAAGTGCTGCAAGTGGACGGCACGCTGCGCATCGTCGCCCCCATCGACGACACCCCGGCGGCCCGTGGCGGCATCAAGGCCGGCGACACCATCGTCAAGGTCAATGGCAAGCCGGTGGACTCGGAGAACATCGACGAGATGTTCAAGGAGCTGCGCGGCGACCCGGGCACCAAGATCACCCTCACCGTGCTGCACGAAAAGAGCGACAAGCCGGTGGACATTCCGCTGGTGCGTGAGCGCATCTCGGTCACCAGCGTCAAAGTGCGCCAAATCGAACCCGGCTATGCATACATCCGCATCAGCCAGTTCCAGGACGACACCGCGGCTGACCTCGAAAAGAAGCTCAACGAGCTGATCCGCAAGAACGGTCCTCAGAAGGGCGCGATCCTCGACCTGCGCTCCAACCCGGGTGGCCTGCTCACGGCGGCGGTTGGTGTAAGCGACGACTTCCTCAACAGCGGCACCATCGTCACCACACGCGGCCGCCTGCAGGATTCCAACCTCAGCTTCGAAGCGCATCCGGGCGACCTGCTCAACGGCGCACCGATGGTGGTGCTGGTAGACAACGGCACCGCCTCCGCGGCGGAAATCGTCTCCGGCGCGCTCAAGGACAATCGCCGCGCACTGATCATCGGACGCCGCACGTTCGGCAAGGGCGTGGTGCAAACCGTGCTGCCGCTCGATGCCGAGCACGCGGTGAAGATCACCACCGCGCGCTATTACACACCCGCAGGCACCTCGATCCAGGCCGAAGGTATCAAGCCCGACATCGCCCTGGCCGACCTCGCAGTGAACAAGACCGACAGTGCAGCCGTGCTGATCAGCTCCGAAGCCGACCTGCCCAACCACCTCGCCAATGAGGATGGCAAGGGTGGCAAGGACATCGACAACGATGGCAGCGCCGAGAACGCCAAGCTCGCTACGCAGGACTATGCGTTGTCGCAGGCGTTGAATGTGTTGAAGGGATTGGCGTTGAATCGCGTCGCGCCGACGGCGCCGGCGACGAAGCACTAACGCCCGGCATAAATAGGCTTTTAGTTCCCTCTCCCCTTCGGGGAGAGGGTTAGGGTGAGGGGTCAATCTTGCGATGGCCCACCATCAAGAGCGGGCCCTTTTTTTTGCAGATCTCCCGCGAGCACCCACCCCTCACCCCAGCCCTCTCCCCCAAGGGGAGAGGGAGAAGTGTGGTGCGTCGCAAACGTCCCGACGCGCAACCATCGAGCGACCGCATAAAGCCCTCTTCGCTAAGGCGCGTTGCGGTGTAGCCGTACTGCATGTCGTGCGATCGTGACGATTCGGGCTTCGCGGACGGCAAGGCTCGTATCAGTCACGACGCTACGACCACCTCGCTCTTAAGGCCATTTTCTTTGGGTTACTTTTGACGCGAAGCTAATCCCCGTGGGACTTTTGGGCCAGCAAAAGAAAAGTGACTCGAGCGTCCCACGGGGACTAGCTTTGCGTCGTAGGCGGCACGCTGGCGGTATCGCCACATTCAAGGCCGAGAGCAAAGTCACTGGATGACTCGCTTCGCTCGCCCCTTCGGGGCCGCCCTACGGGCGTTCTGCGCGCTTCGCGCTTGTCCCGCTTCCGCGGGGATGACGGTGAGGGGGACAGACGATCTCGCAAGCACCCTACCGTTACGCCTCTTTCGGGGCTCGCCCTAACCCTCTCCCGAAGAGGCGAGGAAACAAAAGTCAGAAACCAATCTCCGGCACCAACCCCGCCAAATGCCCCGCCAGCGGATCCCCCTCTGCCAACAACTCAAACCCGTCATATTCAAAAGCCGGCGCCACCACACACGTCATCAACGCATAGCGCCCCAACGGCCGCGCCGCCTGCCAGGCACCCGCAGGAACCACCGCCATCGGCTTCACATCGGCACCCAACACCCCCAGACAGCAACGCTCCAGATGGTTGCGCTTGGGGTGATAGATCAACAGCTCCAGCGGCTCGCCCTCGACGAAATGCCAGGCTTCCTCGGCATCCACGCGATGCCAACTGCTGAACTGGCCCGCCTCCAGCAAATAGTGGATGGCGCTCATGGCATGGCGAGCTTCCGCCCCATCACCCTTGGGCGGATGAAAGCGTCGGTAATGCCCACCTTCGACATGCGGCTGCAATTGCAACGAGGACTTCAGTTCCTCGATGCGGGCCGCGAGGTCGCTCATGTCGCAGCCGCATCCGTGGGCTTGATCAACCAGCGCACTGCCAGCAGGCCCAGTTCGTAGAGTAAGCACATCGGAATTGCCAGCATGATCATCGAGGTGATGTCCGGTGGCGTGATGAAGGCGGCAATGGTGAAGGCACCCACGATGGCGTAGCGACGACCATTGCGCAGCTGCTCCAGATTCACCACGCCGATCGCTGCGAGAATCACTACCGCCACCGGTACCTCGAAACACAGGCCGAAGGCGAAGAACATCAGCGTTACGAAATCGAGGTAGTGCGTGATGTCCGTCATCATCTCCACGCCCTGCGGCGTCACCGCCGTCAGGAAGCGGAAGGCCGCCGGAAGCACCAGAAAATAGGCAAACGCGCAGCCCAGGTAGAACAGCACGAGTGCAGCCACCAGCAGCGGACGCGCCAGCCGCTTTTCGTTGCGGTACAAGCCGGGGCTCACGAAGGCCCACAGCTGATAAACGATCACCGGCATGCTGATGAACAACGCCGCATAGAACGCGAGCTTCAACGGCGTCACGAACGGACTCGCCACTTCCGTGGCGATCAGGTGCGAGCCCTCAGGCAAACGCGACACCAGCGGTGCCGCCAGCTTGGTGTACAGCCGGTTGGCAAACGGAATCAGCGCGCCCAGCACCACCACCACGGCAATGATGGCGCGCATCAAGCGCGAACGAAGCTCGATCAGATGCGAGAACAGGCCCTGTTCCAGGCTATCGGCCTCAGGGCCGTCGAGCTCAGGCGCCGCCATGCGGTGCTTCCTTGACCGACTCGGTGTCGGCAGTCGTGGCGGTCATCACCGGTTCGGCAGTGGGCGCGGCGGCGGCGGCCGGCTCACCGCCAGTGGGACGCATCTTGCGCAGGGTTTCGTCGAGTTCGGCCTGTGCCGCTTCAGCGCGGGCCGCGGCTTCGCGCGCCGTTTTGCGCATCTCCTCCACCTGCAGCTCGCGCTCCACTTCCGCGCGCACGCTGTCCCAGCCGGTGCGCACACGACGCAGCAGCGCACCGGCGGTGCGCGCTGCGTGCGGTAGTTTTTCCGGGCCGAGCACAATCAGCGCGACGAGCGCTAGCAGTACCAGCTTGCCGAAGCTGATCTCGATCATCGCCTACCAGCCGTCCGAATTACTTCTGCTCGGTGGTGTCGTGCTGGTTCTGGTTCTGGTTCTGGCTCGCGCTGGCCGGCGGGTCGGCGCGCAGACGCTCATTCGGGTCAGTCGAATCATTCGGCTTGGCAGCGTCTTCGCCACCGTCCAGGCCCTTCTTGAAGTCGCGCACGGCGCCGCCGAGGTCGGAACCGATGTTGCGCAGCTTCTTGGTGCCAAAGATCAGCACGACGACGACCAGCAGAATGAGTAGATGGGTAATGCTCATGTATCAGGCCTCAGGGATGTCCAAGCGGCGGAACGAAGCCGTCACGCTATCGCGCCGCCCCTCCCACAGATCAACGCTGAGTGTACTCCTCCAGGCGGTCCCTGAAATCGACCACCTGGGTGGGAACGTTGCTTACCCCGCCTTCGAAGATGCGGCGTGGCGTCACGCCCGGGCCGTAAATGGCTGCATTGGCGTCGTAATCGATGCGCAGGGCCGAACCGTCCAGCGCCACGCCGGCAAAAAGACCACGCGAACGGGAATAGGAGTAGATCTCGGCCTTGAAGTCGCTATCGGTGGATGCGGCGGCGGTACGACCCACCGGGCCAGCAGCCGCGGCTGCGTCCGCACCCAGGGTGAATTTGCCATTGACGATGCTGTCCACGCCACGCTGGGTGCGGAACACCAGGATCACATCGGTGGACGATGCGCCCGCCTGGAAGCCCACGCTGCCACCCGTCATGGTGATGAAGCTGGGATTGGACCAGGTGCCATCCGGGGCCTTGACCGAAATCAGGCCCTCGCCACGGCGACCACCGAAGATGAAGCCCACCTTCAGCAGGTCCGGAATCACCGCGATGGCCTTGGCGTCCTTGAGCAGGTCGGTGGGAATCGATTTGTCGGGCGCCTGCATGATGTCGTTGAGCACGCGCACGGAGTTCTGGGCACGCACCAGCGGCGGGTCTTCGGCATGGACAGCCATGGCCGGCAGCAGCAGGACCAGGGCGGTGAGCAACAGATGGCGCATGGATGCTTTGAACATGGACAACTCCTGAGCTGACTCTTGGACGGACCGCCTGCGGCGAAGGTTCCCACGGCGCCCACTACGGCTTGTGGCAGACTCTGCGACGGTTTTCTCCGTCGCAGCCACCATGCCACGCAGCCACGACTATACCGGCCTTGCCGGTGCTTCCCATGACCAGCCTGTTCAGGCTGCAGTGCTATTGGTGAACCTCGGTACACCGGAGGCGCCGACGGCACGCGCCGTCCGCCCGTACCTTGCTGAGTTCCTTGGCGATCACCGCGTCATCGACTACCCGCGCTGGCTGTGGTGGCTGATCCTGCATGGGGTGATTCTGCGCGTGCGCCCCTCGCGCTCGGCGCATGCGTATCAGCGCATCTGGACGGCGCAGGGCTCGCCGCTGCGAGTCGGCAGCGAGGCGCTGGCGACGCGACTGCAGGAGGCGCTATCCCAACAGGGCGCCCCCGTGCGCGTGGCGCTGGCCATGCGTTACGGCCAGCCGTCGGTGCAACAACAGATCGAACAACTGCAGCGCGAAGGCGTAAGGCGCTTGCTGGTGCTGCCGCTGTATCCCCAGTATTCCGCCACCTCGACCGGATCGGTGATCGACGCCGTGGCGGACGCCATGAAGTCGCTGCGCTGGCCACCTGAGCTGCGCATCATCAACGACTATCACGACGACGCGGCGCACATCGAGGCGCTCGCACGCAGCATGGAGCAGTGGTGGGCCAGCCACGAACGCGGCGAGAAACTGCTGCTGTCATTCCATGGCATTCCCGAACGCTACGTGCGCTCGGGCGATCCTTATCTCGATCAGTGCCAGGCGACGGCACGCGCGCTGCGCAAACGGCTGAAGCTCGACGAATCACAGCTGCTGGTGAGTTATCAGTCGCGCGTCGGTCGTGAGCAATGGCTAAAGCCGTACACCGACGCCACCGTACGCGAGCTGGCCGCCAGCGGCGTCAGGAGGCTGGATGTGGCCTGCCCCGGCTTTGCGGTGGACTGCCTGGAGACGCTGGAAGAAATCGCCATGCAAAACTATGAGTTCTTCCGCGAAGCCGGCGGCGACGAGCTGCGCTACATCCCCGCACTCAACGACACGCCTGGGCAAGTCGAGAGCCTCGCCGCGCTGGTAATGCGGCACGCTGGGGGCTGGGCGGAGTTTGCAGCGTCGTGAGCGCCACCCTGTCCCCCGTCGAACACGACATCGCACTACCGCACCTGCGCTTGCGCGCCCAGATATGGGGCAAGGCGGATGCGCCGCCGTTGCTGGCCTTGCACGGCTGGCTCGACAATGCAGGCAGTTATGCACGGCTGGCGCCTCTGCTGGCCGACCGCTGGCGATTTATCGCGCTGGACCTGCCGGGGCACGGCCACTCCGATCACCTGCCGGCAGGCATGCACTACCACTTTGTCGACTATGTGCGCAGCGTGCTCGCCGCCACGGATGTCCTTGGCTTGCGGCGCTACGTGTTGCTCGGCCATTCGCTCGGCGCGGGTATCTCCGCACTGGTGGCGGCTGCACAGCCGGAGCGGGTCGAACGACTCTTGCTGATCGAAGGCCTTGGTCCTATCGGCGACGACGGGCATCTCACGCTGCGCCGCTTTCGCGATGCAATGACAACGCATGCCACGGGGCGTTCGTTGCGGGCATTTCCGTCCATCGACAAAGCCATCAGCGCACGCACCATGGCCAGTGGGCTGCCGGGTGATCAGGCTCGCCCCATCGTCGAGCGCGGCCTGCGTGAAACTACGGACGGATGGCACTGGCGCAGCGACCCGCGACTCAACCGGCCTTCGCCTTTGCGCATGGCCGAAACTCAGATCCACGCGCTGTTGCAGGGCATCGAGGCACCTACCGCCTTGCTGCTGGCGCAGCCGGATACGCCGTATTTGCCGGGCGCGCAGATGCAGGCGCGCGCCAGCTGCGTCGGCGATATGGCCGTGACGCATATGGGTGGCGGACACCATTTGCACCTGGAGCATCCCGCCGCCGTCGCTGCCTGGGCCATCGCACACCTGCAGCCCTGACCGACGGCACATGCTACCGGGCGTGCGCGGCCTAGACTGGCGGCATGCAGCATCTTCAGCGTGCCAACTACGGGTCACCCGAACACGTACGCCGACTCGGCGGCGTGCAGGTATCGACCACGCCGTACACCGGCGGCGATGCCCTGCCCTGGCATGAGCACGATGAGGCTTATCTGTGTCTGGTCGCGGCCGGTGGATACAGCCAGCAATCGGCGAGCCATGACATTACCTGTGAGCCGGGACTGCTGCTGACGCATCCGCAAGGCCATCGTCACGCCAATCGCTTCGGTCCCAAAGGCGCGCGCTGCATTAGCATTTTCTTCGCTGACGGAACCGATGAAGCCATTGCACGCTTGCTTGGCGACTATCGCCAGTTGCGTCTGCCTGGAGCCGATCGTCTGCTCGCCCGCATCGAAAGCGAGCTGCGAGCCACCGATGATGCGGCGTCGCTCGCGCTACAGTCGGCGGTGCTGGAGTTGACGGCAGTCGCCTGCCGCGCGAGCGACGCAACTCGACGACCGGCGTGGCTGCAGCGCGTGCTGGATCGCCTGCACGACGATCCTTCCGCCACCTTGTCGCTGCACGAACTCGCGGCGCTGGCCGGCGTGCATCCCTCGCATCTGGCGCGCAGCTTCCAGCAGGCGCTAGGGGTTTCCGTGGGCGAATATCAGCGGGAGTTGCGCATCGAGCTGGCACGCACAGCACTGAGTGACCGGCAACGATCCATCGCCGAGGTGGCGGCCGCCGCCGGCTTCAGCGACCAGAGTCATTTCGCACGCGTGTTCCGACGCGTGACGGGCCAGACGCCCCGTGACTATCGGCAGCAATTGCAAAGCGCATCCTGATTTGTCACGGGCGTGCTAGATCACGTCGCCTGTGCTCGACAACTATCACGCCATTCCCCACCTGGAACTCGTCATGCTTCGACGCTCCCTCGTTTTTGCAGGCCTGCTGCTCACCGGCTTGGCCTCCCCCGCCATGGCCACCAACGTCAACGACGCGGACGCGATGCTGCGCGAGCTGCGGCTTGCCTACGGCACCTACTGGCATGACGCCAGCGGCTGGCATGCCGAAGGAAAGCTCACCAGTGAAGGGTTGACTAACGAGTGGCAGACCACCGTAAACCTTCGCAACGGGTACTACATCACCACCGCGAAGAACGAACTGTTCACCGCGGCGGAGGGTGTCGATGCCCAAGACCACTGGCGTCAGGACATGTCCGGCCTGGCGCACCCACTCGATTCCGATGAAGCAAAAGTCACCACGGCCAACGAGACCTGGCTCCGCAGTTTCGGCTTTCTGCGACCGTCGATTCCAACCAGCTATCGCGTGCTGCCGGATGCGAAAGATGGACAGCGTCAGTATCAGCGCCTTGAGGCAACGCCTGAGGGTGGCCGACCGATAACTTTGTGGATCGATCCCGCGACGCATCGCCTGGACCGTGCTGTCTGGCAGAACTCATTTCTTACCGTAACGCAGCGCTACTCCGACTATCGTCCAGTGGATGGCGTGCAACTGCCTTTCCGCACTCATGAGTCACAAGACACCATCATTGGTGCGAATGTCATCGAGAGCGACACGATCGTGACAAGCTACGGCGCCCTGGGCAAGGATGCCGTCGTCGACACCCAACGCCCAGCCAATAACGTGCGCGACGTCACCATCGCACACAACGCATTGACGGCCACGACACCGCTGCGCATGGAGGGTGGCGTGGTACTGGTTGATGTCAGCATCAATGGGCGGCCCTCGGCGCCCTTCATCCTGGATACCGGCGGTCACGCCATCCTCACCGCCGATGCGGCGACAAAGCTTGGTTTGCAGACACGCGGCCAAGGCGTCATCGCTGGCTCAGGTCCCGGCACCATGAGCTCCTCCTACACCGTGGTGGGTGATACGGCACTGGGCGACGCGCACGTACGCGACCTCCCCTTCAGCGTGATGCCCTTCTCTTATGGCTTCTATGAGCGTGGCGAAGGCAAGGAGCCGATTGCGGGCATCCTTGGCCTGGAAATCTTCTTGCGCTTCGCGGTGACCTTCAGTTACGACCGTGGCGAACTGCTACTGCAACCTTTCGATCACGGCCAGGCGCCTCCCGCAGCTAAGGGTGATGCGCTGGCGTTACGTTTCACCGACGACATGCCCTTGATCATGGCGCAGCAAGACGGCCACAAAGGCATATTCGGCATCGACACAGGCAACTCAGGCTATGTGATGACCTTCCCTCAATGGGCCGAACGCAACGGTATCGCGGCTCGTTATGCCGACGGTGCGCCCATTCCCACGGGTGCCGTGGGCGGGTTGTTCACCGCGCATCTTGCGCACGCGCACGACCTCGTATTGGGCAAGCAGAAGCTGGACAACGTCGTCGTCATGCTTACCCGCCCTGATGCGGGCGCTGCCGGCAACCCCACGGAAGCGGGCAATATCGGGCAGGACGTGCTTTCGCGCTTCAATCTGCATTTCGATTATCGACGCCAGCAGATGGTGCTGATGCCGCGCACTAATGCTCCCGCCACGCATTACGCCATGGCCGGTATCCGCGTGACCAAGAAGAAGGATCAGCCCGATCGCTTCGATGTCCTCAATGTCATGCCCGGCAGCCCCGCAGCGCAGGCGGGCCTCAAGGAAGGCGACGCCATCGTCGCGGCCAACGGCAAGCCGGCATCGACGCTTGGCTCTTACGATTTGCGCGCCATGAGCTCCAGCCAACCGGAAGGGACACCGTTGACCCTAAAACTGGCCGATGGACGCGTGCTGGAAATGAAGATGCGCGATATCGCACCGAAATAACCTGCAGCAGCCTTACCGGAGCGCACGAGCGCTCTGGTGCATAGCCGGGGAAGCCTCAGGTGACTTCCGGCACAGGCTGCAACGGGCGTGCTGATATGCCACGCGCGTCCTAGACCTGACACGCGCAGCGATGGAGCATGACCCCACCCGATCCAAGGAGTGCCACCATGCTTCATCGTGCCCGCCCCCTGCTTGGTCTCTTGCTCGCCAGCGCCCTGAGTCAGGCGTTGGCCGCTCCAGCGAACGACAGCTCCTCGCTACTGGAAAACATGCGCCAGGCCTATGGCGGCGCGCACTGGAACGCGGTGGCCGGCCTGCAGATGGATGGCAAGGAGGATGGGGATGGGCTCAGCGGGCCATGGCAGTCCACCGTGGACCTGCGCACCGGCCAGTACGTCTCACGCATGCGCAACGACGTCTTTGGCGCCGCCCAGGGCGTCGACGCCAACGGCCAATGGCGTGAAGACATCACCGGCCTGATCCATCCGCTCGACTCCGACGAGGCACGCGCCGTCGCCACCACGGAAAGCTGGCTGCGCCGCTTCGGCTATCTCGATTCGCACGCGTCGGTGAGCTATCGCCGTTTGCCCGATATGCAAGACAACGGGCATACCTATCAACGCATCGAGGCCACTCCGGCGGGCGGTCGTACCGTCACCTTGTGGATCTCTCCGACGACGCACCTGCTGGATCGTGCTGTCTATGCCAGCTCGTTTCTTATCTCGACTGCGCACTATGGCGACTACCGCGAAGTGAGTGGTTTGCAACTACCGTTCCGCATCACCAGCTCGAGTGCCAACCTGGCCGGCAACGGCGACGGCGAAAGTACCGACACCGTCGGGCAGTACCGCCTGCTCACTAGTGCACCGACCACGGCGCTGCAACGTCCTGACGGCAAGGTACGCGACGTGACCATGGCCAACGGAGCCCGCGATGCGGTCACCCCGATGCATATGGAGGGCGGCATCTTGCTGGTCGATGTAAGCATCAACGGCAAGCCGCCGATGCCGTTCATCCTCGATACCGGCGGCCACGCCATTCTCACCAGTGATGTCGCCAAACAATTGGGCTTTCAGACCCAGGGGCAAGGCGTGAGTGGCGGCTCAGGCTCCGGCACGATGAGCACGTCATATACCAAAGTGCACGACACGGCGTTGGGCAATGCGCACGTGCGCGACCTCACCTTCACCGTACTGCCCTATCCATTCGGTTTCTACGAGCGCGGCGATGGCGCCCCCATCGCTGGCATCCTGGGCCTGGAGATGTTCGAGCGCTTTGCCATCACTTTCGACTACGACCACCAACAATTGCACCTGGCGCCATACGACCTCGGCGAGCAACCGCCTGCGGCTAAGGGCGCCGCGGTGACGCTGCGCTTCACCGACGACATGCCACTCGTGCAGGCCACGCAGGATGGTCATAACGGCATGTATGGCGTCGACACCGGCAATGCCGGTTATGTACTGACCTTCCCGCAGTGGGCCGACCGCAACGGCATCGCGAAGCGCTATGAAGCGGGCCTGCCGATTCCCACCGGCGGCGTGGGCGGCCTTTTCACCGCGCACATCGCCCATGCAAAGTCATTTGAGCTGGGCACGCAAAACCTCGGCAACGTCGTCGCCATGCTGACCCGCGCCGATGCCGGTGCCACCGGCAATCCCAGCGAGGCGGGCAACATTGGTCAGGACATCCTGTCGCGTTTCAATGTTCACTTTGACTACCGTCGCCAGCAGATGGTGCTGACGCCCCGCGCAGATACGACAGCACGGCACTACGCCATGGCTGGTTTCCGCGCGGAGAAAACCCAGGGACACCCGGACCGCTTCGACGTCGGCAACGTGATGCCCGGCAGCCCTGCTCAGCAAGCCGGCCTCAAGCAGGGAGACGCCATTGTGTCCGCCAACGGAAAAGCCGCCAGCGCTCTGAGCTTTGGCCAATTGCGCGATATGAGCAGTCATTTGCCTGAAGGCACGCCACTGACGTTGAGGCTGGCCGATGGGCGCGAGGTGACCATGAAGATGCGGGACTTGGCGCCGAGGTAACCGTGCCGTCTACGGCTTCTGGGGGAGCGCACCCTGTGCGCGACAAACTACGGAGGGCACCACTGAGGCACCCTGTCGCGCACAGGGTGCGCTCCCACAGGTGACGTCAGAGCCAGCAGCAATCCCAATACGGATAGTCGAGAAAGTTTTCGACCAGACCGGCGCGCACTGGATTGCTCGCGATATAGCGGGCTACAGCGCGCACGTCCTCGTCTCGCCGAAGCGCATGATCATGATATCCCCGCTCCCATAGTGGCGTAGGCAGGATGCCCGTCAGGGTTTTAGCAGTGAGCGATTTGAACCGGTTCATGACGACAGCAAGACTGTCCCTCGGCCCGAGAATCACTAGGCCGTGCCAATGGTCCGGCATCAATACCCAGCAAAGTAGCTCAGCATCACCCCAGCAACGCGGATCATGTACTTGCCGGCTGATGAGTCTTGCCTGCTGCACGTCACTGAAAAACGGTCGCCGACCGGCAACAATGGTTGTAAGCAGATACGCCTGACCAGTGATCGAGACACGGCCACGGCGGAGGGCTTGATAGCCCGGCGATGGATTCATGGCCCGAACGATGCATTGCACGGACCATGGAGTCATCAGGTCAGTCCGTATCCCCATGTAGGAGTACGGACTGTGCTCCGAAGAGGTGTCATGGATTCACCACTTCGTTGGCTTGTCGCGCACAGGGTGCGCTCCCACCTTGGGTGTAGCGGAATCAGGGCTTCTGCAAACCCAGCACATCCAGCCCTTGTTCGAAAGTGATGTCGACCGGAATCTTGGCCTGATCGAGGCGCTTGAGATCGCCAGTGAGGGTCGCGTCGACCTTGCCCATGGTCTCGGTGAGTTTCTTCGCTGCGTCGTAGTCACCATCGCCCTGGATGGTGAGCAACTTCGCGGACAGCGCATTCATGGCCGCCGTCATCTTGTCGAAATCCACGCGATAGCGACCGGTCGCCGTGTCACGCGAGAAGGCGCCCTGCTGCTGGAAGAAATTGAAGCGCACCATGTTGGCCTTGGCGTGCGCGTCACTGGCACCGAAGCGCACCGAGCGCAGGATACCGGCGAGGAAGGTGACGTAGTTGTCCATCAACTTGGTCTTATCCAGCTCACCCTTTTCCGCGAGCTTGGTGACCATGTAAAGGCCCAGGATGTCGGCCTTGCCTTCTTCGAAGCTCGACGCCTGATCCTTCAGCGCCGTGCGTACCATGCCCTTGTCGGTGAGCGTGTTCTTGATGCCGAGGCCATGCGCGACTTCGTGGAACATGGTGTTCTCGAAGAATGCATCGAAGGTGAGGTGCGATTGCTGATCGTCGGCAATCAACTCCTTGGCAATGGGCAGCATGATCTTGTCGAACTTCGCCTGCATCACGTTTTCCAGCTGCAGGCGGCGCGTGCCCTTCTTCAGCTGGACTTCCTCGTCATTCGGAAGATTGATGGCGATGGTCTTGGCGCCGACGTTGGCATCGCCCGCGTAGTACACGGCGAAGTAGGCGTTGAGGTCGGCATCCGACCCCGGCTTTTCCGCCTTGTACTTTTCGTCCACCGGGAGCTCGCGCTGGAGCTCCGGCAGATACTTGGCGAAACGCGCGAGCTTGGCACTCCACGCCTGATCCTTCACCAGCACGTAGCTCTCATAGCTAGCCTTGTAGCCGTAGAGCTGGTCTTCGTAGGTTTCGATGGGGCCGATCACGATGTCCACCGGATTGTTCTTCATCGACATCCACGCAAAATCGCTCGGGCGATAGTCGTCGCTCAGCAGCGCGTCGGCGCGCTGCTTGAGATAGTTCGCGAACTCCTTGTCGGCAGACAAGGCAGCTGCCTTGCGCAGCAGGTCCGCGGCGCGTTCGAGGTCGGCCTTATACGCTTCGTGATAGGGCACGGTCACCAGCTTGCCCTGCGCATCGCGGCGCAGCAGCGTGTAGAGACCGGTCTTGTCCTTGAGGTCGGCCTTGTCGAACTCGTCCTTGCTCATGTCGGCCGGATAGAACTGCGCACCCGCCGGACGCGCGCCCACGCCTGCGACAAACGGCTGATCGTTGTCGAGGCGGTCCCACGGGCCGTAGTTGATCTCGGCGAAGCGTCGCGTGGTTTCATCCGGAATGCGCGCCATCAGCGCGGCCTTGTCGCCCCAGGACTGCTGCCAGTAGATGTCGTTGGTGACCGCGGCGGCCTCGACCAGCAGCGCAATCATCTGCTTCTGCTTCTCATCGAACGCCGAGAGGTCGGCCGTGAGTTTGACGGGCGCATAGTTGGCCATGCGCTGCGCGGCATTCTCCGCATCCGTCGACGGCGGCGGCACGGCAGGGGCCGTGGCGGCCGGAGCCGGCGTGGGGGACTGGGCCGTGGGTGCGTTGTCGTGGGAGCTGCAGCCGGCCAGGGCGGCGAGGAGACTCAGGGCAAGCAGATGGCGGCGCATGGTGGTTCTCGGCGGAAGGAAAGCCCCATGGTAACGCCACCGCCCGCTCCCTCTCCCCTCCGGGGCAGGCGGGGAGTGGCCATGGATGGCCACGCCTTTGAGGAGCGCGGAGAGGGCTGGGGTGAGGGGACAATCTAGCCTCACCCGTTTCAATGGAAACGGCCACTCCGGCCCCGGGGCCACACCCACTCACACCAATGATTTCATGTGGTCTTTCGCCGCAACGGTTTCGGCCCTGTAAGCGTCCCATGCATAATCCTTGAGCCCACTCTAGGGTTTTGGGGTTTCCGAGGACGGCATTGTTCCGTAGACGAGCACACCAGCGGATGGTCGCTTGGCTGGCTATTGCCGCCATGGGACTGCTGGCGCTCGTCCCTACCGTGTCCCGTGTGCTGGCATCGCCGACGACCGCCGCCATCATGGCGATGGACATGGCCATGCCCATGCCCGCGGATGGGGCCAAAACCACGGATGCGGATTGCCCGACTCACCACGCCGGCCACGATCATCGGCAGGCCCCGCCCGATGCCGGGCAACCGCTATCGATGGATGCCTGCGGCTATTGCTCTCTGATGAGCCATAGCCCTGCGCTGTTGGCATCGGCGCTCGTCTTGCCGCCGGCGCTGCTGGTCGTCTCACCATCCCTCGCGCATGTTGTACCGGATGCGCCATCAGCTGCACCGCTGGTGACGCACTCCCGGGGACCACCGCTCGTTTAATCCAGTCACGACTTGTATCGCTGCGATTCCCACGGACTCGGCGTGCGCTGACGCGCGCCTGCTCGTGCGCAGTTCGTCGCTATCCCCGCTGGAAATCTGTCCCCATGCGTTACCCCCCGACCCTTTCCACGCGTCACTCAGGTGATGCGCCTTCTACGTGGCATCCTTCAAAACTCTCCGTCGCCGTTTGGTCCGCGTTGGCGCTCATGTCGCCAGGGCTCCAGGCGCAGTCGAATGACTCGACATCGACACCTAGCTTTGCGGCCGTCGCGACACCCGATCGCGAGACCTCGACGCTATCGTCGGTAATGGTCACCGGCACTGCCGACAAACCGCTGCCCAGAGCGCTGGCCACGGCACCTGCCGTCGTGGAAAGTCTCAGTGCCCAGCAGATCCACGACACCGTCAACCTCATGACCTCGGCAGAGTCCCTGAAGTACCTGCCGAGCATCGAAGTGCGCGAGCGTTACATTGGCGACCGCAACGGCATCGTCGCCACCCGCACCACCGGCACCGTGTCCAGCGCCCAATCCCTGGTGTACGCCGACGACCTGCTGCTCTCCAACTTGCTTGGCAACAGCTACAGCTTTCCGCCGCGCTGGGGCCTGGTGTCGCCCGCGGAAATTGAACGGGTCAATGTGATGTACGGGCCGTTCAGTGCGCTGTATCCCGGCAATTCGATGGGCGGCGTGATTACGCTGGAGACGCGCATGCCCACACGCGCGGAAGTCCACATCGGCCTGACCGGGGCGATGGAACACTTCAACCTCTACGGCACCAATCAGCACAACGCCAGTGGCGACTTCACTATCGCCGCTGGCAACCGCTGGGGCCCCTTCTCGCTATGGGTGACCTACGATCACCTCAATGCGCAGGGCCATCCGATGAGTTTCTCGACTGCCAACCTGTCGAGCAAAGCGGCGACCGCAGCGGCCACGCCGGTGACCGGGGCTCATCAAGACACGGACCAGAACGGCAATCCGCGACTGATCTTCGGCGCCTACTCCATCGACCATACGCAGCAGGATCAGGGCAAGCTCAAGCTGGGTTGGGATATCACGCCCGAGATCAAGGCGCTCTACACCTTTGGCCTCTGGCACAACGATTCCACCACATCGGTGCAGAGTTACCTCACCGACACACGCACGGGGAACCCGTTCTACAACGGCAACGTCAACATCGGTGGTCGCGCGTATACGGTCTCCGGCCTCAACCCGGGCACCGCCGACCAGTTGCACATGGTCAACGCGCTATCCATTGGCAGCGACACGCATGGTGCGTTTGATTGGCACGCCGCGTACAGCAACTACCACTACCTCAAGGACGAATCGCGCTCGGCCTCGCGTTACGGGCAGAGCATGGTTGGCAGCAATCAGGTGCAGGACGGCACCGGCTGGCACACCGGTGAACTGCGCGGCACCTGGCGACCCGCACCGCTGTTCGGCCAAACGCACGAGCTGAGCTTTGGCTATCACATCGATGATTTCCTGCTTAAGCAGAACACCTACACCCTGGCCGACTGGCGCTCTGCACCCAATGGCATGCTGACCGCAGCCTCCGGCGGCGAAACGCAGACACAGGCCCTTTACCTGCAAGACGTGTGGACACTCGCGCCGCGCTCGACACTGACGCTAGGAGCACGCGAGGAATACTGGCGCGCTTTCGATGGCTTCAACCAGAACGCGGCCACCAAGCCCACCCTCGCCACGTATCCGAATCAGCAGCGCCACGACTTTTCACCCAAGGCCGCGTTGAGCTTCGAGATCACCCAAGCATTGCAGACACGCCTTTCGTTCGGCCGCGCCGTGCGCTATCCCACCGTGACCGAGCTGTACCAGCAGGTCATCAGTGGCAGCCAACTGGTGCAGAACAACCCCAACCTGCAGCCCGAGGATTCACGCTCCTACGACTGGACCACGCAATACGTGTGGGGCAGTGGTGTCGCCCGCGTCTCCCTGTTCCAGGAGAACCGTCACAACGCCCTGTTCTCGCAGACCGACACCTCGGTAAGCCCCAACATCACCCAGATCGAGAACATCGACCGGGCACGCATACGGGGGGTGGAAACCGCGCTCGACGAAGCGGATGTGTTGGTGCAGGGGTTGGATATCTCGGGCAGCATCACCTACGCCGAATCCGTGGTGCAGCAGGACACGCTGGCGCCGGCCGCCGTGGGCAAGCAGTTTCCCCGCATTCCGAAGTGGCGGGCACGACTGTCGGCGACGTATCACGCCAACGATCGCCTGACCTATGCGCTGGGCTATCGCTATTCCAGCGGTGCTTACAGCACGCTGCTCAACACCGACATCAACCATGACACCTACGGCGGCATCAGTCGCTACAGCGTGTTCGATGCCAAGGTGAGCTACCGCATTGAACCGCGTCTCACTGCCTCGATCGGCATCGACAATCTCGGTAACGAGAAGTACTACGTCAGTCCGCACCCGTATCCACAACGGACCGTTTTCCTGGGGTTGAACTATGACTACTGAGCGCCGTTTCGTGCAGGTGCTGCCGCGCTTTCCTTTGTGGAGGGCGTGGTGCATCGCACTCCTTGCCTTGCTTGCCCTGCCTTCGGCGGCGCACGACAGTCATGACATGACCAAGATGAAGGAGCCGCCGCTCGGCGCCAGCGCTGCCTTTGATGCACAAGGCCAGCTGTGGGTAGTCGACAGCCGGGACGGCCGCGTATGGCTGCGGCGATCTGGCGATCTTGGTCGCAGCTTCGATGCGCCAATCGCGGTTAATCCAGTCGCCGAACCGATCTACGCTGAAGGCGAGAACCGCCCGAAGCTGGCTTTCGGAACCAAGGGTGAGATCTACGTCACTTGGTCACAGCCGCGTGCGCAACCCTATACCGGCTTCGTGCGCTTCGCTCGTTCGCTGGATGGCGGCGCGCACTTCTCGACGCCTGTCACCGTGCACAGCGACACCGCCGAAATCACCCATCGCTTCGATGCGCTGGCAGTGGATGGCGAAGGCCGCGTGGTCATCGCCTGGATAGACAAGCGTGATCTGCTGGCATCGCAAGCAGAAGGCCAGCCGTATCAGGGTGCAGCGGTCTACACCAGTTGGTCAGACGATCGTGGCGCCCATTTCAACGTTGAGCGCAAGTTGGCCGACCACACTTGCGAATGTTGCCGCATCGCACTCGCACGCACGCCTGACGGCCATATCGCGACGTTCTTCCGTGCCATCTACGGCGACAACATTCGCGATCACGCGTATGCGGAGCTTGCGCCAGGCACTGCGTCGACCCATGTCGAACGTGCAACGTTCTCCGACTGGCAGATTGCCGGCTGCCCCCATCACGGCCCCGGTTTAGCGATCGCCCGCGATGGCACACGTCACGCCGTTTGGTACGAAGCCAGCCACGGTCCCGCGCTGTGGTACGGCCAACTCGATCCCGGCCATCCGCCGCGGCACGCCATGAAGTTTGCCGGTGCGGGCGCAGCCCACGCAGATATTGCAGTGTTGGAACGGCACGTCTGGTTGGTATGGAATCAGGTGGATCCCCAGGGCTACACGCTCATGCTGAGCGAGTCCCTTGACGGCGGCGCCAACTTCCAGCCACCTCGCGCGCTGGCGCAAAGTGTCGGTGCCGTTGGCTCGCCACAACTCGTCGCGAACCAAGGGCGCGCCTATGTCGCATGGAACACCGCCACCGGTTTCCGCTTGCTGCCCACCAACGAGGAGGCGCCGTGAAATACCTGCTTGCCACCCTTGCTTTGACGCTTGCTCTGCCAGCCGCCGCACTCGACCTGCGTCCACTCGATGCATCCCAGGTGCCGGCGCTGCTCGCGACGCCCGCACGTGGCGAACGACTGATCGCGTTGTGGTCACTGGATTGCAGCTACTGCGAAGCTAATCTGCAGGCGCTGTCGCGTTTGCAACAAGCTCATCCTGACCAAATCGAACTGATTACGGTGGCGACTGACAGCATCAGCGCCAGCAAAGCCATTGCACAGCGCCTGCACAGTGCCGGCATGGATGGCTTCCCTGCCCGCGCGTATGCCGACGACACGCCGGATCGACTCAACTACCTGATCGATCCGAATTGGGGCGGGGAGATGCCGCATGTGTTGGTGATTCGTGCGGACGGTACCAAGCGCGGTGTCAGTGGGCAGCTGAGCGATGGCATGTTGCGGAAGCTTCTGCCGTAAGGTGGAGGCGCGCGGTGGTTGCCATGGAGTGCTGTTGGGGGGCCACAACCAACGCGCACCTGCCACATCGCTAAAACTGAGTGCCAACGCTACTGAACCCCGGCCTGCGCCGGGGTGACGGCTCTAACGGAATGGTGAGGCAAGATTACCCCCTCTCCCCAGCCCTCTCCCGCAAGGGGAGAGGGAGCTAAGAGCTAAGAGCTGAGAGCTAAGAGCTAAGAGCTGAGAGCTAAGAGCTGAGAGCTGAGAGCTGAGAGCTGAGAGCTGAGAGCTGAGAGCTGAGAGCTGAGAGCTGAGAGCTGAGAGCTGCACCGGACAGCTTTAAGTCCTCTTCGCTATGGCGCGTTGCGGTGTAGCCGTACCGCGTGTCGGGCGATCGTGGCGTTCCGGGCTTCGTCAGCGCCAAGGCTTGTATTAATCACGACGCTACGACAACCTCGCTCTGGAGGCCATTTTCTTTGGGTTACTTTTCTTTTGGGCCAGCAAAAGAAAAGTGACTCGAGCGCCGGCAGGGGATCGAAACGCCCGCCGCGTAGGCGGCACGCTGGCGGTAGCGCCACATTCAAGGCCGAGAGCAAAGTCGCTGGATGACCAGCTTCGCTGTTGTGAAGCGCCTCCGGCCTACGCCGGGATGACGGTGAGGGGAGCAAGCGTTATCGCAAGCACCCACCCCTCACCCCAACCCTCTCCCCGAAGGGGAGAGGGAGCACAACGCGTGTTGCGCCTCGCCAGACAGAAGATTGCCCCCATTACCCAGAAATCGCCAACCTCTCCGACTGATACAACCTAGCCGTCACCACCACCCCAACCACCGCCGCCGCCAAACTCCCCACCAAACACAACCCCAATTGCTGCGTAGTCACACCATCCCCACGCAACAACTGCATGATGCCAAGGTGCTGCCCCAACAGCGGCACCGTATACATCCAGTCCTGCGACTTGATCGGCATGGTGGAGAGCAGAATGCTCGGCAACACCGGCACAAACATCAGCAGCGACAGATACGTCTGCGCCTCGCGATAGCTCTTGGCAAACGCCGCCACCATCGACTGCAACGCCGCCAGCAACACGATCAGCGGCGCCATCAGCACCAGCACGTGCATGCTGAAACGCGCGCCAAGGTCCAGCTCCATCCCTAGCTTCTCGGTGGGAATGAAACGCCCCACCACCGCGAACGCCAACAGGCTGATCAGCAAGCTCACCGCAGAGAAGGTGCAGATGGCGGCCAGCTTGCCGGCCAGGATGCGCCAGCGCGGCACCGGATTGGCAAACAAGGGTTCGAGTGACTGTCGCTCGCGTTCGCCCGCGGTGAGATCGATGGCCAGGTACATGCCACCCATGAATACGGTGAGCACGAAGAAGTACGGCAGGATGGAGAACACCAGCGCTGCGCGCGCCTGCGCCGTCGCCTGATCGCGGCGTGCCGCCACCACCGGCCACGCCGTACCCGGCGACAGGCCACGCGCCACCAGGCGCATCGCGCCCTGCTGCCGCGCGTAAGTTTCCACCAACTGCGTGACACGCTCAACGGCCGTATTGGCATCGCGCTGCGACGAGTCGTAGATCAACTCCACCTGTACCGTCTCGCCCTTGCGCCATGACGTGGCGAAGTCGGGAGAGATACGCACGACGACATCGGCATCCTGCTTGCGTACCGCGAGTTCGGGATTGGGGATCGCGTCGGTGGGTTCGATGCCGCCGGCTTTCAGCGCTGCGATCAGATTGGGTGCGTATTGAACACCGATCACCGGCACCGGCAGCGGCTTTTCCGCCTTGTCGAACTGACGGTTGAGCGTGATGTTGAGCATCATCACCAGGATGATGGGACCTAGCAGCGGGCCGGTAAGGAAGGCACTGGTAAGCGTGCGGCGATCCCGCAGGTTTTCTTTCACTTCCTTGAGGAATACGGTGAGGAAAGCGCGCGTGCGCCCGACGGTTGTCGTAGTGCTCATGTTCATGCGGCGAGGCCCTCCTCGCTGCCGATGATCTTCACGAAAGCATCCTCCAGATTGGTTTCGCCGGTTTGCGCGCGTAGTGCGGCAGGCGACTCGTCAGCGACCACTCGGCCGTTGGCGATCACCACGATGCGATCACACAGGGCGGCCACCTCTTGCATGATGTGGCTGGAAAACAGCACGCAGCGGCCCTCGGCCTTCAATTGCTGCATGAACTGGCGCAACGCACGTGTGGCCATCACGTCGAGGCCGTTGGTGGGTTCATCGAGAATCACATTGCGCGGATCATGAATCAGCGCCCGGGCTATGGCGGTCTTGACCCGCTGCCCTTGCGAAAAGCCCTCGGTGCGACGGTCGCCGATGTCTTCCATCTCCAGCGCCTTCACCAGCGCTTCGCGGCGACGCGTTATCAGGTCTTCAGGCAACCCATGCAGGCGCGCGAAGTAATCGATGTTCTCGCGTGCAGTGAGGCGCTTGTAGAGCCCGCGTGCATCGGGCAGCACGCCCAGTTGCCGGCGCACGGCAAGTGCGTCTTCGGCCGCATCGATGCCGTCCACCATCACCTGTCCACGGTCGGGTTTCATCAGGGTGTAGAGCATGCGCAGCGTGGTGGTCTTGCCGGCGCCATTGGGACCAAGCAGGCCGGTGATCTCACCGTCACGTGCGGTGAAGCTCACACCATCCACGGCTTTTACGGTGCCAAACGCCTTGTGCAAATCCTTCACTTCGATCATGGCGCGGCTCCGTTGAAGTCAATGAACATCGGCGTGGGCCGCAGGCGATCAAGGCAAGTGGCGTCCAGCGCTTCGGGCTTGAGGTTTTCGATAAAGCGCTTGACGAGCTGGGGCGTGCAGCCGGCGTTGATGACGTTGTGAGCCTGCCCCGTCAGCACGAAGTGGCGAGATTGCGGGAGGTTTTTGGCCACCTGATCGCCGTAGCGCGATGGCGTCACCGGATCGAACTGTCCGGAAAGCAGCAGCGCCGGCGCATTGGATTTCAACGGCTGATGGAAGTCCGCCGGACGCGTGCCCTTGGGCCACACCGCGCAGGTCGTCCGCAGCGTGTCGACCATGCGGGTACCGAGAATGGTGTGCGCATCTTCCGGGCGCGGCACCAGCAGGTCGGCATCTTCGCTGCAGATCACCGAAAGCTGCATGCCGCCATTCATGGTGTCGGACAGGTCGCCCGAGAGCAGCTTGGCCTGACCAAGCAGCGGCCCGACGTCGCCATGGGCTGCGGCATTGATGGACAACGGCAGCAGTGCGGCGGTGAGCGGTGTATACGCAAACATGCGCACCACGCTGGCCAGCGAGTATTCGTTCAACTCACGCTGCACGCTCTGGTAGGTCTGCGGATCGCGGAAGCTCACCTTGTGCGGATTGGCGCGCAGCGCATCGCGCAGTTGGTAAAGCGTCTGGTAGGGATCACTGAAGCGCTTGCGGCAGTCGTCGGTGGCGGTGCACCGCGCGAATTGCGCCTTCAGCGCATCGTCGAGATTCTTCGCAAAGTCCTGCCCGAGTGCGAGTTCGTTGGGCACCACGCCATCCAGCACCATGCTGCGCACGGCCTGCGGAAAGCGCATGGCGTATTGCTGTGCCATGCGGGTGCCGTAGGACACGCCCACCAGATCGAAGCTGGGCGAGCCCAGCGCCTTGCGCACGTCTTCCAGATCCTGTGCGGCGATGGTGGTGGTGTAGTAACGCGGGTCGGCCCTGCCCTGGAGCTGCTTCAGGCAGCGCTCGGTTTCTTCGCGCTGCCGGTCGGGATGGGCATCCGAATCATCGGCGCCATCATCTGCGCGCTCGCTTTCGTCGTTGCAGGTGAGCGGATTGGAGCCACCGGTTCCGCGCTGATCGAGCAGCACCACATGGCGATGCGCGGTCAGCGGCTGCAGCGCGGTCGATACGCCAGGCCACGATTCGGTGGCTGCCTGGCCCGGGCCGCCTGCGAGCAGCACCAGCATGTCCCGGCTGGCCACCTGCGCGCTGCTGCGGATCACCGCCAGCTTCAGGCCAATCTTGCGGCTGTGCGGATCGTCGCGATTCTCCGGTACCTCGAATGGCGCGCACCATGCGGCGGTCGACAGCCCGCTGTTGGGCTGACCGAGCTCGCAAGGCGTCAGCGTCAGCGAACCCAGTCGCCAGGTTTGCGTTTTGCCGGGCGTGGCTTGCGTCGACGCCGCGGCGGGCCGGGCGACGGTGCTGTCTTCCACCGCAGCCATCGCACGCGGATACCAGTGTGTGCCGCCAAGCACGGCCAGCCCTAAGGCTGCGATGCCTAGTCGTCCCTTGATTGCCATCACTTGAGTTCTCCCCTCATTCCGTTCGGGTGGTGCAAGTTCGCGCGCGGGGCCTTAAGGCTCCGGCTCGAAAATCGATTCGATGGAAAGGCTGAACAGTCGCGCGATCTTGAATGCCAACGGCAGGCTGGGATCGTACTTGCCCGTTTCGATGGCATTGACCGTCTGGCGGGATACATCCAGCCGCTCGGCCAGGTCAGCCTGCGACCAGCCGCGATCGCTGCGAAGGTCGCGCATGCGGTTGTTCATTGGAAGCGGTTGCGCCAGAGCATGCCGCAGTGGGCCAGGCCGTAGGCAAAGCACAGGGCGGGATACACGAAGAGCAACACCAGCGCCCCATCGACCGCGAATACCTTGGCAGTGCCCAAAAAGCCCAGCGCCATGCTGACCACGCTCACGATCGCCGCTCCAATGGCCAGCGCTTCCAGGTGCTGGCGGCGTTCAAGCTCGTCGCTGCCCAATACATAGCGGATGGAAACGAATACGGCCCAGGCGACCGGCAATACGGGCGACAGTGCCGTCAGCACCTTGAGCCAGCCGGCGTCCATGGTTTTCTGCAGCGGCCACACGTACAGCATGACCAGCACATAGGCGAGCATGGCGGGCATGAATTCACGGGCATAGCGGTATTCGATCGGGCGGCTGCGCTCCCGCCTCACTGCGCGCTGGGTGTGGATCATGAGTGGCAGCGATGCCGCGAAACCCAGCACGCCCACCACACGCAGCAACACGCCACCTTTCGTCATCAGCCACAGCCCGCCAGCCATCAGCGCATAGGTCAGCAGGGTGACCAGCCAACGCGCCCAACGGGGCCAGGTAAGCATGGGGGCGCGAAGCCAGTGCTCGTTGCGCTCCGGCCTGTTCATGACCGGCCACCCCTCGTCTCGACGTACTGCATGAGCTCCCTCCCGAACTGCATGTCAAGTGAACTTGACACAAGGCTAAGGGGCGTCGCGGGGTGTGTCAAGCGTACTTTACACAGGAAGGGTATCGGCCTTCACGCTACGAACTTGAGCGGATCGCCGTAGGATTTTTCCTAAAATGTGACGCAATTTGCACAATCGGCCGGCCTTGGGGCCCGATGTGACGTGACGCAGTTCACACAATTCGTCACCTTGACTTAACAGCCAGTTCTCAGAAAGCGCGCGACGAGGCCGTTTCCACGGCCACTTTCTGGTTGGCATGCCGGTTGCATTAGGCCGGGTAAGCGATCTGGAAGCCAGCTCGAAGGGGGCACGGGCCAGAAGCCAAACAGCGCAGTCGGGGGGCACGCGCCCGGTGTCCGGAAGCGCCACAAACATCCGCTACAACCAACCAAGGTCAAAGGACACTGTATGAAGAAGATTCTCCTCTCCGCTGCACTGGCTGCCGTCTTCGGCGTGGCTGCACTGGCACCGCAGGCCGCCAAGGCCGTCGATGGCACCATCACGTTCAACGGTAAGATCACCTCCACCACCTGCACCATCGCCTCGAGCTCCAATGGCAGCACGGGTACCGCCAGCTTCGCTGTGACCCTGCCGAGCGTCGGTACGGGAGCGCTGGGCACGTCGTCGGGCATTGTCGCCGGCGCCACGCCGTTCAGCATCAACCTCTCCGCTTGCTCGGGCACGGGCGTGGTCAAGGCCTACTTCGAGCCGGGCGCGACGATCAACGCGAACGGCCGCCTGAACGTCGCCGGCGCCACCGGCGTGGACCTGCAGCTGCTCAACAACAGCCAGTCGGCGATCAACCTGGCGACGCAGACCGGCACCACCACGGCCACCATCGCCTCCAATGCTGCAACGCTGAACTACTACGTGCAGTACTACAACAATGGCACGGGCACCGGCGGCGCCGTCGGCGCTGGCACCGTGACCAGCAGCGTGAACTACACGATCCAGTATCCGTAATTCACGCCCTGTCCGCGGCCGGCGTCGCCGGCCGCGGATACCCCGCAACGCCTCCTCGCCGTCGAACGGGATTCCAACGATGAAACGCTTCTTCCGCGCCTTGGGCACGGGGTTGCTGGTGTATTGCTTGGCCTCGGCCGGCGCCAGCGCCAATGTGATTATTGCCGGCACCCGAGTGGTCTTTCCCGCGAAGGATGGCGAAGTCACCGTCCGGCTGACCAACGACAACAGCACGCCAGCCCTGATCGAATCCTGGGTCGACAGCGGCGACGCGCATTCCACCCCTGACAAGGTGGACACCCCTTTTCTGATCACGCCCCCGCTGTTCCGCATGGAGCCGCACAAGGAGCAGAGCCTGCGCATCCTGTTTACGCAGGGCAAGCAGCCGCTGCCGGTAGATCGTGAATCGCTGTTCTGGCTCAACGTGCTGGAAGTGCCGCCGAAGCCGAGCGGCCAGGAATACCAGGGCAAGAATTATCTGCAGCTCGCGATCCGCTCGCGACTCAAGCTCTTTTACCGCCCCGACGGCCTTGCCGGCGATCCGCAGAAGGCACCCGCCCAGTTGAGCTTCAAGGCCGCAGCTGGCGGCGCTGCCACGACGCTCGTCGTGCATAACCCGACACCGTATTACGTCACGTTCACCAAGGTGGCGTTGAGCATCGGTGGCCAGTCTTACGCCGGCGACACCGGCATGGTGGCCCCGCTTTCCGATCTGCGTCTGGACGTTGCGGGCCTGAAGCAGGCACCGGCTGGCACTGCCATCGAATACGACTGCATCAACGACTACGGCGCCACGGCATCGTTTAAGGGCACGCTGTCGCCGTGAGGACCCTGCGCACCAACGCGCAGCGCCAGCCATGGCCGACCGTGCGTCGCCACGTGCTGCTGTGTGCGATGTTGGCGGGCCTTGCCAGCTGGGCTGGCGCCGCATGTGCCGGCCCGGCTGCTGCCGCAACGGGCGCGGATGCGAGCTCCGGCGGCTATGCTGATTTCGATCGCAGCCTGCTGTCTGGCGCGGGCCAGAACACCACCGACCTGTCGCGTTTCGAACATGGCAATCCGGTAACGCCGGGCATCTATAACGTCGACGTTTACGTCAACCAGGCTTGGGCCGCCCGTCGCGATGTGCGGTTTGTCTCGGCTACGCCAGAAGCCAGCGCCACGGCCTGCCTGGATGACAAGCTGTTTAGCCAGTTGGGCCTGCACCCCGTGAAAGCCGCCGAGATGCAGACCCAACTGGCTGACCCCGCAGCTTGCGTCGATATCGGCAAGCTGATTCCCGATGCCACGATGACGCTCAACATGGCCGAGCTGCGCGTCGACGTGAGCGTGCCGCAGGCTTACGTGGGCCAGGCTGCACGCGGCTACGTCAGCCCGGAGTATTGGGATGCAGGCGTGCTCTCGGCGCTGCTGAACTACAACTTCAACGCGTATCACACGAGCAACGGCGGCCTGAGCCAGACCACGTCCTACCTCGGACTCAACACGGGTGTGAACGTGGGCCTGTGGCAGTTTCGCCAGAACTCGACCGTTACCTGGCAATCGGCCAACGCAGGTCAGCCCTCGCGTAGTCACTGGCAGAACATCGCGACCTATGTGCAACGCGCGCTGCCGGGCTTGCGTGCCGAACTTACAGTCGGTGACAGCTTCACTGACGGCCAGGTGTTCGACAGCTATGCCGTCCGCGGCGTCCAGTTGAGCACGGATGATCGTATGCTGCCCGATTCGTTGCGCGGCTACGCGCCGGTCGTGCGCGGCGTTGCGGAAACCAACGCACTGATCACCATTCGCCAGAACGGCATGCAGATCTACCAGACCACGGTGGCGCCGGGCCCGTTCTCGATCAACGACCTGTATCCGACCGGTTACGGCGGCAGCCTCGATGTGACGATTACCGAAGCCGATGGACGCGTACGTAGCTTCAGCGTGCCTTATGCATCGGTGGCCCAGTTGCTACGCCCGGGCACCACGCGCTTCAGCGTTGTGGCGGGCGAATTGCGCGACAGTTCGCTGGTGCACAAGCCCGACGTTGTGCAGGCAACGATCCAGCATGGCATCAACAACACGCTCACCGGCTATGCCGGCCTCGTTGGCTCGCAGGGTTACGCCGCTGCGTTGATCGGTGGCGCGGTGAATACGCGCTTTGGCGCATTCGCTGCAGATTTGACAGAAGCCCATACGGAAATCCCCGGCGGTGATTCGCACTCCGGCCAGAGCTTGCGCGTGAGCTACAGCAAGCTGCTGCCGCAGACGCAGACGTCGTTCACCGTGGCTGCGTATCGCTACTCCACGAGCGGCTATCTCAGCCTGACCGATGCCGCGCAGGCCCGCGACTTCGCGCGTCGCGGCCTGGATATCTACAACACGGTGATCCCTGCCGCGCCGCAGATGATCAACGGCGTGCCGGTAAACACCGTGCTTACGCCGGCGCAAACCGCTGCGCTGTCTAGTTCGGGTGCGCTGAGCAATTCCTCGCTGATCGGCACGACGCTGCAGCGCCAGCGCAATCGCTTCGATCTGACGCTGAGCCAGGTTCTAGGCACCCATGGCGGCACCATCTACGTCAACGGCTCCGCTTACGACTATTGGAGCCGCAACGGCACCGACACGCAGTTCCAGCTTGGCTACAACAATCACTTTGGCCGCGTGAATTACGGTTTCAATGTCACGCGCACACGCGACGTGATCGGGCGCTACGCCAACAGCTACTTCCTGAATGTCACCGTGCCCCTTGGCGACAACGTGCATTCGCCCATGTTGATGTTCAACATGAACCACGATGCGGTGAACGGCAATCAGGAACAGGCCATGGTAAGCGGCACACTGGGCGCCGAGAACCAGTTCAACTACGGTGCCACGGGATCGCATGGTGGCAACACCGGCAGCGCCGGCTCGCTCAACGTTGGCTATCGCAGCCCGTTTGCCCTGCTCAGCGCCAGCTATGGCAGCGGTTCGAATTATTCGCAGGCGTCGGTGGGTGCCAGTGGCGCCATCGTGGCGCATCCGGGTGGCATTACGTTTGGCCAGCCCACCGGCGACACCGTCGGCATCGTCTACGCGCCAGGCGCGGCAGGCGCGAAGGTGAGCAACGCGACGGGCGCCCAGGTGGACAGCTCCGGCTACGCGCTTGTCCCCTATCTGATGCCTTACATCCTCAACAACGTGCAGGTTGATCCGAAGGGTCTGCCGCTCGATGTGCAGATGGAGTCCACCAGCGCACAGGTAGCGCCCTACGCGGGCTCGGTGGTCATGCTCACGTTCAAGACCGTGAGCGGCCGATCTGTGATCGTGCAGGCCCGTTTGCCAGGTGGCGATACGCTGCCGTTCGGCGCTGAGGTATTCAACGCAAAGGGCGTTGCGCTGGGCGTGGTGGGCCAGGCAGGCAAGATCCTCGCACGTGGTGTGGATCAGCAAGGCCAGATGAGCGCGCGCTGGAAGAACAGCCAGGGCGAGATGCAATCGTGCTCGTTCGCATACCAGTTGGCGCCACTGGATAAGAAGAACCCGCACGCTTACGAACAGCTGCAGGCAACCTGCACGCTGGACAGCAACCCGACATTCGCCGAGAGGACCGCACCGTGAGCTACATTTTCCACCGCCTCGCGCAGCGTCTGTCGTTCACGGCCTTGCTATTGGCGGCTGGTCTGGGTCTGCTGCACAGTCCGGCAGCGATGGCTGGCGCCGTGCTTGCCTGTACGTCGCCATCCAACAATGCGGTGTTCACCATCAGCGGGCTGCCCAGCTCGGTAACGGCGGCGTCGAACGCCGCTGTTGGTTCCGCGCTCGGTAGCGCGGGTTCGGTCAAGGTAACGTTTAACTGCTCCAACGTGATCTCACAATACGGCAAGGTCACGCCGCAGGCGACTGTCGTTGCTGCACTGGACGCCACCAATAAGGCCGGCTCCGGCTACGTGATGCTCGCCACCAATCTCCCTGGCATCGCCATCAAGCTCAGCGGCAGCCCGACGAATCCCGACAGTGGCCCGAACGGCCCGGGCGGCGCTCCAGGCTGGGAGCTGGCCTCCAAGACCAATAACCAATCGTCGGTCAGCGAAACCTTCACGGCCCAGCTGATCAAGACCGGCCCTATCAGTCCGGGACAGGTAAGCGCCCTCACCATGGTGCAGTTGACCAACTACACCTATGGAAACACGGACAGCGCACCAAACTACGCCTCAGTGGCGACCACGGCGGTGACGGTGAACACGCCGTCATGCAGCCTCACCATGCCGAACGCGAACTTTTCAATCCCCCTGCCCACGGTGACCGCGAGCGCGCTGGCAAACACCACAACGGCCGGCGCCACGTCTTTCAATATCACATACGGCAGCTGCGCTTCGAACGTCACCGTGTACATGTACATGACCTCGCCGACACAAGGCTCAAGTCCTGGCCTGATCACGCCAGACCCGAGTACGTGCAGCAGCCCGGCGAGCAACGTGGCTTTGCAGCTGCTGCTCAATTCGCAGCCGGTTACCTTCAACGCGTCGCAGAAGGTCGGCACGGTCACGAATGGCTCGCTGTCGGTGCCGTTCGTGGTGCAGTACTACAAGACGGGAGCGCCGATAACCGCGGGCTCCGTATGCGGTACCGCCACCTACACACTCACGTATCAGTAATCCGACGAACGATGCGCAAAGCGATCACTCATACGTGCGGGTCAGCAATCGTGTGTTCGCAGCGCCTGCATAACTGACCAAATAGTTGAGCAGACGATTGCCGCTCACGTCGCTCTCAAGTGAAACGATATCCTGACGATATACAGAGGCACGGGCGGCAGCATGTCCTGGCACCATGCCACAACCGCTGCGAGAAACACCGCGCGACGATGGCACCACATCGATGGAACTGCACGTCGACTGCAAGATCGCCCCGACAAACGTAATCGTGCCGCCTTGCAAACGCGCCTCGCCTTGCGAAACCACCTCGCCCTGCGCATGCGCGAACGACGCCCCTAGCGCCAAGGCGACTACGCAACCTGCACAGGTCCTGCGAATCCAGCCCTTCATAACGGCCCCTTCCCGTACCGCGCGGGGAAGGCGGGGTACTTTCGGGATCTATCGGCGCTGCCGACCAGGCCTTTAATCGAAAACCCAGGCACGTCTCAGCCATGTGAACTAGGTCACATTTTCGCGTGAGACAGATCACACTTTCGGCCTCCAGGGGCGAGAGCGGGATAGTTGGAAGAATAAGTGGAAGGGCCGGGCTGTCGGGTTAGCGGCCCATGTCGAGATAACTTGAATATCGTGTTTGTACCGCGTTAATGCAGCAGTACAGGTCGGAGAGCGCTCGCTGCCAATGCGGGGCAAGCGCCTGCCCTGTGATCGAGCCGGTGACGCTTAGCGCGAGGAGATGTACTTCTCGCGGCGAATATGGGCCACCGGCAGGCCGAATTCCTTGAAAGCGGCGAAGGCGGCATCGACCATGTTGGGGTTGCCGCACAGGTAGGCGATGTCCCGCTCGGCGCTTGGCGCCAGTTCGGCCAGCACGTTCTGCACGTGGCCCTTGCGGTCGTTCGGGCGCGGCGTGGCGCGCGGCTCGCGGCTCAGGCACCCGTAGAAGTTGAAGCCCGCGTTGGCCTGCGCGAACGCCTCGAACTCCTCACCATAGAGCAGCTCCACCTCATTGCGCGCGCCATACAGCAGCACCACTTCGCGACCCTGTTTCACCAGCTCGGCGATCTGCGGAAGCATGGCGCGATACGGCGTCACGCCGGTGCCGGTGGCCAGCAGCATATAACGGCTGTTGGTGTCGCCGGCCTGCAGGCAGAAGCGGCCATAGGGGCCGCTGGCGTCGATCACGCCGCCGTGCGGCAGGTCGCCCAGCAGCTTGGTGGCGGCGCCGCCTTCTACATAGCTCACCGCAATCTCGATGCGCTGCACCGGCGAGGAGCCATCGCCCACCGTGCCCACCGAATAGCTGCGCTTGGTGGCGGTGCCATCTTCATAGTGGAAATGGACCTGCAAAAACTGCCCGGGTACAAAGGTCAGGGGCTGACCGTCCGCGCGCTCGAAGGCCAGGTGCCGTACGGTGGGCGCCAGCATGGTGCTGTCGACGAGGCGGAGCTGAAAGTGGTCGGCCATGGGACTTCCGGAGGAAACAGTGTGGTCGCCGCGTCTCACCGGACGGGCTGGGCAAGCCACGTATAATAAAGGGCTCGCCCCTCCGGTGCAGCCCATGTCCCCAAGTCCCACCCCCGCGCTGGTCGTCGACAACCTGCGCAAGACCTACAGCAATGGCGTCGAAGCTCTCAAAGGCATCAGTCTCACGGTCCAGCCAGGCGACTTTTTCGCCCTGCTGGGGCCGAACGGCGCTGGCAAATCCACCCTGATCGGCATTCTTTCCTCCCTGGTGAACGCCACCAGCGGCGATGCGCAGGTGTTTGGCGTATCGGTCAACAAGCAGCGCGGCAAGGCCATGCAGCTGATCGGCCTGGTGCCGCAGGAAATTAACTTCAACCAGTTCGAAAAACCGTTCGACATCTGCGTGAACGAAGCCGGCTTCTACGGCATTCCGCGGAAGATCGCCGCCGAACGCGCGGAGAAGTACCTGAAGGAGCTGCGCCTGTGGGATAAGGCCCAGCACCAGGCGCGCATGCTCTCCGGCGGCATGAAGCGCCGCCTGATGATCGCCCGAGCGATGATGAACGAGCCGAAGCTGCTCATTCTCGATGAGCCCACCGCCGGCGTGGACATCGAGATCCGCCGCTCCATGTGGCAGTTCGTCAGCGGCATCAACGCGGCCGGCACCACGGTGATCCTCACCACGCATTACCTCGAAGAAGCCGAACAGCTCTGCCGCAACATCGCCATCATCGACCAGGGCACCATCGTGGAAAACACGTCCATGAAGCGCCTGCTGGCCACGCTGGACGTGGAAACCTTCGTGCTGGACATCAACCACGTGCCGGTCGATTTGCCCGCGACTCCCGGCATCACGTTGCGCCGCCTCGACGAGCACACGCTGGAAGTGGAAATGGCGCGCTCGCACGACCTCAACTCGCTGTTTGCCAGCCTGAGCGAACGCGGCATGACGGTGACCTCGATGCGCAACAAGACCAACCGCCTTGAGGAATTGTTCGTGCGCCTGGTGGAAAACGGCCGCAGCGGCAAGGAAAACGTGGAGAAGGTCGCATGAACAGCACCATGAATATCGTTGCGCTGAACACCATCGTGCGGCGCGAAATCATGCGCATCATGCGCATCTGGACGCAGACGCTGATTCCGCCCGCCATCACGATGACGCTGTACTTCGTGATCTTCGGCAAGCTGATCGGCAGCCGCATCGGCCAGATGCATGGCTTCACTTACATGCAGTACATCGTGCCGGGCCTGGTGATGATGAGCATCATCACCAACAGCTACGGCAACATCTCCAGCTCGTTCTTCGGCGCTAAGTTCAGCCGCGCCGTGGAAGAGATGCTGGTATCGCCGATGCCTAACTGGGTGATCCTGCTTGGCTACGTGATCGGCGCGGTAGCGCGTGGCCTGGTGGTAGGCGCACTGGTGCTGCTGATCGCACTGTTCTTCACGGATCTGCACGTCGCCCATCCGATCATCACGTTCCTGTCGGTGCTGATGGGCGCCACCGTGTTCTCGCTGGCCGGCTTCGTCAATGCGGTATTCGCGAAGAAGTTCGACGACATCGCGCTGGTGCCGACCTTTGTGCTCACCCCGCTCACCTATCTGGGCGGCGTGTTCTACTCGGTGGACCTGCTGGGCGAACCGTGGCGCAGCATCTCGCTGGTCAACCCGATCCTCTACATGGTCAACGCGTTCCGCTTCGGCGTGCTGGGCGTGAGCGATGTGAACATCGGCGTAGCGTTCGCGGTGATGCTGGCGTTTGTGGTGGGCCTGTCCATGGTTGCGCTGAATCTGCTCAAGCGCGGCGTGGGTTTGCGCTCGTAATTACTGCATCACTCATGTAGGAGCGCACTTGTGCACGACCGCAGAGACGCGATGTACCGCCTCGCCGGGCTGTCGCGCACAAGTGCGCTCCTACAGGGAAAGACTTTGATTCCATGCGTGTAAACAAATACATCAGCGAAGCTGGCATCTGCTCCCGCCGCGAGGCGGATGAGCTGCTGCTTGCCGGCCGCGTCACCATCAACGGCGAAGTCGTGACCACCGGGGCCAAGGCACTGGAAGGTGATGAAGTGCGCGTAGACGGTGAAATCGTCAAGGCACGCATCCTCGCAGCCACGCCTTCAGCCAAACGCGCGGTGTATATCGCACTGAACAAACCGGTAGGCATTACCTGCACCACCGACCAGACGGTGAAGGACAACATCGTCGATTTTGTTGATCACCAGCAACGCGTTTTTCCCATCGGGCGCCTGGATAAGGATTCCGAGGGGCTAATTCTGCTGACCAGCAATGGCGATATCGTCAACGAGATCCTGCGTTCGGAGAACAACCACGAGAAGGAGTATCTGGTGGCGGTGAACAAGGCAGTCACTGACGAGTTTCTTCAGGGCATGGCGCGTGGCGTGCGCATCCATGGGCAGATGACCAAGCCTTGCAAGGTGCGCAAGATCGCCAAGTTTGGCTTTGCGATCATTCTTACACAGGGGCTAAACCGTCAAATTCGTTTGATGGCGGCAGAGTTTGGTTATCGCGTGACACAGTTGCGGCGAGTGCGCGTGGTCAATGTGAAGTTGGGGCATTTGAAGCCGGGGCAGTGGCGGAATTTGACGGATGCGGAGTTGAAGGGGTTGTTGCCGAGTCGGACGCAGTGGTAGCGCGCCTTTAGCCCCCTATCCCCTTCGGGGAGGGTATTTGGGTGAGACCTAAATAAGGGGAAAAAGGTGGGGTGCTTGCGGGAACACGTACTCTCCCTCACCGTCATCCCCGCGAAGGCGGGGATCCAGTGACTTTGCTCTTGGCGCTGGTTCGGCGCTCCCGCCAGCGTGCCGCCTACGCGGCGGGCGTTTCGATCGTCTGCCGACGCTCGAGTCACTTTTCTTTTGCTGGCCC
>NZ_JBVQCI010000017.1:0-46351 GCF_055702865.1 Dyella sp. PARNA 12/25 | reverse complement strand
TGCGGGGTCTGCGTGCCATGCAACACTCCTTCCGCTTGCGCGTCTATAGTGTGTTGCGTTGACCGGCTGAAGTCGCAGTCGGAAGCGGACATTAGAAGCATCGCAGTTTCGGGCGCTTCGGGCATGCAGTTGTAAATCCAGCACAAAGTTGACCATTCTGACCTGCGAACGGCAGTCTATTTTTCCGACTTGCAAATAGCTTGGTGTTCGTCAATCTGAATTCGCGGCATCAACTGGCAATATCTCGTGACCATTGATCGCGAAAGCCCTCCTTTACGCTGCTGGCTGACGAAGGCGAGGGCCATATGAGCGCGCGCCTGGTCCATCCGGAACGACGCCAGGCCCTGGAGAAAGGCCGCTTCATATTCATTGACAGCATCGAAGTCCTCCCCTAAGCGCGCGGCTTGGAGGAGGTAGATGGCGTTGAACCGCGTTGGGTCAGCTAGGTATTCCGCCTCCGAGTCCTTCACAAGAAGTTCGACACATTCGCGGACATCGTTCTGGTGAAGAACAGCGCAGTAGTCACTTGAGTCAACCAACGCTTTTGCAGGGCCTTCGGTGAATCGCAACGCAAAGATTTTTGCTGTCACGAGCTGATCGATGTACGGGTCGTTTGGCTTGAGCTCGATGGCCAGCACCTTCTTATGGAACTGCTCGAGCCCCATGGTGAAGTTCATCCCATGCATGCCGGCGCCAAAGAGCATGATCTGGCTCGTTAGGTAGGCCGATTTGTCGCTGTCGTACCACCTCAGGTCTTTGGCAGCATCCAAGGCTTCAGAAAAGTTGCCTGTATTGAAGGCTGCAACAGACATCGTCCATAGCTTCTTGGCCTCAGCGACTCGGTTTCCGCATGCGGCAAGAGAAACCATAGCAATTATGAAAATGACGACAGACTTCAGGTGACGCATCCATTCCCCCTTGGACGATCCCCAAATCTCTTTGGGTCTAGCGTTCGATTCCGCTTGCATCACCTACGGCTGGATCAGTACACCAAAACCCGGGTGAGAGTGCACTTCTTCTCCCATAGAAAGTCCCCACTGACCCCGGTTTTGATGATGCCCACCACGTCCGCTTTGGGTCGGAAGCGGACCTCATGCTGTGCCAGCACTAAGGGTTCTTCCTTTTGATCATTTCGTCGATATCGACATAGCCCACGTACTCAGAGAACAGCGGCCGCAGCGGCGCTCCCTCGAGACCATGCACCGCGAGCGCTTCGACGAGCACCTTTTTATGTATCGCGTGCAACTCCTCCTTTGCGAGAGCGTTGCTTGAAAGCTGAATAAATTTCTTCGTGCCGTAACTGATCGTCAAAATGAGCACCCCACGCGCGCCACCCCAGCTGAGCCGGCTGATTTCGTCTACCGAGACAACCGTGCGGCCGAACATCCAGGATCGCGTCACAGAATGCTCGCCGATTTCGACGCGTAACGTCAGCTGAAACACAAGAAATGCGACCAGACCCACGCCTGCCGCGATGAAAGCAGCGCCGATTAGATAGTTCCCTTGGATGGCGATTCCAGCTCCTCCCCAGAACATCAGAGAAAGCCCGGGAACCACCGTTAAGAGCAATAGGAGTCGAGAACCTGGATCTGTCGAATACGCATTGGCGGGCATTGTCTCCCTCTGTGCCGCCCTTTCTTTCATCGCTTCCGCGAACTCCTCCGGCGTTTTCAAGCCCTCTCCTCAAAGAAGTTGTTACCCGAATTTGACGCGACCCCGTTCGCCGAAGCTCGAGCGGGTCAATCATGTCCGCTTCGGGTCGGAAGCGGACCTTCCGAAATGCAGATTCACCAGACACCTGACGCGGGCGGCTGAATCTTGGACTTGAGAAATTCGAAGTATTTGCGGTCGTCACGCGCAAAAATTTCCCTGCCTTCCAGCGCGTATGCCCTAGTCAAATGTTCAGCAGCGCCGTCCACATTTCCGAGTTCAAGCTCGCATTGACCCAGCCTCAGATGGACAAACGGGTTGCCGAACCCACCCGGGCAGTTGAGCGCAAACCCAACAGCATCACGGCCGCTTTTGAACTTTCCAGCCAAGAAACAAGCATCGCCAATGGCAGTGAGAAGCCAGGTGCTGGCCTCCCAAGTCGCCTTCGGCTCTGGAATCAGCTTCCACGCCTCGTTGTACCTGCCAACGGCATCAATGAACTGGCCGCGACTAGCAAGCGAGTCGCCCTCAGCCGAGAAGGCAACCACTTTTTCGTGCAAGTCTCTGGGTAATTCGCCCATTCCTTCCCCCCGCAAGAACCAAACATTGGCGTGATCTATGTCTCGAAGGAAACTGTCCGCTTCGGGTCGGAAGCGGACATTTACACATAACCCACCCGCGCCAGTTATCGAGTCGACTCTGCAACTAAGCGGATAGCCTCACTCGGGTCCTTCATCTCATATTCCTGATAAACCCAACCTCCGGTCACCCTGCTGTTGTAGGTAAACAGGACGCCTTGGTTCTTGGTTCCGGTGATGATCCCGCCATATTGCTCACGATCTGTCCCAATCGTGATAGCGACCTTCCACATGGTCTGAGGATGGTTCGGTGTTACATGTGACATGCCCTTAAAAGGGGCGAGAAGGGTCTGGATACTAGCCTTGTCGTCAACCGCTATCGGCTGCCCGATCAACGAATGATCGCCCACCGGCTCCAGTCGAACATAACGAACATCGTCGACAGGCATGTGCTCAAGGAAGCTTCGTCCGGCTCTAGCCTCCGGACTCACAAACCGATAGCCAAATAGGCAAAGCCATACAACCAGGAAAACTGCAGCTGCCGCATATTTAAGCCGTTCGACTCGACTTTCGGCCATGGTTACCTCAGTTTGTTTCTGCGCTCGCAATGTCCGCTTCGGGTTGCGGAAGCGGACAGTTCGCTCGACTCTAAGATGTCGCTTCCTCGGTCACAAACAAATCCGGCCGGGGCAGGGGATCGACGAAAAAGAAGGCGTCCTGCCCCTGTCGGTAGATCTCATAGTCATTCCGGTAGAGAACCGACCGCACGCTGACGTCGTCGGGCGAGACAAGGCTTGCCCCTCCCGTGCCCTTTAAAAGATCAACGACGAAGCGGTACGCGTCCAAGGAGTCCTGCTCAAAGCGTGCTTGGTCAAAGTTTCCATTTCCCAACGAAACCGCCAAGTAGAACAGCGCCTTCTGATCTTCAAGATCCAGAACGACGGGCTCCGGACGCTGAGGTTCGGCGTGTCGCCAGTCGCTGAACCATTCGGTCAATCGAATCTTCACGGGAGCCCCTTTCTCAAAGGTTATCGACCCACTCGTCCCAAGCCGCGGCTAAGGTCCGCTGCGGGTCGGGAGCGGACATTGGATGATCTAGTTAGTTGGCGGCGAACCCGTCCGCATTGAGCGAGCTATTACCCATGCCAACCATCTGGCATGGCCGTGGTAAGGCCTACTACGGCCAAGGCACGAACGCTGAAAGATGCTGCGCACCCCTTGCAGAACTTTCCAAGGGGGCGCCCTGCCAGGAGGTCGACAAGCGAGGGCAATAGATAGATGAGGAAGGATAGCCAAGCGGCGCCTACGGCGAAGTCCGGCTTGAAGAAAGCAAACGCACCGCATGCAATCAGTAGAGAGCTACCGAACAGCGCAAGACTTTTGTGAAGGTCACCTACAAAGGGATCCTTGCCTTTGTAGAAACAGAATTTTTGGAAGTTCTTGTCCAGTGCTGCGACAAGCAACACAACGCCGGCGAGCCCGTGAATAGCGCCGATAGTCTTAAAGATGAACTGAGATGTTTGCATGCTCGGCTACCGGTTCAGCATTTTGGGAGCGTCCGCTTCGGGTCGGAAGCGGACATTAATCTGCATTCACGACCCTGATTCCACCCGTGACGTATTGAACGCCATCGAGAGTGCCGACCTGCTCAAGAAAGGCCTTGTAATTCTCGACGTATCCTGGGACTGGATGATCTACGGACGGGCGGTCATGGACGGCAAGGAGCTCGATTTCGTCGAGCCGGACTGGGCCAGAGCCAAACCCTGGGTCTGGCAAGCACCCATCCGCGACGCGGCACCCTAGAGGCGGCCCCCATGCCCTATACGTCTGTTCGTCACCGCGATATTTGATCGACAGGTTCAGCTGTGGCCCTAACGGGCGCCACTCAATCAGCAGCCGCACAAAAGCTTCGAAGGTGCTCATTCCCTTGCCCCTGATCTCATAGGCCAGCGTCCGCTTCGGGTCGGGAGCGGACGACGCACTCGATTAGTTCTGATACCAGCGTCGATAGCCATGCCACTCAAAACCCGGATCGGTTAGCGACTGCTCTGGCTGGGCAACACCGTCGACCACGTGGGCATTTCGACGAATTAACCTGAGCTTCTTGTCGGGATCAAACACCAGCCTTAGGCCACTACTGACAACCCCACAATCCATCACACCTGGGCCGCTCGTCACACAGCCGTCCAATGCCAGCCGGCTCTTCACATCGTCCAGCGACTGCATTGGCTCCGCGTAGGGCTTTAGCTTGGCCAGGCGATCTTCTCGCGAGTCATTGCCGTAGAGAATGGCGTCAATCGCCTTGGAATCCCGCAGATTCGCCTCCGTCGCACAAGCCACGCCAGAGCACGGGTTCGCGGCAAAATTGAATTCGTAGCTTTGGCCACCCGCCGCGCCGTCCTGGGCGGTTGCTGTCGCGACAATCCCGACCGCAAGCACGACCAAACCAACAAAGGCTCTCTTCACGACTCCCCCCTGATGACGCGCAACAGTGCGACCCTGATTTGGGCATGTCCGTATATGGACCCTAGTAAGCCCGGCAAGGCAACCAGGCTCTTCGTGGTTACAGTTTCGCGTCCAATGTCGGGTTCTTCAGCCACTCGGCAATATCTTCGCCAAGCTCTTTTCCGAGGCTTCTCAGTACGCCGCAGGCGGTCAAACCGCCGGAAAGAGAGCGGCGCTCTGCCACAAAAGTACCCAACAGCTTGTCACCATCATGCAGCTCACCGCGAACTTGCGCCCACTTCGGCCCAGTAAAACCCCCGCCGCCAATCGCATGTACCTCGGTAACTTTCATGGTGAGGATTTTCCCGCTTGTCTGCGACAGATCCTGGTCTGAGACGGAGACGCCACCTTCTGCAGACTGAGCAATGTTTTCACTGAGTTTTGCGTTCCAATCGCATTTCTGCCTTACATCGTCATTCCCGACGCCGTCGGCGTAGGGCGTAATGCGAGGGATTGAAACCGTGTCGTTCGCTGAGGCAAGTGAAGACACGACGAGCAACGCAAATGCCAACATCTTTATCACTAGCACTCCCCCTGATTTTTCAATGGATGAACTTTGACGTTTAGCTGTGCATTTGCGCTCACTTGTGGAGCACGGCTCTTCCTGAAACATCTATCTTCCAAAAGCCCCACCCGCCTTACGTTCGGCTAGCTTCCAAGAAAAGCCGGCCATCGAATGGGCAACTGAAGACGCCCCCCCGGAGTCGTCGCACCTTTCGAGAAACCTTTGTATTTTTAAGGTCGCGATTTCAGCCTGTCGATTGCGGACACCTGTTTGGCACGCCCTTTCTCTATCGCTCATTCACCGAACGAGCAAGGTGGCCAGCGAGCAAGGGTTCTTGGAACGACCCGATCAGATCGGGTCGTCGATCGACCTGGCGAGCTCGGTGAAGAGCTTCGGGCCGGCCTCAGTCATGTGCCAGCAGTCTTCCAGACGGATGCCGAATTCACCGGGAATGTAGAGGCCCGGCTCGTCGGAAAAGCACATACCGGCCGCCAGCGGTGTGGCGTCGCCATGGACGAGGTAGGGCGACTCGTGGCCGTCGAGGCCGATGCCGTGGCCGGTGCGGTGGGGAAGACCAGGCAGGCGGTAGCCGGGGCCCCAGCCTTCCTTTTCGTAGTAGGTGCGTACGGCGTCGTCGATGGTGCCCACTGGGGCGCCCAGTTTGGCCGTGGCCAACGCGAGTTGCTGGCCTCGCTTGACAGTGTCCCAGACTTTTCTCTGTTTCGCGGTCGGCGTGCCCATGACCCAGGTGCGTGAGATGTCCGATTGATAGCCGTGCACGTTGCACCCTACGTCCATCAGGATCACCGAACCTTCGTGCAGAGTTTGCGGCTGGCGCGAGCCGTGCGGATAGGCGCTGGCCTCGTTAATCAACACGAGGGCGAACTCCGGCGCGCCGCCCAGGGCTTCGGTGGCGCTGTTCATCATGACGGCGATCTCGTCGGGACGCATGCCGGCGCGGACATTGGCATGGACGTATCGCAGCGCCGCCAGGGTGACGTCATTGGCGGTTTGCATCAACGCGAGTTCGGCCGGGGACTTGATCAGCCGAACAGCTTTGACCAGTGCGTCGCCGGAAACGACCTGGTAAGCCCCGGCGCTTGCCTCACGCACCCCGTCGACGATGAACAGGCGCGTGGTGGCTTCGAAGGCGATCGGGCCAGAGGTGACGCCGCGGTCACGAAGCCCGCCAACAAGCAGGGCAAACGGGCTTTCATGCTCATTCCAGGGCCGCACATCGCCGCTCACCGCAAGGGTTTCGCGGATCGAAGGCTCTTCGAAGGCCGGGGTCACGACGACGATGTCACCCTTGGCCGGGATCACGGCGGCCGTGGTGCGCTCTGAACGATGCCACTCGATGCCCGTGAAGTAGTCCAGGCTCGAGCCCGACTCCAGGATCAAGGCGCCGATCTTCTGATCGACCATCAGCCGTTGCAGCTTGGCGATGCGCGCACGGCGCTCGTCCACTGCAATCGGCTTGGCGCCGGTGGTCATGGAAGCCAATCCTGCCAGCCCCTTGGGTGTTGCAGGCGCGGCCTGTGCCGACCGGTCGGCCAGCATCAAGGCGGTGGACGCAGCAGCGGTGGCGGCTACAGCGCCAGTGAGAAAGTCGCGACGACGCATGGAGACTCCGGACTGATTCCAAGGGTGCACCGCAGTATGAGGCCGGAATCGGCGACGCGACTACTGGCCGGCTTTGTGCCGAATGGCACTACCACATCACCTCGACACGGTGCAGCACACGATGTAGCTCATCGTCTGCGCGCAAATTGACATACTGGTACCCCAGCCAGACCTGACAGGCCTGCGATCTATGGCAAGGCTACTGATGGCCCTGCACAGCCCTCTGCCCTAGGCGTCCGCATCGGGCAAAAACAGACATCGCCAGCCCATCGACTGGTCACTGCAGCGACAAAGGCCCGCATACAATCTTCAGGGCCTGAAACAGCCTCCGCTTGGCGCGCGTGCTGTCAGTACCTCAAATTCAATTCCGGAAAGCGCTTGCGGTTGAGTTCGAAGAGATCCTGGAATTCCTCTTCCGTCAGTTCGTCGGGGGCATAGACAGCCACCGGGTCCCACACATGATCGGTCGGCTGCGGTTGGCGCGGGCCGCCGCGCAGCGAAAACCAGCGCCCGTCACGCTCGAGCAACTCGGGAGCATCCTCAATGTGCTCGATTCTCGCGTCATTGGGGGTCACAAGAAACACAGCGAAGATCATGGGCAACTCCTCGTGAAGCGGGGCCAGATGTTCCGACGGAAATCAACCGATGCTATCTCTGCATAACTTAGGAGATGGCCCCGTGATGGAGACGATCGCGCGTCGTTCAGGCTCTTCGCATGGCTTGTAGCCGGGTTGGTGACACTTCAATCAGCTCAGTTGTGCGCGGCTGGCTCGCGATCCATTGGCCATAATGCTGGGATGTCGCTGGAATAACACTCACGTTTGGCAGAGCTTTGGGTCTGAGACTTTGCGGCGCCAGGCTATCTACTGCATCGACGGGAGCTACTGCTGCGCGCCAATTGCAAATAGTGTCCGCCTAGGATCGGAAGCGGTCTGCCTTTATCTTTACTTTCGAATGGCGCCCTTCCTGGTTTCGTCCAAAAGAGCGGCTATCTGATCCTCGGTTAAGTCCTGAAGTTCACTGAAGGCTGCATCTGTCAGCTGCTTTTCCGCCTCTCCTTCTCCTTGCAGCTTGTACCCCCCATCAGAGTAGCGATCGTAGAAAAAGTAGGGCATCGCAGGGTTACCCGTAGCGGCAACGACGACAAACGATTTCTTGTCATCACAACTGTAGACCAGCCAGTCCGTGTCCCCGTACTTCTTGTTCACCGGGCCCGTCTCGCACTTAAGTGTCGGAACGTCAGCGGCCGGAATGTCGGTCGCGAATGACGAAACCGCCCCCACGATCAGCAGTAGTGATGGCCACTTCCCACCCTTCATAGCAGTCCTCTTTCGTTGTTGTATGCACTGAGATACGGGACTGACCCTCGCGCGCCCGAACTGCCTGCTTCGCGACCGAAGCGCCCCCGTTTTACCCATGAGATTCAATTTGACGGCGGTTCGTCATCGTACGAAGTGCCTCGCGATAAGCCATTCCGGGAATCCTTGAATCGACTTTCTTCCACCATGGCTGCGACTCCTGCCGGGAAGAGGCCATCAAAATGCGGTCATACGAAGCGCAGACGTCCGCGGCGATAGCTTTTTGCCGATAGACCCGCAGCGAGTTGTGTCGCTTGACTCTGCTTATGGCAACGCGAAAGGCTTGCGCCGATAGAACCAGCACAGCCGCAATGAAAATTGTCACCTGAAAATATGGCACCGGAGCATTCCCTTTTATTGGTGATTCCAGCCATCCAAATGAATGGGGTCTGCTTTGAGTCAGAAGCGGAGCTTACAGGCTCGCATCTTAGCCAGGCTTTCTGCGCCATCGCCACCGCACATGACTATGGAGTGCCACTAACGCCCGGACGCCTTCACAGCGGAGACCAACTGTTCAACGCCAGCCCGTATGGCGGGTACGCTGAGCCCGCCAAAGCGCAGCAACAGGCCATCGTCTCTGGACGGCGTGTGTCGATACGAGTTAAGCAAATGAAGCGCCAGGCCGCTGGCTTGCGCCATGCGTTGCACGACCCGCGTATCGGGATGGCGCAGCATGACCTGCACACCAGCGGCGTTGTCGTCCCATGTCCAGCCATAGTTGGCGAGCGGGGCCAGACCCTCGATGAGGATCGCGCATTTCTCGGCATACACCTGGCGCATGTGGCGCATGTGGGTCGAAAAATGTCCTTCATCCATGAAACGGCTCATGGCGAGCTGTATCAACGGCGCACTGAATGCGTCCAGCTGAGTGCGTACGTTGGCGAGTTGCTCCACCATGGCTTTCGGCACCACTGCAAAAGCGAGCCGCAGTGAAACAAACATGGATTTGCTGAGCGTGCCGAGGTAGAGCACGCGCGCATGCTGGTCCAGCGAATGCAACGGTGTCGCGGGATGGCCTACGTAACCAAACTCGCCGTCGTAGTCGTCTTCCAAGATCCAGGCGTCGCGCTTCTGCGCCCAATGCAGCAACGCGGTGCGACGTTCCGGGCTCATGGCAACACCGGTGGGAAACTGGTGTGACGGCGTGACGTAGGCTAGCCGTGCGTTCGGCGCGCGCCGCAATCCAGCGTCTACTTGCAGGCCCTCCCTGTCTACAGGTACCGGCACGATGGCAGCGCCGGCAAGTTCCATGGCCGCACGCGCGCCCGGATAACCGGGATCTTCCACCCACGCCGCATCGCCGTGGTTCATGAGTAGCAAGGTCAGCAAGTATAAGGCTTGCTGGACACTGTTGAACACGATCACCTGGTCCGCCGTGCAGCGCACGCCGCGCAATTGCGCAAGGTGGTGCGCAAGCGAACTGCGTAGCGCGGGGAGGCCGCGCGGATCAGTGAAGTTCATATCGGCACGCTGGAGGTCGCGAGTGGCCCGCGCCTGTATCCGTTGCCAGATTTGCCAGGGAAACTCGGCGGTGTCCGCGACACCCGAATTGAATGGCCTGAACTCGTGCGTTACGCGGCAGGCGAGATTGCTCGCCAGCTTGATCCCTCGGGACGAGACTGAAGGCGCGCCAGGGTGCGCACTCTCGTCCGTGGCAAGGCCCACAGACGTGATATCCCGCCGAGCGACGAATGTGCCGCGGCCTACGACGCGCGCCAGCAGGCCTTCCTCCACGAGTTGCGAATACACCTCTTCCAGCAGGCCACGAGAGACGCCATAGTCGGCTGCCGCGTTGCGACTGGATGGCATCCGGTCCCCACCTGAAAGCAGGCCTTGCAGCACGGCATTGCGCAAGGCGAGGTAAACGTCGGCGCGTCGTGGACGGCCGCCAGGCACCGGCGGCAGTAATGCCCCTCGAGAGCTGCGTGACATAAGTCCCCTTATATCGGTCCGTTTTATCCACTCAATCCGGTACTGGCGCACCCACCGCGCGACGGTAGCATGGCCGCTCGACACTCCACACAAACGAGGCGACCCATGTTCTTCAGAACTCGTGTTACCTACACGTTGGCTTTAGCAGTCTTATGCGTCTTGTTGGTTGCCTTGCAGCCTCTTCAGGTCGGAGCGCAGACTCCTCCGGAACGAGATGGGCAGCATGATTTCGATTTCCATCTTGGCAACTGGAAAAGTGAGATAAGCCGTCTGCAGCATCCACTGACGGGTTCCACGGCATGGGTCAAGTGCGAGGGCAAGCTGGCGGCGCGCCAAGTCTGGGACGGCCGCGCCCAGCTTGAGGAACTGGAGGCCGACTGCCCCAGCGGTCACATCGAGGACCTGCTCTTGTTCCTGTACAACCCGCAATCGCGCGAATGGAGCCTTAACTCGGCAGCCGTTGGTGACGGCGTCATAGGTCGGCCCATGTTCGGTGAGTTCAAGAACGGGCGGGGCGAATTTTACGATCAGGAGACATTCAATGGCAGAACTATCCTGGTGCGACAAGTCTGGTCGGACATCACGCCAACATCGCATCGTTTTGAACAATCATTCTCGGACGACGGCGGCAAGAGCTGGGAGCCAAACTTCAGGGCAACGCTGACGCGAGTGCAGTGAACAACAGAACCCAGGAGCACGGATCGAATTTCGCTGTCGGTGAACCACCGCGCTTAACCGCCAGCCACCGTGCATCAGGTTCTCGTTGCTGCCCCGACAATCATTTTGCCAGCGCGTAGCAAGCCCGTTCGGATATAGCGGTAGATCACCATGGTGATGAGCGCCATAACTGACCCAACTATGCTCGGCAGTACGCCACCAAACGTATAGGCCATGCCAAGAACGAAGCCCAGCACGTATTCCGCACGATAAATGGGAGCAACCAGCGCTATCAGGAATAGCGATTCAAACATGGCACCGGTGACTTGATCGTCGCCAAGCGTGAAGAAGACGGAAGGCAGCACACCAAAGCACAGTGCACTCATGAAGCCGATCAGGGCATATCGCATCGGGTTGCCGGCTTGTGACACAACGCGCCGATACACACGGCCTATCAGAATCCATGTCATCAATGGGAGAACCAAAGCGCCCCACCAGTTCGAAATGGCGGGCATATCTGCGCGAGCAAGGAAGTGGTGGCTGGGCACCACGCCATGAAAGTATTGCCAAGCAAGATACATCCACTCGATGGCAGCTACGGATGCCGTCGCCATGCAACGCACGCGCAAAAATTGCCGGTCGTCCATCACCCCTCCGATGCACCGCTGAAAAATGAACTACGTCATCCCTTCAGGGAAACTGCCGAAGTCTCGCCGTTGAACCGATCATCATGACTGCACCCCGATGTGCCCCAGTGCCACTTGTCATCCGATGCCACTGGCCACCCTTTTATTTGATCTTTTGAGCAAGTCGCCCGGATGAGGCGCCACGGTAATCCGGCATGCCTCGCCACGTCGTTTCGTTTGGGAAGCAGATTGAAGCGCACCGCCCGGGTTCCGCCGACGGCTTCCGTCGGGCTACCTGCCCGTGGTGTCCGCTTTGACTAAAGCGTGGCCAGGGTGAACTGTTCAATCGCAACGCCAACATCAAGTTTCACATGGTTCTCAATTGTCTCAATGTGGTCGGCAGGACAGCCACGATGAGCGGCACCATCAGGCGTTGAAAACCCCGAATGAGATTGCACGTGTCCTCGTATGGAAGGTGCACCCTGGCCCACGTTTCTGGCGAGAAGCGGGCAAGGCGCGCCAAGCGCTTGATGCCGTGTGCTCATGAGACTTTCGCCCAGTGAGGACATCCTGACTGCTCCGTCCAGTTTGCTGCGAGCACGGCTTGGTGCCGAGGCACGCGCCATGAGACGCCCTCTAACTGCTACCTGCACATCTCAGGTCCGCCCCGCGAAGGGAGCGGACATAAGGCCATCTCTGCCAAACGAGATATATGACCGCAGGACGCTGTTCATACCATGGTGAGGTCAGCGTTGATGGGGGTGGGCCCCCGTTTGCTGCTACCCATCGAGCGTCGTTGGCACTCTGGATACACCGAACGAACTCCCGTCTGTGCTTGCTGTGTTGGGCGCCTCACACGTTTATCAGCCTGTTCGCGCTTGCACCCTAAGCGCGTCCGCCACTCCCGACGCTACGACGATCTGCTTGGGGCTCACATGGCAAGCTTAGGTGATACGAAACCCAGTGAAACAAAGCGGCCCACCTTGGGGAACGGGGTCGTGTGGCTGCTGGCCTTGTTGGTGCTGATCAACTATGTCGACCGCGGCAATCTATCGACGGCTGCTCCCCTGATACACAGCGAGATAGGCCTGACCAACAGTCAGTTGGGCATTCTGTTGTCGGCTTTCTTCTGGACCTACGTGCCGTTTCATCCGCTCGTCGGATGGCTGGCGGAGAGATTAAACCCCTACCGGGTACTGGCGATCGCACTGGTCATCTGGTCGATTGCCATGGCTCTGACTGGCCTCAGTCAGGGCTTCATGATGCTGCTGGGCTTGCGCCTCTTGCTGGGGGTCGGCGAGAGCGCCGCCATACCGTGTATTTCCAGGCTTTTTGGCCAGCACCTGCCGACCCATCGCATGGGTTTTGCCAACGGCCTCGTAGGCATGGGCATCGCGCTGGGTCCTGCGTTCGGCATTTTTTTCGGCGGCAAGATCATCGCCCACCAGGGCTGGCGGCTGAGCTTCGTGCTATTTGGCGTGATCTCCCTGCTCTGGCTGATCCCCTGGCTATTGGCCACTCGAACGCTGGCACGCGAGGCATCCGAAACGAAACCACCGGAGGACGAACCAACGTTTGGCGAGCTCATCTCCAAGCGCGCTTTGTGGGGCACGACCCTGGGCCATATGTTTGGCCTCTACGCCTTCTATTTCGTGATCACGTGGCTTCCGACCTATCTGGTCAGGGCACAGAGCCTCAGCGTCCTCGACGTAGCGACGATGGGCGGTGAGATCTACCTGGCATACGGGGCCTCGTGCCTCATCACCGGTTGGGCCACGGACCGCCTGATTGTGCGTGGGGTCAGCGCAACATGGGCGCGCAAGACTTGCCTGGTCGCCGGTCCACTGATCGTCTGTGCATCCATGGCCTGCGCGTCGTTGGGAGACGGCCGAATTCCGATCGTCGGCTTGTTTTGCGCCGGCATCGCCTTTGGCCTCACAACGCCCAATATCTATGCCGCGTCCCAGACCCTGGCCGGTCCGCGAGCTTCCGGCAAGTGGGTGGGTTTCATGAATGGGGTGGCCAACCTCGCGGGCATCATCTCCCCCATGGCCACGGGATTCCTGGTCGACGCTACCGGCAGTTTCCACGCCGCTTTCGCCGCCGCTGCCGCCATTTCCGTTCTCTCATCCCTTTCCTGGGGCCTTCTGGTGTGGCGCGTCGAAGCTGTTCCGTGGAAGCGCACGAGACCGGTGGTGGGAAGCGGGCCCTCTCATGCCAACGCCATCGCCAGCACAGCAACGTCGCCAGACGTGATTGCGGAGCGCCCGGAATTCTAGAAAGGATTTCGCCGGCCTCGGCAACGGCGATAGGGGTGAACTCAATTGACCTCTCGCCTGGCTGCAGGTGCTTGTGACGACGCAGCCTCCAAGCAAGCTCGCTAGCTCATAAGGAGCTTCAGCTCGGGCGAACCCGATTGAACCAGGTTGTCACGCGTGATCTCGGCAATCGACCGCGCGCCACAAAGGGTCATCGCTACGCGCATTTCGCTCGCGAAAAGTTCCAACAGATGGGATACACCCGCCTCGCCGGCGGCGGCAAGTGCGTAGATGTAAGCCCTGCCGAGCAGCACGCCACGGGCGCCGAGCGCGAGCATACGAACGACATCCAGGCCGGATCGCACGCCAGAATCGACCAGAACACTCAATTCATCACCCACCGCATCGGCGATGGGGGGTAGCACACGCGCGGTGGACAGCACACCGTCGAGCTGTCGTCCGCCGTGGTTGGACACCACGATGCCGTTAGCGCCAAAGCGAACAGCGTCGCGCGCATCTTCGGGGTCAAGAATGCCCTTGATGAGCAAGTTTCCCTTCCAAAAATCACGGATCCATTCGAGGTCCGACCAACTGATCGAGGAATCGAAGTTTGACGCGATCCAACCTATGTAGTCAGCGAGACCGATGGGACGACCCAGGTACGCCGAAATGTTGCCCAGATCGTGTGGACGCCCAAGCAAGCCCACATCGATCGCCCAATGTGGCTTGAACAAGGCTTGTCCGAAGCGACGAAGCGGTGCTGCCGGGCCCGACATACCCGAATGCCTGTCACGGTAGCGCGAGCCGGGCAAAGGCAGGTCCACGGTAAATACCAGTGTTGTGATGCCTGCCGCCTGTGCCCGCTCCAGCGCATTGCGCAGGAAGCCGCGATCCTTGAGCACGTAGAGTTGAAACCAGATGGAGCGATTGGAATGCCGCTGCACTTCTTCGATGGGACAGACGGATACGGTGGACAACGCGCACGGGATGCCGCACCGGTCAGCCGCCTTGGCGGCCTGGACTTCGCCGCGCCGCGCGTACATGCCGGTCAGACCCACCGGTCCCAGTGCAACCGGCATGCTCCATGACTGCCCAAGCAGTTCGATGCCAAGGCTGAGATCGGCAACACTCTTCAATACGCGCTGACGCAATGCGATGTCTGCGAGATCGCTGACATTGTGGCGAAGCGTCTGTTCGGCGTTAGCACCGCCATCGATATAGTCGAACAGGAAGCGGGGGAGCCTGCGACGGGCGGCCTCACGATAGTCGGTCGGTGCCGAAATGATCATGGTGTGCCACCTTCCGTTCAACGTGTGAAACGGCGTTCGATCTGGCGAATGGCCCGCTCCTGGTCGAAAGCAGACATTCCTAGCGTGTCAAATAGACGATCCACTGGAGCCAATACCCGGCGTAGAACAGTAGAGTGAAGCCGAGAAGCCATAGTAGCCCCCATGCATTCCGGGTTCGCAGCAAGTAGTACGGCACATAGGGCAGCCAGAACAAAAACACCAGAAACCCGAACTCGAATGGCCGGTAGATGTTCTTTCGCTCGCGGCAGTCCAGATCCACCCAAAGTGCGAGAAGCACGAGAAAGACTAGTGACCAGGTATCCTGAAAAGGTAAGCCAGCAAACCGTCCCACACTGAACAGCGCGGCCTCGTACCCTCCCACCACGAGAGATAGTACAACCATCATCAGAAGCAACAGCTTGCTATTCAGTGCCACAGCGCCCCCTTTGCGCCAACGGCTATATGCGGTGCAGCCCGCCCCACTGATGCAGGCCAAGTCGCCAATATGAACGGCAAGAGGTTGGCCGGCAAGGGCTGCTTCGGATCGGATGCGGAACTTACAAAATGTCGGCGCACCCGTTTGTCAGCGATCGGGCCCCTTGGGTACCGGTCAACGTCGGCGCCCCGTTCACCCTTGGCTGGAATCCGCTTCTGGCAGCTGATCTAAATCATGGTTGGTGGGATATTCCACTTGGAAACTTCGCCGGCCTACGCTTTGTCCGCGTAGATAACTGATGTCAGCGAGAGGAGAAGGGGCCATGTCGACGTCAAAGTTTCGTGATCTAACCACCAAGACCAACCAGCATTTGGCTCCATTACGAGCCGCGCTCCCCGAAGTCATGCAGGGCTTTGGAACACTGGCGCGTGGCGCCATGTCGGCAGGTGTCTTGGACGAGACAACCAAAGAGCTCATTGCCATGGCCATTGGCGTAGCCACGCGCTGCGACGATTGTCTTGGCTTCCACGGCAAGACCTTGGCAAGACTTGGAGCGACCGAACAACAAGTTCACGAAATGCTCGGGGTTGCCGTCTATATGGGAGGCGGTCCATCGTTGATGTACGCCGCTCATGCTCTGGAAGCATTCAAAGAATTCTCAGGCGGTGCACCAGCCTGAAAATCGGAGCCAGGTTGATCTTCTAGCAAGAGGCAAGCGCAACCTGGCACCGGTCATTCATGCGCTCGAAGGCTGTCGACACGCCAGCGTGACAACCGTGCCGTTCGTCGTACATTCAACCGAGGCAAGCAGATCGGCATTTGTTGAAACCCTTCGTCGGTGCCGCGGCATGCGATCTCGGTACCGCGCCACCCTCTGGAGAGCCCAATGACCCCTATCATTACCGCCTTTGAACGGTCACCCGATGGCGGCAAGGGATTGGCGCGTGATACGCGCGTTCGCTGGGCGTTTGAAGAAGTGGGCCAGCGCTATGAGGTTCGCCCCGTTTCGTTCGCCGCAATGAAGGAACCAGCGCATCTGGCACTTCACCCGTTCGGCCAGATTCCTACCTATGAGGAAGGCGATCTGGTCTTGTTCGAGACGGGCGCAATCGTCCTGCATATCGCCGAGCACCACGCAGGCCTGTTACCGGATGACGCCCATGCGCGGGCACGGGCCATCACCTGGATGTTTGCTGCGCTCAACTCGGTGGAGCCGCCTATTTTTGAACTTGTCACCGCCAAGTTTCAGGAGGGCGATCAGCCCTGGACCAGGCAGCGCCTACCTCTGATGATGGATCGCATCCGCCATCGACTGGACCAGCTCTCCGCGCGGCTGGGTGATGCCGAGTGGCTTGATGGCGCGTTCAGCGCGGGCGACCTGATGATGGTGTCGGTGCTACTCAGGTTGAGACCATCGGGCATTCTGGACGAGTTTTCCAAGCTGGCAGCCTATGTGGCCCGCGGCGAAGCCCGGCCTGCGTACAAGCGAGCTTTCGCCGCCCAGCTGGCGTTCAACACTACCGGCATCTAGGTCCGCGCTGGGCTGCAACTTCAGCCGGTCGCTGCAACACGTTGCAGACCTTGCCATGCCCGCATTGACTAGCGAGTTGCCGCCACATCCACACGAGTATCGTCAGCAATCCAGTTCACTTCCCAGGTTTTTCCGCCATCCGCAGAAAACGCCTGCTCGAAGTGACATGAGTTGGGTTTGATATTGGAGATAACGAATCGGACGAGGATGGTGCGATCGTTGAAGGTCTCCTGATCGTAGAACTCAGCGCGGCCGTCTTTGAATTCGCCAACGGTGGGATTGCCAAACGCGCCACCGCGGCTACTCGCGACATTCAAACTCCATTGGTGTGCCTGTGGGTTGTAGAGGCGGAACGAAGCGAGCTCGAGATGGCCTTGCGTCCCGTCCGCCTCTAGCTCCACAAGATTGGCACGTCCATTCCAGATCTTGCTTACGACGGACGTACCATCGTACTGCGCCCATGCACTGGAACCGCTCAGTGGATGAACCAGCTTCGATACATGGGTCTTCCAGGTGCCTATCTCGAAATCAAAATCGTGCGAGCCGTCAGGTAGCTGGGCGGGTGCCGCCATCGTCAGAGGGGCGGTCAACAGCAGACTCACGAGGCCGCAGCGTAGCCAATGAATGATTTGCCTTTCCATATTTTCTCCGAAGAAACGAGAGCCATGAATGTCATGACGTTCTAAAGGTGAGGAACTATGGGTGCACACTTGTGTCATGCGTCTAACGCGACAAATCGCAGATCCAATTCACTTCCCAATGCCTGCCACCATCCGGTGAGAACGCCTGCTCCATGTGTGCGGCCTTGGGCGATACGTTGAGCCACGTCCAGCGAACCAGAATCACGCGACCCTTCCACGCTTGATGGTTGTAGAACTCGCCGCGGTTGCCATGGAACTCACCAACGACGGGGGCATCGAGCTCGCCTTTGTCGAGGTCCAGGCCGTAGATGCTCCATTGGTGGGTGTCGGGGTTGTACATGCGCAAGGTCTGCGCCTTGATGTGCAGTTTCTTGTCGGGGCTGCTCACCTCGAACTGCTCGAAGTTGGCGTTGGTGTCGAGCAGCTTGTGGTGATTGGAAATGCCGTCGTACTCGTCCCATGCCTTGGAGTTGTTGAGGCGATCCGGCAGGCGGCGCACGTGCGCCTTCCAGTCACCAATGAGAAAGTCAAAGTCATGGGAGCCGTCGCGTTGCGGGCCGGCAAATACGGCCGTCGGATCCGGCGCGCTTTCAGCTGCGCTAACCGGATACACGGCGCCAGCCAACGATGCAACGAACACCATCAGAGACAAGACGCTTGTTGAAGCTGCCAGTGACCTGTGAAACACGCGGACCTCCTTTTGAGTTTATGCGGTGATTTCAAATGTGGTGCAGCACGTCAGGTGTCACGCTGATGGCGACAGGGCCCACCAGGCCGGCGACTTCGCGGTTTTGACGATCCCAGGGCACCCTCTCCCGCATTGGATGTCCAAACGCGTTGGTCACTTCCTTGGAAAGCGTAACCCTCGTCTTAGGGCTGACGTATAGCCAATGACCACGATCCGCGAGGCAAACTGGCCATGTGCCCCTGCTGGCGGCTGCCTGACGCGATCGGTCCGGGGCATGCCAGACGGCCCCGGCAGTAGGTTTCGCCCCGCCCTGCTGGCATCATGCGTGGGTCGCCCCTCCCCCTTCGGCTGCACTCATGTCTTCTGGCACCAACGTCGCCCGGATTGCGCTCGCGGTCGGCGCGCTATTGATTGCCATGGTTTCGTATCAATGTGGCGCGTCACTGGCCAAGCACCTGTTTCCACAGGTGGGTGCGCAGGGGGCCACGGCTTATCGCCTTGGCCTTAGCGCACTTTTGCTGTTGCTGTGGCGGCGGCCGTGGCGCCGCCTGGGCACACCCCGCGACTGGCGTGTGCTGTGGGGCTATGGGCTGTCGATGGGCGCGATGAACCTGGTGTTCTACATGTCGCTGCGCACTATCCCGCTGGGCATTGCAGTGGCACTGGAATTCACTGGACCACTGGCGCTGGCGATGTTCAGCTCTCGCCGGCTGATCGATTTCATCTGGATTGCGCTGGTGATAGCGGGCCTTGCCTTGTTGCTGCCACTGCGAGGCCAGATGCAGGCGCTTGATCCGGTTGGCGTGATGTATGCACTCGCGGCCGGCGTGGGCTGGGCGCTGTACATCGTGCTTGGCAAGAAAGCGGGTGCGGCCTACGGCGCGGATGCGGTGACGCTGGGCACCTCAATTGGTGCTCTGCTGGCGATTCCCTTTGGCGTCGTGCATGCGGGCAGCGCTTTGTTGTCGCCCGCGCTGCTGCCCTACGCGCTTGGCGTGGCGATACTCAGCTCTGCCCTGCCCTATTCGCTGGAAATGGTGGCGCTGACCCGGTTGCCGGCGCGCACCTTCAGCACCTTGTTGAGCCTGGAGCCGGCGGTGGCAGCCATGGCCGGCGTGGCCTTGCTGGGCGAACGACTGAGCACCCTGCAATGGTTGGCCATCGTCGCGATCATCGTGGCATCGGCGGGCACGGCGTTGAGCGTGCAGCGCCCCTCCATAACCGAGCCACTGCCAAACTAGCGTTTGGTTTCTACCTCAGGCGGCAATGCCAGCTCGCTATCGATCTCTTCGCCGATAGCCCGCGCGAATTTTTCGATGATCTGCACCATGGCCGGATCGATAGTGCGCGGCTGGGGATCGAGCGCACACAGCGTGCCGAAGAACTGACCCGTCTTTCGGTAGACCGGCACGGAGATATAGCTTTCGAATCCGTACAACGCTGGTGTGCGGTGCCGAGAGAACACGGGATGGCTGCTCGCGTTGTTGAACATCACCGGCCGTCCGTGCTGACGAATTTCGTTGCAGATGGTGGTTTCCAGCGCGAGATCCTGCCCCGCCTGCAGACCGAAATCGATCGCATCGTAAACCGCACATGCCGTCCAGCGCGTGTCGGAAACCCTGGCGACGGCGGCAAGCCGCATGCCGGTCTCCCGTGCGACCGCCTCAAGCATGGTCGCGACGTTAGGCATGCGCGCAATGAGGTCGAGATCGCGTTGCGCCGAGGCGTTCTCCGCCACCGACCGCTCGGAGGTATCTTCTGCGGCCACCCGATCCATGACACGACGCTGCAGGCCGACACGCGACACGCGATTCACAAAGGTGCGCACGTCGGAGGTCAGATTGCGCAAGGTGCCCGCAGGCCCGGCCATGACCAGGCACTGCGCATCCATCTGCACATCCGCCAGCTGGTGCTGCTGCTTGAAGTGTCGAACTTCGGAGCAAAACGCTTCGATCCAGTAATGATCGGGCCGCACGCTGAGAAAGGCGACCATGACGGGCTCGTCGCCGTCGCGTCCATTGGCCGAAGGCGACGGCATGTCGAAGCCCATGACCGAGGGCGGCCAAGCGTAGTCAGGTGATGGGTTCTGCGCAGGCATCGTCCCGGTGCTCCTCTTGCACCTTACGAGCCCGCAGTATGCGCGAAATCAGCGCTCGCCATAGGCCGCCGCGCTGGAATCGCCTACTGGGCCGTCAAAGTGTTGCAGCCCGCAACGGCTCGGCAATGCCCAGCGTACGGCAGACGTTGACGCAGCCAGCCCAGCCACTGGCGTCGAGCGCATCGGCCACTAGCTGGCGCGCCGCCTGCTCCGGCCTCGGCGGCAGCTGTTGCCACGATTGCAACACGGTATCGACGGCAATCCGGTCCACCCGTGGCACGAAGGGCAGGCCGCCAATGACATTCACTGCGCTGCCGGTGGCGCTGCGCGGCGCCCACATCGAGGGCCACCGGTTGCCAAACAGCACAACCAGGGGGCAACCCACCGCGGCGGCGAGGTGGGCGGGCCCGGTGTCCACCGATACCATGCTGTGCGCCACCTGCATCAAGGGCCGCAGCAATCCGAGCGGTAAGCCACGGGACGGTGCGACCACCTGGGCGTGCCCCGTCGCCGCGGCGATGGTGGACAGGTAAGGCGCTTCGGCCACGGAGCCGCACAGCAGCACGCTGGCGTTGGGAATCCGGCTGACGATGGCACGGGCCAGCGCTGCCCAGTGCTCCACGGGCCACGACTTGTCATCGTCTTCGGCACGGCGCACGCCATTCCAGCGCATCGTGCGTTTGTTGCCCGGTTGCAGCAGCACCAGCGGCCGACCTGCCAGCCCTTGCTCGGCCAACCAGGCTTGTGCGTCGCGCTGTTCGGCCTGGGTCGGCTCCAGCCGTGGCGATGCCGACAAGCCCGCCGCGCCCGGCACCTGATAGAAAGCTGCCGGCGTCTCGTCGGCAAAGCGCATCAACCAATCCGCCCAATGTTCTTCTGGGCGCAGCGGCGTGTCTTCGATGAAAACGCAATGCTGGGGAGCAATGCCCGCCAGCGCCAACATGGGACGTACCTTGGTGCGGGTGCGCACGTCCGGCTCGCAGATATAGAACGGCGAGCCCTGCAATGAACGCAGCGACAGCGCAACGCGCAAGCGCTGTGGATTGAGCCACAGCGGGCCGGACTTGCTGTCGAAGTGCCTGACGTCGAGCACGTCATCGCATGCCTGGTACAGCACACTGGAACATTCACCCAGCGACACCAGGTGACAGGCGCCGCCATAGCGACGCCGCAGCTTATGCAACAACGGCTGCAGAAGGATGGTGTCGCCCAAACGTCCGAAACGAATGACGACAGGATGGATGGAAGCGCGCTGATTCATGCACGAGGCAAACGGTGTCGGAACAGGCCCGATCCTGCAGATGGTCCACCCCCTGGCGGATCGACCTGCAAGCGGATGCCATCTTTCACTATTCACGTCGAAATGAGTTGCGGCGTGGCCGCAAGTTGCCGCGAGGCGGTCTTGCGGCTCAAGAACGCGAAAAATCGCGCTACGCGCTACGAGCAGAATGACGAGTTTTGGCCCTGCGGCAGGTTGTTAGCCACTCCAGGCCAAAACCTGAACGCGCTCGCTCAGCGCGTCACGTCCTGATCGCCCGGCGTCACGCCGGTGGGCTGCTGGCGCTGGCTCTCCGACTCTGGCTCGGCGTCCGCCTGGTACAGCAGATTCAGATCGGCGAGTGCTTCGCGCGTGGTCTGCACGATGCGCGCATCGTCGTCGTAGACGAGGTACTGGCGCTTAAGCAGTTCAGCGTCCTGCCGGCGGAAGCGCTCCACCCGATCAGCCGCCAGCTCAGCGGACAGGCCGAGCGCCTCCAGGGTCTGCCGGGTCATCTTGAGGCTGGAATACAGCGTTTCGCGGATCGGCATTTCCACGCCCAGATCCATCAAACGCCAAACATGCTGACGATTGCGGGCACGGGCGATGATCTTCATGGTGGGATACAGGCGGCGCACCACGCGCGCGGTGCGTAGGCTCGCGTCCGCGTCGTCCATGGCAAGCACGAACACATCGGCCTTGTCGGCTTGCGCGGCGCGCAGCATTTCCGGCCTGGCCGGGTCGCCGTAGAAGAGTTCGCTCCAGGTGCCGAAGCGCTGCACCAGATCGATCTGTTCCACCGAATGATCGAGCGCGACAAACGGAATACCTTGGGCGCGCAGCACGCGCGCCACGATCTGGCCCATGCGCCCGTAGCCGGCAATGATCACGCGCGGCGCGTCGGTCTCGATGGTGTCGTACTCGCGCTTCTTGGTGGTGGGCTTGGCGCCGAACAACCGACCAAATAGCGCGACCAGCGGTGGCGTCAACGCCATCGACAGCGTGATGGCCAACACCTGCAGGCCATGCTGCTCAACCGTGACGAGACCTTGATCGCGCGCGAGTTTCAAGACCACGAAGGCGAATTCACCACCGCAGGCCAGCAATACGGCCAGACGCATGGCGTCACGGCGATCGAGCCCACCCACGACGCGTCCCAGCGGCCACAGGACGGCGCCCTTCACCAGCAGCAGCGCGAACACCAGCGCCACGACCACCAGCGACTTGTGCAGCAGCAGGGTGATGTCCATCGACATGCCAACGCTGATGAAGAACAAACCGAGCAGCAGGCCCTTGAACGGTTCCAGATGCGATTCGAGCTCGTGCCGGTATTCCGAATCGGCGAGCAGCACGCCGGCGAGGAACGCACCGAGGGTGGCCGACACGCCAACCAATTCCATCAACCATGCCGTGCCCATCACCACCAGCAGCGCGGTGGCGGTGGACACCTCCACCGTATCGGCCTTGGCCACGAAGCGGAATATCGGACGCAACAAATAGCGGCCGCCCACCATCACCAGCACGATGGCACCCACCGTGCGTCCCACGGCGAGCAGATCAAAACCGTGCTTGCTCGATGCGGTGGCCAGCAATGGCACGGCGGCAATCAGCGGAATGGCCGCGAGGTCCTGAAACAAGAGAATGGCAAACGCCTGCCGGCCATAGGCAGAGCCGGCCTCTTTGCGCTCGGCGAGAATCTGCAGGCCAAACGCGGTGGACGACAGCGCGAGCGTGCCGCCGACGATGGCCGCCGCGTTCACGGTGAGCCCGAACCAGTAATACGCCGCAGCGCCTATCACTACGCTGGTGGCGAGCACTTGCAGCAAGCCGGTGCCAAACACCTGGCGCCGCATCACCCACAGGCGCTGGGGCGATAGCTCCAGGCCGATCACGAACAGCATCAGCACCACGCCGAACTCGGAGATGGTTGCTACACCCGAAGTGTCTGAGACCAGTCCCAGCTCCTGCGGGCCAATAATGATGCCCGCCAGCAGATAGCCCAGAACGGAGCCCAGCCGGAAGCGCTTGGTCAACGGCACCGCAATCACCGTTGCGACCAGGAATACCAGCGCTGTCTCCAGAAAATGGTGGCTATCCACTCATGCACTCCATTGGGGTAAGAGCTTGTCCAGACCAAGCCCGTCGATTATTTCACGCGCAGCACGAGTTGATATGCGTCTTTCCTCAGCGATGTGACGTGGTTTCAGTCTGCTTCGAATCACGCTGCCAACGGCAACGCCTGCCACTGCTGCGCGAGAATCATGGCCAGACGCTGCACCGCCGGCGTTGGCTCGGCTTCTGCGCGATGCAGGCACAGCGCCAGCTCACCAAGCGCCGGCAGGCTCGTTTCATGCGGCGCTAACGCATGCACGGTCGGTGGCAGGCCGAACGGCGTGCGCAGCGATACGCCCAGCCCCGCCGCCACGGCGGCCCAGATACCCGCGAGGCTCGCACTGGTAAAGGCGATGCGCCAGGGTATGTTGGCGCGATCGAGCGCAGTGATGGCGGCCGTGCGCATCAAACAAGGCGCTTCGAGCATCACCAGTGACAGCGGCTCGCCGTCATCACGCGGCCAGATGGCATCGGGGACGGCGCCGCCGATCCAGCGCATCGGCAAGGTAGCCATGCGTTCGGCGTGCGGCGTGGTCACGCCGGCTTCCCAAGCCAATGCCAGATCGAGCTGACCGGAGGAGACGCGGTCCAGCAACTCCACGTTGCGCGCAATGCGCACCTCCACCCGTACGCGCGGATGAGCCCGCGCAAACCGCCCGAGCACATCGGTAAGCAGGCTTTCACCAAAATCTTCCTGCAGCCCGAGACGCACGCGGCCTTCCAACTCGGCGCCACGCAATGCAGAGGCCGCTTCGTCATTCAGTTCCAGCAGGCGCCGGGCATAGGCCAACATGGTTTCGCCGGCTTCCGTAAGCGCCATGCCGCGTCCCGATTTGCGCAGCACCGGCGTACCGGTCTGCTCTTCCAGCTTCTTGAGCTGGGCGCTGATGGCGGAGGTTGAACGCCCGAGACGGTCGGCGGCCCGGGCGAAACTGCCCAGTTCCACACCGGTGACGAAGCTGCGCAGGACATCCAGATCGAACGTGATACGTCGCATAGATCATCCCGATTACTTGAAGGGATGCCGTGATCCATCCCAATTTTTTGTAGTGTACGACCAAAACCGGCGCCGCGCCTCAAGCGCCGGAGGTCACTCACGGTCGGCCCAGCGGCTCAGCGCTACAGCTGCGCGGCCTGCTCGCCTGAAAGGAAGTACTCGGAGTAGGCCACGCTGGCGTCCGGGTGCAGCACGAGGAACCCGATGACCGCATAGAGGGCCAGCAACAGTGCGATGAGCACGGGGTAGCACCGCCTCAGACGACCCATGATTTCACCGCCATCCAAGCCACGTACATGTAGGCAAGCCCCATCAGAAAAATCGGCACCAGCACGTATCCCAGCGGACGCCGGCTGACGACCCGGGCCAGTACCAGCAGAACCGGTGCTTGCCACCAGATGTAGCGAGGCATGGACTGCAAGCCCGTCGCCAGGGGAATGAGGGTGCAGGCCAGGGAGAAAACACCGAGCGTCAGATAGCCGGTGAACATCAGATACACCGCGATAAACAGCGCCGTCAGCGACATCAGCGCCCACACCAGACGGGTGTTGCCGTGCTGGAAACCTTCGGCCATCACGGTGAACGGGTTGCCCATGGGCGGCCGTCCCCATGCTTTCTGCACGTGCACAAAAGCCAGCGCGTCACCCGTCACCTGGTACAGGTGCAGCATGAACAGCGCCAGGCCCAGCGGAATCATCAAGCCGCCCAGCACCATCTCCATCTGCTTGTCCCGGGGAGATGACCAGAAGTACTGCGCCACGACCATGGCATAGGGCAGCGCCACCAGAATCCCCGGCACGCGGGTCGCCGAAAGCGCCGCCCCGACCAGCCCGCAGCCGAGATAGTTGCGCTCCTTGAGAAAGATGAAAAACACGCAGGTGAGCAGCAGAAACAACGGCTCGGTGTAACCGGTGTTGCCGTAAATGGCGTACGGGCTTAGCGCCACCACCATGCCTGCGCACAACGGCGGCACCTGTTCGCAGTAGCGCGCGGCGAATTCGATGAAGGCGTAAATCGAAAGCACGAAAAGCAGCTTTCCGAGCAACACCGACGCCAACGGCATCGGGAGTGCTGTGACTGTTTTCACTGCGAGCACCAACATCGGAAACAGCGGAAAGAACGCCCAGTTGGCCTGGTGCTTCGCTGTGTCCGCGTCTGCCGTATAGCCGCCCTGGGAAATACCCGCGTACCACTTGCAGTCCCAGTAGCAGGTATCCAGCGCATGGTGGTGCCGAATAACGGCAATCAGTAGCTCCACCAGCTGATGAGCGGCGAATAGACCCAACGACAGCCATAGGAAGTGCAGACGCGTCTGGCGCCTTAAGCCCCCTGATTCACCCCACATGACGATGCACCCTCAACGATCCCCCGCGGGAATCATAACGACTGAACGAAGGCCTAGGCGCACCACTTCCGTCGCGTGGACGTCGGGCACCGGCCGAAAGGGAGGCATTGTCCCGGTTTTTGGGAGTGACGGTGAAAAAATTCCCGATTTTTTGGATCGGCGGCCCGCGTTACCTTGTTGGGCATCCGCCCGCCGGACGAAAACGCCACCATGATCGCGATGCAATACAGCTTCACCCTGCCCGCCGACTACGACATGGCGATCATTCGCCAGCGCATCGCCGACAAAGGGCATTTGCTGGATCACTTCGACGGCCTGCGCCTGAAGGCGTATCTGCACGCGACGCGCGGCGAGCGCTCCAGCGAGAACCTCTACGCACCGTTTTACGTATGGCAGGACAGCGCCGCGATGCAGCGCTTTCTGGGAGGCCCCGGCTTTGCCGCCCTCACCCAGGCCTTTGGCTGGCCGGTGATCCGTTGCTGGCCAGTCTGGGATCTCCATCTCCCGCCAGAAGCACAACATGCGCGCTTTGCCTCGCGCGAGATCATCGACATCGCTCCCTACAGCGCACTCGACAAGCTGCGCAGCGACGACCACGACGCCTTGCTACGCGATGTCGAACAAGGTGTGGTGGGTGCCGTCAACGCATTCGAACCGACGCAATGGACGCGCGTGCACTTCCGGCTCTGGAACGATATGCCCGCCGCGCACACCGACGGCCAGCGGTACGAAGTCGGCCACATATCGCAACCTTAAGGAGTATCCCCATGCCCCTCGTCCGCGTCTCGCTTCGCCGCGGCAAGTCCCCTCAGCACATCGCCGCGATCCGCAACAGCATCTATCGCGCGATGATCGAATCCTTCAACGTGCCAGAGAACGACCGCTTCATCCTGGTGCACCAGCACGACGCGGAAGAATTCGATGCTGATCCGAACTATCTGGATATCGCACGCACCGACGATCTGGTGATCATCCAGATTGCCTGCAACAACACGCGCACGGTGGAGCAGAAGAAGGCGTTTTATCGGCGGACGGCCGAGCTGCTGAGCGTTGAGCCGGGCTTGCGGCCGCAGGATGTGTTTATCAATTTGCTGGAAACGGCCAAGGAAAATTGGTCGTTTGGGGATGGGATTGCGCAATATGCGTAATGCCAAAAGAGGCAAGGCTGCGCGCTGACTCGACTCTTGTTACGGCGCTAATGAAAGATGAGGCTAGATTGGCCCCTCACCCCAGCCCTCTCCCCGAAGGGGAGAGGGAGCCGAAACGCGCGACGCTTCGCCTTAAGTCCCCACCGCCATAGCGCATACGCGCCGCTTTAAGTCCTCTTCGCCTTGGCGCGTTGCGGTGTAGCAGTACCGCGTGTCGGACGATCGTGACGTTCCGGGCTTCGTCAGCGCCAAGGTTTGTATTAATCACGACGCTACGGCAGCCTCGCTCCGAAGGCCATTTTCTTTGGGTTACTTTTGACGCGAAGCTAATCCCCGTGGGACTTTGTCTCCGGGCATCCTGCCCTCCGCCCTTCGGGCCGGCTTCGCCGTTCGCACGCGCTCCTGCGCGTGCGTGGGCCAGCAAAAGAAAAGTGACTCGAGCGTCCCACGGGGACTAGCTTTGCGTCGTCGGCAGACGACATTGCCACCTTCACGGTGGTCGAAACGCCCGCCGCGTCCCACAGGGACTAGCTTCGCGTCGTAGGCGGCACGCTGGCGGGAACGCCGAACCAGAGCCAAGAACAAAGGCACTGGATGACCAGCTTCGCTGTTGTAAAGCGCTTCCCGCTCTCGCGGGGATGACGGAGAGGGGAACAAGCGTTCCCGCGAGCACCCACCCTTCACCCCAGCCCTCTCTCCGACAGGAACTACCTTCGGGTCGCCCGAAGGGGAGCGGGAGAGAAGCGCGCGCAATCCTTACTCCCCGCGCAACCAGCGCGCAGCGTCGATGGCGAAATACGTCAGTATGGCGTCAGCGCCAGCACGCTTGAACGCGGTGAGTGATTCAAGCACCACCGCTTTCTCGTCCAGCCAACCGTTCTGTGCGGCGGCCTTCAACATCGCGTACTCACCACTCACCTGATACACAAAGGTCGGCATGCCAAACGCATCCTTCACCCGACGCAACACATCGAGGTAAGGCATGCCCGGCTTCACCATCACCACATCCGCACCTTCGTGGATATCCAGCTCGATCTCGCGCAAGGCTTCGTCGCTGTTGCCCACATCCATCTGGTAGGTGTGCTTGTTGCCCTTGCCGAGATTGCCTGCGGAGCCCACCGCATCACGGAACGGGCCGTAAAACGCTGACGCATACTTGGCCGAATACGCGAGGATGCGCGTGTGGATATGGCCAGCAGCTTCCAGCGCATCGCGGATGGCGCCGATACGGCCGTCCATCATGTCGGACGGGGCCACGAAATCCATGCCCGCTTCGGCCTGCGCCAATGACATCTTGATCAGTGCTTCGATGGTCGGCTCGTTCATCACGTAGCCGTCTGCATCGATCAGGCCGTCCTGGCCGTGCGTGGTGTACGGGTCCAGTGCCACGTCGCCGATCAGGCCCAGGTCGGGATAAGCCGCCTTGAGCGCACGCGTAGCACGCTGCATCAAACCCTGAGGGTTCCACGCTTCGCGCGCGTCTTCGGTCTTCACCGTGGCGCCCGGCGAGGGGAACAGTGCGAGTGCGGGAATGCCCAGGCGCACGCATTCGCCGGCAAGCTTCAGCAGTTCGTCGATGGACACGCGATCCACACCCGGCATGGACGGCACGGGCTCGCGCTGTCCTTCACCTTCAATCACGAAGGCCACCATGATCAGGTCGCTGGGCAGCAGCGTGTTCTCACGCATCAACGCGCGGGAGAAGGCATCGCGGCGCATGCGGCGCATGCGAACGGCGGGGTAGCTCATGAGCACACTCTCAGGCAAGACATTTCACTAGTTTAGCGCTTCATGCGAAAACCGCCCGTTGGGCAGGTTGACGCGGTCGGTGAGACTGGCAAACCGCACTATCCATAAACGAACCATCTTGCGAACACCAGGTTGACACATCTCTCAGTGCAATCTGACGTTGTTTTGCCAACTCAGGAGCCCGGCCCATGAGCACGCCAGCTGTCCGCCGCCATCACTGGCCTTTGGCCGCCGAAGCCCGTTACCTGGGCCCGCACCAGGGCACCGAGCCGATCGACGTCACCGTAGTGCTGCGCCGGAAAGGCGATCGCCCTGAGGCGGCGGCGTGGCCGCATGTGCCCGCTCAGTCGCGCGAGCAATTCGGCGCGCAGTGGGGCGCTGATCCCGCGGATGCCGACAGCGTGCGCAGTTTCGCCAGTGCGCAGGGTCTTACCGAAACCGGTGCAGCACTCCATCGACGTGCGCTGCATTTTCGTGGCACGCCACAAGCGCTGGAAAAGGCCTTTGGGGTGAAACTGGGGCGCTATCAGTTCGACGACGGCGGCCCGGAGATGGTGGGTTGCCATGACGCGCCCACCCTGCCCGCCGAGCTGTCTTCCAAAGTGATTGCGGTGCTTGGCCTCGACAAGCGCCCCGTGGCACGACCTCACTTCCGTCGCGCAGCGGCCACGCCCAGCGTGACCTATACGCCGGTGCAGCTGGGCCAGCTCTATGGTTTTCCCACCAGCGTCGACGGCACCGGACAAACCGTGGCGGTGATCGAGCTGGGTGGCGGTTTCACGCAGAGCGACTTCACGCAGTACATCCAGTCACTGGGCATCAGCAAGGTACCCACGGTGAACGTGGTGTCCGTCGCCGGTGGCACCAGCCAGACCGGCACCGACGCCGATGGTGAAGTGATGCTGGACGTGGAAGTGATCGGCGCTCTGGCACCGGGTGCAAATATCGCGGTGTATTTCGCACCGAACACGGATCAGGGCTTCTACGAAGCCATCTCGCAGGCTGCGCATGACACCGCCAACCATCCGTCGGTGATCTCCATCAGTTGGGGTGGCCCGGAAGACAGCTGGAGTTCGTCCTCACTGGCGGCCATGGAATCCGCCATGGCAGATGCCGCGGCGCTTGGCGTCACAGTGACCGTGGCGTGTGGCGACAGCGGCTTCACGGATGGTGAAAGCGATGGCAAGCCGCACGTGGATTTCCCTGCTTCCAGCCCGGTGGCACTCGCGTGCGGCGGCACCAAGCTGACCGCCAATAGCGGCGCGATCACCAGCGAAACGGTATGGAACGAGTTGGCCAGCAATGAAGGTGCAACCGGCGGCGGTGTCAGCACCCAATTTCCACTGCCAACCTGGCAGCAGTCGTCCAACGTGCCCAAAGGCACCAACAACTACGTGGGACGCGGCACGCCCGATGTTGCCGGTGACGCCGACCCCACCACGGGTTACCAGGTGCTGGTGGACGGTCAGAACCAAGTGATTGGCGGCACCAGTGCCGTGGCGCCGCTATGGGCGGCGTTGATTGCGCGTTTCAACCAGCAGCTGGGGCAGAGCCTGGGCGATCCGCATCAGGCCTTCTACACCATCGGAGAGGCCGCCTTTAACGACATCACGCAAGGCAACAACGGCAAGTTCAAGGCCACCAAGGGTTGGGATGCCTGCACCGGTCTGGGCACGCCAAGGGGCCAGGACTTGCTCACCGCACTGGCCGCCATGAAGAGCGGCGCCGCGACGAGCTGACGTCACCAGAAATCAGCACGCAGGGGCATGCAACGTGCCCCTGCGTTGGACTGGGCAGGACGCCCTTACGCTTCGTCCATCACGACGTTGCGCAACTGCCCGACGCGCTCGATGCTCACCTCACAGACATCCCCGGCTTTCATGTAGACCGGCGGCTGCCGCGCATAACCCACGCCGGATGGCGTACCCATCACGATCACATCGCCTGCGTCGAGCGCCATCGCCTCGCTGATGATGGCGATGGTCTGCGCCACGCCGAAGATCATGTCGTTGGTCGAGGCACGCTGCATCACCTCGCCATTGAGTCGTGTTTCCAGCGTCAGCCCCGTGGCGCCGGGCGGCAATGCGTCTGCGGTGACCACCCATGGGCCGAAGGCGCCGGTACCGTCGAAGTTCTTGCCCACCGTCCATTGCGGCGTGCGCAGTTGGTAGTCGCGTATCGAACCGTCATTGAATACTGCGTAGCCAAACACGTGCGCCAGCGCGTCGCGTTCGGCGATATGCCGCCCACCTCGCCCCAGCACCAATGCCAGCTCGCCTTCGTAATCGAACTTGTCGGAGACGCGTGGGCGCACCAGCGGCTGCCCATGCCCGATCAGGCTTGATGCAAATCGTGCAAACAGCGTGGGATACGTTGGCGGTTGAAAATCGAACTCACGTGCGTGATCGCGATAATTGAGCCCAAGGCAAATGATCTTGCCGGGATGCGCACTGGGCGGCAGGTAGGTGATCGATGCAAGATCGATCGCTTCCCCTGCAAGCAGATCGGCCACGACCTTCGCCTGCTGCGCTGACGTCATGCGTGCCAGCGCCGAGATGTCACCGGGAAATAACGCCTCACCCTCGAACCTCGCGCGGAAGCCGCTCCCCGTGTCGACCGCTATACCCAGGCGCTCGCCCTGCTGGAAACGCACGAATCGCATATCGATTCTCCGGAAGACCTGGTGATGACCGGCACGACGCCTCTTCGATACCTGCCGCAGCTTACTACGTCCTCTCACACATACCGGCCTGAGGACCGGCGCAGTGGGTAGGTACTTCAATCCACGCACGAAACCATGGCATCGTAGATAGAAGGGGGCCACGCCCGAAGGCATATCCAGCCACACGCGACAGCGTGTGAAGAAAGTGCGTGCGCGACAGATGGTGTCTGTTGCGAGCTTACGGCGAAGGAGCGTGTATTGGGCACTGATTTTTCGGCGTATCGACAGCTGGCCATGGGCAGCCATCACCTTGCGTACCGCACGATGGGCAGCGAATCCGGCGCGCCGGTGATGTTGATCCATGCGCTCGCTAGCCAGTCCGGAAGCTGGGAGGCCACGGCAAAGGCCCTCGCGGCCAAGGGCTTTCGTGTAATTGCACCGGACCTTCGTGGCCATGGGTGCAGCGCACGCACGCCGTCGTATGCACTTTCGGCATTCGAGCAGGATCTTATCGAGTTGCTTGAAGCACTCGGCCTGCACGACGTCGGTCTGGTGGGCCATTCACTGGGTGGGCATCTCGCACTACGGCTTGCCCTGCGCCGTCCTGAGCGCATTCGTAAATTGGTGATCGAAGCCGCTCCGGTGCCACCGCGCGATGCGGCCGAAGCCGCTGCCATGGCCGCCGCACGTCCCGGCCCTGCGTGGCGGCGTTCCCTGCGAGCACTTGGCGCCGGCCGGTTCTTGCGCCTGATGTTGCTGAGGCAGTTCGACCTGCGCGCCGGACTCGCCGTGCCACGCGAACTGGCCACGCCCATGCCGGCCTGGTGGGACGGCCTGGCCACCCTCTCATCGCCCTGCCTGCTGCTGGCTGGCCGTGACGATGGCGCCATCACGCAACGGCTCCCACTACTGGCAAGCCACTTGCCCAATGCAACCGCACACCACGTCGGCATCGGGCATCGGCTGCACCTTGAACACACGGAGGCGTTCCTGGCGGCGGCCATGCCTTTCCTGTCCGCATCAACCCTTTAATCCGGCAGGCACGCTCGCCTTCACCTCGATGCGCCGCTTATGCTGGCTGTCACACGCCAGCGATACCTTAGATCGCCTTTCTGCCTTACCGACTCAGGAGCAGATCATTTTGAGCACAACCCAATCGACTGGCAGCCTGGCCTGCGTTGGCATCGGCATCACCCTGGGTTCGCACATCACGCCGTTGGCGCGCAGCCACATCGAAAAGGCGGACGTGGTATTTGCCGCCGTGTCCGATGGCGTGGTCGAGCTATGGCTCAAGGAAATGCACCCGGATGTGCGCAGCCTGCAGCCGTTCTATGCCGAAGGTAAGCAGCGCATGCAGACCTATCGCGAAATGGTCGACGCCATGCTTACCGAGGTACGCGCGGGAAAACGAGTTTGCGGCGTGTTTTACGGCCACCCCGGCATTTTCGCCTGGGCACCGCATCGAGCAATCAAGGTCGCGCGTGAGGAAGGTTTCCCGGCACACATGGAGCCGGGCATTTCCTCCGAGGATTGCCTGTATGCGGACCTCGGTATCGATCCAGGCGCCGTCGGCTGCCAACATTTCGAAACCACCCAAATCATGCTGTATCGACGCAAGCTCGATCCGAGCGCCTGGCTGATTCTCTGGCAGGTGGGACTGGCCGGAGAGCGAACTGGCCACCGCTTCTCCACTGGTCCAGCGTACCGGCAGGTGCTGGTGGACGTACTTTTGCGTGACTACCCGGTCGACCACGAGGTCATCATCTACCGGGCCGCGACCTTGCCCATTCAAACGCCGCGCATGGAACGCATCCCGCTATCGCAGTTGCCCCAAGCCGACCTGACCGCGGCGGAAACCCTCGCCGTGCCACCGGCATGCCAACTCGAAGTCGATTCAGACATCCGGGACCGCCTGATGGCACTGGATCCTGTTCCAGCGTGAGGATGATCAGCCTCTCCTGTTCCTCCCCGGGGAGAGGTATGCGGCACTCAGGGGAGATGAGTCGCCTTGTGCGACCCGTGGAGAAACCGAGCTATGACAAGCGATGTCGAGTTTCTGGAACGAATGGGTGCAGATGCAGAGCTGCGCCATGCCCCGCAAGAAAACATTGCGAGAGCATTGGAGAAGTCGCAGGTGGACGCCGCACTCGGCGCCGCCATCATTGCCCGCAGCACGGAAGATCTTTACACCTTGCTAGACGTCGGCCCCATGTTCAAGACCACTGAGAACCCCGGCCCGTGGCCATGGCCGCCGCGAGTTGAGGACGACGTTGAAGAACATCAGAAGCGGAAGACCAGCCCTGCAGAGGAAGCCATTCGTTAACTTCGTCCCGTAGTTAGGAGGGGGCCATCCCCCCCTCCACTTCGCGCGACGGCGTGACTCAGGCCAGCGCATTGGCGGGCATTGCAAGTTTTTATATCGATCTATTTCAGCCCCAACACCGCAGCCAAAGCCGGCTTACCGCCCCTACAAGTGTCTTGTAGACATTTTTGACTGCGAAGGGCGATATGATCGCCCTCTCCCAGTACTCCCCGGGGAGAGGGGAAAGGCAGGTTTTGGGGGGTGAGTCGCTCTATACGACCATCAGGGGGCAAGCGAATTATGTCGGGTGTCATCGAATTTCTGGAACGCATGGGTGCGGACGTAGAGCTGCGTTACGCCTCCAAAGAAGACTTGACGAAAGCACTGGAAGAGTCGCAGGTCGACGCCGTTCTGGGTGCGGCCATCGTCTCCTACAGCACGAGTGTCGACGAGCTTCACGCCCTGTTGGGCCTGAGGCCCATGTTCCACACGCAGGAGGATCCGGACCGCGACGACGAAGAGGAAGAAGAGGGTGAAGGCAAGGAAGAGAGCCTGCATCACTCGCTTGTCGCGCACGCCATTGGTGATCACCTGCCCGCTGCACGGGCCTGAGTTGCGTCATGCTCCGGCATGGCAAAACGGTACGAAAGTTCCTCGTGAGCGCCATTGCTCTCGCGGGTCTTGGTGTGGGTATGGCCGTTCAGGCCATGCCCACGTCTGACCCTCCAGAGCAGCTTCTGCAGCGCGCGTTCAATATCAAGACAACGGATCACGACGAATTCCTTCGGATTCTTGCGCAGCTACATCCGGTAGCAAACAACCTGCCGCTGGACCAGCAGTGGACGCTGCGCTATCTCGATGCCTGGCAGGCGGTGTTCGAGGGAAACGAATCACGGGGTATCAGCTCTTTACGCACCATTGCCGACCAGGCGCCTAACCTGGCGTTGCGTTTGCGCGCCTTGGCCACGATGGTCAACTTTCTGGGATTTGCGCATCGGTACGATGAGGCGTTCATCCAGCTCAACCGGCTGACCGAGCTGCTGCCACAGGTTACGGATATAGGTGCGCGTTACGCGGCCATGGGCGAAGCGGCGCAGTTCCTGATCGCCTCGCATCATTACGAGCAGGCGATCGAGTACGCCGATCAGATGCTGCAAAACATTCCGCCCGGCAGAAACGCCTGCCATGCCCTGCATTACAAGCTGCAAGCACTTTTTCAGGGAAGCAATGCGCAGCTGACGACCGGCCAGTTTCAGCAGGGCATTGAGCTGTGTACAGCAGACAATGATTCCCTCTACGCAAACGCGATACGCAGTAACTTGGCCGAGTTTTACCTACAGAAGGGTCATATCGGCGAAGCGGTTCGGCAACTGGAAGAACACTATGCCGAAGTTCAGGGCTACAAGTATCCGAGCCTTATGCAGTACTTCAACGTGCTGCTGGCCCAAAGCTATTTCAGTCAAGGGGATTTCGCCAAGGCACGCAAATTCGCCACGGCGACCATCGAAGGCAAAGTCGATTACCCCTTTAGCAAACCACTGATCCAGGCTTATGAGCTGCTCTATCGGATCGAGAACCAGCAGGGCCACGTGCGCGAGGCCTTGAGTTACCACGAAAAGTACATGGAAGCTGACAAGGGCTACCTCAGTGACGCCAGCTCGGGCGCGTTGGCGTACCAAACGGTCAAGCAACAGGTCCTAGCCCAAAAATCGCAAGTCGACACGCTCAATCGCCAGAACCAGATCCTGCAGCTGCAACGCCAGCTCGATCGCAAGGCGATGGAAACCAGTCGCCTCTACATCGCCCTGCTGCTGACGGTGCTCGCTTCCATCGCGTTCTGGCTGTTGCGCATCAAGCGTTCGCAGCTACGCTTCAAGCGACTCGCCACGCAGGACAGCCTTACCCGTATCTTCAGCCGACAGCACTTCGTCGACGAAGCCGAATTGGTGCTGCGGCAGGCCGCGCGATCCACGCGCACCGTTTGCCTGATGCTGATGGACCTGGATCATTTCAAGCAGGTCAACGACACGCACGGTCACCTGATCGGCGACCTGGTGCTCAAGCGCGCGGTCGATGCCTGCCAGCAGCACCTGAGCCGTTTCGATATTTTCGGTCGACTCGGTGGTGAGGAGTTTGCCGTGCTGATGCCCGACTGCTCGGCGCGAGATGCGCGTGAACGGGCCGAACGACTTCGTCAGGCGATTGCCGCTACGCCGCTTTGGGGCGAAACGCGCCACGTGGTGATTTCAGCGAGCTTTGGCATTGCCTCGACGGACCGCAGCGGCTACGAACTGCGTCAGCTGATGATTGACGCGGACAACGCGCTGTATCAGGCCAAGCGTGATGGGCGTAATCGCGTGATCTACGGCGATCGTGGCGATGTGGGCGCCCCCACCAACGGCGAGGCGGCGCACCCCATGGAAGAGGAAAGCGTTGCCGACACCTCGCACTACCCCGAGTCGGCGCGTTAGTCGCTTTGCGGCGTCGGGGAGCGGTCCAGTGCGGTGGGGTGAGCCAGCACCACCTGCGCAGGCAATAGCCCGACCCAGCCATTGGCCAGCTTCACTGCGTTCTCGGTACCTGCAGGGGCCGCGCCGCGCCCGGCGTACACCAGCAACATGCCTTGCGGATGCTGCTTCGCCCAGGCGGCAGGGTCATCGGCCTCCGGCAGTGGCTCGGGCAATCGGGCCAGAAACGTCACCAGCCCCGGCTCGCCTTGGGTACGCGCCATCGGCACGCCCTGCGCATGCAGCTCGGCGACGCGCTGCGCCACGCCCTGCACGTCGAGTGAACCCAGCACCTGCAAGCGCACCAGCGGCAGCGCCGCCAGCGCCAGCAACAAGGCGACCATCGCCCCTCGTCGTTCGATGCGGCTATCGCGGCCACTGAGTACCAGGTACGCACTGGCCGACAGCACCAACAAGCTGCCGAGCGCATACAACCCAAGTTCTGTGCTCCGCTGCATGACACCGCGCCCCAGCGGCTCATGGCCGAACATGGCCCACAACAACACGCCGGCAATCACCGCCACCAGCACCCACAGCCGGCGAATGGCCAACAGGGCGGGATCGCTACGCAACCAGGCACCGAGCAGGATCGCCACGCCCGGCATCAGCGGCAGCAGATAGTGCAGCTGCTTGCCGCTTACGAAGCAGAAACCGATGAACGCCGGCACGCAGGCGCTCAGGCCGAAACGTGCGGCGCGCGACGTGCGCCAGATACCCGCCGCCGCGCCAACTCGGCGCCAACGCAGCAGCAGTGGCCACGGCAGCAACAGCACCGGTACCCACGGCACGTACCACCAGACCGGGCGGTTATGCGCGAAGCTCTTCACCATGCGCCCTGCGGTCTGGCGCAGCAGCAGGTTCTGCGCATCCTCGGCGCTCAGGGTATGCACGGCGCCCCAGGCCCAGGCCAACACCGGCAGCGCGCCGAGCAGAACCACCAGCATCATCACGCCCACCCGACGCCACGACACGCGCGGCGCGCCAGCCGACCACCACGGGGCCGCCAGCAACGGTGCCGCCAGATGCAACAACATCACCGGGCCCTTGGCGAGCAGGCCCAGCGCGGACGCGACCAACAGCAAGCCCAACGCACTGCGCCGCCCTTCCTGCACGTAGCTGACGATGGCGAGAAAGGCCATCAACACGCACACGCACAACAGCACGTCGAACATCACCACGCCGGTGTACAGATCCAGAAAGATCAGGCCCAGCAGCAACCAGGCCGCCTGCCCCGAGGCTTCCGGCGCAAGACGACGTTCCACGCGCTCGCACAACGCCACGCAAGCCACGCCACAAAGCATCACCAGCACGCGCGAGGACCACAGCGACATGCCGAGGACGGTCCAGATGACATTCAACAGCCAGAACAGCAGCGGTGGCTTGTCGAAGTAAGGCATGCCATTGAGATGCAATGTCACCCAGCTACCGGTCTGGCGCATTTCCCAGGCGATGCTCAGGTAGCGCGTCTCGTCGATGGGCACCGGCGGCAACACAGCCAGCAACGGCAACAGCAGAAGCAGCCAGAGTGCCGGGGAAATCTGCAGCTGACCGTCGCGGCGAAACCAAGTGTTCATGTCGGTATCTTGGGGTGGTTGGCTGATCGGGCGAGTGGACGATGCCACCGTCGATGCCCGCCGTCCCGGCACACTCCGGGACGGCGGAACAGGGCCCTATGTTACCCGGCTACCCTGACGTGACCATCACGGGGTGGCCATCCGGGTGACGTGCGTGCCCCAGCACCAGCCCGATCAGAGTGGGCATCACCAGCAACACCAGCGGGTACTGCAAGGTCAGGCCAGCGATGATCGCAATAGCCAGCGGCTGCTGGATGCCGGCACCCGCCCCCAGCGCCAACGCGAGCGGCAGCAGGGTGAGGATGGCCGCCAGCGTCGTCATGGTGATGGGTCGCAAACGATCGCGGCTGGCCATGCGCAAGGCATGCGCCGGCGGCATGACCCGGGCCAGCGTCACGTACTCGGACACATAGAAGATGGCCATTTCGGTGCCCATGCCGATGATCATGGTCATGCCCATCATGGCAGTGATGTTGAGGTCGACACGGCACAGCCATAGCGCAATAAACACTGCCGTAGCCGAGAACAGCGAGCAACCCATCACGATGACGGCGAGGCCAGGACGGCCGTACAGGAACAGCAGCAGCACGAACTCCGCCACCAGCGCCATCAGGAACACCTTGCTCAGGCCGAGGAAGGCGATCTGTTGTTGCTGATACAGGCCACCCAGCTCGTAACGCGTATCGGCATCGAGCATGCCCGGTTGCGCCAGCAGCTTCTTCACATCGGCCACGGCTGCGCCCATGCCGCGACCTTCAATGCGCGCAGTGACCGCCACCATCTGCTGAAGGTTTTCACGCGCAATCTGCGGCTGACCGTTCTCGATGGTGATGGTGGCCACGCGACTTAACGGAAACACGTGGCCGTCCGGCGCGCGTATCGGCAGTTCCTGCAATTGCGGCAAGCGCCACTGCGTGGCGTCAGGCATACGCACACGCACACCGACACTCTTGGTGGCCTGCGGCAACTGCGTCGCTACCACGCCCGCTAACGCGGTGTTCACCGCCTGGGTCACGGATGCCACCGTCATGCCTTCGAAGGTGGCTCTGTCGGCGTCCACCTGGATGTTCAGTGCATCGCCGGCCAGCTGCACACCATCCTTGATCTCCACGACGCCGGGAATGTCGGCAATGGCCTTGGCGACCTTCTGCGCCTGCGGCACCAGCTGACTCGGGTCGGCGGCATAAAGCTTGATCTCGATGGGTTGCGGCACGGCGGTAAGGTCGCCGATCAGGTCTTCCATCAGCTGGGCCAGCTCCACCTGCACGCCGGGTACGTCGCGCTCGACGTGTTCGCGCACGTCGCTCATCACCTCTTCGGTGGCGCGCTCGTGATTGGCTTTGAGGCGCACGAAGAAGTCGCCGTGATAGGACTGGCCCAGGTCGCCGCCGAGGCCCGTACCCAGACGCCGGGAAAATGTATCCACCTCGGGCATGGAATGCAGGATCGACTCCACTTGTGCGATCTGCCGCGCCGTCTCCGGCAACGAGGTACCGGGCTTGGTGTAGTAGTCCATCACGAAGCCACTTTCATCCACCGACGGCATGAAGCCCGTCGCCACACGCGTATAGGCCACACCACCGAGTATCAGCAGCGGAATGACCACGACCAGCAGCCACGCCGGGCGTCGTGCGAGTCCGTCATAGAGACGCGCATGCACGCGCGGCAACCACTTTTCGTGATCCAGTCCCGGGTCGTGCCAGCGGCGAAAATCCACGAAGTGCCGCAATAACGGTGGCACCACAAACGCCGTTACCAGCCATGACACCGCGAGCGCGCTGGCCATGGTGATCGACAACGCCTTGGAGAAGGCACCGGTCACGCCACTCAACAACCCCAGCGGCACGAACACGATCAGCGTGGCGAGACTGGAGCCGGTGAGCGGCGCAAGGAATTCGCGCGCGGCCGGCAACACTGCCTCGGCGCCACCGCCCTCTTCCGCGCCGGCACGGCGGGCTACGTGCTCTACCATCACGATGACGTCGTCAATCACCAGACCGACCGCAGCGGCAATGCCACCCAGCGTCATGATGTTGAAGCTCAAGCCGAACACTTGCAGCAGCAGCGCGGTGATGGCCAACGTCAGCGGCACCACCAGCATCGCAATCAACGTCACGCGCAGATTGCGCAGGAACAGCAGCAGCACCGCCGCGGCCAGCAACAAGCCGATCAGCACGGCGTCGCGCACGCTGTGCGCGGACTCCACCACCAGCTCGCTCTGGTCGTACCAGTTCTTCAGCTTGACGCCGGCAGGCAGGCGAAAACTCGCCAGCTTGTCGCGCACCTGGCTGGCGATCTGCACGGCGTTACCGTCGGGCTGCTCAAAGACATTGAACAGCACGGCGGGACGGCCGTCTTCGCTCACTTTGACCCACTGCGGCACATAACCGTCGTGCACAGTGGCCACGTCGGACAGGCGCACCCAGCCGTGCGGATCATTCTTCACGATGATCTTGCGAATGGCTTCGACACGCCGCAGCGAGTGATCGGCAACCACCAGATAGAGCTGGTTGCGATCCTGCAGACGCCCCACCGCTTCCAGCTGATTGGCACCGGCCACGGCGGCGACCAGATCATCCATGCTCAGGCCATATTGCGAGAGCTTGCGCGGATCGGCCTCTACCTGCACTTCGGCGGTTTCGCCACCTTGCACGTCGACGCGCGCCAAGCCATCGACCGACGCCAGCAACGGTACGATTTGATATTGCGCGAGGTCGCGCAGCGCCACCGGCGACATGGTGTCCGACTGCAGCGCATAAGAGATGATCGGGAAGACCGTCGGGTCCATGCGTCGCACGTTGAACGTAGCGCCCGTCGGCAGGCTGGGCAGCACGCGTGCGATGGCCGAATCCACCTGCAGGGTGGACGCGACCATGTCGCGCCCCCAGCCGAAGTCGACCGAAATCTGCGCCGAACCACGCGTGGTTTCCGAGCGCACGTTCGCCACGCCGGGCACGGTGCGAATGGCTTCTTCCACCGGACGCGTCAACAGCAACGCGGTTTGGTCGGCAGGGCGATCGCCCGCGTCCAGATCCACCACGACGCGCGGAAACGAGACTTGCGGAAACAAACCGACGGGCAAGGTGAACGAACTGGCCAAGCCAGCCAGCGCCAGCGCAAAGGCCACGATGACAATGGCACGCGCGTGCCTTGCGAGAAACGACGGCATGCTCATGGCTTGTCGTCCGCCGCCTCTGCCGCCGTACGCACTGCCATGCCGTCATCCAGCTGGGTCGCGCCTGCGGTCACCAGTGGACGCTTCGCATCCAGCTTGCCGCTGGCAACGCTGATGGTGTCGGACTCACCCAGCACCTTCACCGGCACACGCACGGCTTTGTCATCGGCCACCTGGAAGACGTAGCGATCTGACTCGTCGCCTTGCAGCGCATCGCGCGGCACCAGCCAACCCTGCCACTGTCCCACCACGATATCCGCACGGAAACCTTCGCCATTCACCAGGGTACCGTCAGGCACTATTTCCACATCCAACATGTGCGTATGGGGATTCAATGCACGCGCGACGCGGCGCACCGTGCCATGCATCGGTGCGCTGCCATCCAGCGGCACCAGGCTGGCCTTGGCGCCGACCTGCACGCGCCCCAACGCCTGGCGCTCGATGCCGGCAGTGACCACCAGGCCATCACCACGCTGCACGGAAAGCAGCGCTGCACCCGGTTGCAGTACATCGCCCTGCGCGGCATCCACCGTCACGACGGTGCCATCGAACGGCGCGGTGACATCCATGGTGGCGCTACGACCTTGCTGCTGCACCAAGGCATCGAGATTGCTTTGGGCGTCCTTCAACGCCTTGTCTGCGAGCGCCATCTGATCGTGCGTCGCCAGCTGCTCGGTCAGCAACTGCGCGGTGTGGGTGCGCTGGGTCTCGGCAACTTTCACCGCACTCACCGCCTGCTCATAAGCGGCAAACGCGGACGGCGCGAGCGCGAACATCAACAGCGACTGACCGCGCTTGACCGAGGTCCCCGGCGTGACATTCCAACGGGTGACACGCCCCGATGCCTGCACACTCACCACCTGTGCCGCATCGGCCGCTGGCCCGGCGGTACCGAACGCGGTCACTGTCTCAGGCAGGCTGCCTTGCTTAGGCGCGATGGTGGTCACGGCAGCGCTGACCGCAGATTCAGGCGCTTCGCCGCCGGAACACGCCGACAGCACCAGCACGGCCATCGCGGGAACAATCCATGGCAGTCGGGACTTCATGGGGCAATCACATCCTGATCGAGAGAGGTGGGCATGTCGCGTCCTACCAGCAGCTCCAGGGCGGCCTGCTGTTCCAACATGGCTTGTTCGGTGGCGATCAGCGCCGTCTGGCGATTGATCGCGGCGACGTACAGATCCGCATAGCTACGCACATCCAGCAACCCGTTCTGTGCGGCGCGCTGTGCTTGTATAGCCGCGCGTTGCGCATCACCGGTGGCGGGAAGCATGGCTTGCCGCTGTGTGTCGAGCTGCGCGTACTGCGTCAGCAGTGCATCGACTTCGTCGCGCGAGGTGGCCAGGCGCGTGGTGTATTCCTGATGCAATTGGTCGCGCGAGGCGCTGGCAATACCGACATTGCCCTGGTTGCGATCGAAGATAGGCAGTGCGAACGACACGGCGGGGCCGCCATTGCGCACGCGGCTATTGTCCTGTGAGGCGTCGTAGCCGATCGACAGCGGCGGAAACTGCGCCAGCACTGCCGCGCGCAGGGTGGCGTCCTGGGCGTGATAGCCAAGCTGCAGGGCGACCATGTCGGGACGACGACGGCTGATGCTGTCGGCTTGCTCGCGGATCGAGGCGGCATCGAGATTCGCCACGGGCAACGGTGTGGCCAGCGGCACCACCACATCCGGTTTCAAGCCCATCAGCGCGGCGAGCTGCTGCTGTGAATCGAGGCGACGGCGTTGCAGATCGTTGAGCGTGGCACGCGCATCGGCGGCAGCGGCAAGATCCGGGGCGGCCGTGACGCGCTCCACATTGCCGGCGCCTACGGCATTGATGATGCTCGATTCGCGTTGCGCGAGAACGGTCAGCGCTTGTTGCTGCAGGGCGATCTGGCGCTCGGTTTCCACTAGATCGATCACCAGCAGCCGCGCCTTGCCCAGCGTCTGCCATTGCTCCCACAGAAGCCCCGCGTCGACTTCGTCAGCGGTGGCCTTGGCGGCCTCGCGGCGCGGCTTGAGGGTGATCAGCGAAGTAATGTCCTGGCTGATGGAAGCGGTCCAGGCCGTGGCGTCACCCGCACCCGACAGCAAGTAACCCAGGCTGCCGCCCACGACCGGATTGGGCAGCACGCTGTCCTGTCGACGCTGAGCCTGCGCCTGCTGGTGACGTGCGTGCTGGGTCTTCAGGTCGGGATTGTTGAGCAACACCAGGCGCTCGACGGCGGCTACATCCAGCGGGGCTGCCACAGTGTCGTAGCCGTGCAGCTCCGACAAGGACGACGCTGAAGCCGCCTGCTCAGGCAGGGGTTTGGCGTGATAAGTGGCACAGCCAGCCAGGCATGCGCAGACCAGCACAGCGACAGCCCGGCCAGCGCGCGCGGGTGATCTCAGATTTCGCAAGGCAGACACAGGTAGCACCGACGGTCCGTACACGGTGGGGGAGTGCACACCCTAACGGAACTCCCTTAGCGTTTACTTTGTGGTTGGATTGACGGTCGCTTGCGCCTGTTCAAGATTCCCACTCGGCAACGCTATTGCCTCACCGTCATCCCCGCGAAGGCGGGAAGCGTTTTACAACAGCGAAGCTGGTCTTCCAGTGTCTTTCGCTCTAGCCAACGCCTAAAGGCGCTGGATCCCCGCTTTCGCGGGGATGACGGTGAGGGGCTAATGCAGATTTGCGCACGAATGGAAGAGGGCCTGAGTCGACTTCTATCAAACTCAGTGACCCTCAACCTTGAGTCAGCGGCAAACCCACCCGCACCCGCAACCCCCGTCCAAAGGGAGAATCGAGCAGCTCGATGGAAGCGTCATGCAACTGCGCCGCACGCTGCACGATGGACAGACCCAGGCCGTAGCCTTCACCGCGACTGCTGCTCTCGCGGTGGAACCTCGCAAACACGGCCGCGCGACGTTCGGGTGGAATGCCTTCACCGTTATCGATCACTTCGATCACAGCCTGGTTTGCTTCACGATGAACCTGCAAGAGCACACGCCCACCCGACGGCACGTGCCTCAGTGCGTTTTCCAGCAAATTGCGCAGCAATGCAGCGAGCGCGGCCTCGTGACCCGGAACAACCAGCTGCCCCTCGGCAAGCGCCACATCCAGTTCCACGTCGGTGTCGGCGATCAGTGGCGACAGCTCTTCGATCACCGAGCGCGCTACGGACAACAGATCGATGGCGACGCGCTGATCGGCACGCGAACTTGCCTCCAGCCGGGCCAGTGACAGCAGCTGTTCCACACGACGCGCCAGCGCCGCCAGGCTTTCACGCGCTCCGGATAGCGCGACATCCACATCATGGGAGTCGCGGCTGGCTTCCGCGTTCTCCAGATTGATCATGGTGGAGGCCAGCGGCGTGCGCAGCTCGTGCGCCACGTCCGCGCTGAAACGACGCTCGCGTTCCAATGCTTCTTCCAGTTGGGCGAACTGGCCATTGAGTGCGGCCAGCACCGGCTCCAGCTCGCGCGGCGCGTCATCGATCTGCAAGGTGTCATGGCTGCCCGGCTTGCGCTGGGACAGCAGTGAGGCCAGCGCGTCCAGCGGCTTGAGCCCGCGACGTACGGCCCAGCCCACCAGCAGGGCCAGCACCGGCAACGCGATCAGCGGCGGCAAGGCGTGCTCCAGCCAGAGAGCCTTGGTGATATCGGTGCGGCTGTCGTAGCGCTCGGCGGCGCGCACCACGATTCCATCCGGCGTCGGCGGCAGGGTGAACAGGCGCCAGCGGTAGTCACCCACACGCTCGTCCTTGAATCCGGCATGCCCCGGCTTGGGCGGCGGCAGATCGGTGAGGTTGCCGGTGACCAGCAACAAACGCCCATCGCGGTCGAATACCTGAAACCCCACCTCGGACTCGTAAGTGTGTCCGCGCAGCACCAGCTCCTGTGCTGACTTGGCGGTGATCGGCACCACCACGCCCTCCTCTGCCCCGTGCTGCTGTAGCGCGGGCAGCCCCAGGTTTCCAACCAGCGTTTGCAGCGTGCGCGCTGATTGCGCGAGGCGCCCGTCGGTCAATTCGCCGACCTCGGTGATGGTGCGCTTGAGGCTGTACACGGCCAGCGGCAACAGCACCAGCGCGATCACGCCAAGAATCAGCCAGCGCAGACGGGAACGCAGGCTTGCCGCGCTCACTTCGGGTCCCGCGGAATCATGTAACCAAAGCCACGCACGTTGCGGATAGTTTCGAAGCTCAGCTTGCGGCGCAACGCGTGCACCAGCACTTCGAGTGCGTTGTTGCCGACCACGTGGTCCAGGCCGTACAGCGAATTCTCCAGACTCTCACGGCGCACCAGCTTGCCCGCGCTTTCCATCAGCGCCTGCAGCAACGCGAACTCGCGGCGCGTGAGCTCCACCGGCTCGCCGCGAAAGGTGACTTCGGACGTGCCCATATCCAGGCTCAGTGCACCAACCTCGATGCGGTTGACCGCCATGCCGCGCATGCGGCGGCTCAATGAGCGGATACGTGCTGCCAGCTCATCGACATGGAAGGGTTTCACCAGGTAGTCGTCGGCGCCGGCATCGAGGCCATCGATGCGGGCGGACAGGCCGTCGCGTGCGGTCATCACCAGCACCGGGGTCTCGACATGTGCGCGACGCGCTTCGACCAGCACATCAATGCCGTCGCGACCCGGCAGACCGAGGTCGAGCAGCACGAGGTCGGCGGTGCGGTCACGCATGGCGGTGAGCGCTTCGCGGCCGTCGCGTAGCCAGGAGACGGTGTAGCTCAGGCGCTCCAGGGCGCGCTGGATGGCGGCTCCGAGTTGGGCGTCGTCTTCGACGAGGAGGATGTGCACGGATCTCGGGCTCCGAACGCCTTGGAGGGCGCGTGGGTTCTTTGGGGATTATGGGTCAGGTGACTTATGAAACGCTTAATTGAGGGCATACCACCTCTCCCTGTCCCCGCTGGGGCACGCGGGGAGCGGCCATGGATGGCCGCGGCTTTGAGGAGCGAGGAGAGGGTTGGGGTGAGGGGTGGGCGCTCGCGAGAACGCGTGTTCTCCCTCACCGTCACCCCGGCGTAGGCCGGGGTCCAGTGACTTTGCTCTTGGCTCTGAATGTGGCGCTGCCGCCAGCGTGCCGCCTGCGCGGCGGGCGTTTCGATCGTCTGCCGACGCTCGAGTCACTTTTCTTTTGCTGGCCCAAAAGAAAAGTAACCCAAAG
>NZ_JBVQCI010000016.1:0-49906 GCF_055702865.1 Dyella sp. PARNA 12/25 | reverse complement strand
ACGGTCGGCATGGCCGCCCAGGGCATGAAGCCGGTGGCCGAAGCGCAATTCGAAGGCTTCATCTACCCGATGATGGGCACAAGTGCGCTCCTACAAAGGTCGGTCAGTCAGCCGATTCTTCCGGGAACTCGCCGTCCACATAGAACCAACGTCCGCCTTCGCGCACGAAGCGGCTGATTTCATGCATGCGCTGTGCCTTGCCGCCGCCGTAGCGCAGGCGGGCGACAAACTCCACGGTGGCGCGGTCGCCATCGGTCTCATGATGCTTGACGGTGAGCCCCAGCCAGGTGGGCGCGGGTTGCTGCGCGCTTAGCTTCAGATGCGCGGGGCGAGTGCTGTCATGCCAGGTCGCAAGCAGGTAATCCTCGCGCTTGAGCACGTAGGCACTGTAACGCGAACGCATCAGTTGTTCGGCGGTTGCCGCTACGCCGCCATCGTGCAGTAACCCGCAGCAGCGGGCATAGCCGGCGTCGTTGCCACAAGGGCAGGGGGTTAGCGTATCGATGGCTTGCACGTAGGGTCGCATGGTCCGGATCAAGGGCGGCGATGGCCCGTGGCTACATCGTGCCGCCTTCCGGACCAAATGCCAATGCCGAACCGCTCAGCGGCTGCGCTGCCAGACCCGGGTGCGGTTGTTGGCCGGCATGGCGATATCGTCGATCAGGTCGAACCCGGCGATTTCAGCCAGCGCGTCCACTGCCTCGGCGTCGCGAATGCTCATGTGGACGCCGCGTGCCTGTAGCCACTGATCGAACGAGGCGTTGCTGTCGCTGGTGTAGCGACCGCCGTAGTTGAAGGGGCCATAGATGGCGAGGATGGCGTCCTCGGTGGTGACGTCGGCGAGATGCTCAAACAGTTGCTCGACCTCGTCCCAGCCCATGATGTGCAGCGTATTGGCGCTGAACACCGCGTCATAGTGATGCGATGGCCACGAGCCGCTTACATCCAGCGCGATGGGGGCCGGGGTGTTCGGCAGGCCCGCCTCGTCCAACCACATGCGGATGCCGGGAAGATTTTCCGCGCGATCCGTGCACTGCCATTGCAGACGCGGCAGTGACGCCGCGAAATGTACCGCGTGTTGTCCGGTGCCGCTGCCGATCTCCAGCACCTGCCGGCGATCGGCGAAATGCGTGCGCAACACGTCGAGGATGGGATCGCGGTTGCGCTCACAGGATGGGGCGCTGGGTTTTTCCACTTAAACCGGTCGCCCGCGCAACACCCGCGCGGGAAGCATCAGCATGGCGGCAAGCGATGCAAACACCGCACTCACCGTGATGCCAATCAGGCGAAACGGCAGCATCAGCAGCCATACGATGGGATAAAGCACGAGTGCCAGCAGCGCGATCGGCCAGCAGACCACCAGCAGCAAAAGCCAGAGCAGAAAGCCGGCCATAGCCGAATCCTCGTTCAGACAATGGCGCCACTCTAGCTCAGCGACAGGGCGCCGCGTAGATGACTAACTTCACCCCATCGGATTGACGCCAATCAGCCAGGGGTGCAGCCAGAACGCGAAAATCGCCCAGAAAACCGCGCCGGCTACGATGACGATAATGTCCCCCTTCATGGTGCCTGCGGGGTAGGTGACGCCAGCGGCACGGTCACGTCGCCGACAGACCACGAAATCGACCCCGGCCCACACCAGGAAAGCGCCAAACAGCACCACGTCATGCAGCATGCCGGTGGCCAACAGATGGCCAAACGCCCAGGTTTTCACACCGGCAAGCATCGGGTGACCCAGCCTGGCCTTCACGTGATTGGGGGGCACATAGGCGGCTATCACAAGCATGAAGGCCACCAGCGTAAACAGCGAATTGAGATGGCGCAGCCAGATGGGCGGTACGTACAGCAGCACCGGGTGCTGGCGTGCCAGGCCGAAGCCCCAAACGAGCAGCACGAAGCCGACAATGGAAACCAGCGAGTAGATGCCCTTCCATCGCTTCTCGCCGAGGCGGACCACCTGGCCGCTACGCCAGTCGTTGGCAAAAATGCGTACGGAGTGCACGCCAAGAAACAACACCAGACCGAGGATCAGCACTGCCATGGGCTCACCTTGGGGTTGGGCGGACGCGCTGATGATAGTCGGTGTGGCTGGCGCTGGGGTGACGTCCCTGTGGAGAGCGGCCCTACTGTAGGAGCGCACCTTGTGCGCGACCGCGGAGCCGCAGGAACTTCATGACGTGGGGTTGTCGCGCACAGGGTGCGCTCCCACAGAAGAGCGTTTTAGCGAGGCTCCACGATGACCAACAGCGCTACGCTGTTCTCACCCAACTCGAAGGGGCTGCGGTCGGGCTGCCAGGCATCGCCCGCAAGCAGGTCGCCGTCGATCGTCGTCGCCGTGCCACGCGCCACGTAGACCAGTACGCAGGACGGATCCGGTACATGGCTACCTGTCTGTGTCTTCACTTGAACATGGCCCTTGCCCCATGCGCGCCTCACCATCAGGTTGAAGTCGCGCGTCGCTCCACCGGCCATGGCCACGTCCACGTGGGCTTCACCAGGAAATGCAAACGGCGCAAAAGGTGTGGTCAGTGCATGCGCTTGCCGGCCATCAAGGGTCATGCTGAAACCCTCGCCATCGAGCAGCGCAATCTGTCGGTCGATGCCGGGAAAGGCGGAGAACGGCGCCGCACTGTTCACCTCGGCCACGCTCACGCGCCACAGGAATTCATCGTTGCCCGCATCGGTAGGGAAGCGTGCGATCTCGCGCGTCGTACCCATGCCGTTCTTCCTCGGCTGCGTCTTGGTGTCGGCGGCGCGGATGATGTGAAAACTCATGCGACTTTCTCGATGACGCGGGTGAATGGGGGCAAAGCCTTCAGCATGCGCTCGCCGTAACGTTTGAGTACCACGCGACGATCCAGCAGCACGATGCGGCCATGATCGGTTTCGGTGCGGATCAGGCGACCGCAATACTGGGTAAGCAAGCGCGTGGCTTCCGGCACAGTGACTTCAATAAAGGGGTTGCGTCCGCGTGATTCCAGCCATTCTGCATACGTGGCGCCGACGGGGTCGGTTGGTACGGCAAACGGCAGCTGCGTGATCACTACGGTTTCGCACAGCTTGCCCGGCAGATCCAGGCCTTCGCCGAACGAGGCGAGGCCAAACAGCGTGCTGCCTTTGCCTGCTTCCACATCGGCAATGTGCTCGGCCACCAGTTGCGCCTTGCCGAGTGAACCTTGCGCGCGAACCTTGCGCACGTGTTCGATCGGCAGCTTTTGCAGCACGCGATCGAGCTTCACGCGTGAGGTGAAAAGCACCAGGTTGCCTGCCCCCCAATCCAAATGCTCGGCGAGCCAGTCGCAGATTTCCTGCACATGCTCTTCGCGTGCGTCGGGCAGGGCGCGCATCGCTGGCACTTCCAGCCGTGCTTGCGAGGCGAGATCGAACGGCGAGGGCAGGCTGAGCGTCACGGAATCATCCGGCAAACCCACCGCGTCGGCGAAACCACGGAAATTGCCGCCGGCGCTCAACGTGGCCGAAGTCATCACGACCCCGCTCGCATTGCCCCAAAGCACACTACGCAGCAAACCGCCGGCAGAGACGGCGGATGCATGGCAAATCAACTGCTGATCCGGGCTGAGCGTGACCCAGCGTGCCAGCGGCGGCGAATTCTCGCCGTCGGTCGCGGACCAGGCGCGCCATGTGCGCACCTGGCGATCGATGCGCTCGAGCGCCATGCCGAGTTCGCGAGACAGGGCCTCGTGGGTCGGGCCGCTTTCGGTCATCTCCAATACGGCGCGGCGAACAGCCCCCACCCAACGCTCCACCTCGCCGGTGAACACGTAGAGCGCGCGTGCGTGTTCCACCCATGCTTCGGGGAGCTGACCGAGCGAGCCGCGATACATGGGTTCATCGTCATCGGGCGATGGCAACCAGCTGAGGCGGATCTCCTTCTCCAGCTCTTCCAGCGCATCGCTGAGTTCCTGCAGCTTCTGGTCACCCGCATCGAGCGGTAGCTTGCCGATCACTTCTTTGTCGGTGAGCGAGTAAGCGGCATGAATCTGCCGGCCAAGACGGCTCAACTGCCGAACTGCCGCATTGATGTAGACCTCGGCGGCACCTCGGTCGATCGCTTTGGACGGCACGTGATGGCCTTCGTCGAAGATGTATAGCGTCTCGTCAGGCTTGGGCAGGATCACACCGCCAAAACCATCTTCTTCGCGCGGCATCGTAAGGTCGGCCAACACCAGATCCTGGTTGGCTACGATGATGTCAGCATCACCCACCGCGCGGCGCGCCGCGAAGAAGGGGCAGTTCATGAACTGAGCGCACTTGCGGCCCGTGCAGCCGCCGGCGCTGGTGGTGATCATCGGGCGCAGCACGTCGCTGATCGGTTCCGGCGCGGCATCGATATCGCCACTCCATTCGTTGCGATCAAACAGGCCAGCCAGCTTGGAGAGCGCCTTCTTGTCACGTTCCTGTGGCGGCTTGGTCCACAACGCCAGATCGGCGTCGAAACCAAGACCCATCTGCGCCGTTTCGTTGAGGCTGTTGCTGGCCATGGCGAGATTGCGCGGGCACAGATAACGCCCGCGCCCCTTGGCCAGCGCCACCTTCGCTTCGGTGCCGTTGAGCTTGAGGTAAAGCGGAATATCGCGCTGAACCAGCTGTTCCTGCAGCGCCACGGTAGCGGTAGCGATCAGCAGCTTTTTCTTATGGGCGCGCGCCACCTCGACACCGGCGATGAGATAGGCCATGGATTTGCCGGTGCCAGTAGGCGCCTCGATGACCGCGGCGCCCCCCTCCTGCGCCAGGGCTTTCGCCACCTCGGCAATCATCTTTCCTTGCGACGCGCGTGCCCGGAAGCCGGGCAGGCCATCCTTGAGCCGCGTATAAGCGGCGCGAATCGCGTCTTTGGTGGTGTCAGTCAGCATGGGGCGGGTCGGGCGCGTACGGTCGCGTCGGACCACCATTCTCGCATGCCGGGTGGGGCATCCGTGGGCCTGCTTTTTTCTCCGGGCAAAAAAAGAGCGGATGACCCAGATCATCCGCTCTTCCCCATCACCGAATTGATTAAATGTCCCGGCGTATCCAGGCTCCAAAGGGGGCAGGAGCCTTATCCCCGGACTCGTCGCGCGCGTCACCGCGGGCCCGTGTGCAATCCCTGCTCACGTGGGACAGGTGTGACTTTAGGCGTCGGGCTAGCGACAAAACATAAGACAAATCTGAAAGTGAGCCATGGATTTGCACCCCTCACAAAGGCGCAGTGCTGAGAGCGCACAAACGACACGATTATCAGAAGTCGCCGATAGGCGAAAGGTCTTGCACACGGCAATCTGCCTGCGCTCCCTGGACATGTCCCCCGTGCCCACCTACGGGGAGCAACCGGGTCGGACTCCCTCCCCCCAGGTCCGACCCCAGGCCCCCGCAAGGGGGCCTTTCTTTTAGGTGTCGGAAAAAAGAAAGGGCCGGCTAGGCCGGCCCTTTCACCCCAAACTCCTGAGCTGCCACTCAGGATCAGAAGTTGTAGTTGAACCCCGCGTAGTAGGCGCGGCCGACTGCGTCGAAGATACCGCTTGCAGCACCGGTACCGAAGTAGTTCACCGGCGGATTGCGGTCGAACACGTTGGTGATGCCGCCGTACACCTGCCAGCCACTGTTGGGAATCGAGTAGCTGACCTTGGCGTCGTTGTAGAAGCCGATACCCGTCTTGATCGGAGTGGTCTGAATCGGGTTCGCCGCGTAGCTCTCGTTGCTCACGCGCAGCATCGAGGAGAAGTAGCGCATGTTCCAGTTGAACACCCAGTTGTGCCAGCCGTACGTGGTGTACAGCGTGGACTTCCACTTCGGGAACGCGCCACTGGTGGTGGCGGTGCCATTGTCCTGGATGGCCGATTCCGGGTCGTCCTGGAACGGATGCTCGGTAAACGCGATCACCTTGGTGACATTGAGGTTGAACTTCAGGTTGCCGCCGCCGACTTCGGCGCTGTAGTACGCGCCGATATCCACACCCGAGGTGCTCAGGGCGCTGATGTTCTGGTTGACCGAACGGATCGACACCAGCTCATGCGTCACCGGATCACGCTGGGCATTGAGGCAGTAGATGTTGTTGATGCCGCTCGGCGTGTCCACGCAGCGATCAACGATGTCCAGGCCGGACGGTGCCGTGATTGCGTTGGTCAGCCTGATGTTCCAGTAGTCCAGGGTCAGGCCGAAGTTGTCGATGAAGCGCGGCGTGATAACCATGCCAGCGGTCCAAGTACGGCCCTGTTCCGGCTTCAGGTCCGGGTTGCTACCCGAAAGGCCCTGCACGGAGGAAGTGCGCGTGGACTGCCAGTTGCCAGGAATGCCCAGAGCGGCACAGTTTGCTGCGCGCACGGCCATGCTTGCACCGTTCTTCAGCTGGTCGGACGAGCAAGGGTCGTTGTTGATCGTGAAGAAGTTCTGGGTCAGGCCGCCAAAGAGCTCACCGATGTTCGGCGCGCGAACTGCGCTGGACATGGTGCCACGCAGGCGCAGGTCATCGATGATCGACCAGTCCAGGCCCCAACGCCATGCCTTGGTGTGGCCGATGGTGCTGTAGTCGGAGAAGCGGGCCGCTGCATCAAAAGTCAGATTCTGCGCGAACGGACGGCCCGAGATCAGCGGCAACGCCGTCTCGATGTAGCCTTCCTTCACGTTGTACGCGCCGCCCGAGCTCGGGATGGCATTGAGGAAGGTCAGGCCCTGCTGATCGAGCGGATCGGTCGTCTGGCTGCTGGTTTCGCGACGGTACTCAATGCCGGCGGCCATGCTTGCAGCGCCAGCTTCGAACGGCATCTGGAACAGGTTGTTGTTGGTGACCGAGCCGCCACCCACAAACTGCGTCAGGTGCGAAGTGGTGGTGGTGGTGGTGTTGAACCACTGTGCCGCCGCCGGGTTGATGACGCCCGCGCCGAAGATGCTGGTGGGCACGCAGCCGCCACCCAGCGCGATCGGGTTGAGTACGCCACCGCGGTTGTTCTGAGCCACATTGATGTGGTTCGGGTTGACGTAGTTCGGATTGAGGCTGGAGCGGCAGACGATATTGCCGTTGGCGTCCTTCACTGCATCGATGGACGCAAAGAAGCGGTCATGAATGCGGTTATTGAGGTTATGACGGGTTTCGTCCGTCACACCGTAGTTCACCGAAGCGTCGTACTGCCAGTCGCTGGCGATCACACCGTTGGCGCCGAATACGGCACGTGCGGTGTCGCGCTTGGTGTCTTCGCCACGCACGCCAGCATCGCCGTCGATGCGGGAGACGCGGATCGACTTCAGCTTGTTGGCGTCCATCAGTGCGGCAAGGTCGGGCGTGATGTACGCGTTGTCGCGCATGATCACGTAGCCGTTACCCTTTGCACGGGTGCTGTCGAAGGCTGGCGACGAAGCCTGCGTCACGTCGACGTGGCTGTAGGTGCCTTCAAAGTACAGCTTGTGATCCGGCGTCAGGTCATAGCTGGCGATGGTGCTCAGCGTGGTGCGGCCATACTTCGGCTGCAACTGCACGTACTGGTTGTTGTCCGAGCGATCGCAATCCTGGCAGTAGCCGGCGTTGTCATAGATGCCGTTGAACTGCTGCTTGCGGATGGTGTGATCCTGGTTGAACACGTAACGCTTGGAGATATCCGTGGCGCTGCCGATCGAGAACGTACCGGCATCGACACGCGTGTAGCCGCCTGCGTTGTCGAACAAAGCGGTGTTGGTCGGGCCATTGGGCGTCTTGATGGTCGCGTAGGCTTCGTGGCCAAAACGGTCGCGGAACATCAGCTCGTCCTGGTCGCTATGCTCCACCGACGCCGCGATGTTGCCGCGGTTGTTGTCGAAGTTCATGCCGCCGGTGAGCGAGAACAGGCCCTTCTTGAAGCCACCATGCTGCGAGGTGCCGAGCTGCGCATGCAGGTTGGCGCCCTGGTAGTTCTTCTTGAGGATGAAGTTGATCACGCCGGTTACCGCGTCGGCACCGTACACCGCCGAAGCACCACCGGTGATGATTTCCACGCGCTCGATCCAGTCGGCGGGGATCAGGTTCACGTCGACGCCGGTGTCACCCGCGCTGGAACCCACAAAACGACGACCGTTGACCAGCACCAGCGTGCGGCTGGTGCCTAGGTTGCGCAGGTCCAATTCGGCCACGCCGGCGGTGCCGATGAAACGGCCCGAATTACCCATGGTGAAAGTGGAGGCCACCTGCGGCATCGTCGTCATCAGATCGCCGATGTTGATCGCACCCGTCGCCTTGATTTCGGCGGCGGTCATCACAGCAACCGGGGTCGGCGAGATGACGTTCGGGTTGGAAATGCGGGTGCCGGTAACCGTTACGGTTTCCAGCTTGGTCGCCTGGCTGGCGTCAGCCGCCGGGGCGTCACTCTTCGCAGCATCCTGCGCCATGGCCGGGCCAGCGATAGCGGCCAAGCAGGCCAGAGCCAGCAGTTTGCGGGTGTAATTTGAATTCTTCATGCAACCGTCTCCCTTACGGGGCATAGAGTTATGGGGCGCCGACGTCTCACAACGTCAATCGGGGACAGTCGTCGGCTGAGGAACTTGCCGCGGGGTAGCAGCAAGACTTTACGATTCGATCACAATTGACTTACGCAAAACTGACGAAACGTAATTTCATAGAGGCGATAGGTGACAAGTCATGGTTGGCATGACTGTTTTGGCCTTGGGGTGTGCCTGACGTCTGCGCGCCCGGCCTGTCCGGCACAGGCTCCCGTTGGCAGCCATGGCCTGGCTACCAGGTGGATACCTGGTTTGGGTTGACCCCTCGGTGGGGTCAGTGCGACGCGTTGATGGCCAGCGCCAGTGCTTCGGCTACCCGAATGCCGTCGACCGCTGCGGAGAGGATGCCCCCGGCATAGCCGGCGCCCTCCCCCGCGGGGTACAGGCCGCGCGTATTGAGGCTCTGGTAATCCTCGCCACGGCGGATACGCACGGGAGAGGAGGTGCGGGTTTCGACGCCTGTCAGCACAGCGTCGTGCATGCCGAAGCCTTTGATCTGGCGATCGAAGGCGGGCAGCGCCTCGCGAATCGCCTCAACGGCGTAGTCGGGTAGGGCAGGCGCCAGATCCGTGAGGTGCACACCCGGCTTGTAGGAGGGCTGCACGCTGCCAAACTCGCTCGACGGCTTGCCGGCGATGAAGTCGCCCACCAGCTGTGCTGGTGCGCTGTAGTCGCGTCCGCCGAGTTCGTAAGCGCGTGACTCCAGCGCACGCTGCAGGGCAATGCCGGCCAGTGGGCTGCCGCTATCGTCGAACGCGGCGAAATCCTTGGGCTCGATGCCCACCACGATGGCCGCGTTGGCATTGCGCTCGTTGCGCGAATACTGGCTCATGCCATTGGTGACCACGCGCTCCGGTTCAGATGCGGCGGCCACCACCGTGCCGCCTGGGCACATGCAGAAGCTGTAGACCGAGCGACCATTCTTGCAGTGGTGCACCAGCTTGTAGTCGGCCGCGCCGAGCAGCGGGTGGCCGGCCTGCGCGCCGAAGCGTGCCTGGTCAATGATCGACTGCGGGTGCTCCACGCGAAAACCGATGGAGAACGGCTTGGCCTCCATATAGACGCCGCGCTCGTGCAGCCTGAAGAACGTGTCGCGCGCACTGTGGCCCACGGCAAGCACCACATGGTCGCTGAGCAACTGCTCGCCATTGGCCAGCACCACGCCGCGCAGCTGCCGCGCACCGTCGGCGGCGGTGTCGACCAGCAGATCGTCCACGCGCTGGCTGAAGCGGATCTCGCCGCCCAGCGACTCGATGGTCGCGCGCATGTTCTCCACCATGGTCACCAGGCGGAACGTGCCGATATGCGGCTTGCTGACGTAGAGGATTTCCTCCGGCGCACCCGCCTGCACAAACTCGGTAAGCACCTTGCGGCCGTGATGGCGCGGATCGGAAATCTGGCTGTGCAGCTTGCCGTCGGAGAACGTGCCCGCACCGCCTTCGCCGAACTGCACGTTGGATTCGGGCTCCAGCTTCTTCTTGCGCCACAGGCCCCAGGTATCCACGGTGCGCTCGCGCACCGCCTTGCCACGGTCGAGGATGATGGGGCGATAGCCCATTTGCGCCAGCAACAACCCGGCGAACAGGCCGCAGGGGCCCAGGCCGATCACGATGGGGCGCTGCTGCAGCTGTTCCGGTGCCTTCGCCACGAAGTGATAGCTCGTGTCCGGTGTGGGCTGCACGTGCTTGTCGTCGGCATGCCGCTTCAACAGGCCGGCCTCATCCGCCACATCCACATCGAGCGTATAGATCAGTTGGATGGCGCCACGCTTGCGAGCGTCGTAGCCACGACGAAACACCGTGACGCCGCGCAAGGCGTCCTTGCCAAGCCCCAGTTTTGAGCGAACGGCCGCCTCTATGGCACCGTCGGCGTGGTCCAGAGGGAGCTTGATATCAGTGAGTCGGAGCATGCGGAGCGGCGGTCAGGGGCGGCTGGCTATTCTCGCATGGCTGGGCGGTGAGACGCCGGGGAGCTTGCGGTCGCGCACAAGTGCGCTCCTACAGTTGGAAACCCTTGTAGGAGCGCACTTGTGCGCGACCCGCTCTTAGCCTTCCGCCGCAATCTTGCGCAGTGTCTGCTCGAACACTTCCGGCGGCTGGCCGCCCTGGATCAGGTAGCGATCGTTGACGATCACCGATGGCACCGCCTGGATGCCCTGTGACTGGTAGAACTGCTCCTGCGCGCGCACTTCCTGCGCATAGCGATCCTCATCCAGCACGTGACGGGCAGCGATGGGGTCCAGCCCCACCCGGCTAGCCACATCCACCAGCACATCGCGCGAGCTCACATCGCGCCCTTCGGTGAAGTAGGCGGCCAACAGGGCTTGCTTGAGCTCGGCCTGGTTGCCTTCCAGCGCGGCCCAGTGCAGCAGGCGGTGTGCATCGAAGGTGTTCACGATGCGGTTGCGCTTGCCCATGTCGAAGGTGAAACCAAGCTCAGCGCCGCGCTGCTGAATCACGTCCTGATTCTTGCGCATCTGCTCCGGGGTGCCGCCGTACTTGCGCGCGAGGTGCTCACCGATGTCCTCGCCCTCGGCGACCATCTGCGGGTTCAGCTCGAACGGCTGGAAGTGCAGCTCCACCGAGACGCCATCACCGATGCGCTCCAGTGCTCGCTCCAGCGACTTCAAGCCGATGGCGCACCACGGGCACACCACGTCGGAGACGAAGTCGATCTTGATGGGAGTGGGGGCCGTCATGGTGGGGGCTCTGGCGTAAGGCGGTTGTCTGTTAGTGGGAGCGGCAGCCGCCTGAATCAAGGGCCCGTTGAGAAGTGCGTGGAGAGGAGTGAGTAGTGAGAGAGAGCGGGTTTGCCACTCTCACCTCTCACTTCTCTACCCCATTTCTCTCGCTCTCACGGCTTGCCGATGAAATCGGCCTTGCCGAGATCCGCGCCGGCCTCACGCAGGATCGCGTAGGCAGTGGTGCAGTGGAAGAACACGTTGGGAATCACGTAATGAAGTAGATAGCCGTGGCCTTCGAAATGCTGCTCGCCGCTACGCAGCTTGAGCGTGATGGAGCGCGTTTCGCTGCCGTCAATTTGGTCCGGCTTGAAGCTCTTGATGTAATCGACCGCACGATCGATGCGGGCATGCAGCTCGGCAAAACTGGTTTCGTTGTCCTCGAACTTCAGCGGCTCGACGCCTGCCAGGCGGGCGCAGCAGTTCTTGGCCATGTCGGTGGCGATCTGTATCTGACGTGTCAGCGGCAGCATGTCCACGGTCAGGCGCGACTGCAGCAGCAGAGACGGCTCGTACTTGCGTGCCTCGGCATGTGCCTCGCCTTTGCGCAGCACGTGCTGGAGATTGCTGAGCGCGCGCAGAAAAACGGGAGCCGAGGCTTGGTACATCGACAGTGTCATGGGGAATGCTCCGTTGTTTCAGTGGATGTGACGGTGCCTTGCAGCGTAGCGACCGAGGAAAGCTCGTTCGCCGAGGTTGGGACAGGGACATCTTCCGCTTTTGCGAGGTCGTGCGTGTGCTTGGTCACTCGCCAGGCAATCACCGCGCCGATGGCCAGCAATACCGCGGACAACACAAACGCGAGGCCTGGCAAGTGCAAAGGCGAGGCCGGCGAAATTGAAAAAGAGAACACCTGGGCAAACAGGAACGGGCCAAAAATGCCGGCAAAGCTGGCCAGGCTGCTGATTGCCCCCTGCAATCGCCCTTGCTCGGACGGGTCGACCTGATGCGTCATCAATGACTGAATCGGAGGCTGTGACAACCCCCACAGCGCCATCAAGGGAATACCGAGCAGAAACATCGTGCCGGTATTGGCCAGGCCCATCACCATGAACGCACCAATGCCGCACAGCATGCCGCTGATCATCAGGCGTCGCTCGCCCAGGATGGGCGCCAGGCGGCGGGTAAGCACGGCCTGCACAAAACCATCACAGCCGCCCACCAGCATCAGCACATAACCCACTTCCTGCGGACCCCAGCTGTAGCGGTAATCCGCGTACAGCACGAACGTGGTTTGGAGCACGTAATGGGCCAGATACACCAGGAACATCACCACCGCCAGTTCCAGCACCTGCGGGTAACGGCGTAGCAGCTTCAGCGAGCCCAATGGGTGGGCGCTGTGCATTTCAAAACGCGCCGTGCGTCGCTCCTTGGGCAGCGACTCCGGCAGCACAAACAAGCCATACAGGAAATTGCACGCAGCCAACACCGCGGCCACCCAGAACGGCAGGCGCAGGTCGTAGTGCCCGAGGAAGCCGCCGACGCCGGGGCCGATGATGAAGCCGAGCCCAAAGGCGCTGCCGAGTATGCCGAAGGCCGCGGCACGTTTCTCTTTGGGCGTGATATCGGCGATGTAAGCATTGGCCGTGGTGAAGCTGGCGGCGGTCATGCCCAGCAACACACGCGCCACGAACAACAGCCATAGCGTGGGCGCCAGTGCCAGCAGCACAAAATTCAGCGACAGGCCGGCATTGGAAATCAGGATCACCGGCCGCCGGCCAAAGCGATCGGAAAGCGCCCCTTGCACCGGTGAGAAGGCGAACTGCACCAGCGCGAATACCGTACTGAACACGCCCACCCACCAGGCTGCATTGGAGATGCCGCCGCCGGCCAGCTGCTCAATCAGGTGAGGCAGCACCGGGATGACGATGCCAAACGCCAGCATGTCCAGCACCACGGTCACGTAGATAAGCGCGAGCGCGGCGCGACGGCGCGGGTGAAGTTCGGTGGGGGCAGGTTGATCCATGAGACCAGACTCGCGGGGGAGTACGCACGATAACTGATTGCGGCTGGCCGGGCGTGTGCAGTGCAGTAGATCCGGGCGCTCCCGTTCCAGGCGGGGGCTGGCGCCCCTGGTCCTCTCTGCAGGAGCGCACTTGTGCGCGACCCGTGAGCTGCAGGAAGGAACGATAGGGGACACCACACCCGAACCGTTGCGGTCGCGCACAAGTGCGCCCCTACAGAGGGGGGTGGGCTTCAGCCTTGCGGTGGCTGGGTCAGCTCACGCGCATCGAGATAGCCGTCGTGGTTGCGGTCCAGCTTGTGAAACTGCCGCCGCAAATTCTCCTGGAACTGCTTCAGCGTCACCGGCTTGCCGTGGCCACCCGGCAGCTCGTCAGCATCCAGCACACCGTCGCCATTGCGATCCAGCCGGTAAAACCCCTCGCTGAGATGGGCGACATACTCCGCCTCGCTCACCCTGCCGTCGCCATCGGTATCGAAGGTGCGCAGATACTCCTCAGGCGTGCTCTGCGCCAGGGTGACGCAAGGTATCAAAACCAAACCAGCCAGCATTGCGCCGCTACGCAAGAGCGAGGCTGGCCGGCGCAACATCATGCAGCCTCGGTGCGTCGACGCAGCACGGCCAACGGCTGCGCCCAGGTGGCACCGGGACGGCGCTTGCTGGTGACCAGGGTCAGGTCGCTGGGCTGGAACACGTTGATGTTGTGCGTGGCCGGGGTGGTGAGAATGTACTGAGCCCGGGTGGACTTGAGGAAGGCGCCCACCTTGTCGATGTTGAAAATGTCCAGATGGGCGAACGGTTCGTCGATGAACACGAAGCCGCCGGGGCGGTCTTCGTCGCGCATCAGTGCCACCAGCAGCAACAGCGACTTCATCACCTGCTGGCCGCCGGAGGCTTCGCCGTCGTCCATGCCGATCCAACCCTTCTTGTCGAATTCGAAGCGCACGGTGAGGCCGGCCTGTGCCAGCGCCAGGTCTTCGTTCGACAGCTCGGGCAGATCCACTTCGACGCCGATGCCGGCCAAGTCCGCCAGCACCTTGAGGTTGCGGGCGTAGCGCTTGACCGTATTGCGCAACACGTTGAGGTAAGCGCCGCGCGCCTCGGTGGTGATGCGGCCGGCGCGTTCGAGATGTACGCGACGACGCTGCAAGTCGTCCCTCAGGCCTTCGTGGTCGTTGGCGTATTTGTCGCGCAGCGGCAGGCAGCCTTCGTCGGTTTCCCAGTGACCCTCGTTGAGGCGACGTTCGATACGGTCGATCTCGCGACGCACCGCGGCAGGCGATTCGTAGCGTTCGCGCAGCTCGAGCATGGCGCGGCGACTGCGATGAAGCGGGCGCACGTGGCTACGTTTGTGGCGAAACGCCTTGAGGCGGTCGATCTGCTCGTTGCGGGACTGATTGAACTGACGTGCGCTGTCGGCCAGTTGTTGCTGGGCCTGCTTGTGCTCGCGCGCCTCGTTGTCGCGCTGGCGCGAGTTCTGCTGGCGCTTTTCGCGAACGCCTTCGTAGTGTGCTTCAGCCGCCGCATAGCTGTCGGCGCAGCGCTGTACATCGTCCTGCAGCGACGCCTGGGCTTCATGCGCGGCGGCGAATTCATCGGCGCGATCGATCAGCTGATTGCTGGCGTTGGCGCCGCGCAACAGGCTCTCGGCGTCGCTGGCCTGCTCCTGCAGCTGTTTGCGCTTCTCGCCGATGTCGCGCAGCTGCTTTTCAATCTGCTGCAAGCGTGCCTCGCCCTCGCGCAGCTGGCGCTCGCGCGCGGCGCTGCCGAAATAGACGTCGTCGACGCCGAGATGGCGGCCGCCGCGACGTTCGCGGAAATAGCCTTGCGGCGTGATCCAGTCCTGATCCTTTCCCAGCTTTGCGCCATCCACCACATCGTCGACGCGACGAATGCGGTCGAGCTGGCGCAGCAGCCACTCCGGTGCGGCGGCGTTGAAATCCACCACTTCCAGTAGCGAGCCGCGCGTGGGGGCGGTGGTCGGCGCACGGTCGGCCACCACGAAATGCTTGTAACGATGTTCTTCGCCCAGCCGCCACGCCGCTTCGCGATCACGCGGGTGGTCGAGCAGCACGACGTGGCGATAGCCCACCAACACGGCTTCGACCGCACCCTGCCAGCGCGGATCGCTGATCTCCACGACTTCGCTGAGCATGCTGTGGCCGATGCCGGCATCATCCAGCGCGCGCCGGAACGTTTGCTCAAACTCCGGCGTGTAACGCTGGCCGCGACGCCACGCGCCCAGTTGTGCGGTCAGTGTGGACAGCTGGTCGCGCAGACGGGTCTCGTCTATCTGCAGGCGGCCCAGTTGGCTGCGCGCTTCCACGAGCTGCTTGCCTTGCTTCTCGTGATCGGCGCCATCCTGTTCGGCGACCAGCTTACGCAGGTGCTGCTCTTGCTTGAGCAGCGTGGCGTTCTCAGTCTCGGCGCGGCGCGCCTCATCCAGTTGTTGCTTGGCCTGCTGGCGGGTCTGGTCAGCGGCGTGTTGTTCGCCGCGCAGATGCTCTTCGTGGGCATCGAGCGTCTGCAGCTGCAGTTGCAATTCCACATCGCGTGCCGACAAATCGCGGCATTTGCGCTTGAGGCCGAGCAGTTGCGGACGCGCGCCGCGGATCGCGGCGTGCAGTTCCGCCAGCTCGGTGCGCGGCAGCGTTTCCGCAACGAGGTCGGCGTGCTCGCTCTTCAGTGCGTCCCACTCCTGCCAGGAGCGCACACGGCCTTCGGCCTCCTGCAAGCTCACGCCGATCAGCGACAGCTGATGTTCCAGTCCGTGCAGTTCACGGTCGGCCTCGGCCTGCTCATTGCGCGCACGCTGGTAATCCTCCAGCACGATCTTGTCACCGAACACGTCGAACACCAGGTCCAGCAGCGCCTTGGGCGGCATCTGGCAGAGCTTGTCGGTGGCGCCTTGTTCCAGCGTGAGCACGCGGCGGATGGCTTGCGAGAGGCCGGCACCCTCGAGGCGCACGCGGTATTCGCGCAGGCCGAGGAAGTCGTTGCGCGCCTCGATTTCGTCCACGCTCACATCGCCGCCCAGCACGGCGTACTGCCGCTGCCATTCACCACCCTTCTTCTGGATGCGCACAGCCAGCGTCACTTCGCTGTCCATAATCGGGAAGAAGGGACGCTCGCCGCGCGGGCCGGGGATGTTGCCTACCCGGGCACGCAGCCACGCGAACGGCTTGCCGTTGTGGCGCAGATAGCTCTTGTAGTCGCGGTTGCCGGCGCAATCGATGGTGAGCAGCGTACGCAGCGCGTCCAGCAGCGTGGTCTTGCCCGAGCCGTTGGGGCCCACCACGGTGACGATGTTGGTATCCAGCGGCAGGCTGAAGCGCTGCCAGTAGTCCCAGTGAATGACTTCGAGGCTGCGGAAATCAAACATCGTCGGTCACTTCGCTGTCTTCGAGTTCGTCGGTATCGTCGTACAAGGGTTCATTGCTGTCGTTGCTGTCTTCGCGAGGGGTCAGGCCGGCGAGCAGATCGCCCAGCGCGCCGTCGAGAATGCGGCGTGCGGTGCGCTCGTAGTCGAACACCAGGTCGAGCAGCGGGCCTTCGGCCAGCTCACCCTTGCGGCGCACGATGAAACCGTGGCGCGAGAGCAGGCCGAGGTTGAAGTTCACGCGCGTCTTGCCGCCGAGCTTGTCGCCGAAGTCGGCGAGCAGGGTGCGCTCGGCGACCAGCGGCGAGAGCGAGGGATCGCGCGAAATCGGCTTGGCTTCGGCAAACATCAACGTCTGCGAGGCATCCGCTTCGGCCTGTTGACGTTCGAGCTGGCGCTGGCGCTTGGGCAACACGATCAACGCCCACAGCACCACCAGCAGTGCCACCGCGTCGCGATCCAATTGCAGTGTGTTGGAGATCCAGCTGTCGCTGCCACCGAACACGTGTTTCTCGTTGGCGCGCGCCGCGGCGACACCGATATAGGCGGAGTAGGGGTGTTCGCGCAGTTCCAGTCCAACGGCAGCAAGCCGGCGATCCAGTTCTTCGCGGAAGGTTTCGTCGAGCAGCGCCTTGCGTGCCTGCGCGTCATCGCGCGGCAGCCAGCGTTGTGACAAAAGACGCGCAACTAGCGCGGCGGTTTCGTCATGCATCGGATGTCTTTTCCTTGCGTGGATGCAGGCGACCCGCGCTGACCAGCGCGATCGTCGCCAGGCCCGGGTCGATCAGGCGTGGTTCAATTTCCAGCTTCAGCGGCAACCGAGCGAGATCGGCGGTCGCCCCTTGCAAAGCGGAGGATTCGGGATCGCCGAGCAAACCAAGCAGCGAGAGCCGATAGGCACTCAAAGCGTAGTCGTCGCCGCGAAGTGCATCGGTCAACTCCAGTGGCTCGCGCACAGATGCCAGTTCACTGTGCCAGGCCAGTAGTGGCGACAGATCTTCCTCGTCGATTGGCAGGTCGTGCGTGGTCGGCGTGTCTTCTGCTGATGGCAGCGCGGTGCTTTCGGTGGCGGCGCGCTCGCGTTCCAATAGCTCGTACTCGGCCACGTCCAGCGCAATCTGGTCTTGCAGGAAGGGCGGCTGAAACGGCATTAACGCGGCTTCGTCGGCGTGTTGCGCCAGTGCATCGGGCGTCAGCGAGCGAAGCCAGGCCACGAGGTCCGACGAAGAAAGACCAGTGCGACCCAGATGGACACGGTGCTGATCGATCTTGTTGAGCTCGCGCTGGAATACACCCGCCTGACGCAGCAGCGCACTCTGTGCGCGGCCAACCGCCTGCGCGAGGTGATGCGTGGCCGGATCGAGTTCTTCGCTGTCCGCGATGGTGCTTACCACCTCAGTGCCTTTCTCCACCCAGGTCCACACCGATTCCAGGCGGTGCGCTGCCCGGCGAATGCGGTGTTCGGAACCGGACAGCACGGCGCGGTCGAAGTCTTCCTTCAATTCCGACAGGCGTGACAGCAGGTGCCCCAGCTCGTCGGCGGAAATGCGGCCTACCGCTTGTCCGGCCGCGAGCTGGGCGGTGATGTAGCCCAGGCCATCCTCGTCATCGCGCTCGAATTCGAGCAGCGTGGTGACGGCAGCGAGTGCCTTGCGGCCCAATGGGCTTACGCGATAGCGCAGCGTTTCGTTGTCCCAGGTGAGCAGCTCGTGCTCCTTCAGGCGCTGCACCACGGTTTCCAGCTTCACCGGCTCGACAAAGGCGAGCTGGTCGCGGATCTCGGCAGGCGTCCACTCCGGCGCATGCGCGCGTGCGCCCAACGTGCGCAGCACCAGCAGGCGCAGCACCACCTGCGTTTCGCCGCCATGGAACAGGGCGCTGAAGGCGCGCAGCAGCGAGCGGCCGCGCAGTAGCGGAAATACGGCAGGAAGGTCTTCGGCGGTGACGCCGTCGCGCAGTACGTCTTGCAGACGCTCGTCGGCGTCTGCGCTAGCGATGGAATGCATCAAACAGGCGGCGTCAGCGGTTGCCGCCACGGATGCCGATGAACTGCAGGAATTCCGAACGCGTGCGCGCGTCGTCGCGGAATGCACCCAGCATCTGACTGGTGATCATCGACACGCCGCGTTTGTGCACGCCGCGCGTAGTCATGCACTCATGGCTGGCGTCGACCACCACGGCCACACCGGCCGGCTGCAGGTTTTCCTGGATGCACTGCGCGATCTGCGCGGTCATCTTCTCCTGCACCTGGAAGCGGCGTGCATAGGCGTCGACTACACGGGCCAGCTTGCTGATGCCCACCACACGGTTGGTCGGCAGGTAGCCGACGTGCGCGCGACCAATGATCGGCGCCATATGGTGCTCGCAGTGGCTTTCGAACTCGATGTCGCGCAGCACCACCATTTCGTCGTAGCCGGCAACTTCTTCGAAAGTGCGGCGCAGATACTCGCCCGGGTCGATCTGGTAACCGGAGAACCAGTCGCGATACGCCTTCACCACGCGCTTAGGGGTATCCAGCAGACCCTCGCGATTGGGATCCTCGCCCGACCAGCGCAGCAGGACGCGCACGGCCTCCTCGGCCTGTTCGCGGGTGACTTCGGTCGGTTCGTGACGCTCGCTCATGCGGGTTCCTTCGGGGGCTTACAGCACAGACGCGCCAGTGTAACGCTACCGTCAAGCTTTGAGCCGACCCGCCAGTAAAGACCCATTGCAGTCAATGAGTTGTCTGCAGTTCCCTGAGGATGGCAGCTATGCCGGATTGCCGAGCCAAGGCTATTCATTACACTTCATTACTCGTCACTGGAGGGGCATACCCATGAAGCTTGGAACGGCTGTCTGGTTTTGTGCGCTGCTGGGTTGCGCAACAGGGGGAGTAGAAGCCACGGGGACAGCAGGGGCTGCCGAGGTTCGCAAGACTGCCGAGGCCAGCATGTTGGTGACGGGCATGGTGGAGGTCAATCCGGATGGTAGCTTGCACGGTTACAGCCTCGATCATTCCGAGAAAATTGCCCCCGCAGTCATCGACGTCATTGGAAAGAATCTGGCGCACTGGGAATTCTCCCTCTCCGCTCCCACTGCCGAAGTGGTGAAGAGCAAGATGAGTCTCCGTATCCTGGCAAAGCCGGCAGGAAGCGACGCCTTCAATATCAGCATCTCAGGTGCTTCTTTTGGCGATGATGGAAGCAACACTGGCGACTACGTGCATTTCAAGTCGCGTCTGCCAACGCCGCGCTATCCGCAAAAGGCGATTGATGCGCGAGTGAGCGGTACGGTGTACTTGCTGTTGCGCATTGGCCGCGACGGTTTGGTGCAGGAAGTATTCACCGAACAGGTCAATCTCGATCAGTACGGCGATGAAAAGGCCATGAAGCTGTATCGCAAGGTGCTGGCAGACGCCTCCATCGATGCGGCCAAACAGTGGACTTACGACCTGCCTACCCGAGGCAAGGCTGTTGATGATCCTTACTGGGTGGTTCGCGTACCGGTGAACTTCAATCTCCGCCAGTGGGGCACTCCGGAGAAAGTAACGCCCTACGGTAGTTGGAGTGCGTATATCCCTGGATCCCGCCAAAGTGCTCCCTGGGTCAGTCCCGACCTGGCGCATGAGGCACCCGACGCGGTGCCAGACGGCGCGCTGCACACCGGGAACGCAAGCCTGCGCTTGAAAACCACGTTGAGCGGCAGCTAGGCGTCGTACTAGCTGTCACTCTCTGAGTGGTTTGAACAGGGTGATGCGGTTGGCGTCCTGCACGCCAACCGGTACCAGCCAGGGTTCGGCCGCCACCATGGCCGTGCATGGCCCCAGCGTGGCAATGCGAACGGCGCGCTTGCCCGCTTCGATTCTGATCCGGTCGAGCATTTCGCGCAGGATGCTGCCGGTGAAGGGCGTGTAGAGGTAGAACACGGTGGCTAGTGACAGATCTGCCTCGCGTGCGTCCTGCGCGATGAAAGTCACGTTACGCAGCTTCAGGCGCTCTGCACTGAGGCGTGCGGCTGTGACATAGGCAGCCTCTCGCTCGATGCCGACGCAGCGCGCCCCGGTGCAGATCGATACCAGCAAGGGCACATGCCCCAGGCCCGAACCCAGATCGAGCAGCACATCGTGCGGGCCGACGCCGGCACGTTCGATCAGGTCGAACACATGACGGGCAGGCGTGGGCTGGTAGAACACCATTTCGTCGTCCAGAGCGGCGATGTCGCTCGAGGGTTCATCGAACGACAACACGTCGCTGATCAGCGCATCCAGGTGGTCATAGCTCTGCGGATCGGCGTCATCGCAAGTGGAACCCCAGCCCTGCAAGGCCTGTGCGCCGGCACCTTGCACGATCGCCGTGCGAATGGCTTCGCACAAGCGGTGCTGAATGCTCTCCAGCCTCGCCTGCAGAAGCCGCACGCGTTCATGCAGGGCGGCCGTTGCAGGCGTTTCTTCCGCCGCGTAGACGAGCAGATCCTCGATGCGATCGAGCGCATCGATGCGCTCGCGCCATCGGGTGGGCTGTTCCAGCGAGCGATCATTCTCAAGATCGCCGATCAGGCTGTGCAAAGCATTCGGCATGAGGGGATTCCGTCGATGGCGCACCACACGAATGCTGCCATGCGCCGGCCTGCCGGAAGTTGAACGCGCTGGCGTTATCTTGGATCGGGCACGAAATGGCCACCAGGGAAGGGGTCGGGTCGCGTCGATGCCGTGTGGTCGGCCGCGGGGATCACGCCCTGTGCCACCAGGCGCTCGCGCGTGTCGTAATACAGCGTGATGACCTCATCGGGGGCGGAGGACCTGCGCTGGAAGTCGGTATAGCTGACCTCCGATGTCTCGCGCGGCCCGTGCCCGGTGCCTATGGGGCCGCCAAGATCCGCGCGCGCTTGTGCCATTGCCGATGGTTCAACCGGGGCAGCTGGTGCCGGGACCGGTGCGGCCATCCGTTCCGCTGCCTGGCCGGTCGGTGCCACGGCCATGGGCCGAAGGGGGATCGGTCGGTAGGGACGTGAGCTAAAAACCGCCATGCCGATCACGCCCACGTTGTCGGGGCGCCCGGTGCGTGCGGCGTAGCTGCGCGAGGCATCGGCGAACACGAAGTCAGCCACCTCCGAAAGGCTCTTGCGCCAGCCGCGGATATCGGATGCCGCGTAAGGATCGAGCACGTAACCGGTTTGCGACCAGTCGGCAGTGTCGCCAGAGAGCACGTTGACGCCGTCCACGGAAAGGACGCCGAGCACGCGGTTGTCTTCGTGGTTGCGCAACTGGATCTGATACCGGTGACCGGGCTGCCCGGCAATGTAGTAGCGGCCCTCATAGCGATATACGGGCAGCTCCTGTTGCGTGGTGCGGTCGTAGACGGCCAGATCCACCAGTTGACCAACAGCGGCAGCTTGTGCGCTGCCGGCCAGCACGACGAGTCCTAGAACCACTTTTCCGACGATGTTCATGGCGACGACCCTGGCAAGCATCGATAACCGATGCCTACGTAGAACGACGCAAGGCGACGAATGGGGTTAGGCGAAGAGGCAGTCGGACCGCCTCAAGTTCTTTCGGTAGCGGCCGAAGCCAATGTGGATCACTCAAAAAGGATTTCGCGTGAGCATCGGCATCCATCGGGATACCTCCACCCTACCGGTGAGCATCGGCGGTCTATCCGCCACGACCTCGGACACCACGGAGGCCTCATCGTCGACGGCGGTGCAGGGCACAACGACTATCGTGAAAGGCGTCCGCGGAAATGCCGCAGCGTCAGGGAGCTCCGGCAGCGAAAGCAGCCAGGGCGCGAGCCCGACAATTCAGGCCCTGCAACGCGAGATCGCCCAGTTGCAGAAGCTGCTCAAGCTGCAGGAACAGGCACTGCGCGCTGCCACCGAGAGAAACAAAGGCTCGGACCTGGCAAGCATGTCGGAAATCTCCGCTTTGCAGTCCGCGGTGACGACCACCAACGGTCAACTCATGGTTGCGGTGAATGCGCTGGCCGCAGCGCTGTTGGCCGAAGGTAACGCCAGTAGCGGCGCGCTGGTCAGCGCCTCGGCCTGAGCCGCGACGTCATGCGTTAAACCTCGACGTCGTCCTCATCGGCATCCTCGATGGCTGGCAGGCTGTCACCCAGCAATTGCTTGGCATCTTCACCCGAGAGCGTTTCCACGCTGCGCAGGCGGCGCTCGATGGCGCGGGTGCGCTGGCCGGCGCTGTCGATGCTGTTGCGCACCGTATCCAGCTGCTTGCGGGTTTTCTCCAGCACAGTGCCGAACTTGCCGAACTCGGACTTCACCGCGCTGAGCAGGGTCCACACCTCGCTGCTGCGCTTGGCGATGGCCAGCGTGCGGAAGCCCATCTGCAGGCTGTTGAGCAGGGCGGTGAGTGTGGTGGGGCCGGCCACGGTGATGTGATGATCACGCTGCAGTGATTCGAACAGACCCGGGCGGCGGATCACTTCCGCATACAGGCCTTCGGTGGGCAGGAACAGAACGGCAAAATCGGTCGTATGCGGCGGTGCCACGTACTTGCTGCGGATGCGCTTTGCCTCTTCACGTACGCGGGCTTCCAACGCACGGCCGGCAGTCGTGGCGGCATCGGCATCAGCCGCTTCCTGAGCGTCGAGGAGACGCTGGTAATCCTCCACCGGAAATTTCGCATCGATGGGCAGGTAGAGTGGGGCTTCATCGCCGGGGCCTGGCATGCGTACGGCAAACTCCACGCGCTCGGCGCTGCCGGGAATGGTGGCGACATTCGATTCGTATTGCTCGTTGGTGAGCAACTGCTCAAGCAGTGCGCCAAGCTGCACTTCACCCAGGATGCCGCGAGTTTTTACATTGGTGAGCACGCGCTTGAGATCGCCCACGCCGGTGGCGAGGTTCTGCATTTCGCCCAGACCGCGCTGCACCTGCTCCAGTCGTTCGGAGACAAGCGCAAAGGACTGACCCAGTCGCGTTTCCAGCGTGGCCTGCAGTTTCTCGTCCACCGTGGCGCGCATCTGCTCCAGCTTGGCGGCGTTATCGTCCTGGATCGACTTGAGCTTGGTTTCCAGCGTGGCGCGCACTTCGTTGAGGCGTTTTTCGTTGTCCGCCGTGAGCGCTGCAAGGCGCTGCTGCTGTTGCTCGCCGAACCGATTGAGCGTGAGTGTCAGTTCCTCGCGACTGTGGCGCGCGTCTTCCGTGAGGCGCTGGGCAAGCTGCTGCAGGCCGCCGTCGGTGCGTTCGGTGAGCACGTCAAGCCGCTGGCCGAACTGGGCAATGCGCTCGTGCTGCTGCGTGCTCATGCCACTGAGCTGTTCCTGCATCAGCGAGCGGAACTGGCCCATTGACTGGCTCATTTCGCCGCGCCCGGCACGCTGCTCCTGCGCCAGCGCATCACGCAGGTGACGGTTGTCGTCCTTCAGGGCGTCCAGCCTGGCGGTAAGGCCACCGTCGTCACGCTGGCGCAGCAAGCTCAGCGCCTGCAACGCGATCATCGCCAGTACGGCGAGAACAAGCACGATCAAAAGAATCTCGGTGACGGACATGGCAATACCTGGCAGCACAGGGGGCCAAGTGTACGCGTTGACGTCTCAGATGCCGGGATTTTCGGCAGCGCGACGGTATCAGACCTTGAAAGCGCCCTGGTCGTAAGCTTTGCAGTAGGTTTTCCAGTCACGCCGCACCTGCTTGGTGCTCTCCTGGGCGGCCTCCCGCAACTGCCTGGGCCAGCGGGCTTTCTCACCGAAAGCGATCAGCTCGTCGGTCGTCGCCGAGCCTTGTCGGCCGCTGCTGCGCAGCTGGGACCAAGCCACCAACTTGCCCATGGTCTCCAGCACGCCTTCCAGTCGTTCCAGCTTGCCGTGCCATTCGGTGAGCGCCACGCGATCTTCGGTGGGTTGCAAGCCGCGCAGGATGTAGCTCTTGCGACCCATGGTCACCGCCTGGAGGAACGCGGGTGAAATGGCCTGCATGCGTCGCTGTACCGACACGACACGCTCTGCTTCGGTGGCCCACTCCGGCTGCACGATGTCGAGGTGCGGCGTCAGCGATGACGGCATGGCCTGCTTGAGGTCCAGCAGGTAGTTGCCGTCCGGCGAGCCCTTGCCCTCCACCAGGATGGCGTAGCGATCCACGCCCAGGCTGCCGGTGCCGGCAATGCGCCGCGCCACGTCCAGCACCTTGTAGAAATCCGGCTCGGGCTGTCGCGCGCCGATCTTGTGGATCAGCGTGGTGACTTTTTCGCGCTGCTTGTCCGTCACTGGCAGCGCACGACGGCCGTCGAGGCGCAGCTTGCGCAACTTGCCCTTGCGTTCGGTGCGGCTGTCGAGGAAATGTGGCCGCAGGCGACCACGTAGGCCGCCCAGCAGGTCACCGACCATGCCGGTGGCGGTGTCACGCTCGACCCAGCGCGCCTTGCCGTTACGCAGGGCACTCACATAGGCGTCGAGGAAATGGCGGCACAGCTGGTTGGCCTGATCGCGACTCAGCGACAGGGCGCCGGTCGCCATGTGTACGCTGGTCAGCAGCCGGACCAGCTCCCAGGTGCAGGGGGCCAGCGCCGCCTCGTCGAAATCGTTGAGGTCGAAATAGACGAGCCGGTTGTCGCCCTTGTAGCTGCCCATGTTCTCCAGGTGCAAGTCGCCGCACACCCAGGTGCGCGGCGACTTGGCCAGCACCTTGGCCTCGGGCAGCTGTGCGTAGAACAGATGGCAGGTGCCGCGGAGAAACGTGAACGGATCGTGGCGCATCGCGGTGTACTTGCGCTGCAAACGGTCGGGATCACGTTTGGCGTTGTAACTGCGGATGGCTTCGACGACATCGATCATGTCACGTCCTCCACGGGCAGGTGGTTACATCACTCGGCAGAACACAGCCTTCAGGTAACGCCCTTCAGGCACATCGCTGCGGAACGGGTGGTCGGCACCCGCGCCGGCGACGTGCAGCACCTGAATTTCGCGTCCCGCGTTGAGCGCCACGCGGCGCAGCATCTCCAGGAAATCCGCCTCGCTGACCAGGCCCGTGCACGAGCAGGTCAGCAGCAGGCCGCCCGGTGGGATCACGTCGAGCGCAAGGCGATTCATCGCGAAGTATTTCTTCAGCGCGTCCATCACCTTGTTGCGATCGCGCGTCAGCTTGGCCGGGTCCAGAATCACCGCGTCGAACTGCTCACCACGCGCCACGGCGTTGCGCAGCCACTCGAAGATGTCAGCCTGCTCGAATTGCGCAGGTGCATCATTGGCGGCGGCGTTGGCACGGGCGATTTCCAGAATGCCCGGGTCCATATCCACGCCGATCGCTTCGCGCGCGCCGGAGGCCAACGCGTGAACGGCAAAACCGCCGGCGTTGCAGCACAGATCGAGCACACGGCGACCCTTGGCGAGTCGGGCGAAGTGGTGGCGGTTCTCACGCTGATCGGCGAAAAAGCCGGTCTTGTGGCCGTAGCCCGGCGCGGCGTGGAAGCGCAGACCATGCTCGTGCACCTCCACCGGCGCAGGCGCTTCGGCCGCGCGGCAGTCGAAGGATTCCTGCTTCTGCACATGGGTCTCGGCGAACCAGTACAGGCGCGCGCCTGGGAAATGGCTCAGCAGCGCGGCATGAATCGCCTCGCGGAAACGCCACATGCCAGCGGCGAAGTATTCGATCACCAGGATATCGGCGTAGCGATCCACCACCAGGCCCGAGAGGCCGTCGCCTTCGCTGTGCACTACGCGCCACGCATCGCTCACGCGATCCAGCTGCAACAACTCCTGGCGCAAGGCTACGGCGCGGTCGATACGGGCGGTGATCCAGCTGGCATCGATGGCTTCGGTCGGGTCCGTGGTCAGCAGTCGCAGCGCGATGCGTGCGTGGCCGTTCCAGAAGCCGCGGCCCACGAAACGGCCCTTCGCGTCTTCCACATCGACGACGGAGCCGGGCGGCAGGCGGGTTTCGGGCTTGTGCACCTGGGCGGACCACACCCAGGGGTGGCCGGGGGCGCGGTCGGTTTTGAGGCGGATGACGGGGAGGGGGGAATCAGGGGTACTCATCTGCCCATGATAACCGGTGTGGGGCTGTGGCCTCGCCGGGGCTCCGATTACGGCCCATGCCCCACTGTAGGAGTGCACTTGTGCGCGACCGTGGAGCCATGTTGTTGCCGCGGTGCCCGCTTATCGCGCCCACCACCCCAGGAGCAAGAACCTAGCGCTGCGGTCGCGCACAAGTGCGCTCCTACAGAAAGGCAGGCGGCCGACAGCTCAACGGATGCGCAACGCCAGCCAGGACAGCAGCGCCAGCAGGTTGATGCCCAACCTCGATGTCGAGGGCCCTGCCACCGCCAGCAGGAAACCCTCGCTGCCAAAGTGCCAGTCCAACCCAAGGCTCACCGGCAAATGCAGCGTGGCGTAGACATTCACAAAGCCACCCGAATACAACGCATAACTCAGGATCGGCGTCGCGATCAGCGGCAACTGCAGCAACTGCGCCCACCCCGACAGTGATACGCCGCGCTCGCTGCCCTCCAGCAGCAACACGCCCGCCACCATCACGAACACGTACAGCACCAGACCGATCACCGCCACTAGCGAATCGTGTGACCCAAAGGGCAGCAGCCGGCGCAGCATGGCCACCATGCCGAAGAAGCCGCCAGCCACTTCGAGGATGCCGATCAGTCGGAAGAGGAAATTGCGCACGTGCCAGGCCCCGGAGTCCAAAGCCACGAGCTTAGCGGATTGGCCCGTGCTGGAATGAGGCCGGACCGACAGGCGCGGCCGGCCCCGTCATAAAGCGCTCAGCGTGAGGGAAAATCGTGGCAATCGATCCATTGCACATCGGTGCCCTGGGTATGGGACACGAGCCAGGGCACGGCGGTCTGAGCCTTGGCATGGATGTCGTGGAACAGGATCACGCCGTGGCGCCAGAGCAGCATCAGGGTCAGCACGCGCTGCTTGACCTGGTCGGCATCGACCTTGCTGCTCCAGTCCTGTGAGTCGATGTTCCATAACGCCACCCGCAGACCCTGCGCCTGGAAGAAGCTTTCACTGTCGGAGCGACGCTGCCCATAGGGTGGGCGGAACAAGGGTGTGTAGCTGGCCGGCATGGTGTCTTTTACCAGGGCGATACTGCGCTGGATGGAGCCCTGCCAGTCGGGCATCGCGCTATGCGACTTGTGCTCCCAGCCATGTGCGCCGACACACATGCCCGCGTAGCTGGCACTCAGCCTTTCCGCCGACGTCTGCTGAAGCCGCTGCAGCAAGGCGTCACCGAGCAGGAAGAACGTCGCGTTGAGGTGCTGCTCACGCAGCACAGTCAACAGCTTGTCGGTGTTGCCGTCGGCGCGGGTCGGACCATCATCGAAAGTGAGCAGGAAGTGGCGGTCGGCCAGTTCGTTGCCGCTGAGTTCGTGCGGCGTATAAGTATCAATCTCGCTGCTGATCTTGGGAAACAATGAGGCCAGCCGCAGCTGCTCGTTGAGGTAGGTGTGGTGAAAGACGCGCGCCGACTGGAACCATGCGGCGTGCGCATCGCTGGCTGCCACGTCGAAGCCGGCGGCAGCCTTGCGGAAGTCGGCTTCGTTGGCCACCTTCCCGCAGAAAGCCTCTCCTGCACGGCAGCCCACCGAGGCGAGCTGGTAGTTGGCGGCGAGGCGATGCCAATAGGTGGCACGCATGTGGTCGACCGCGGCGCGATCGAGTTCCTTCAGCTTCAGCTCTTCGCGAAGCGCGTCGTCGCTCATCTGCTCGCTCTCGGCGAGCGCGTGACCAAAAGCGAGCAGTTCAGCGCGCGAGGCGCGATCAAAGGATGCCTTCTGGTCGATGTTCTCCGGCCAGAGGCTCCGATCGATGGAAGCGACGGCGCTGGGGCCGGCTGCGTGCAGTGGGGTACTGGCCGCCAGCAGGAGACCCAGCAGGGCTAGCGTATTACGCATAGGAATGTCCCGGCAAAAAAAGCCCCCGTACTCGACGGGGGCTTTGATGAATTACTGGCGACCGCTGACGCGTTCGATGGCCTTGTCGTAGACCGGGTTAGCCCTCTCACGCTTCGCCGCCTGATAGCTTTCCAGTGCACTGCCGAATTGGCTGGCGTCTTCGTACATCCTGCCGATGTTGTAGTAGGAGCTGGCACGCACGGTGGCGGCGGTGGCGCCGCTGGCCAGCGCGATGGCCTTGCGATTGGCCCAGATTGCTTCGGCGCTGCGGCCGGCCTTCTGGTAGGCAAGGCCCAGGTTGCTGTATGCCTGCCCGTAGTTCGGATCCTGCTCGATCGCCTGGCCGTAGAGCGCAATGGCATCGTCGAGCTGGCCGGCGTGATAGGCCTTTTCGCCCGACTGGTTGAGCGAACGGGCACGCGTAGTGTCCACCGGCGCCTGGTTGGCGGCCACGATGCGATTCTGCTCGTTGCTGACTTCACTCAGCGTGCCGAGCACGTCGCCCGCGTCGACCGTCACGCCACGCATGGTGTTGATGTCCTGGAACTCGCCTTCACCAGTGATGCGGAACACCGTCCACAGATTGCCCGGCTGGTTTTGCGGCACGTAGTAAGTGCGCACCAGCGACTCACCCACGTAGACGAACACCTTGGCCTGGCTGGCGGAAAGCGCGGAGGTAGTGGGGCGCTCGCGGTCGGAGTAATCGTGCACGGCGTACACGTAGGTCTCGCCCTGGTGCTTGCGCTCGAGGGTGACGGTCTCCGGGCCATAGCCCTGCGTTTGGTCCACATCGAGCAGTGCGTCGGCGCCGCGCCTGCTGCGCCAGTACACATGGCTCGCCGGATACGCCATGTGCGAGTCCAGGTCCTGGGGCGTGTTGCCCCAGGTCAGCACGACGCGCAAGCCGTCGAGATTGTGCATGACCGGGCTCAGCGCGTAGGTCAGTCCTGCACAGGGGCACTTCGCCACTAGGTTCGAATAGCCGTCCTTCTTGATGATGATCAGCGACGAGCTGTCGGTCAGCTGGGCCGGGTCGAGGCTGGCCTGCCCCTGTGTGTCGGTGACACTGGTGACGGACTGCTCACCGTTTTTCTGAAGGGTAATCGAGGCGCCGGCGATCTTCTGGTCTTTGACCGTGGCGCTGAGCACCTGGACCCGGGAATCGGTGGCGTAGACGGAGCCGGCGGCGAGGAGCGCCAGCGCGAACAAGGGCAAGCGTTTGCCAAATGCCATAACTGCTTCCTGCAATAGTGAGGGCGTAGGGGCGCATCTTAGGCAGAGCCGGCGAACAAACAAGGGGTGAATTGAGGCAAATCGATGGCGATAGCGGAAGGTTCCGTTGGCCGGGTCATCGGCTGATACCCGGCGCGGCGCTGCCTTACAAATCGTCCGCAAGTTCGTGCAGGTCGGTGATGTGCTGCTCCCACCAGCGCGACTCGGCCACGAAGGGGAAGGCCGCGGGGAAGGCAGGGTCGTGCCAGCGGGTGGCGATCCACCCGGCGTAGTGCAGTTGGCGCATGGCACGCAGGGCGGGCACCAGGGCGAGTTCGCCGAAGTCGAATTCGCGGAATTGCTGATAGCCATCGAGCAGGGCATTCATGGCCGCGTCGTCGTTCGCCAGCATCCAGAGGTCCTGCACGGCAGGGCCCGTGCGTGCGTCATCGAGATCGACGAAGTGCGGGCCGGCGTCGGTCCACAGCACGTTGCCGGGGTGACAATCACCGTGCAAACGCAGCTGACGTACGGGGCCCACGGCTTCCATGCGACTTGCAACCGCCTGGTCCAAACGTTCGGCGGCAGCGCGATACGCGGAATGCAATGAGGGCGGCAGCAGCGATGACGCCAGTACGGCGCTCATCGGTTGCTCGATCAGCGTGGCGCGATCGATGCGGCCGCGATGTTGGAACGGTTGCTTTGCGCCGACGTTGTGAATGCGCGCAATAAGGCGTCCAAGCCATTCCAGTTGCTCGGCAGATTCCAGCGAAGGCGCACGACCGCCACGCCGTGGTGTGAGGGCGTAGCGAAAGCCGCCGTGGTGCAGCAGCGTGCGGCCGCCGAACACCAGCGGTGCGACCACGGGTATCTCGTCGGCGGCCAGTTCGAGCGCAAAGGCGTGCTCTTCCAGAATGGCTGCGTCGCTCCAGCGATAGGGGCGATAGAACTTGGCGATGATGGGTGAAGCATCCTCGATGCCCACCTGCCATACGCGGTTTTCGTAACTGTTGAGTGCAAGCAGGCGGCCGTCCGGCCAAAGGCCGCACGCGGTGACGGCGTCGAGAACGCGATCAGGGTCGAGCGCTGCGTACGGGGCTTCGATACTCAACGCGGCGCCACCACGCGAGAGGGAATAACAGCCATGGTGATGCGCGAGATGCACACCAGTTCGCCAGCTTCGGTTTCGATGCGGATTTCCCACACCTGCGTGCTGCGGCCGAGATGCACCACGCGCGCCGTACCGGTCACCGTGCCGCTGCGCACGCCACGGATATGGTTGGCGTTGATATCCAGTCCCACCGCCGCTTCCTGCGAAGGGTCGAGCGTCAGCATGGCCGCCATACTGCCCATCGTCTCCGCCAGTACCACCGAAGCGCCGCCGTGCAGCAGGCCGTAGGGCTGGTGGGTGCGGTGGTCCACCGGCATGGTGCCGCGCAGCCAGTCTTCCCCGACTTCGGTGAAGCGGACGCCCAGCGCCTCGATCATGGTATTGGCGCTCATAGCGTTGAGGCGTTCGAGCGACTGATCCTGCTTCCAAATGGCCATGGCGGTTGATTCTCGCAAAGGGGACCGCATTGTCGTTCGACCGTTGTAGCCGCGACAATGTGTCTGTGTTTACTGTGACTATTCAATCTTCAGGCCGGCAGTTCCCCGTGGCGCCCGGCGAAACTGTGCTGGAAGCCGCGCAGCGGGCCGGTATTGCCCTGCCGTACTCCTGTCGCGCCGGCGTGTGCGGCAGCTGTAAGGCCACGCTGCTGGAAGGCGACTGCATTTATCCACGCAACCCACCGCTGGCACTGAGTGGCACCGCGCCCTCGCAGCACGCCATTTTGCTGTGCCAGGCCGTGCCCTGTGGCGACCTTCGCATCGAAGCGCGTGAGGTGACCTCGGTGGAAGACATCGTGCGCCGCCAGCTCGACGTGGTGGTGTCGCGCAAATGGATGCTGGCGCCGGATGTAGTGGGCCTGCAGCTGAAACCGGCGCCGGGGCAGGCGCGGCTCACCTGGCTGCCGGGTCAATACCTCGACGTACTATTGGACGAGGGGCGGCGGCGCCCGTTCTCCATCGCCAACCATCCCCAGCCGGACGGCACCATCGAGATGCACGTGCGGCACGTGGCTGGCGGCGGTTTTACCTCATGGGTGAGCGACGCGCTGCAGGAAGGCGATGCGCTGCGTATCGAGGGGCCGCTGGGCACTTTTGTGCCGCGCGAAGATTCCGAGCGGCCGATGATCTTCATGGCCGGTGGTACCGGTTTCGCGCCGGTGAAGGCTATCGTGGAACATTTCCTGGCGCTGGGCACCCGACGCCCCATGCGGGTGTACTGGGGCGCGCGCAACATCGCCGACCTCTACCTTCGCGAGATGGCCGAGGGCTGGACGCGCACAGCGCACGACCTGCTGTTTCACGCGGTGATTTCCGACCCCGAACAGGCCGCCAACAGCGGACTGCGCGCCGGCCTGGTGCATGAAGCGGTGCTGGAAGACCAGCCGGATCTCGCAGGCTACGACGTCTACATGAGCGGCCCGCCGGCGATGATCGATGCCGGCCGCAAGCTGTTTATCGACGCGAACCTGCCGGAAGACCGGCTCTACTACGACTCGTTCGACTACGCGCCGGACGTGCTGGCGCAGATCCTGGGCGGTCGCGCAGGCATCTTGGAGCGAGAAGTGAGTGAAGAGGAGTGAGCAGTGAGAGTGGCGGTGCCCGGCTCTCTCTCACTGCTCACTTCTCATTTCTCACTTCTGCTTTTTAGTTCTTGCCCTTGGCTACCGGCAGCTGCGCTTGCTGCCACGCCGCCACGCCACCACCCAGGGTGTAGACCTTGGCGAAGCCGGCCTTGACCAGGCGCTGGGCAGCCTTGTCGCTGGCGCCGCGGCCGTCCTTGTCGATCAGCACCACCGGCAGGTCCTTGGCCTTGGCCAGGTCCTTCTGCTCGGGATCGAACTGGCTGATGGCCACGTGGCGCGAACCCGGCACATGTGCCTTCTCGAAGTCCGCATAGGCGGACAGGTCGACCATCAGCGGGCTTTCGCGGTTGATCAGCAGGGTCAGGCCGGCCGGGGTCAGTTCTTTGTACTTGCGGAACAGCGACATCAGCTGCACCACGATGACGGCGAGCAGCAGGACAAAAAACAGCGCTACCAGCGCGAGATGGTTGCCGATGAACTCAGGCAGCTTGTGCAGGATATCGCTCATTCGAAAGCTTCCGCAGGCGCGGGCAGGGCCCGCGTGGGTTGGAGTGAACGGGGGATTATACGGGGTGGTGGGGTGGCGCGCTGCCGGGGGCTTCGTTCTGGCATCTCGCCGGGTGGCTCGTCACCCGGCGCGGCCCGGACAAGCACGAAGCGCGCAGAACGCCTGCAGGGCGGCACCGAAGAAGCTAGTGCTCGCGAAAGCGTGTATTCCCCTCACCGTCGCATACCCCCTCACCGTCATCCCCGCGAGGCGCTCTTCAACAGCCGACGGCTGGTCAAGTGGGAGGCGCTTTACAACAGCGAAGCTGGTCATCCAGTGACTTTGCTTTCGGCCCTGAACGTGGCGATCCCGCCAGCGTGCCGCCTACGCGGCGGGCGTTTCGATCGTCTGCCGACGCTCGAGTCACTTTTCTTTTGCTGGCCCAAAAGAAAAGTAACCCAAAGAAAACGGCCTTTAGAGCGAGGTTGCCGTAGCGTCGTGTTGAATAAGAGCCTTGGCGCTGATGAAGCCCGGATCGTCACGATCGCACGACACGTGGTACGGCTACACCGCAACGCGCCATCGCGAAGAGGACTTAAGGCGGTCACTCGCCTTGGTGGTTAGGGATCGCGCGACGCACTGCACTTCCCCCTCTCCCCTCCGGGGAGAGGGCTGGGGTGAGGGGCCAATCTAGCCTCGCCATTTAAATGTGCAGGAATGACGCCTTCGATGAGGCGACCTTACTGCCGACTGATATCCGGCAACCCACTCACCAGCCACCAGTGTTTGCTTTCGGTGTCATAGCGCCACTTCTGGTGATCGGTCACGCTGCGCTCGGACTGGGTGTTCACGTTCACCAGGTTGATCTGCACGTCCTGGCTCACTTCAAACTCGCCGTTGTGGGTCGGGCCCTTGCCCTCGTCGTACTCGCTCACTTTGTACTGCTGGTAGCGCGACATCTCCAATGCGGACACGGGATGGGCGTCACGCACCTTGGGGTCGACGAATTGCTGGGCGGCATTGAAGTCGCCCCAGCGCATCGTATGCGCGTAGGAGTTGAGCGTGGTGGTGAGCAAGTCATTGCGCTGGTCGGTGGCGCAGCCGCCGAGCGAAAGCATGGAGAGCGTGACCAGCGAGATCAGGATGCGGCGCATAGAAGTTCCCCTTGACGAGGTTTGCATTGTGCCCAAGGGCCGCGGCGTTTTCATACGGCGTCGGGCGAGCGCTGTTTGGCGACGAATCGGGCGGTCAGCGTGGCGGCCGGTTTCTCGCCCGTGCCCGGCACCTGGCATGCCACCTCGATGCGGGCGCGGCCGCGTGTGGCGAGCGTGTCGAAAAAGGTGGCCCAGTCTGCGCCCTCGCCCAGGCGGGCTTCGCTGATGAAGTCGGTCCAGACCGGTTCGAGATAGCGCACGGTCGACTCGCCCACGAACACGTCGCAGTCCAGTCCGCGCATGCGCAGCTCCAGCTCGACCAGGCCCCAGCCGGTCAGCGTCATGGTGCTCACCAGGCTGCCGCCGAATGCGCATCCCTTGTCGTTGATGTTGGGCCCGAGTGGCGCGGCGATGGAGAGCTGCCGTTCGTCGCAGCTGTACAGGCCCAGATCCATGGTCTGCGCCAGTGGAATTTCGTCGCGCATGAAGGTGACCAGCTTGCGCGCGAGCGTTTGTCGTTCGGTGTTGCTCATCGGTGTGGGGTACGGTTGGGGAATGCGTAGTGTACGCACCCCCGATGCGCAGGACCGTTGCCACCGTCGCCGTTACACTGCTCCCGTTCCCACGGAGAGGCCCATGACCACGCGATCCACGACCACTGCCGGGCCAGCCCTGAACGGCCGTACCGTGGTCATCACGCGCCCGGCGGGCACAGGGTCGCCCTTGGCGCGGCAGGTGCGCCGGCTCGGCGGGGTGCCACTGCTGCTGCCGGGTCTGTCGCTGCATGGCGCTGATCGGCCGGAGGAGATTGCCGACGCCTTGCGGGCCGCCTTGGGGGAAGAGCTGCTGGTGTTCACCAGCCCCGCCGCCGTGCGCTTCGCGGCCCGCCTCGCTCCGCTGCGCACAAAGGCCGTGGTGCTGGCCGTGGGGCAAGGCACCGCTCGTGCCCTGCGTCGCCACGGCGTAGGCGAGCCGCTTGCGCCGGTGCAACGACAGGACAGCGAAGGCCTGCTCGATCACCACGCCTTGGCTAATCTGCAGGGCCGTCGCGTTGCATTGATTGGTGCGCCCGGCGGACGCGGTGTGTTGCGTACCGAACTGGCCGAGCGCGGTGCGCAACTGCGCGAGATCCACGTCTATCGACGCGGCACGCCTCGTTGGCAACGCCATCAGCTTGATGCGCTCGCACAGCTGCCGCCTGATGCGCGTGTGTTGCTGTCCAGTGCCGAGGCCCTCGACAACTTGCGCCAAGGCTTGCCTGCATCGGGCTATGCGCGACTTCATGCGGCCGTGGCCGTGGTGAGCAGCGAGCGGCTGGCCGATGCGGCGCGTGCGGGCGGGTTCAGCAAAGTGGTAGTGGCGGCCTCGGCGTTGTCTACCGATTTGTTGGCTGCCGCAGCACGTTGATCGATAAGCCCAAGCCTGACACCACATAACGCCGCTTCTTCACGTCCGCTTGATGCGAGCCCACCGCCGAGGGCTGTTAGCATGTCGTGCATGAGCCACGACGACTCCATCCCCGATACCGGCGCGTCCACGAACGCGCAACCCGACGCCTCTTCCACCCGCACCGCCCGGCCGGCCCCGGCGGCTCGCCGTGGCAGCGGCACACTGGCGGTCACCCTGCTGCTTTCGCTGGTCGCCGTCGGTGGCGCTGGCTACGTGGGCTGGCGACAGTGGCAGCACGAGCAGGGCAGCGCTGTCGACAGTGCGGACCTCAACGCACTCAAGCAGCGTGTCAGTGGTCTGGAAACGCTGGCCACCTCCAGCGAAAGCGAACGCAATCTGCTGCGTCAGCGCCTGGGTGACGCCGATCAGGTCAATCGCTCGCTGCGCGAAGAACTGCTGAGTCAGGCCGAGCGCACGCGCAACCTTGAAGATGCCGTGGCCAAGCTGTCCGAAAAGACCTTGTCCGGCCACGACGCCATGCTGCTCGATGAAACCGAATCGCTGCTGCGCATGGCCAAAGAGCGCTACGAGCTGTTCCACGATGCGCAAGGCGCGCTGACTGCCTATGGGCTGGCCGACCAGACACTCGCGGCGGTGAACGACGGCGCGTTCTCCGGCCTGCGCCAGAGCATCGGCGCCGAGCGTGAAGCGCTGGCCAAGAGCCAGCCGGTGGGGCTCGACACCACCCTGTCAGCGCTTTCCAATCTGCGTGCCTCCATGATGGAACTGCCGCTCAAGCCGCTCGATGAGCCTTCCGCGACAGGCGAGATAGCCAGCGGCTGGTCGCGTGTCGTCGGGGCATTGAACAACGTGGTGAAGGTGCAACGCACCAACGGCGCACCGTTGTCAGTGGCCGATGCACGTTTCGCCCGTGAACTGGCGGCGATCGATCTGGCCCAGGCCCAGGCGGCCTTGCTGGCCTCGGACCGCGACGCCTACGTTGCGGCGCTCAAGCGCGCCGATGAAGGTATTGCCGCGCAATTCGATGTGAATGCGCCTGCCGTGAAACAGGCGCGCGAACAGCTTGCGACATTGAAGGCGCAGCAGCCGTCCACCCCGGTGCAATTGGGTGCGGCCTTGAACGAGTTGCGCAATCTGCGCGCGGTGCATGCACTTAAACCTGCCAGCAGCACTTCGGCCGGGGCCAAGTCATGAAGCTGTGGCGCTGGTTGCTGTTCTTGGTGATCGTCGCTGCGCTAGCCGCCTTCGGCTGGCATTGGGTGGCGGAAGATCCGGGTTACGTGCTGGTGCAGTTGCGCGGCTGGCAGGCGGAGACCACCGTGGTCGCTGCCGTGGTCATCCTGCTGTTGGCCTGGGCCATCTTCGGAGCCGTGTGGTTTGCCGTGCGCTGGCCGTTTGGTGCGTTGACGCGCCGTCATCGCCGGCTCAGCCGGAAGAAAATGAGCGAAGGCCTGGTTGCGTTGATGGAAGGCCGCCACGGCGACGCCGAACGTGACCTGCACCGCGCCTCTCGCCTGGATGTACTGCGCGGGCCGGCCTTGCTCGCCGCCGCCGAAGCGGCCTCGCGTCGTGGCGAACACAATCGCGCGCTCGCCACACTGGACGAAGCGGGGCAGGTGTCACCACGTGCAGCACGTGTACTGCGCGCACGTGTACTACGACGCGAAGGCAAGTCCGGCGATGCAGTGAACCTGTTGGCCGCGGATGCCGAAAGCGGTCACCTCACGCCGGGCGGTTGGCGCGAACTCGCGCTGGCTGCGCTGGACGCTGGTGACATGCGTCGCGCACGTCAGGCGCTGGAGCCGCTGCAGAAGAGTGGCGCCCTTGGCTCACGCGGTTTTGCTGCACTGGAAGCTCAGGTGCTGTCTGCTTCATTGCGTGCAGCACCTGATGCGGCCGCACTCAACACGCTGTGGTCACAGCTCCCGAAGGCGCAACGTCGCGTGCCGGCCGCCATCGACGCGTATGCGCGCCAGGCTGCCTCGTTCGGCATGGTGCTGCCGGCAATGGACGAAGTGGAATCGGCACTGCGTCGCGAATGGTCGCCGCTGCTGATTGAAACCTACGGCGCACTGGGTGGCGACGATATCGAAGCGCGTCTGCGTCGCGCCGAATCCTGGCTGGATACCCACCCCAATGACGCGAACCTGCTGCTCACGCTGGGCCGCATGTGCGTACGGCTGAGCCTGTGGGGCAAGGCCTCGCAGTACCTGGAGCGTTCACTGGCACTGACGCCCAGCAGCGGTGCCTGGGAAGCGTTGGGTGATGTGTACGCGGGACAAAACGATGCCACGCTCGCCCAGCGCTGCTATCGCAACGCGCTAGCATTGGCACGTGGCGAACCGATTCAGGAGTTGCCGCAGAGTGCGCGTTCCGGGCGGTTGGACACGCGCCCCATTGCGATGGAAGAGCGCAGCGAACACGGTGTACCGCGCCTGCCGGAGTGAGCTCTTAGAACCCATTCCAACTTGGAAAGCTACCAACAGTACCAAGCGTCATTCCCGCGAAGGCGGGAATCCAGTGTCTTTAAGCGCCTAAAATACCAAGGCGCTGGGTTCCCACCTTTGCGGGAATCATGGGCCAAAGGTGGGCTTTGCCGAACTTGGTGGGATCTGGCCACGTAGCCAGTTGAAGTCGCAGGCGCCCCCCGGGGTGGCAGGCGTGCCAATGCGTTGGATGCAGGCCCCGCGTGGCGCCGCGCACCATCGGGGCAACATAACGTCCAGCTTCCTCATGCCGGAGGCGCCACAGCAGCCGAGGCCACCTTCGGCGCCTTGCGTTCATTCTGGAAAACGTTCCGGTAACGCAGATAACCGCCGGTCAAGCGACTCGACTCCACCAGCTCATGCTTGCGGTCGTCGCGAAACCCGGCGCGCGAATCGTGCACGTAATCGTCCAGCAGCCGGCGCACGGCCTCTGGCACATCGCGCGGGCTCTGCACGGCGTCGAGCAACTCACGAGTGGTCGTGTCCACCGGTAGCGTCATGTCGTGATCGGCCAGGGGGTAGTCAGCCATCGAGGGCGTGAGCAGCGGCCGGTGGCTGACGCTTTCCGCCTCAAGACGCAACCGCTGGTGTAGTTCGGTCATCTGCTGCGCGAAATCCTCCTGAGTATCCGCCAGCTCCTTCTGGTCCTTGGCATTCGCGCGCTGGTAAAACGTGCGCGTGTCAAGGTTGCGCCAGCGCTCCAGCAACTCGCCTCGCCATTGCAGGTACTGCCGGGTATGTTGGCGCACCGTGTCCAGCGCAGCCGCCTTGCCGGATGCTGCGCCAATGCCGCAGTCGCGCCAGTAAGCGTTATAGGCTTCGATCAGATCCGGAGGGATGAAGTAGTCGCTCTCCAAGTCTGCACGATCGTTAATCTCCTTGTAGGAGTACAAAGGCACCCCAGCCTTGAACGCCTCGTTGTGCATGTCGTTCAAGGGAATCTGCGACAACTGCGCCTTCTTGCCCTGCTCGGTGGGCAGATAGCCGCCACCCACATCAGAGTGCATGCCGGGGTACACCACCTGACGGACCTTTGCCGCCATCTCCAACGGAAAACAGGCGCGTTGCTCATGCAGTGCCATGTAGTGCACGCACTGTTCCACCGCGTCGGAAATGGACATGTTGCCATCCGCCCACGCCAAATGGCCCTCAATGCCCGGCACCATGTTGGCCAGGCCCACCGAGGCCACCGTGTCAAACAGTCCCATGAAATAGATGCGCAAGGGCACGCCGGCCAGCGCGTAGGTGCCGTCCTTCTGTGTTGTAAGCTGGGTCAGCCAGTGGGCAAACGTGCGTGCCTGCGCTGCACCGCGCGAAAAACCGAACACCGCCACATTGATCTGCGTGATCTGGCGCTGGCTCTTCTTCACGACGGAGGCAAGCGTGGTCTCCCAGTTGCGCAACACCATCTGTCGATAGCTGCCGTCGAATGAAAGCGCACCAACCGATGAACTGATGTTGTTGACAATGGTTTTGGCCTGGTCGTTATTAATCAGCACCGCGCCTTGAGTTGCATACGCATGGACTGCGTTGTAGATGCGCGTAATGCCCCAATTGATACGGTCCGCGCCCATATAGCCGCCAATGTCACCCGCCGGTTTGCCAAGCACATAGCCGCCGTCCAGATCACCAATCTTGTCGAACGGCGTGCCGACACCGGGGACGTAATAGGGGAAGAACCCGTTCTCCGGTTCGGCGATGGCCGCGCGGTAGAGCCGGGCGATGTTGCTGTGTTTGCCGAGGCCTTGCTGGGTCTTCTGGGCGTGGCGCCCGATCCAGTCCATATTGTTGCCGGTGCCATCGAAAAAGAGCGTTGCAAAAACCTGGCCCTGACATTGGGTGGATGCCTTGCTGTGGATGCAGGCCATGGCGTCGGCCCGCATGGATAACTCGCGCGCGGACAGAGGACGATAGCCCTCAGCGGGCAGCGGTTCGGGGAGGTTCAAAGTAAATGGCATAGCGCACTCCTTGCGAAATGATTGGGCGTTACAGCTTGGCCTCGTCGCCCTTCAATGGGTAATTGGGATGACTTAGATAGACGTACATCGTGACGAAGACTTTGACTTCGCCATTGCGGAGAAAGTGGACGGCCAGCACACCGCCGTCCTCAGGGGTGTAGGGCGGTACGACGACAGTGCGTTCTTCCTCCCTGCCCATGGCGATTCCGCCCCAGCGCACCGTCACAGTCATGCCAGGTTTGTAGATGCGAGGGATGACCGCGCAGCAAGCAAAGCCGCCCTGCCCGTGTTCGATAAGGAAACCGCCGCCGCCATGGGCCACGGTGAAGGAGCCGATATCCTGATCGGTGTGGTTGTAGCCCACGACATCAAGCCCCATGGTTTCTTCGCCAGCGTGGCAACTCGACAGCAGCAGACACAGCAGCATGGCGACGAGTACACACACGAGCCGTTGCACGCGCAAAGTGGGGCGATAGCCCTCAGCAAGCAGAGGCTCGGGAAGGCTAAAAGCAAATGGCATAGCGCGCTCCTTGCGAAATAAACGAGCATTACAACTTGGCGTCGTCGCCCTTTAGGGGGTAGTTGGGGTGTCTCGGGTAATACTTGGTTACGAAGACCTTCACATTGCCATTGCGCAGAAAATGAACGGCAAGATGACCACTATCCGCAGGCGTGTAGGGCAGAACGACGACGGTCCGTTCTTCCTCTCTACCCATGGCGATTCCGCCCCAGCGCACGGTCACTGTCATGCCGGGTTTGTAGATACGGGGGATAACTGCGCAGCAGGCAAAACCGCCCTGCCCGTGTTCGATCAGGAAACCACCGCCACCGTTAGCGACGGAGAATCTGCCGATATCCTGATCGGTGTGGTTGTAGCCCACGACATCAAGCCCCATGGTTTCTTCGTCAGCGTGGCAACTCGACAGCAGCAGGCATAGCAGCGTGGCGACGAGTACACGCACGAGCCATGGCACGCGCAACGTGGGGCAATGGCCTTCAGCAGACAGCGGTTCGGGAAGGTTCAGAGTGAATGGCATGACGCACTCCTTGCGAAATAAAAGGGCGTTACAACTTGGCCTCGTCGCCCTTCAATGGGTAATTGGGATGACTTAGAAAGACATACATGGTGACGAAAACCTTGACGTCGCCATTGCGCAGAAAGTGGACGGCCAGCACACCGCCGTCTTCAGGGGTATAGGGCGATACAACGACAGTGCGTTCTTGCGGGTGTTCGCCGGCCTCGTCGGTCCAGCCCACTGTGACGGTCATGCCCGGCTTGTAAATGCGGGGGATGATTGCGCAGCAGGAAGCTCCCTTCTGTTTGTGTTTCATCACAACGCCACCGCCGCCATGAGCCACGGTGAAGGAGCCGATATCCTGATCGGTGTGGTTGTAGCCCACGACATCGAGCCCCATGGTTTCTTCGCCAGCGTGGCAACTCGACAGCAGCAGACATAGCAGCGTGGCGACGAATACACGGACGAGCCATGGCAAGCGCAACGTGGGGCGATAGCCCTCAGCGGGCAGAGGCTCGGGAGGGTTCAGGGGGAATCGCATGACGCACTCCTTGCGAAATAAAAGGGCGTCATAACTTGGCCTCGTCGCCCTTCAGGGGGTAATTGGGATGTCGTAACCCGAACATGGTGACGAAAACCTTGACGTCGCCATTGCGCAGAAAATGGACGGCCAGCACACCGCCGTCTTCAGGGGTATAGGGCGGAACAACGACGGTGCGTTCTTCTTCCCTTCCCATGGCGATTCCGCCCCAGCGCACTGTCACAGTCATGCCAGGTTTGTAGATGCGGGGGATAACTGCACAGCAGGCAAAACCACCCTGCCCGTGTTCGATCAGGAAGCCACCGCCACCGTTAGCGACGGAGAATCTGCCGATATCCTGATCGGTGTGGTTATAGCCCACGACATCGAGCCCCATGGTTTCTTCGCCAGCGTGGCAACTCGACAGCAGCAGACATAGCAGCGTGGCGACAAAGACACGCGTGATCCACTGCACGCGCGCCATGGAGCGGTAGCCCTCAGCAGACAGCGGCTCGGGAGGGTTCAGGGGGAATCGCATGACGCACTCCTTGCGAAAGGATTGAGCATTACGACGCGGCCTCGTCGGCTTCCAGCAGCTGCGTGTCCCAAAGCGGTTTGCCGAGAGTCCATGTACTTTCCGGTAAGGATCGGAACCATTCTGCAAACGACTGTTCATGCGTCAACGAAGGCGAGGCCAGACGCGCAGATACCTTGGGGTCTTCCATGAAGGAACCTGAGGTATGTAGTGCCAACCGGACGAACCTGGATTGGTCGATCCTTTCGCTCAGACCATGCTGTCGCGCTATCTGCCAGTGGGTGTGGACGAAGGGATAGAGCGTGCCATGCGCTACGCGATCCATCTCTTCGCGGAGCGTTTTACGCAGGTCATAGATCAAGGCATCCGGTTCGGTGCCGATAAACAGCTGCTCTGCCTGGTGCTGGTCAAGGCTAAGAGGCGCACCCGCGATTGGCGATGGCCACGCAGACTCGCTCGGCATATCCAGCTCCTGCTCGACGCCAAAGCGATCAATGCTGATCCAGCGCGTAATGTTTCGCGCACAGTAGGCGCGCTGCTCTGGATGCAGCACATCCAGCCACAGGGGCAGGATGCGCGTGTCATACCATCGCATCAGCATGTCTCGGCCATCTGGCATGTTGATCAGGTGGAAAGCCGCAAGCTGCTTCGTGAGCTCATGCAGCGGCAAGGTGGCTTCGAGCTTGCTCACGCATGGTTTCAGTTGCCCGATGCGCGCTGTTTCCGCGATGACTTTTCGGGTGGTCTCGTTCTCGATGCTGACGTCAATCAGCAATGGCGCCAATTCTGGAAATGCTTCTTCGGCATGGCCGCCAAACAAGGAGCCATAGGGTGCGCCCCACTGTTGTAGTCGCTGGTGAAATCTTACGTACTGGCACGAGTCGAAAAGGATGTAGCGAAACATGCTCGGTCACCTCACTCACAATGGTTGCCGGTTGCGCCCTGATGCGGGGTTGCGGCTTCATTAAGTGGCGAGGATAGGTTGCCCGGGTGCGTGGTGATGCAAGCCATTCACCAGGGCGTCAAAGGCCTTCAAGATTTTCAGGTTTGGCCCATAGCGGGAAGCGTGCGTGGCGTCGCGAGGTCAAGCCCGAGCGAGGTGTGCCAAGGAGAGGCGCTGTTCTCGCGATATGGGTCGCGGATATCCACTCGTGCTGGCACCACACGCTCTTGACCGAATGAGTCAGATTCGCTCGTCTGTTGCCTGCCGAATTCGCTCGATCAGCTCGCTGAAATCGCCCAGGTGATGAAACCGGCATTGACTGCGGTGAACACCAATGCGGTGAGAAAGATGATGTCGGCCATCTGCTCCAGCCGATGATTGCGTCGGACGCTGCGTGTACGCAGCGCCCAGTACGACAGCAGGCACGAAGCCAGATAGAGCATCGAATTCACCGCCAGCAGGTCGTCGCCGAGCAGGTCTTCCTTGCGCAGCGAGATCACCACGCGAAGGATGCCGATGACGGTGAGGCACACGCCGACCATGGCGGCCGAGGCAGTGAAGATGTGCACACAGATATCGTGATCCAACCGCGTGCGGGGGCGCTCCGGGGCGTCCTCGAGAGATTGCGCTGTCATAACCATGCCTGATCCAGTGAACCGATGAAAACATGGAGCCCGCGCGTTCGGCGCAGGTTCCCGCAGCCAGAACTTGCGTTAAGCGACGGGACTGTCAACCGGCTCGGCGCGCTGCACCCAGCGGCGTTGCAGGCGTTCGGCCACGCCGACCACGACCAGGGCGCAGGCAATGCCCAGGGCGACCTCGCCGATACGCGTCAACGCGATCAGCCAGAACGGGCCGGTGTGGGGCACCAGCATCACGATGGTGGTGGTGGTGCCGCTGAGGCGTCCGGCGCTACCCACGCCGAGCATCCAGCAGGCGGTGATGGCAGTCACGATGGCCCCGGCGTAAGCACCGTAGTGCTCACCCCAGAGCAGGGCCGTGCCCAGTCCGACCACACCACCCACGGTGGCACCGATGATCTGGTCGCGCGACGAGGCACGTGTGTCGAGATAGCTCTGCTGGGTTACCGCAATGGCGGTCAATACTGCCCAGAACGCCTGCTGGCTATGCAGTAGCAGACCCAGGCCGTAGGCGGCGCTCGCCGCCACCAAGGCAAGCAATGCCTGCCATAGCCCCTTGAGGGTTCGCTGCGTCCACGGCAGCCGTTGATAGAACCAGTCCAGGCGTTGCTCGACGTCGCGCAGGCGCCGGAGGTTGTCGCGTACTGGCTGTCGACGTCTCATGGTGAAGGCGCTTACAACGGCGACAGGTTGGCATAGGCGTAAACCAGCCACTTGCTGCCGCTGCTGGCGAAATTCACCTGGATGCGCATATGCGCACCGCTGCCTTCCGCGCTGACCACGGTGCCTTCGCCGAAGCTGGGGTGACTCACGCGTTGGCCAAGCTTGAGCGGCATGCTTTCTTCCAGCGATATCGACCCGCTGCTGGCGCTCGAACGGCCGCCATACAGCGGGCGACTCACCTGCACGCGCGGACGCACTTCGTCGATCAGCTCAGGCGGAATCTCCGACAAAAAGCGAGACGGGCGCGCCAGCATCTCCACGCCGTGCATGCGTCGCGACTCGGCGTAGGTGATGAACAACCGCTCGCGTGCACGCGTGATGCCCACGTAGGCGAGGCGGCGTTCTTCTTCGAGGCGGCCTTCGTCTTCAACCGAGCGCTGGCTGGGGAACAGCCCTTCTTCCATGCCAACCAGAAACACCACCGGGAACTCCAGGCCCTTGGCGGAATGCAGCGTCATCAGCTGTACACAGTCATCCCACGCTTCGCCCTGACCTTCGCCCGCTTCCAGCGCCGCATGCGAAAGGAAGGCGGCCAGTTCGCTCAGGCCCGCTTCGATATCGTCGGGCGTGAGTTCGAAGCGACTGGCCACATTGACCAGTTCGTCCAGGTTCTCCACGCGCGATTCAGCGTTGCCACGGCTGTCCTTCTCGTAGAAGTCGCGCAGGCCGGTGTGGTTGATGGCGTGGTCGATCTGCTCGGCGAGTGCCAGCGCATCACCGGTATCGGTGCCCGCAAACGAACGCGCCATATCCTCGATCATCACCAGGAACGCCTTCACCGCATTCTTGGCGCGGCCAGCCAATTCCTTGCCGCCGCTCAGTTCATTGAGCGTGGCTTCCCACATGGAACTGTTTTCGGCGCGGGCGCGTCGACGCAGCACATCCAGCGTGCGATCGCCGATGCCGCGCGGCGGCGTGTTCACTGCGCGCTCAAAGGCGGCGTCATCGTGGCGATTAGAAGAAAGGCGCAGATAGGCCAACGCGTCCTTGATTTCCGCGCGGTCGAAGAAGCGTTGGCCGCCATAGACACGGAAGCGGACATCGCGCTGCATCAACTGTTCTTCGAAGTTGCGCGACTGGGCGTTGGATCGATAGAGAATCGCGCAGTCGCGCGCTTCGCCGTGCTCAGAGATGTATTCGCGAATACGCTCGATGACGAAGCGTGCTTCGTCCTGTTCGTTGTACGCGGCATACAGCGCAATGCGCTCGCCTTCGCCGCCATCCGTCCACAGCTGCTTGCCGAGGCGACCGCCGTTGCGGGCGATCACGCTGTTGGCGGCCTTGAGGATGGTGGAGGTGGAGCGGTAGTTCTGCTCCAGTTTGATGGTCTTCGCGCCCGGGAAGTCGCGCAGGAACTGCTGCACGTTCTCCACCTTGGCGCCACGCCAGCCGTAGATGGCCTGGTCGTCGTCGCCCACCACGAACACTTGCCCCGTGTTGCCGGCCAGTACGCGAATCCACGCGTACTGCAGCGTGTTGGTGTCCTGGAATTCGTCGATCAACAGGTAGCGCCAGCGTTCGCGGTAATGCTCAAGCACCAGCGGGTTGTTCAGCCAAAGCTCGTGCGCGCGCAGCAGCAGCTCGGCAAAGTCCACCAGTCCGGCGCGACGGCAGGCGTCTTCGTAGGCCTGGTAGATCTGCACCATCGTGCGCGTCATCGGGTGATCGCGATGCTCGATGTTGTCCGGGCGTTTGCCCTCGTCCTTCCACTGGTTGATCTGCCAGGTGGCCTGACGCGGCGGAAAACGCGCCTCGTCCAGGCCTAGCCCGGTGACCACGCGCTTGATGATGCGCTGCTGGTCGTCCGCATCCAGAATCTGGAAACCCTCAGGCAGGCCAGCCTCGCGCCAGTGCCGGCGCAACAGACGATGGGCGATGCCGTGGAAGGTACCCACGGTGAGGCCTTGCGTGCCGCCCGGGATCAGCTGATCCAGACGCGCACGCATTTCGCCGGCGGCCTTGTTGGTGAAGGTGACGGCGAGAATGGCCCACGGCGGTACGCCCTCGACCTGGGTGAGCCAGCCGATGCGGTGGGTGAGCACACGGGTCTTGCCGGAGCCGGCGCCAGCCAGAACCAGGTAATGGCCGGGAGTAGCGCACACGGCTTCGCGCTGCGCGTCGTTGAGCTTATCGATCAGGTGGGAGACATCCATCCTGCCTATTGTACCGGCCCGGGACCACCGAGGCTTTTACTGTAGGAGCGCACTTGTGCGCGACCGGGGCATACGGGTGTTCCGCGGTCGCGCACAAGTGCGCTCCTACAAGGTGACTCAGAAGTTGGGGTCAAGACTCAACAGATGCCAGCAGATCATGAACGCGATGGCGCCAAGGCAGGCCAGCAGCAGAAGGGCACCGCTGATTCGTCGCCACCAGCTGCCACCACGCCATGCCCGCCAGTTCTCCATCACGACGGCCAGCGTACAGATGACGGCTAGTACACCGATCAGGAAGAGCAGTAGCTGACGCATTTCAAGATGCGTCCCACCTAATCGGGGCAACAGCAGACACCAGCCACCGGCAAACAGCAGATAGAGCACCGCCGTGAGGCGGCTCAGGCGATACCAGCGTTCGTCCTGTTCCGGCAGCACCAGCGAGGCATGGCGACGGCTCAACCATGCCGTGATCGGCCACGACAGCGTGATCAGCGCGAACACGACAAGCAGCAGCACGATGATGCTCTTGATGGTCGCGGGCGATGTGCCGGTGGCGGGCAGAAACACCTCGGTGGGCGACAGGGTGTTGATCGACAGCATCTGTACCTTGCCATCGCGAACGACCGCACCGAGCTGCCGGCCCGTCGCGTCATCGATCCACAGATACGGTTTCACCTCGCGCCAGTGCGCCGTACCGAACATGGGCGTGACCGGCGAACCGTCGGCCGCCATGGTGATGGTGCTTTGCCGGAACAGGTTGCGCAGCGCGAGCACGCTGCTTTGCGAGGTGATGCTGGAACCATAGCGGCCCGTCAGCTGCGCACTATGGACCGTCGCCGTCTTGAGTGTGGGTTGCTTTAGCTGGGGCAGCGGCGGGAAATAGCGGTCGGAAAAATGTTCGAACAAGGGCCGTAAAAGCTGGCTTGCATCGCCGCCCGCCGTGGCGATGAAAATACCGCTGTGATGTTCTGGAAACAGTGCAAGCAGACTGTGGAAACCGTTGAAATTACCGCTCTGGCCAAGAATGGTCTGACCATCGCGGTCCATGCGTGCGTAGCCCAAAGCCATGCCGGGCAGGCTCGGGATGGCGTTGCGATGGTAGTTCTGCATCGCCTGGACGGTGGCCTGCTCAAGCAGCTGTGCATTGCCTGCGCGACCGTATTGCAAGTGGGCGATCATGAGTTGGGCCATGTCCTCGCCGCTGATGGCTAGTCCGAGTGCTGGTGTTGGGAGTACCAGCTTCCTCAAAGGCGTTGCCGCTCCCCCGAGGACAGCATTGGACGCCATGTTCTTCCATAGCGGCGACGACTGGTCAAACGTGGCATGTTGCATGCCGAGTGGTTGGAAAACATGCCGCTCAGCGTATTCGTCGAAGCGTTGTCCCGATGCTCGCTGCACGGCATAACCGGCCAACGCCATGCCGTAAGTGGAGTACGCAGGCACTTCGCCGGGCGAATAGATGCGAGCGGGCGTTCTCACCCAGTGCTTGAGCCAACCTTCGGTGTCCTCCAACTCCTTTGCATTGGTGAGGTACACGCGCCTGATCGCATCCTCGAAACCCGAGGTATTCGTCATGAGATCGCGCAGCGTGATGGGCTTGCCATCGCGCGGCGGAATATTGAAATCCAGGTAGTGGTTGACGTCGGCATCGAGGTCAAGCTTGTTCCGCTCCACCAGCTGCATGACCGCGGTTGACGTCACTAGCCCGGACATCGCTCCCACACGAAACATCGTGACAGCAGGATCGACGGGCTTCTTTGTCTCCGGGTCGGCATAGCCGTAGCCCTTGGAGAACACCACCTCGCCATCCTTCACTACCACCACCACGGCACCGCCCACCGCGCCCTTCTGCAGGACACCGCTCATGTCGGGGCCCAGCCAGGTTTGCAGGTCGGCGGCGCTGAGCTCGGCGGCACCCAGCTGCGCCACCGCCGCGTGTTTGCTTTCGGGTATAGGCGTGATCTGGATCTGTGCCGCCACGTGCAAGGGCAGGGCAGCGAGGAAAGCCAAAGCCAACCAGCGTCGCCACGGGCGGGGCCGCCTTGTCATGGCTGCCGCGACTGCGTTCATGCTGGGACTCCCGTGGCGCCAAATCCGGCTAAGTGAAGCGCCAGTATGCCGCGAACCGATCCCGCGAACGTCTGCGTGATGTCAACGTTCGTCAGCGCGCTTTCAGCTGCGCGCTGCGATGGGCTCAGGCAGATCGCATGTGTGCCATCAGGTCTGCCAGTTCCTGCACCGCAGCTTCGGAGGCTTCGCGATGCGGCGTGGTGTCGGGATTGTTGAAATTGCCGGTATCGCCGATCACCTGCACCATCAGGCCGTCGCTACGCGGCACCATGCTGAAATTCTTCGCACGTAGACCATAGGTGACTTCCGACTGCGGAATCAGTCGCGCCGTCTGGCCGCGCACGGGAATCACCGACTCGTCATTGAACAGAGCGCGCGCGCCATAGCCGGTGGCGTTGACCAGCGTGTGCTCCGGCAGTTTTTGCAGCTCTTCCGCATGCTGGAATTCGCGCACTTCGATCTTGCCGCCTGCCGCCAGATACTCCGCCATCAGCATGTTGGCGTAACTGCTGATGTTGAACATGATGGTGCTGTAGCGTCGTACGTAAGGCTCGGGGAACGGGTGGCTTCCCGGCGCCAACTCGACTGGCCGTGGCGTCAGGTCACGAACGCGGTCGGCGAAATCGCCGTACTCCGGTTCATCGGGCACCTCGCCATGGAAGGTGCCGAACGGTGCGTCGGACAGCGAATAGCCGTCGATCCATTCAATGGGATTGCCTGGCAAGCCCAGCATGCTCTGGTAACGCGCATAGGAAATGCGCGTCATCATTTCCCATCGATCAGCCAGCGCTGGTGCGTGCGCGGCATCGCAGATGCGCGAGTCGGGTGTCCACAGGCCAGAGGCACGCATGGAGAAAACATCTGGCGGCAGGGCTTTGGCGTAGATGCGCACGGCGAGTCCTGCACGCTGCGCCAACAGTGCGGTGGTGAGGCCGATGGCGCCGCAACCGATCACACCTAGCTCGCGTACATCCGTGCCTTGCACCATCTGCAGGGCCAGCGTGCCCGAGCCCCATGACAACGACCAGCCGCTGCCGCCGTGCCCGTAGTTGTGCACGATGGTTTTGTTGCCGAGCTTTTGCGTTTCGATGCGCGGGCCGGCGGCGCGGAAGGGGCGGGTGCAGACGTATACGCCGGTGATGCGGTCGATGCTGGCGCGGATGGGGGCTAGCGTTAGTGCTGAGCGTGATGAGGCTGGTTGAGGTTTTACTTGCTGCCCGGTGCAGGCGGCGAGGCCGGCCGTGGAGGCTACCGCGAGCGTGGCGCCCGCCTGGCGCAGGAATTGGCGTCGTTCCATGGGTGGTGATCCGGGGCAGGGAAGGGGCAGCTTACATGGTTGTTGTTCTTGTGCTGGGGGCTTGCGAGACCGCTGATTTTCCTCGCCGTCACCCCGGCGTAGGCCGGGGTCCAGCGACTTTGCTCTCGGCCTTGAATCTAGCGATCTCGCCAGCGTGCCGCCTACGCAGCGGGCGTTTCGACCTTCTGCCGAAGGCCGAGTCACTTTTCTTTTGCTGGCCCAAA
>NZ_JBVQCI010000015.1:0-92776 GCF_055702865.1 Dyella sp. PARNA 12/25 | reverse complement strand
CGCGTCGATACCAAGAGGGCTTAAAGCTGCGGCTCGCTTTGCGACATGGCGTCCCGGCTTTTCTGTAGGAGCGCACTTGTGCGCGACCGCAACGCCGCGTTGTAGCTAGGCGGAAGGACACGCGAAAACCAATCAGTGAGGCAACGACAACACTCTGCGGTCGCGCTCCTACAAGGCGGCGTTGGCTTTTCGCCTTTCGCTCTTGATCGTCGGGCCCCCTGTGCGGCGGTGAGGGGTGGACGATCAGGCCCGCAGGGGGATCGGCAGGACGCCGATCCCTTTTCGACAGGACAAGGATGTCCTGTCGAAAAGCCCGGCCGCCCCTCACGGACTGGCCGGCTTCACCGGCCAGCGCCAAGCGGGGGTGCCTTTTCTTTTGGTTACTTTTCTTTGGGCAAGCAAAGAAAAGTGACCCGGCCTCCGGCAGGAGGTCGGAAGCCCGCGGCAGGCGTGCACGCTGGCCGTATCGCGACAACCAAGCGATATCGCCTACCCCGGCCTACGCCGGAATGACGAGCGAAAGATATCAACCCTTCTTCAGGAACCCACCCAGCGCCAACACCACTCCCACCACCATCCCCGTAACACCCATCCACATCGGAATGGCCTTGCTGTGCGTCGCGGTGATCTTGGCCTGGCCGATCTGCACCAGCGTGTCGGTGGTCTGGTAGCTGGCATTGCCAAACACTACCCAGACGCCGGCGGCCAACAGCACGAGGCCGATAAGGATCAGAACTGCGCGCATGGGGAAAGCTCCCTTGGGATCAAGGGCTCGATCATAGGTGCGATGCGTGAAGGGGAAAAGGCGACGGCGGCGCTATCCAGCACGTCCGCCGTCGAGGGAATAACCAAGGTTCAGCTCACCTGCGCGAACAGCGCGCCGTGTCCGGGCAGGCTGAGTGTGTCGCCGGCCAGCTCGCCCTGCGCGAGCCCGTGGCCGTTGACGGGTGTCACCGCGCTCATCCCGGGCAGGGGCATCGTCACCGCTTGCCCGGAGAGATTGAAGGCAGCCAGCAAGGTGTCGTTACCGTGGCGACGGGTAAAGGCCAGTACCGGCTCGGGGGTATCGATGAACTGGATATCGCCCCAGCGCAGTGCCGGTTGTGTCTTGCGCCACGCCATGAAGGTGCGGAAGCCGTTGAGCGCCGAGTTGGGCGCGATTTCCTGCAGGGTGACGGCGAGTGCCTGATGTTCGGGCGGCACCGGCAGCCACGGATCGGCCACGCTGAAGCCAGCGTTGACGCCGCCGTTCCACGGCATGGGTGTGCGGCAGCCATCGCGGCCTTTGAAGGTGGGCCAGAACGTGATGCCGTACGGATCCTGTAGCGCGTCGAACGGCACGTCGGCTTCGGTGAGACCCAGTTCTTCGCCCTGGTACACGCAGACCGAACCGCGCAGCGAGCACACCATCGCGCTCAGCAGGTTGGCCAGCTCCGGGGATGCCTGGCCATTGCCCCAGCGACTGAGCACGCGCGTTACGTCGTGATTTGAGATGGCCCAGCACGGCCACCCTTCCAGCATCTGTGCTTCGAGATTCTGCACGGTGCCGCGAATGTAGGCCGCGCTGAAATCGTTGGTCAGCAGCTCGAAGCTGTAACCCATGTGCAGGCGGTGGCCGCTGGTGTACTCGGCGGTCGTGGCGAGCGAGTCCTCTGAGGAGATCTCGCCGATCGCTGCGACGTCGGGGTACTGGTCCATCAGCGCACGCAGCTCTTCGAGAAACGCGATGTTCTCTGGCTGCGTGTTGTTGTAGTAGTGGTATTGGAACGCGTACGGGTTGTCCGGGCTGAAGCCGCGGCCTACGCGCTTGTCTTCCGGTTTGGGCGGATTGTCGCGCAGCGCGGCATCGTGGAAGCAGAAGTTGATCGCGTCCAGGCGCAGGCCGTTCACGCCCTTGTCGAGCCAGTACTTCACCTCGCCGAGCACGGCGCGGCGCACGTCCGGGCAGTGGTAGTTGAGGTCGGGCTGCGAGGTCAGGAAGTTGTGCAGGTAGTACTGGCCGCGACGCGGCTCCCACTGCCAGGCGCCGCCGCCGAACAGCGACAGCCAGTTGTTGGGCGGCGTGCCGTCGTCTTTCGCGTCGGCCCACACGTACCAGTCGGCCTTAGAGTTGTCGCGGCTTTCGCGGCTTTCCTTGAACCAGGCGTGCTCGGCCGAAGTGTGGCTGAGCACCTGATCGATCATCACCTTCAGGCCCAGCTGGTGTGCTTTGGCCAGCAGGCGGTCGAAGTCATCGTTGCTGCCGAATAGCGGGTCGACGAGACGGTAATCGGCAATGTCGTAGCCGAAGTCGGCCATGGGCGAGCGGAAAAACGGGGAGATCCAAATCGCGTCCACGCCAAGGCTGGCCACGTAGTCGAGCTTGTCGACGATGCCCGGCAGGTCACCGACGCCGTCGCCATTGGTGTCCATGAAGCTGCGTGGATAGATCTGGTAGGTGACGGCTCCGCGCCACCAAGGTGCATCACTCATGTCGCATGTCCCGTGCCCGCCCAATGCCCGCTGTCGTCGAACAACTACAGGTCCGAGCGAAGCGCGGGGGGCAGCTTAAAGGCAGAGTGCGAAGCGGATGCCTTGACTGCATACGTATTCAAAAAAACCCGATATTGCGATGCAGCAGTGCAAAGGTGCACGCGCGCACGTCGAAGAAAACGCTGCGGCTCGACGCGGGCAAACGCAGGAAAAACCGCTGCACCGTCGTCAGTCTCGCAGGGGTATGAGCTTCTCGATCATTCGTCTCAACGGCACCGCTCACGCACGCGAGCCATTAGAATTTTGTCAAAGGTGCACAAAAAAACGCGGTCATGAATACGTATGCATAGACCTGTTCGCCTTTTGGCGCAGCCCTACCATGGCCGCCACGCGACGGGGCCCTCCGAGCATTCGGCATGCACTGGCGCGTAGCCCGCCGCAGTCTGTGGGGACTGTTGCGGCAACTACAAAACCATATGAAGTGCAAACCCGTGGGAGGGGAAGACGGTGATACTGAAACGTAATGTGCTGGCCCTGGCGCTGGCGTCCGGCCTTTGCTTTACCGCCGGCATTCATGCGACGCCGACTGATACGGACGCGAACACTGGCAGCACCGCTGCCGGCAATGGCGCAACCGGCGACCAGGCAACACCTGCCAGTGCGCAGAACGACCAGAGCGCGGACAAGACCAAGCAGACGCAGGACCAGCAGCTGGCCAAGAGCCTGTCCACCATCACGGTGACTGGCTACAACCAGGGCATGGAGCGCTCGGTCGACTTCCAGCGCTACGCCGACACCATCCAGAACGTGATCACCGCGGCCGACATCGGCGGCCTGCCGGACCAGTCGATCGCCGACGCACTGACCCGCTTGCCGGGCGTGTCGGCTGAGCGCATTGCGGGCCAGGCATCGCAGATCAACATTCGCGGTCTGTCGGGCAACTTCATCCAGACCACGCTCAACGGTCGCGAGCAGCCCTCCACCAGCGGCAGCAACTACATCAACTTCGACCAGTACCCGTCGGAGCTGATCAACATGGCCACGGTGTACAAGTCCTCGCAGGCGTCGCTGATCACCGGCGGCGTGGGCGGCACCATCGCCATGGAGACGGCCAACCCGCTCAATGCGCCGAAGGAGCAGAACCTCAACATCGACGCGCGTGGCAGCTACAACAGCCAGGCTCACGATGTGGCAGGCGCCAACTCCACCGGCTATCGCCTGAGCGCCGCGTGGCAAGGCAAGTTCCTCAACGACACCCTTGGCGTTGGCCTCGGCGTGGCGCAGATGTACCAGCCGCACGTGGCTGAGCAGTTCGTGGGCGAAGCCTCCGACGGCAACCGTGTCACGCTGCCCAGCGGTCAGCAGGCTTACCTGACTCAGGGTATCCAGCTGCAGCAGAACGGCGGCAACGAGCGCCGCACCGGCGAGATGGCTACTGTGGTGTGGAAGGCCACCGACGAACTGCAGGTGGGCGCCGATGCGTTCTACTCCAAGTTCAAGAACACCTCGTTCGGCTACGGCTTCCGTTCGCAGAACATCTACGGCAACCAGAATCTGGTTTCCAATGCGGTGCTTGGTCCTTACGGCACCATGACCGGCGGCACGGTGACCAGCCCCGGCGGCAACAACTTCTCCAACGAGACCACGGCCGACAACTACTCCACGAACACCAGCGTGTTCTCGGGTGGTCTCAACATGAAGTGGAACCACGACCGTTGGCACATCAGCGCCGACTTGTCAGAGTCGCGCGCTACCAGCAACGAAATCAACGTGGACACCACGGCTGATCCGTACACCAACCTGGGCACCAGCAGTCAGTCGCTGATGGCGCAGCAGACCACCTATCAGCTGGCGGGTCGCAGCGTGGGCACGGCGTCGTTCGCCAACCCGGGCATCTACACCAACCTCAACGACATGGGCTTGTCGCGTTACGGTGTGTATCCGTACATCTACCACGACAAGATGAAGGCGTTCCGTACGGACGTGAAGTACGACCTGCCGAACAGCTCGTGGTTCTCGGCGGTGGAAGCCGGTGTGTATGCGAACAACCACACCTACAACGCCGACCGCGAAGTGTACGTCTACGGTTCGGAGTGGGGCACCGACTTCAACAACAAGGGCTCCGCCGGTTACCAGGAGGGTGCGCTGACCATCCCGTCCAGCGCTGCCAGCGTGCGTTGCTGGAAGGGCCAGTTCGCGGGCTTCCCCTGCTTCCTTCAGTTGAACGGCCCGGCCATCCTCGCGGCGCATGGCATTACCGCCAACCCGGTGAAGGACATCAACAACAACAGCTGGTCGATGATCCAGAGCGGTTCGGTCGATACGGAGACCCGCGATCTGTACTTCCAGGGTGACATCGACGGGCAGGTGGGCGGTCGCAGCCTGACCGGCAACATCGGCATCCGCTACTCGCACCAGAAGCAGTACGCCGATGGCCTGCAGCAGGTGGGCAATAACGCCGGTGTGCCGATCACCGACGGCAACGGCTACACCAGCCTGAACTATGCGCCGCTGCACGTCGGCAAGACCTATAGCGACTGGCTGCCGTCGCTGAACCTCGCCTACCACCTCACCGACGATGATCAGGTGCGTTTCTCGGCAGCCAAGGTGCTGTCGCGTCCGCCGATCGATAAGATGATGGCCGGCTCCGGTTCGTGGGTGTCCAGCGGTCAGTACAACGTGTGGGGTGGCACCAGCCCGCTGCTCGATCCGCTGCGCGCGTTCCAGTGGGATCTGGGCTACGAGCACTACTTTGATGACTCGTCGGGCTTGATTGGCGGCGGTGTGTTCTACAAGCACATCGACTCGTTCATCCAGAACGTCACCTACAACAACTTCGACTTCGCCTCGGCCGGCATCACCGTGCCGATCGATCCGAACACCGGCAAGCCCTACCTCAACGGTCAGTACCAGAGCGCGTACAACGCTCAGGGCGGCAGCGTGAAGGGCATGGAGTTGCAGTTCGCCAAGAACCACTTCTTCCCGGGCATCTGGGAAGGTCTGGGTGTGCAGGCAAACTTCGCATTGACCACCAGCAACGTGCGTAACCCGGACACTCTGGGTGGCCCACAGTCGTACACCAGCCTGCCGGGCTTGTCCAAGCGCGTCGCCAGCGCGGCGGTGTTCTACGACTACGGTCCGTTCTCGGCACGTGTGTCGGGCAACTACCGTTCGAAGTTCGTATCCGATACGCAGATGTCGGTGAGCAACCAGTTGGTCACCTTCGCTGCGGAAACGGTGTACGACTTCCAGGCCTCGTATGCCATCAGCGAGCAGTGGCGTGCGGTGTTCCAGGTCCTGAACCTCAACAACCAGCCGACGCGCACCTACTTCGGCTCCGATCCGTCGCAGACGGGCACGATCCAGTACTTCGGTCGTACCACCTACCTCGGCGTCGAGTTCAAGCTGTAAGCCACGATCGCGCCGGCCTCCGCAAAGGGGCCGGCGCGATGCTTTCCGGCGCTGTGCAGGTTAAGGCGCCTACCTACCGCGAGGCCCGACGTGGCGGCCACCGGTCCGGAGCGAATCCGCGTTCGGTGTACTGTTCCCCACTGGGCCAGCGGCCCCTCTATGGAGAACGGCATGTCGCGGAACCGCTTGTTCAAGCCCCTGGCTTTTCTCGTTGCCCTTGCGCTTGGCGCGGGCACTTTCGCTAATGCGCGAGCGGACCATGCCGCGCCGGCTCCCGCACCCACCGTGCAGCCTTCGGGCGTTTTTTACGAAATCTTTGTGCGCGCCTGGTACGACACCAACGGCGACGGCATGGGTGATCTCAACGGCGTCACCGCGCAGCTCGATTACCTGAAATCGTTGGGCATCAGCGGCATCTGGCTGATGCCGATCAACAGCTCGCCCAGCTATCACGGCTACGACATCACCGATTACTACGGCATCAATCCGCAGTACGGCACCACCGCCGACTTCGAGCACCTGATTGCCGAAGCGCACAAGCGTGGCATCGCCGTGACCATGGATATGGTGATCAACCACAGCAGCAACGAACACCCGTGGTTCAAGGCGGCACAGCAGGCCAACGATCCGCACCGTCACTGGTACACCTGGTCGACTGCGCGTCCGGACCTCAAAGCGATCAGCGCCACGGATACCCCGATCTGGCACGCCGGCGATGACGGCTGGTACATCGGCGTGTTCGGCGGCCACATGCCCGACTTCAATTACGACAACCCGGCCGTGCGCGACGAGATGATCAAGGTCGGCAACTACTGGCTGGGCAAGGGCGTGGATGGCTTTCGCCTGGATGCCGCCAAGCACATCTACGTCGACTTCAAGTCCGACGTGCACAGCGCCAAGGCGCTGGAAAAAAATGTGGAGTGGTGGACCGAATACCACGACGCGCTTGCCAAGACGAACCCCAAGGTGACGCTGGTAGGCGAGGTGAGTGCGACGTCCCCGAAGGAGCTGGCACCGTACCTCAAGCCGCTGGGCTCGGTGTTCAACTTCCCGCTGGCGGAGCAGCTGATCGTCAGCGCCAAGAGCGAGCGCGTCGGCAAGCTCGACCAGTTGCTCAAGGACACCTACGACGCGTTCAAGGCCGCAGGCGACACGCCGCATATCGACTCCACCTTCCTGTCGAACCACGACCAGGAACGCGTGATGAGCCGTCTCGGCGGCAACCTCGACCACATGCGCATGGCCGCGGCCATGCTGCTGACCTTGCCGGGCCGGCCATACATCTACTACGGCGAAGAGCTGGGCATGGAAGGCAAGAAGCCGGACGAGAATCTGCGCGAGCCGATGCGCTGGCAGCGTGAGGCAGGCCCAGGTGAGTCGCGCTGGAAGCCTTCCAGTGTCAACCAGGGGCAGGCGGTGTCGGTGCAGGCGCAGCAGGATGACCCGAACTCGTTGCTCAACACTTATCGCACCCTGATCAGCTGGCGTGCGCAGAACAGCGCGTTGCGTGACGGTGAGCTCACCACGGTAGCCACCGGCAAGCCCGGCCTGTTCGCCTACTGGCTCGATGACGGCAAGCAAAAGCTGCTGGTGGTGCACAACCTTTCCGGCAAGGCCACTGTGTGGAAGCCGAGCGCGGATCGCTTGCCCAAGGACAGCACCGTGCTGCTGACCACCAAGCAGGAGGCCGCACTGGATCACGGCAGCCTCAAGCTGCCGGCGTACAGCACCGTGGTGCTGCACTGATGCGCCGCTTGCTGGCGTTGGGTCTGCTCTCCATCTTCGGCGGTGCGGCGCATGCCGCCGATGCCTCCGCTGACCGCATGGCGCTGGCGCTGCCCAAGGGCACGGTCGAGCTTCGTCTGCTTGCACCGGGCATCGTGCAGTTGCGAGTCGATGGCACGCGCGAGCCGGCGACGCCGGTCATTGATCCGAACGCCAGTTTCGACCCGGTGCCGGTGCAGCGTGACCAGGCCGGCGATGAGCAGGTGATGCGATCCGAGCACGTCACCTTGCGCTGGAATCCACGCCAGGCCGTATTGCGCATGGAAGACCGTGACGGACATCTGCTGCTCGATGCGGATCTCTCGCACGCCATGCAGGGCCACTGGTCGCTGCGACATGCCAAGGGTGACCCCCAATATGGCGTGGGCGGCCTCAATGCTTTCGACGCACAGGCAGGCGATCTGCTGCGAAAGGGCCAGCAAGTGGCGACGGCTGGCCGGCAGGGCCACACGGGGGCGCCGTTCGTGTGGAGTACCGCCGGCTATGGCGTGCTGGCTGACGCTGAGCCAGCGCATTTCGACTTGTCCGACACCGCCATTGCCATCCGCGCGGATCAGCAGCCGATACGCACGATTTACCTGCTCGCCGGTCAGCCCGCCGCGTTGTTCTCACAGCTGCGCCAGCTCAGCGGCGCTGCGCCGATGTTCCCCAAGTGGTCGATGGGCTTCACCAACAGCCAGTGGGGTATCGATCAGAAGGAAGCGTTGACGCTGGTCGACACCTATCGCGCCAAGCACATACCCATCGACAACTTCACCTTCGACTTCGACTGGAAGGCCTGGGGTGAGGATATGGGCGAGTTCCGCTGGAACACCGGGAAATTCGCCGACGGGCCGGACGGCAAACTCAAGCGGTTGATGGACCAGCGCGGCATGCACATGACCGGCATCATGAAGCCGCGCCTGCACGTGAACACCGTGGAAGGACGCGAGGCGACCGAGCATGGTTACTGGCTCGCGCAGTCGAAGGAAGCGCCCGACTACTTCTCGCACCAGCCAGTACGTGACGTGGACTTCGACAAGCCAGAAGTGCGCACGTGGTTCTTCAATGACGCACTCAAGGCGTCGTTCGGTACCGGCATTGTCGGTTGGTGGAACGACGAGGCGGACGATAGCGGTGTCGATACGCAGTTTCTCAACATGCAGCGCGCGATGTATGACGGCCAGCGCGCGCATAGTGGCCAGCGTGTGTGGTCGATCAACCGCAATTTCTACCTGGGTTCACAGCGCTATGCCTACGGCGTGTGGTCGGGCGATATCCAAAGCGGTTTCGAAAGCATGGCCGCGCAGCGGCAGCGCATGCTGGCGGCATTCAACGTTGGCGCGATGCACTGGGGCATGGATGGCGGCGGCTTTAAGGCGCCGCGCCCCACCGACGAGAACTACGCGCGCTGGATCGAGTTTGGCGCGTTCACGCCGATGTTCCGCGTGCATGGTGATTTCGGGCAGAAGCGCCAGCCGTGGGTCTATGGCCCCGTGGCGGAGAAAGCTGCCACCGATGCGATTCGCCTGCGTTATGCGTTGATCCCGTATATCTACGCCTACGAGCACCGCAATCACCTGGATGGCGTGGGTCTGGTGAGGCCGCTGCAGTTCGCCTACCCCAACGATGCGGCACAACGCGATCGCATTGATGCCTGGATGTTCGGCGACTACCTGCTGGTGTCGCCGGTGGTGGAGCAAGGGCAGACGATTAAGCGACTGGCGCTGCCGCCTGGGCGTTGGATCGGCTGGGCCGACGGTAAGGTCTACCAGGGCGGGCGTGAGATCAGACTGGCTGTCGACGCGAAAGGCTGGAGCGACATCCCTCTCTTCATTCGTGAAGGCGCCATCATTCCCCAGCAGCCCGTCATGGATTACGTTGGGCAGCATCCGGTCACAACGCTGGACGTGCAGGTGTTCCCTGCCGGCAGCGAGACCGGCTTCGAGCTGTACGACGATGACGGGGAGTCCTATGGCTATGAGAAGGGCGCGTATTTCCTGCAGCCGATCCGGGTGCGCCGCGAGGGCGACGTCGTGAGCTTCCATGCAGGCGCGCGTAGCGGAACTTTCCGGACCAGCTGGCAGCACTATGTGCTCGCGATTCATGGCGGTTCGGCGCGTTCGGTGACCAGCGCAGGTGCGCCGTTGCCCATGCTCGACAGCGTGGATACCGTGCGCTCGTCAACATCGGCGGGCTGGGCGCGCGGCAAGGATCGCTTTGGCGACGTCACCTACGTGAAGGTGTCGGCCGGCGAGGCACACGATGTGAAGCTCGATGGCATGGCGGTGCAGCCATGACCTTGCGTCAGCGCCTGCTACTTGCCTGCGTGCCGATGCTGTTTGCCACCGCGGTGCACGCTGACGTGCTCAATGCCAAGGGCGACGTCGACTGGCAGGGCAAGGTGGCCAGCATGAGCGCCAACGCCAATGGCAGTTTCGTGCTGCATGCGCCGAAGGGCGACCGCAGGATCGCCAGCCAGAAACTGGCTGTGCGCACGGCCAGCCCGATGTTTGATGGCCTGTTCGCCATGGCGCAGGCCGACCTGCAGCAGGACTCCGTCGCGGCGATCCGCGATGGTGCCTATGACCATGGGCACCCGATACCCTGTGAGTGCTTCGCCACCGGCGCCAAATGGCCGTTCGTGTGGACGCGCGACCTGTCGTACTCGGTCGACCTCGCACTGTGGCGACTGGATCCGGCGCGCGCGCGGCAATCGATGCGCTTCAAGCTCTCGGATGTGCGTGAGCCGACCGCGCCGCAAGGCTTGTACGTGATGCAGGACACCGGCTCCGGCGGCAGCTGGCCGATCAGCACCGATCGTGTGGTGTGGTTCCTTGGTGCGCGGCACCTGCTGGACGATTCTACGTTTGCCGATGACACCTGGCGCGCGCTGAAGGACACGCTGGCGCAGGATAGGCTCTACACCTTCGATGGCAAACTCGGCCTGTATCGCGGGGAAACCTCTTTCCTCGACTGGCGCGAGCAGACGTATCCGAGCTGGACCGCCAAGGATGTGCGCTTTATCGGCGAATCCTTCGCGCTGTCGACCAATGTGCTGCACTACGAGGCGCTGCAATTGGCCGCACAGCAGGCGGCACAGCGTCATGACGCCAATGCCGCCGACTATCGCGCGCAGGCCGAAGCACTCAAGCAGGCCATCAACACGCATTTCTGGCGTGACGACCGCGGCATGTACATGAGTTACATCGGCCCGCATGCCATGCCGGTGGATACCTATGATCTGCTGGGACTGTCGTTGGCCATCACCAGTGGAGTGGCGGATGAGGCGCGCGCGAAGCAAGCGCTGGCCAATTATCCCGCATGGCCATCTGGCAGCCCGGTGATCTGGCCCGAGCGCGCTGAGCAGCCGATTTATCACAACCGCGCCATCTGGCCGTTCGTGAGTGCTTATGCGCTCCGCGCTGCGCGTACGGTCAACGATGCGCCACGCATCGCCCATGAAATGGATTCGCTGGTGCGCGGCGCTTCGATGGCTGCGTCGAATATGGAAAACTACGAGCTGGTGTCGCAGGCGGTGCACGTCGATGAGGGCGCGCTCAGCGGCCCGGTAGTCAACTCACCGCGTCAGCTGTGGTCGGTAGCCGGCTATCTCGATATGGTGATCGGCGGCGTCTTTGGTCTTGGCGATGACGGTCGCATCGATCCCAAGCTGCCCGTCGCGTGGATGGCGCCGTTGTTCGGTGATGGGCAGCGCATCACGCTGGATCTGGGCAATCAGCGCATCACGCTGGTGCGCCCGGCGCAGGTCGATGGCGATCTGTTGGTCGCGGCATCGCAGGTTCGTCAAGGCGACGAAACCATCGTCGAGCTCAAGGCCGTGCGCACAAGTGCACGGCCGGTGCGCATCGGTGGACCGCTTTACGGGCCGGCCATGCCAGATGCACCGTCAGTAACGGCAACCGCAAAAGGTTGGCAGGTCGACTCGCCGAGCAAGGCGGTGCTTTACGTCGATGGCCGTCGCGTGGGACCGGTTGACGGCAACCTGGTGGTGCCGGATCGAGGTTCGCGCCAGTGCTTTCAGCTCACGCAGTTGGGTGAGGGTGGCATCGAGTCGCTGCCCAGCAAGGCAACCTGCGAAGGTGAGGAAACCCGCCTCACTGGCCCGGGGCCGTGGGAGTGGCGCGCGCCGGCAGACGGCACGTATCAGGTCGCGTTCTCCTACGCCAACGACCATGGCCCCATCAACACCGGTGTGACCGCTGCCGTGAAGCGGCTCGATGTGCGCTGCGATAGCGGCGAGCCGCAACCCGTGCCAGTGGTGATGCCGCACAGTGTCGGCGTGCAGCGCTCCACTTCTGGCGCGATCACCGTGCGTGCTGGTGCACCGTGCCGTTTCAGTCTGGATCAGGGCTTCAACATGAGCGACCTGAGCCACAACGCGCATTACACCGGCGAGCAGGGTGGTGCGAGCGGACCCGTGAACGATGCCGCGATCGATGCCTTGCTGGTGTCACCGTGGCCAACCGACAAGGCAACACCATGACCCGCAAGCCTGAGCTGTCGTTCTGGCAGATCTGGAACATGTGCTTTGGCTTTCTGGGCATCCAGTTTGGCTTTGCACTGCAGAACGCCAACGTCAGCCGCATCTTCCAGACCCTCGGCGCGGACGTGGGTGATATTCCGGCATTGTGGATTGCGGCGCCGTTCAGTGGCCTGATCGTGCAGCCCATCATCGGTTATCTCTCCGATCGCACCTGGACCCGATTGGGACGTCGCCGCCCCTACTTTCTGATCGGTGCCGTACTCACCACGCTGGCGCTGCTGTGCATGCCGAACTCACCCACGCTGTGGGTGGCCGCGGGCCTGTTGTGGATCATGGATGCGTCGATCAATGTATCGATGGAGCCCTTCCGTGCGTTCGTGGGTGACCAATTGCCGCCGAAGCAGCGCCCGCTTGGCTATGCCATGCAGAGCTTCTTCATCGGCGTGGGCTCGGTGGTGGCGTCACTGCTGCCATGGCTGCTTGCCAAGCTGGGCGTCAGCAATGTCGCAGGCGTGGGTGGCATCCCCGAGACCGTGAAGTACGCGTTCTATCTGGGTGGTGCCGTGCTGCTGATCTCGGTGCTGTGGACGGTGTTGTCCACACCGGAGTATCCGCCGGAACAGCTGGAGTCTTTCGACGACGCTGGCGTGGAAGCGCCGATGACCAACGCGTCAGGCGCGTGGCGCATCGGAGGCACGCTGTTTGTGCTCGGCGCGTTGCTGGTGCCGGTGATCTATCACTACGCGTTGGAGAAAGAGCTGTATCTGCTCGCCGGTGGCTTGCTGGTGTTTGGCAGCTTGTTCGTCTGGCTTTCAGCGACGCGTAGCACCGGCATGGTGCGACAGATGATGGGTGATCTGTACGACATGCCCACCACCATGCGCCAGCTCGCATGGGTGCAGCTATTCTCGTGGTTCGCGCTGTTTTCGCTTTGGATCTACACGACGCCCGCGGTGGCCGCCGTGCATTTCGGCAGCACCGATACGCACTCGGCTGCCTATAACGATGGCGCCAATTGGGTCGGCGTGTTGTTTGGCGCGTACAACGCCTTTGCCGCGCTGGCCGCTGTGCTGATTCCCTGGATGGTCCGTCGCTGGGGCTTGCGCATGAGCCATCTGGTGAACCTTTGGCTGGGTGGCGCAGGACTGGTGTCATTCCTGCTGATCCGCGATCCCCAGTGGCTGCTGCTGTCGATGGTGGGCGTCGGTTTCGCCTGGGCGTCCATTCTCTCGCTGCCGTATGCGTTGCTGTCGGACAACCTGCCGGCCGCGAAGATGGGCGTCTATATGGGCATCTTCAACTTCTTCATCGTGATCCCGCAGTTGCTGGCCGCCAGCGTGCTGGGCCTGCTGCTGCGCCTGTTCTTCCATGGGCAGCCGATCTGGGCACTCGCCTTGGGTGGTGCCAGTCTGGTGATGGCGGGGCTGTGCACGCTGCGCGTGGCGGAGCCGTCGGCGCAGCTGGACACCGTATCCGCCCAATAGCTCTCCTGTAGGAGCGCACTTGTGCGCGACCGCAACCTTGCATGGGACCGTGCGATTGGCTGCTGCGGTCGCGCACAAGTGCGCTCCCACCGTCTGGCGATGATCAACGGGGTTTGAGGCTGGATTTCCGCACGATCAGCTTCGCCGGCAGCATGGCGCTCTCGGCGGGTTCGCGACGGATCAGGCTCAGCAGATTGTCCACCAGGATTTCGCCGGCCAGCTTGGTGTCCTGCAACACCGTGGTCAGTGGCGGATTGACGAAGCTGGCCATGGGAATGTCGTCGAAGCCGGCCAAAAGCACGTCGTCCGGGACCTTCAGGCCATGGTCGTCCATGGCGCGCATGGCGCCGATGGCGATCAGGTCGCTTGCGGCGAATACCGCATCGAACGAAATGCCCCGAGCAAGCAGCGATTCGAGGGCGTCGTAGCCGGAGCGCTCGGTGCTCTCGGCATTCACCTGCAGCAGCGGCTCCTCTTCCAACCCCGCGTTGTTCAGCGCACGCAGGTGGCCGCGGTAGCGGTCGAAGAATTCCGGATAGTGGCTGGAGGCATCGCCCAGGAAGGCGATCCGTCGGCTGCCCTGTTCGATAAGGTGGGCGGTTACCGCCTGTCCGCCGCTGATGTTGTCGCAACCCACCGAGATATCGGGCTGGTCCGGCAACACCGCACCCCAGCGCACGCAGCGCGTGCCCTGGTCCACCAGCTTCTGCAGCTTGTCGCGGGTGGCGAGGTAGTCGCCGTAACCGAGCAGGATGATGCCGTCGGCCTTCTTGCTGTCCGCGTAGTCGGCATGCCAGTCGCGCGAGAACTGCTGGAACGAGATCAGCAAGTCATAGCCGCGCTGTGCGCTGGCGCGGGTGATCGAGCCCAACATCGAAAGAAAGAACGGGTTGATGTGCGACTCGTCCGCCGTGGGGTCTTCAAACAACAGCAGCGCCAGCGTGCCGGTGTGCTTGGCGCGCAGGCTGGAGGCGTTCTTGTCGACCTTGTAGTTCAGTTCGTCAACGGCCGCCTGGATACGCCGGCGGGTTTCCTCGTTGACCAGCGGGCTGCCGCGCAAGGCGCGTGACACCGTGGACTGGGAGACCCCGGCCAGATGGGCGATATCGAATGAGGTGACTTTTCCCTTGATCTGCACGCAGCTGCGACCTTTGAGTTAGCGCCGGCCGCGCTCCTTGTGGCCAGTGAGATGGATCCCGCAAATCCTAACGATTTGTGTGCTCGCTGTCCTTGATCTGACCTGAGCGAAACGCGGGCGAAAAAAAGCCCCGAGGATTAGGGGGGAATCCTCGGGGCCGGATGGAAGCGAAACCCAGGGGAGAGGTTCGCTTACCGGGTGGCTCATCCAGGGAGGTGGTGAGCCGGTGGATGCCGTTGCGCGCATCCGTAAGTTGAGAACGCGCGGCGCGAGGAAAGTTGCACGAGATGGGGTGGTTTTGGTTAGCGGGTGTTCATTTGACGGAAATCAAACACTTGGGTGTGCGCTGGTGTGTTGTTAGCTCCCTCTCCCCTCCGGGGCACGCGGGGAGAGGGGGGTAAACAGCGCGAGCCCTCTTGTGGCTCAAGCCACCCAACCCCTCAGTGCGCCTCATCCCAATTCGCCCCCACCCCCACCTCAACCACCAGCGGCACCGAAAGCGTCGCCGCCCCCGACATACGCTCGATTACGCCAGCGCGAATGTCCTCTACCGCCTCCTTGCGCACCTCGAACACCAGTTCGTCGTGCACCTGCATCAGCATGCGCGCGTCATCCTTGCGCTCCTTCAGCCACGCATGCACCGAAATCATCGCGCGCTTGATGATGTCGGCCGCCGTGCCTTGCATGGGCGCATTCACCGCAGCGCGTTCGGCGCCGGCACGCAGCGCCTGATTGCGGGCTTTGAGGTTTTCCAGATACAGGCGACGGCCAAACAAAGTTTGAACGTAACCGTCGCGATGGGCTTGCTCGCGGGTGGCTTCCATGAAGGCATGCACGCCGGGGTAGCGCGCGAAGTAACGCGCCATATAGTCGCTGGCTTCGCCACGGTCGACGCCGAGCTGGCGTGCGAGGCCGAAGGCGCTCATGCCGTACATCAGGCCGAAGTTGATGGCCTTGGCGGCGCGGCGTTGGTTGGCGCTGACCTCTTCGGGCTTGAGGCCGAACACTTCGGCGGCGGTGGCGCGATGCACGTCGCCGCCTTCGTGGAAGGCTTTGAGCAAGCCTTCGTCACCGGAAAGGTGGGCCATGATGCGCAGTTCAATCTGCGAATAGTCGGCGGCCAGCACGGACCAGCCCTCCGGCGCGATGAAGGCCTGGCGAATACGCCGGCCCTCCTCGGTGCGTACCGGAATGTTCTGCAGATTCGGATCGGACGATGACACGCGCCCGGTGGCAACGGCGCCCTGGTGATAGCTGGTATGTACGCGACCCGTGCGCGGGTTGACCATCTCGGCCAGCTTGTCGGAGTAGGTGGAGCGCAGCTTGGCGAGACCGCGGTAATCCAGGATCAGGCGCGGCAGCGGGTGCTTGTCGGCAATCGCATCCAGCGCTTCTTCGTTGGTGGAAGGCTGACCGGTCGGTGTCTTGACCAGCGCGGGCAGGCCGAGCTCGTCAAACAGGATGGCCTGCAGCTGTTTCGGCGAGTCGAGATTGAACTCGCGACCGGCGCCTTTCCAGGCTTCCTGCTGCAATTCCAGCATGCGCTTGCCCAACTGCTGGCTTTGCTTGCGCAGTTCACTGACGTCGATCAGCACGCCGCGCTGCTCCATCGACGCGAGCACAGGCACCAACGGAATTTCGATGTTCTCGTAGACCGATTGCAGCGCGGGGATGCTTTCGAGTTTCGGCCACAGCGCGTGATGCAGGCGCAGCGTGATATCCGCGTCTTCTGCGGCGTAGCGGCATGCCGTATCGACATCCACCTGCGAAAACGGAATCTGCTTGGCGCCTTTGCCGGCTACCTCTTCGTATTTGATGGTGTCGTAGCCGAGATATTTCTTGGCTAGCGAATCCATGTCGTGGCGCGTGGCGGTGGCGTTCCAAACATACGATTCCAGCATCGAATCGTGTTTGAGCCCCTGCAGCGCGATGTCGTAGTGCGACAGGATATTGATGTCGTACTTGGCGTGCTGACCGATCTTGGGGCGGCTGGCGTCTTCGAAGAACGGCTTGAGCGATGCGAGCACGTGATCGCGCGGCAGCTGGGCGGGAGCGCCGGGATAATCGTGGGTCAATGGCACATAACAAGCCTTGCCAGGTTCGATCGACAGGCTGAGGCCGACAATATCGGCCAGCATGGAGTCGATCGAGGTGGTTTCGGTATCGAAGGCCACCAGTGGCGCCGAGGCGATCCTGGTCAACCAGTCGTCCAGCTGTGCCTGGGTGGTGACCAGTTCGTACTGGCCCTGCATGTCCAAGACGGGCTCTTCCTGTAGGGGCGCACTTTGTGCTCGACCCGACTCTACCGAAGCGTCCGGTGCAGCTGATGCGCTCGTGTCGCGCACAGGGCGCGCTCCCACCGAGGGGCTCGAGCCATTGCCTTCCAGATCCTTCAGTGCCGCTTTGAACTCATAGCGCGTATACAGCTCGCGCAGCTGGTCGACGTGGCGCTCGTGCAGTTTCAGCTCGGTCACCGGCTGCCCCACGGGCACGTCGGTCTTGATGGTCACCAGGTCGCGCGACAGCGGCAGCTGCGGGAGAGCAGCACGCAGACTCTCGCCGATCTTGCCGCCCACCTTGTCGGCATTCGCCATCACGTTGTCCAGCGAGCCGTACTCAGCCAGCCATTTGGCGGCCGTCTTGGGTCCGCACTTGGGTACGCCGGGAACGTTGTCGACGGTATCGCCGGTGAGCGAAAGGAAGTCGATGATCTGGGCTGGCTCGACCCCAAACTTCTCCATCACCCCGGCGCTGTCCATGGTGGTGTTGGTCATGGTGTTGACCAGGGTGATGCCGGGTCGCACCAGCTGGGCCAGATCCTTGTCGCCGGTGGAGATCTCCACCTCGATACCCTGTGTGTGAGCCTCTTTGGCGAGCGTGCCGATCACGTCGTCCGCTTCCACACCACTGATGCGCAGGATGGGAAAACCCAGCGCGCCAACGATGGCGAGCATCGGGTCCACCTGTGCGCGCAAGTCGTCGGGCATCGGCGGTCGATTCGCCTTGTACTGGTCGTACATCTGATTGCGGAAGGTAGGGCCTGGGGCATCGCTTACGAAGGCGACGTAATCAGGCTTGGCCTTCAGCGTGGCGCGCAGCATGTTGACCACGCCAAACAGTGCGCCGGTAGGCTCGCCTTGCGAATTGCTGAGCGGCGGCAGCGCGTGAAAGGCGCGATACAGGTAGGAGGAACCGTCGATGAGGGTGAGTTTGGCCATAGGGCATTCTCGCATGCGTTCGGCGCCAGTGACGGCCGTTCAGCCTCGCCGTGCACGCGCCATCAGTTACCGCGTTATCACGTGAGGTGAGTCATACGGTCGCTTCACAAGCCGTGCGGTGTGGCACTGCTATGCTCAAGACTCACCAGGAGGCCGTCTACATGAAATCTGTTGCTCTATTTACTGTTCTAGGTGTGGCGGTCGCGTCGAGTGCGTTTGCCCAGTCTGCAAGCCAGTTTCCGCCGGCGCCGCCGCCGCCGGGCATGAATGATCCGGGTGTGAAGGCGCGCGCACCGGCACCGGCACCCGCACCGGCCGCCAAGTCGTCGTCCCCATCCTCGCAGCCCGTGTCTGCCGACACCTCCGCTCCACTCAGCCAGCCGGCAACGTCTTCCGCGCAGCAGCCGCGCGATGCACGTGGCGATGCACCGCCGCAGGTCACGGTGCGCACGGAAGGTGACCAGACGGTTCAGGAGTACCGCCGCAGCGGCCAGCTCTACATGGTGGTGGTGACGCCCAAGGCTGGTATCCCGCAGACCTACATGGTCGACCAGAAGGGCGCCTGGACCAACCAGGCCGGCGAGCACGTGAAGCCGGTGATGTACAAGGTCATGGAGTGGGGCAAGAGCAAGTCCGCCCAAGATCAGGACAATGGCGGCTGATGAACAACCACGCATGACGCCGACGTCGGAGACGCCTGCATGAACCTGCGCGAGAGCTGGCTGCTTTTCGCGCTGGGTTCGGCGTTCTTCGCCGCGCTCACGGCGCTGTTCGGCAAGATGGGCGTGGCGGGCATCAATTCCAATCTCGCCACGTTCATTCGCACCATCGTGATATTGCTGGTGACCGCGGGCATCCTCAGCCTGCGTCAGGAATGGCAGCGGCCCACCGGCTTGCCGACCAGCAGCTGGGTTTTCCTCGTGCTATCCGGTATTGCCACCGGTCTGTCGTGGCTGTGTTACTACCGTGCGCTGCAGCTTGGGCCAGTAAGCAAGGTTGCGCCTATCGACAAGCTCAGTGTCGCCATCGCCATCGTGCTCGGCGTGCTGCTGTTGGGTGAGCAGTTGAGCTGGCCGCTAGTGGTCGGTGGCGGGCTTATCGTGGCTGGCGCCATCGTCATCGCGGTGTTCTAGGGCTCATCCAATTCCAGATAGCAGCGGAAGATGCCGTCCTCGTTGAACGCTATGCGCCGCTCAGATGCAAGGTAAGCCGCCATGTTCGGTCGTTCGGCGACGCGGTCGCACAGCGCGCGTAGCCGTGTCGTACGCCGGCGCTGGCCCTTCATGGTATGGGGGAAGGCATAAGCCAGACCGGACATGAGCTGAAACAGCGACAGATCCACGTAGGAGTGGCGGCGCCCGATGGCATGCCGACCGTCACCACGTTCCAGCACTTGTTCGAAGTAGCCCAGGTATTTCGGTATGCGTTGCTCGCGGAACGCGATGGCGCGCTTGCGCGCTTCGGCGCGTTGCTCCTCGTAATACTGCTCGACCGAGATGGGGTGATGCGTGTCGTGCACTTCCGACACGATGTCAGTAACGGTTTGCTGTAACTGCATGGCGTAGATCTGGCTTGCGCCGGAGGTTGGCACCAGCCCGTGCCGGGGCGCGAGAAAGGCGAGGATGTTCGCCGTCTGTGCGATCACCTGTCTTCCCGCACGCAGGAAAGGTGGCGCAAATGGCAGGGCACCGGGATATTCGCCACGAAGGAACGGCGTGATGGCCTGGTCACCCTGTTCGCGTGCGACATCGGTGTATGACGCGCCTGCATCCTCCAGCGCGAGTCGGACGAATTCGCCGCGCCCTTGAATGCCCGTCCAGTAGTAGAGCTCATAGCGCATGACCGGTGCCTCCTCTGAAGAAGAGGAGGCTAGGTGACATGCATTCAAAGTGGCGTGTAGGAGCGCACTTGTGCGCGACCGCTGCCGGCATGGCGTCAGGGCGCTCGATCGGCGTCTTTACGACCAAGGCATGCGGGGAAGCTGCCAGTCTGCGGTCGCGCACGAGTGCGCTCCTACAAAGGGCCCGCTGAGGTGTTGGCCAGTATGCGCAGGCGCTCCCATACCAGTGCTGCCAATGGCGACAACGAGCGCTGACGTCGTTTGATCAGCACCACGTCGCGCTTTTCCTGTGGTGTCAGTGGGCGCGTCACCAGTGTCGATGGTGGTGGCGATAGTGCGGGGCTTACGCTGATGCCCAGTCCGGCTTCCACCATGCGGAATGCCGTGAGCGTATGACCTGTCTGCTGCACGATGTTTGCTTCGACACCACGGCTGGATAGCGCTTGATCAATCAAGCGACGACTGCCCGACGAGTAGTCCAGCAATATCAACGGCTGGCCGTGCAACTTGCGCCACGGTACGCGTTCAAGCTTCGCCAGGGGATGATCGGGCCGACACACGAGCACGAACGGGTCACGCAGAATCAACTCGCTGTCGAATTCACCGCTAGCGGGCGGCGCGATGGCGAGCCCGAAATCCACCTCGCCGCCTCGCACGCTGTCGAGCACCAGCGTTTGCGCCTGATCGTGAAGTTGAATGGTGAGTTCGGGATAGCGGCTTGCGCAGTCGGCAATACACTGCGGCATCATCCCGGCCGATAGCGTGGGCACCGAGGCCACGTGCACCTTGCCTCGTCGCCGTTCGCTCTCGGAGTGAACGTGGGCCAGCACGCCTTCCAGCTCGTCCAGCACGCGCCCGAGGGCGCTCTCCAGCGTGCGGCCCGCGTCGGTAGGCACCACCTCGCGCGTGTTGCGGTCGAACAGCTTCAGCCCGAGCTCCGCTTCCAGCTCGGCAATATGGCGGCTCACCGCCGGCTGGCTCAGGTGCAGGCTCTCGGCCGCACGCCGGAAATGCTGCTGCTGGGCCACGGCGAGGAATACGCGGAGCTGGCGCAGGCTGATATTCATACTGAAATCATATCAATGAATCAGATAATGCAATTGGATTTATGAATCGCTGAGCGTTCCAATAACCGTCCCGAAGATAGTCCTGGCCTGTATGTTCCTGCGCCGTTTCCTGCCCGACCGCTTCACCTGCGCACTGATCGGCACCGTGGTGCTGGCCAGCGTGCTGCCCTGTCGCGGCGCCGCGGCCGGTGTGTTCGAGGTGCTGACCGATACCGCCATCGCGCTGTTGTTCTTTCTGCACGGCGCCAAACTCTCGCGCGAGGCGGTGATGGCTGGCGCCACCCATTGGCGGCTGCATCTGACGGTGCTGGCCAGCACTTTCGTGCTGTTCCCCTTGCTCGGCCTGTTATTGCGACCCGTGCTGTCCCCATTGGTCACGCCAGCGCTATACGTAGGCGTGTTGTTTCTGTGCACGCTGCCCTCCACGGTGCAATCGTCGATCGCTTTCACATCGATGGCGCGCGGCAATGTCCCGGCGGCCATCTGCGCTGCGTCCGCCTCCAGCATGCTCGGCATCTTCGTCACCCCCTTGCTGGTCGGCGTCATGCTCGAGTCGCATGGGCAGGGCGCCATGTCGTGGTCGTCGGTAGGCGCCATCGTGTTGCAGCTTCTCGTCCCCTTCGTGGCGGGGCAGGTGGCGCAGCGCTGGATCGGCACATGGGTACAGCGCAATCGCATCATGCTGTCGTTCGTCGATCAGGGATCGATTCTGCTCGTGGTCTATACCGCATTCAGTGCCGCGGTGTTGCAGGGCTTGTGGAAGCAATTGCCGCTACCCGTACTGGGCGGCCTGCTGGTGGTCAATGCGGTGCTGCTGGCGGCGGCGTTGCTGATCACACGCTACGGTGCGCGTGCGCTTGGTTTCAACCGCGAGGATGAAATCACTATCGTGTTCTGCGGCTCCAAGAAGAGCCTTGCCAGCGGTGTGCCGATTGCCAAGGTGTTGTTTGCCGGGCATCCGCTGGGGACCATCGTGTTGCCGATCATGCTGTTTCATCAGATGCAGCTGATGACCTGCGCGGTGCTGGCGCGCCGGTATGCGGCGAAGCCGGTGGAGGTGAGCAAGGCGGAGGAAACAGCGCGGATGGCGTCGTAGCTTGCGCTCGTCATTGCAGCGCAGCCATGGCACGCTGAATTTGTAGGAGCGCACTTGTGCGCGACAACCCTGCGGAGCGGCAGGCGCGTAACGCCGCGGTCGCGCACAAGTGCGCTCCTACCATGGTCTATCCGGTGAGGCACAAAGAAAAGAGGCGCCTAATGGCGCCTCTTTTTCTTCCAACCGCGTCGATTAGTGGCGGAAGTGGCGAATGCCCGTAAACACCATCGCCATCCCATGCTCATCAGCGGCGGCAATCACCTCCGCATCACGCATTGAACCACCCGGCTGAATCACCGCACTGATGCCGGCCGCTGCAGCCGCATCGATGCCATCGCGGAACGGGAAGAACGCATCGGAAGCCATCACCGATCCACGCACTTCCAGCTTCTCGTCGGCCGCCTTGATGCCAGCGATCTTCGCGCTGTACACGCGACTCATCTGGCCGGCGCCCACGCCGATGGTCTGGCGGTTCTTCGCATACACGATGGCGTTGCTCTTCACATACTTGGCTACCTTCCACGCGAAGATCAGATCGTCGATCTCGGTCGGCGTGGGCGCGCGCTTGGTGACCACCTTGAGATCTTCGGCCTTGACCATGGCACGGTCGGCGGTCTGGATCAGCAGGCCCGAGCCCACGCGACGCGAATCATTGCCCGGGTGCGCCTTGGCCAGGTCGCCGTCTGCCGGCGGCGGAATTTCCAGCACGCGCACATTGGTCTTCTTGACGAAGACCTTCAGCGCATCGTCTTCATAGCCCGGTGCCAGCACAACCTCGACGAACTGGCGATCCACAATGGCCTTGGCCGTGGCTGCATCGACCACGCGGTTGAACGCGATGATGCCGCCGAATGCCGACGTGGGATCGGTCTGATAGGCGAGGTCGTACGCGCGACCGATGCCGTCGAGGCTCACCGCCACGCCGCACGGATTGGCGTGCTTCACGATCACGCAGGCCGGCTTGGTGAAGCTGCGCACGCATTCCCACGCGGCGTCGGAGTCGGCGATGTTGTTGAACGACAGTTCCTTGCCCTGCAGCTGGCGGAAAGTGGCCAGCGTGCCCGGCGCGGGATACAGGTCACGATAGAACGCCGCCTGCTGATGCGGATTTTCGCCGTAGCGCAGATCCATCATCTTCACGAAGCGACCATTGGTCTGCGCCGGGAATGCATCACGACCCGCAATGCCGTCGTAGTTGTCGTTGAGCTGCAGCGCGGAGAGGTAGTCGCTGATCGCACCGTCGTAGTTCGACACGCGATTGAATGCAGCTACGGCGAGCTTGAAGCGGGTGGCGCGGGTAAGGCCGCCCTTGCCCTCGATTTCCGCGAGCGCGTCGTCGTACTGGTCGGGCGAGGTGAGCACGCCGACATCGTTCCAGTTCTTCGCGGCGGAACGCAGCATGGCCGGGCCGCCGATATCAATGTTTTCGATGGCGTCTTCCAGCGTGCAACCGGGCTTGGCCACCGTCTGTTCGAATGGATACAGGTTGAGCACCAGCAGGTCGATTGGCGCGATGTCCAGCTGCGTCATCACCGCATCGTCCGTGCCGCGACGGCCGAGCAAACCACCATGCACCTTCGGGTGAAGGGTTTTCACGCGGCCATCCATGATCTCGGGGAAGCCGGTGAGCTCGCTGACGTCCTTCACCGGAATGCCTGCATCGCGCAGTGCCTTGGCGCTGCCGCCCGTGGAGAGCAGCTCGACGCCAGCCTTGTGCAGGCGCTGGCCCAGCGCAATCAGTCCAGTCTTGTCCGAAACGCTGAGCAGCGCGCGACGAATGGGGGTTACAGCAGAGGCAGACATGGCAGCTTCCAGAGCGGGGAAGCCGCACATTATAGCGGGCTGGCGCCGAATCGTCGGAGAGCGCGGCGATGGGCCGCCTGGATGGCTAAATGCGGGGTATGGCGGCGCCTGTTTGCAGGTGCAAGCAGGCGTGTGAGGCCAACAGGCTTACAGCAAGCCGTGTGCGGCCAGCTTCTTGCGCAGCGTGGCGCGGTTGATGCCGAGCACGGCGGCGGCACGGCTCTGGTTGCCGTCATGCCATGCCAGCACTTCGCGCAGGAGGGGGCCCTCGACTTCGCGAATCACCAGCGCATGCAGGCCCTCGTCACACTCCGTATCGCCGATGTCAGCGAGGTAGCGGCGGACGGTACGACTGACGCATTCGCTCAATGCGCTCTGCGACGACGCCTCTTTCGGAGACTCGTTGGCAGGCAGTCTTACGGCATTCACGGGCATTTCCCCTCACGTTCTAACACAGCGGCTACGTGGGCCACTGCAATGTTTATGGCAATACCGCGGGCGGCGGCTCGCATGGAACGCCGGGTGCAGCACAAGGACGAAGGGGCGAGTTTACCCTCGCGTGCCGATAATTTTAAGTCCCTGCGTGTCATTGACCGCTGTCATCAAGGCCGGCAGGGAAATGTCCTATGGACAAAAGAGGTCACCGATGGCATGACCTATGCCTGCCGACGTACCCGGCAAGTCGTATATCCATCAACTGTTTTTTTGTGGTTGTGATCTGAAATGGACGGCTATTCGAAACCGAATTCGAATGCCACCGCCTTGCCGCCGGGATCTTCCACTTCAAGCATCAATGCTGCGCTGCCGCCGGGCGCAAGGCCGCGTTGCAGTACGGCGTTGTCGCCCAGGTATTCGCTAGGGCGCAGCCGTCGCATGGCCAGTCGTTTGCCGTCTGCATCGGACAGGGTGATCGATACCACTGGGTAAGGCTGCGCAAATGGTGCATCGTTGCGCAGATTGGCGGTGATCAGCAGTGCGCCGGGCACGGAAGGGTGCGCCTGTACGTCGCGGGCCACCAGGCTGAGGCGCGAGGTGTCCTGTACGAGGGGTAGCTGACAGCCAAGGCTGGCGCAGGCTTGGCGCAAGATTGGGCCGATCGTGTCGTCGCTGATCAGTACATCGCGCTTGGCCCAGGCCAACTGGGCAGCCAACGCCAGCAACAACAGCAGGGTGGCGGTCACCCACGGCCAGCGACGGACCTTGGTTGCCTTGCCGCGAGCGAAGCGCGGCGCCAGCACCAGGTGGCTGAAATCCTCGGTGACATCGCGATCGCCAGCAGCCGGCTCTGCAATGGCCGGCATCTCTGCAGGCGGGCGGTACACCGCGAGGTCGAGCTTTGGCGGCAACTCGGACTGCCGCTGAGGAAGATGCTGGAACGGCTCAGGCGGCAGGTGGTCGCTGAGGCTGTTCAGCGCATCGAAGGGCACGTCGCAATGGCCGCACACGACTTCGCCTCGCGCTTGCGCAAGCGTTTCCGTGGTCAGCGAGAACACGGTAAGGCAGTCGGGACATTGGGCGTACATGCGGGCCGCTGGTGTCGAACTGACCGCAAGACTAGTGCACGGACGACGACAAATCATCCGCGCTCATGCGCAGTTCGTGAACCGGCACTCAGCGACGGCGACGGCCGCTGATGCGTACCCAGTCTTCCAGCGTGTCCACTCGCAGCTCGTCGAACCATTCGGCGTAGCGCGAGAGTAGCTCTTCTTCCTGGCCCTTCAGGATGCCCGAGATGGCAAACGGCGCCCCGGGATTCGCTGCGGCGGCAAACGTGGGTGCGAGCTCACCCAGCGGGCCGGCGAGGATATTGGCGATGAACACGTCTGCCGGTTCGGCGTCGAGATCTTCGGGCAGGAACAGGGCAAGGCGATCATCCACCTCGTTGCGCTCGGCGTTGTCCGCCGATGCGGTGAGGGCTTGCGGGTCGTTGTCTACGCCCACCGCACTGGCGGCGCCGAGTTTGAGTGCGGCAATGGCGAGGATGCCCGAGCCGCAGCCGAAATCGGTGATGCTCTTGCCCTTCAGGTCGAGGCTGTCCAGCCAGGCGAGGCACAGGGCCGTGGTGGGGTGAGTGCCGCTACCGAAGGCCAGGCCGGGGTCGAGGCGCACCACCACGATGTCGTCATCGGCGGGCGGCTCGATGTTCCACGGATAGATCCACAGCCGGCGCCCGAACGGCATCGGCTTGAACTGATCCATCCATGCCCGCTCCCAGTCCGCGTCGGCCACATCGCGGAACTGCATGTGATCCGGCTCCAGCCAGGGCAACAGCTCGCCCAGCGCCTCGCTCAGGCCGCGTCGATCGGAGTCGGCATCGAACAGCGCATTGAGCGTGATGGTTGGCCACAGCGGCAGCTCGCCCACACCGGGCTCGAAAATGGCTTGTTCGTCAGGCGTTTCCGCGTCGGCGTCCTGCAGCGTGATCGAAAGCGCGCCGAGATCGTCGAGCGCTTCCTCGACGCGGGGCTGCTGTTCGGCACGGACGGTTAGCGAGAGTTCGAGCCAGGGCATGGGTGGTTCCTGCGGGTCAGGCGCCTATTGTCGCCGATGTGGCGGACACGGTGTGCGAAAGCGCGCCTGTTGTAGGAGCGCATTTGTGCGCGACCGCAGCGTGGAGGTGTTGCCTCAGAGGGGCGGCTATCGCGTTGTGTTGCGCTGAGGGCGCACGGAAACCGCGTCGGGCTGCGAGGCCGCGGTCGCGCACAAGCGCGCTCCTACAGGGATTCCGGTGGAACGCCGAGGAAGCTGTCGTGGCGACGGTAGTGGTCCAGCGCGCGGGCGAAGTCGCTGGTGGTGGACGACGAGTTGCGCCGGCGCTGCACAAACAGCACTTCGGCGAAGTCCGCCGCTTCAAGGAAATGCACCAGGTGATGCTGTGCGGCGAACGGCGGCAAGGCTTCGCCGTGGTCGTCGATCAGCGAGTCGTCTTCGTCCGCAACATGCGAGAGATAGACGCGGCAGCCGGGCTCGGTGATCTCGCCGCGGATATACACCCACGCGTAGCGATCCCAGCCGTCGCCCTCGTCGAAGGCATCGGTTATGGCGGCAATCGCATCGCTGAGGGTGAGTAATGCAGACATCAGTCAAAGACACCGGCGGGCCGTGGCAGCGGCCCGCCGGCCAGAATCAGCCGTGACCGGCCTTTTCTTTCTGTTCGGCCATGCGCTTTTCCAGGTAGTGGATGTTCTGTCCACCTTGCTGGAAGCCCACATCGGCCATGATCCGCTGTTGCAGCGGGATGTTGCATTTCACGCCTTCGATCACCGTTTCGGCAAGGGCCAGGCGCATGCGCGCGATCGCAGTTTCGCGATCCGGGCCGTGCACGATCAGCTTGCCGATCATCGAATCGTAGTTCGGCGGGATGCGGTAGCCGTCGTACAAGTGCGTATCCACGCGCACGCCCGGGCCACCCGGTGCTTCAAAACGCTTCACCGTGCCCGGCGAAGGCAGGAAGTTATCCGGATCTTCCGCGTTGATGCGGCACTCGATCGCGTGACCGTGAATCTGGATGTCCGATTGCTTGATCGACAGCTTCTCGCCACCGGCGATCAGCAACTGCTCGCGCACCAGATCGATACCGGTGATGAGTTCCGTTACCGGATGCTCCACCTGGATACGCGTGTTCATTTCGATGAAGTAGAAGTGGCCGTCCTCGTAGAGGAACTCGAACGTACCAGCGCCGCGATAACCGATGCGCAGGCAGGCTTCCACGCACACCTTGCCGATCTGCTCGCGCAGTTCCGGCGTGATGCCCGGTGCGGGTGCTTCTTCCACCACCTTCTGGTGACGACGCTGCATGGAGCAGTCGCGCTCGCCGAGATGGATGGCGTTGCCCTGGCCATCGGCCAGCACCTGGATTTCCACGTGGCGCGGATTCTCCAGGAACTTCTCCATGTACACCTGATCGTTGCCGAAAGCCGCTTTGGCTTCCTGCTTGGTCATGGTGACGGCGTTGCCCAGATGCGCTTCGGTGCGCACCACGCGCATGCCGCGACCACCACCGCCGCCGGCGGCCTTGATGATCACCGGGTAGCCGATCTCGCGCGCAATGCGGATGTTCTCTTCCACGTTGTCGCCGAGCGGACCACCCGAACCGGGCACGCACGGTACGCCGGCGGCCTTCATGGCGCGGATCGCTTCCACCTTGTCGCCCATCAGGCGAATCACATCGGCGGTCGGGCCGATGAAGATGAAACCCGACTGCTCCACCTGTTCGGCGAAGTCGGCACGCTCGGAGAGGAAGCCGTAACCCGGGTGAATGGCCTGGGCGTCGGTGATTTCCGCCGCCGCGATGATGCGCGGGATGTTGAGGTAGCTGTCTGCCGACGGTGCGGGGCCGATACAGATGGCCTCGTCAGCGAGGCCGACATGTTTGAGGTTGCGGTCTGCGGTGGAGTGCACCGCCACGGTCTTGATGCCAAGACTGTGGCAGGCGCGCAGCACGCGCAGGGCGATTTCGCCGCGATTGGCGATAACGACTTTTTCGAGCATGGGCATGACAGTTCAGGCCGCTCAGGCGATCACAAACATCGGCTGATCGAATTCCACCGGCTGGCCGTTCTCGACCAGGATGGCCTGCACGGTGCCGCCGACGTCGGCCTCGATCTGGTTGAACATCTTCATCGCTTCGATGATGCCCAGCGTCTCGCCGGCCTTGACCTGCTGACCGACCTTCACGAAAGCCGCGGCGCCCGGGCTGGCGGAGGCGTAGAAGGTGCCGACCATCGGCGCCTTCACCACGTGGCCGGCCGGCAGCGCGGGGGCAGCCGGGGCGGCGTCTGCAGCCGGAGCGGCAGCCACCGGTGCGGCAGCGACGGGCGCAGCCTGCATGACCGGCGCTGCGGCCATGGTCACGGTGCCCTTGGGTACGCGCGACAGGCGAACCACTTCTTCGCCTTCCTTGATTTCCAGTTCGGCGAGGTTGGATTCCTCAAGCAGGTCAATGAGCTTCTTGATCTTGCGCAGGTCCATCGTTCAAACCTTCTTGTTTTCGTTGGGGCCGCCGGGGCAGCCGGATAAGAATGGGTGGTGCCGGGTCAGTGGCTGACCGACAGCCGGTTGATGGCGGCATCCAGTGCCAGCCGGTAGCTGTCCGCGCCGAAGCCGCAGACCACGCCAACGGCGATGTCCGAGAGGTACGAGTGCCGACGGAACGCCTCGCGGGCGTGTACGTTCGAAAGGTGCAGCTCAATGAACGGAATCGCCACGCCGGCCAGGGCGTCGCGCAGGGCGATGCTGGTGTGGGTGAATGCGCCCGGGTTGATCAGGATGAACGCGGTGTCGTCCTGACGCGCCGCGTGGATGCGGTCGATCAGTACGTGCTCGGCGTTGGACTGAAGGGTGACCAGGGTGTGCCCGGCGGCCTTCGTTCGCGCAGTGAGCGCTGCGTCGATATCGGCCAGCGTGTCGCGCCCGTAAACCTCCGGCTCACGCACACCCAGCAGATTGAGATTGGGCCCATGAAGGACCAGGATCTTGGCCACGCCGATACCTAGGGTCGAACCGGCAAGCCGGCATCCGGCGCGGAGTGTGCGCGTCCTTGGGGGATGTTGTCCAGTTCGGCGCAGTTCGGCGATGTTTGAAGGAGAAGTTAATGTTAAACCGTGCGGCGACGTATGGCGCCGCAAATCGCATCAGGGCGCGGTTGGCGACAGCCAGGCCTTGAGGTCATCGGCATCGAGTGCACCGCGGCGAAAGGCGAGCAGGCGACCGTTCTCATCCAGAAGCACGCTGTAAGGCAACACTTCGCCGACGTTTCCCAGACGAAGCGAGCTGCTGGGGTTGTCCAGGCTGCCCATCAGGATCGGGTAGTTCACCGGATGGGCGGCGAGGAAGGCGCGGACGTGGGCAGGGTCGTCCATCGCCACGCCGAGGACGATGGGTCCCTTTTCGCCGACGTTCCCCTGGGCTTTCACCAGTGCCGGCATTTCCTGCAGGCAGGGGCCGCACCAGGTCGCCCAGAAATTGACCAGCACACGCCGACCTCGGAACTCGGATAGTCGGTGCTGCGTTCCATCGAGCCCGGACAGGGCGAGATCGGGGACGATCTCGCCGGTTTCCGCCACGTGAACACCTTCCGGCACCCGAGCGCGGTGGCTGGCGTGCTGCAGCCAGCCACCGACCCCAGCCACCAGCACGGCCAGGCCGAGGATGGTCCAGTTACTACGACTCATCATGGATTGCTGACCACCGGCGTGCCTGCGGCCTTGGTCAGGGCGTCTTCCACCAGCGAAGAGGTGAGCACGGTTGGCAGCTTGTGCCCCTCGCCGCCATCTTTGGGGAACACCACATAAAGCGGCACGCCCGGCGAGTGGTACTGCTGCAGGAACTCGGTGATGGCCGGGTCCTCGTTGGTCCAGTCGCCCTTCATATAGACCGCGCCGGTCTTCTTGAGCAGGTCGCGGAAGGCATCGGTGTTCAGCACGGCATGCTCATTGGCCTTGCAGGTGATGCACCAGTCGGCGGTCATGTCGACGAACACGGGCGTGCCTGCCTGGCGCAATTCCGCCAACTTCGCCGGCGTGAACGCGACCACGCCCTCCGCCGTGACCGTCGTGCCCGGGGTGGTGGCGGGCAGGCGAACCAGCGCGTACAGCGGAACCGCGGTAAGCAAGGCGAGCACGGCCACCAGCGCACGGCTGCGGAAGCTGCTCCAGCGACTGCGCTCGAACCACCACAAGGTCATCGCCAGCATCACCGCCGCCACCAGCAGCAGGCCCACCGCGTCCGCGCCGCGCTGGTTGGCCAGCACCCAGGCCAGCCAGGCCGCCGCCAGATACATCGGGAAGGCCAGCACCTGCTTCAGCGTTTCCATCCATGCGCCCGGCTTCGGCAGCAAGCGCGCCAGCGCCGGTATGAATCCAATCAACAGGAATGGCAGCGCCAGGCCGACGCCGAGCGCCAGGAAGATCAGCATCGCCTGCAACGCCGACGAGCTCAACGCATACGCCAGTGCCGGGGCCATGAACGGCCCGGTGCACGGGCTGGCGACGACCACGGCCAATACGCCCACAAAGAAGTCACCGCGCCAACCGGACTGGTTCGCCAGCGAGCTGCCGACGTTGCCTAGCGAGCTGCCGAACTGCACCACGCCCGACATCCACAGGCCGGCGGTCAGCATGACCAGCGCCAGCACCGCCACCAGCAGGGAATACTGCAGCTGCGTACCCCAGGCGGCCTTCAGCGCAATGATGGCCAGGCCCAGCGTGACGAAACTGACCAGCACGCCGGCCGTATACATCAAGGCGTGCTTGCGACGGCGCGCGGTGTTCTCGCCGCTCTCGATCACCGAAACCACCTTGATCGACAGCACCGGCAGCACGCACGGCATGAAGTTGAGGATCACGCCGCCAAGCAGCGCCGCCAACAAGGCATAGCCGAATCCGATGCGCGAGCCTTCAGCAGCCTGTTTGGCCGGCGGCATTTCCGGCGCCGGTTCCGCAACCGTGCCTGAGGTGGGCGAGGCGCTGCCGAGGTCAATGCTCAGCGCACGCGTCATCAGCGGATAACACTGGCCGCCGTCCTGGCAGCCCTGGAAGCTGGCCTCCAACGCCACCGACGTACGGCCGGACGTGTCGCCGACGATGCTCACCGGCACCTCGACCTGATCGAAGAACACGGTGGTCGACCCGAAATGGGCGTCCTCATGCTGCGTACCTGCGGGCCACTCCGGCTTGGCCAGCGAGAGACCCTTGGCATCCTTCAGGCGCAGCGCGGTCTGATCGCGGTACAGGTAATAACCCTTGGGCATGGTCCAGCGCAGCAGCAGGTGCTGGCGGTCATTGGCCAGCGCCTCCAGTTTGAATGCCTGCTCGGCGGGCAAGGCAACACCATCCGCGCCCTTGTTGGAGCCCAGCTTGCTCAACGCCGCGCCGAGCGAAGCGCCTGCGCCCGCGTTGCTCGCGGCAGCCGGCAGGTCGAGCGTCAGGTGCTCGGTATTCGGCGGATAGCAGATCTTGGGCTCTACTTCGTGGCAGCCCTGGTAGGTCACCGCGAGCTTCAGCTGCGTCGCACCGGCGGCGAGCGTGTAGGGCACCGTGGCGTCGACACCGTGGTGATAGGTCTCCACGTCACCCAGGTATTCGTCGTGATGCTTCTCGCCGTCAGGCAGCTGGGCGTCGCCCAGCGTCACCCCATCGCTGCCCTTGAACTTCATGCGGCCGCGATAGAGGTAATAGTCGGGCGCGATGGTCCAGTGCAGCTTGACGACGCCGGGCGTGGAGGTGTCGGCGCTGAGCTTGTAAGCCTCAGTGACCGGCAGCAGGCCATCGAGGTCGTCCTGTGCAAAGGCGGGCAGTGCAGCCAGCAGCAGGCACAACAAAGCAGTAAGGCAGGCGGCCAGGCGGCCGGGTCGAATCAGGCGCATTGCGGGCTCCAGCGTATTCGTGGCCCGCGCCGTAGCGCGGACGATAGGGGATTATGGCGCTTGCAACGTCTCGGGATGATGTCCCGAATGTAAGGCTCTGTATTAGGGCCTGTTAACGCTGTGCGCGTAGCTCGTGTTGCATGTCCGTGGCCGGCAGGTGGTAGTGCGTGGCGCTGGCCTGGCTGGCTGCCAGGTCAAGCCGCGCGCTGCCGCATGGTGGCCACGGACATGCAACCCTTCGGGCCGGGTCTGTTTGCCCGCCATCCTGCGTCATCACTCGGTCGTGTATCGACATACATTCCTTCGTTCTTCCTTGTCTGACGGGCAAACAGCTCCCGGCACGAGCCACGCGCATAGCGTTAACAGGCCCTAGGCGCGTTCTGTCGCAGGGTCGGCCATAGCCCCAGCGGATGAGCGTTGGCGCAGCATCCCGGTGGTCAGTGCGACGCCCAGCAGGATCACCACGCAACCGCCCGCCATGGCCAGCGTGACGGGTTCATGCAGGAACAGCAGCCCCCACACCACGCCGAACACCGGGATAAGGAACATCACCACCATGCTGCGCGATGCGCCGACGCGGGACATCAGCCCGTAGAACAGCACGTAGGCGAGTGAGGTGCAGATGGACGCCAGGCCCAGCACCGCCAGCCATGACATCCATCCCGGCGTGTGGGTGGGCCACATCCAGATGGTGAGTGGCAGCAACAGCAGCGCAGCGGCCAGCTGGCTGCCGGTGGCAACGCTGAGCGGCGTGACGCCACTGCGCAGGCGGCGATGGCTGTAGTGGGCGCCGAAGGAGTAGCAGATATTGGCGCCCAGGCAGGCCGCCATCGCCCAGCCGGTGGCATGCACGTCGCCGTTGAAACCCACGGTGCCGACCACCAGCCACACCACGCCGGTGAAACCGACCATCAGGCCGCTGGCCTGAATAGCGCTCAGCTTCTCGCCCAGCAGCATCCAGCCTGACAGCGCCACCAACAGGGGTGCGATGGCGTCGGAAATGGCGGATACACCGGCCGGCAGGCTTTTCGCCGCGTAAGAGAACAGCACGAATGGCAGCGCCGAGTTGGCGATGCCGACGATGGCGATATCGCGCCAGTGGGTACGCATTTCTACCAGCCGCGTCCGCGTCAGCAGCGGGATCGAGCACACCGCTGCGCCGATGGCGCGCATGCCCGCTAACGCCATGCCGCCGAACTCGTCGGCGCCCATGCGCATGAACAGGAACGAGGCACCCCAGATGGCTCCCAGCAACAGCAAGGCGGCGATGTCGGATTTCTTCATGGTGGGCTCGGGGCTGTTTCGCTCGTCATCCCAGCGAACGCTGGGATCCAGTGCCTTTCGGTTGTGGTGTCGAAGTGCTCAAGAAGAGCGAAAGTCACTGGATTCCAGCGTTCGCTGGAATGACGATTGAGAGGTGGTTGCTACTGTGGGGACAGCTTAATTACTCGTCGTACCAAAACCTGTCAGCAGACTTCAGCCCTTCGCCGCCGTGCCCTGGCCAAACAGCACACGACGCTCTTCCTCCGACAGCTGCTTTTTCGGCGCGTAGGCGTTCTCGACGCCCTCATAGGTACGCACCGTCGCCGGCCGCTGTGACATGGCCACAAACCAGCGCTCCACGTTCGGAAAATCCGCCAGCGTCTGTCCGTGCGCTTCATGCGGCACGATCCAGGGGTGACAGGCGATATCGGCGATGGAAAAATCGCCGGCGATGAACTCGCGACCTTCCAGCTGGCGATCCAGCACGCCATACAGCCGCGCCGTTTCCCGCGTGTAGCGGTCAATGGCGTAGGGTACCTTCTCCGGCGCGTACACATTGAAATGTCCAATCTGCCCAGCCATCGGCCCCAGCCCGGCCATCTGCCAGAACAGCCACTGCAGCACTTCGGCGCGGCCGTGGATTTCCGACGGAATCAAGCGTCCGATCTTCTCCGCGAGGTAAAGCAGGATCGCGCCTGACTCGAACATCATCACCGGCGCGCCGCCACCAGCCGGCGCATGGTCCACGATCGCCGGAATCTTGTTGTTCGGTGAAATCGCGAGGAACTCCGGCCTGAACTGCTCGCCCTTGCTCAGGCTCACCGGCGTCACGAAGTAGGGCAGTCCGGCTTCTTCGAGGAACAGCTTGGCCTTAAGGCCGTTCGGCGTGGCGGCGAAATACAGCTCGATCATGGTGGGGGTCCAGATGGTGTCGATGGGGATAGTGTGGTGAATCGACTGGTCTTGAAAAAGATCCAGAACCAGTGAAATCTTCGGTACCAGTGAACCGGCATCCCACGGACGATATGGACCAACCGCTGGCGTTCCCCCTTGATATTCCCCCGCGTGGCCGTCTGCAGGCGCTGCACGGGCAGCTGCGCGCGGCGATCCTCGATGGCCGCCTGCGCCACGGGCAACCCCTACCATCTACCCGCACGCTGGCGGCGTCATTGGGTTTGTCGCGCAACACGGTGGTGGCGGCATACGACCGGCTACTCAGCGAGGGCTACGTCGCCTCGCGGCAGGGGGCCGGGTATGTGGTGGCCGAAGGCGTGCCCGTTCCCGCCGTGCCTGGTCCCGCCGTGGAAGGAGGCGATCGCCGCCTGCATCCGCGCTGGCGCGACGTGACCTTGCCGGTGCCGATGACAGCGCGGCCAGTGGTACGACACGACCTGGGTGGAGGTTTGCCCGATGCCTCGCGCTTTCCGTTCGATAGTTGGCGTCGCCTGTCGGCACGGGCATTGCGCAGCTTGTCGCGTGCATCGGCGATCTACGATGCCGCGGAAGGGCGATTGGCCCTGCGCGAGGCCATCGCCGGGCACATTTCCTTCGCCCGGGCCGTCAGGTGCAGTGCGCAGGACATCGTAGTCACCAGTGGCGCGCAGCAGGCTTTTGATTTGCTGGCGCGCATCCTCGTGACGCCGGGGCACACCGAGATCGCGGTGGAAGATCCGGGTTATCCGCCCCTGCGCGACGCATTCGAGTCTGCGGGTGCGAGCGTGGTGCCGGTGCCCGTGGATGCCGAAGGTTTGATCGTCGAGCGGATTCCCCCGTCGGTGCGGGTGATCTACGTAACCCCGTCGCACCAGTTTCCACTGGGTATGGCCATGTCGCCGGCGCGTCGCGTCGCCCTGCTCGAATTCGCGCGGCAGCACGGCGCGGTGGTGATCGAAGACGACTATGACGGCGAGTTCCGCTACGGCGGCCGTCCGCTCGATGCCTTGCAGACACTCGACCGCGACGGCTCAGTGTTTTACGTGGGCACTTTCTCCAAGAGTCTGTTTCCCGCGCTACGGCTGGGTTACATGGTGGCGCCGCCGTGGGCGCTGGCGGCGTTGGCGCGTGCGCGCCAGCTGAGCGATTGGCACAGCGACGTGCTGGCACAAGACACTTTGGCCTTGTTCATCGCCGAAGGGCATCTGGCCCGTCACGTCCGCAAAATGCGCCGCATCTATGCGGAGCGTCGAGATGCCTTGCTCGATGCGCTGGCGCGATACGCAGGCGACGCTTTGCAGCCATTGGCCTCGGATGCGGGGTTGCATATCGCTGCGCGACTATTGCTGCCGGTAAGGGCGGAAGACGTGGTGCAGGCGGCGGCAAAACAAAGCATGCGCATCGAGACCCTCGGCGGCTATGCCATAGGTAGCGGATCACCCAATGGGCTGCTGTTTGGCCTGGGCGTGCTGCCGGCGGCGCGCATGGAAGAAGCAGCACGCGTGCTGGGCCGGCTGCTGGACCACTATCGCCGTTGAGCTGGTCCCTGCATTTCTCCGCCAACTGGATCTGTCACGCCTTCGAGAGGAGGCGGACCATGGGCTCATCTCTTCTGTTAAGGACGGTCCTGTGCGTTACGTGATCCTGCTTTGCCTGCTGTGGTGCTGCGCGCTGGCGCACGCGAGCGATACCGGCCAGACGCGTGCGGAGACGGCTGGGCGCAGCCTGATTGGTCAACCCGCACCGCGCATGGTGGTGAAAACGATCGACGGCCAGACCATCGACCTTGGTGCGCTATATGGCAAGAAAGCGGTCTATCTGAAGTTCTGGGCCACCTGGTGCGTGCCCTGCCGCGAGCAGATGCCGCACTTTGAACGCACTTATGAGCAGGCCGGCCCGGATATGGCGGTGATCGCCATCGACGTCGGCTTCGATGACAGCGTGGAGGAAGTGCGCAAATACCGCGTGGCGGTCGGCTTGAGCATGCCGATCGTGTTCGACGACGGTTCGCTGGGCGACGCCTTCCACTTGCGCGTGACGCCGCAGCACGTGGTGATCGGACGTGATGGTCGCATCCAGTACGTGGGCCATATGGCCGACGACAAGCTCGACGCTGCCCTGGCACGTGCACGAAGCACGTCACCCGATACCGTGGCTGCAGCGGCGGCTCCCAAAGACGAACCGCACTACGACGTTGGCGATCACGTGCCGGCCTTCAACGTGAAAACGCTGGATGGAAAGACCGTGCCTGCGTTCGAAACCGCAGCAAAGAAACCGAAAGTGCTCGTGTTCCTTTCGCCGTGGTGCGAGTCGTACCTCGCCAAGAGTCGCCCGGCGCTGGCCGAGAGTTGCCGGACGGCACGACAACAGGCGGATCTGCTGGCGCGTGACACCAACGTGCGTTGGCTGGGCATCGCATCCGGGTTGTGGGCAAGCCACACCGAGCTGGCTGACTATCAGCACGAGCACCACATTGCGATGCCGCTGGCGCTGGACGACTCCGGTGCCCTGTTTCGCCGCTTCCGCGTGATGCACGTGCCGACCTTTATCGTGCTGGATGCGCAGGGCCGAATGATCAGTCGCAGCGAAACGGCGGATGCGGGTTTCTCCGCGCAACTGAAAACATTGACGGAACGCTGACCATGCGTCGTGCACTCGCTTTGCTCCTATGTCTCGCGACCATGGCAGCTACGCCTGCAGGGGCCGTGGAAGAGCAATCGCTGATGTCGGCGGTATTGTCGAAGGCACCCGGCAACGTCTTGAAGTCGGAGCGCGTAACGTACGCGCCCGGCGAATCCTCGCCACCGCACCAGCATGACGACGATGCTTATGTGTACGTGCTGAGTGGCCATATTCGCAGTCAGGTCGAAGGGCGGCCGCTGCGCGTCTATGCGCCGGGCGAAGACTGGTTCGAGCCCGCCGGCGCACATCATCTGGTGAGTGGTAATGCCAGCGATCGCGAGCCCGCGACGATGCTGGTGATCTTTGTCGGCAAGCCCGCTCAGCCGGCGCCGCGCACCCAATCCAGATAAGCCTCGTGGCCTTGCACCACGGGGACGGCAATCAGCTCCGGTAGCTCATACGGGTGCAGCTCGAGCAACCGCCGTTTCAGTGCTTCGAAGCGTTGTGCGTTGGTCTTGATCAGCAGCAGTTCTTCGCAGTCGGTGACTACCTCGCCGTTCCAGCGATAGGTGGCATGCACGGCCGGAAGGCGATTGACGCAGGCCGCCAGGTCTTCGCGCACCAGCGCCTCGGCCAATGCCTGTGCGCTGGCGACATCGGGACAGGTGCAGTAGCAGAGCAGGACAGGATCGGACATCAGGGCTTCGCCGACATCAAGCCATAGTTGGCGAATTTTTCCAGAACCTGCGTGACCTCGCCGTCGGTGAGCAGCACCGGCTTGCCGATCTGCAGCGCCAGGGCGTACTGCTTGGCCAAGGTTTCCACCTCGACGGCACGCCACATCGCCTGGGCCAGGGTGTTGCCGGTGGCGATCATGCCGTGGTTGGCCATCAGGCAGGCGAGTCGGCCCTCCAGGGCTTCCACTACCGCGTCAGACAGTGCCTGGGTGCCGTAGGTGTGGTACGCCGCGCAGCGGATCGAATCCCCGCCGCCCACGGCAATCATGTAATGCGCGGCCGGAATGGCCATGCGGCACATCGCCAGCGCCGTGGCGTAGGGCGGGTGGACGTGGACGATGGCCTGCACGTCGGGCCGGGCCATATAGATATCGCGATGGAACCGCCACTCGCTGGACGGGCGTAGCTCCGGCGCCCACTGGCCCTCGCCGTCGACCAGCACGATGCCGTCCGGGGTGATGTCCTCGTAGGGGGTCCCGCTGGGCGTGATCAGAAAACTGTCGCCACATCGGGCACTTAGGTTGCCCGAGGTGCCTTGGCTGAGGCCGGAGGCGGCCAGTTTGACCCCCTGGGTTACGAGGTCTTTGCGCAGCGTCGTCTCGTCGCTCACGGGCGTGCATCGCCTTGGGTGATGGTGCAGGCCGGCATCGTCGTTGCTGCCGGCGCGCGTGTCGATAGGGGCCACGATTAGCTCGTCATCCCAGCTTTCGCTGGGATGACGGCCCAATGGGAAGCCGTCCTGAGCCAATAGCCCCTCGATTCTTTGCCCCGGCTGCTCTTGAAAGCCCCCCACCGCTCCCCCATTGCTGTACTCAGCCATCGGACGGGTGCCTCTTGCAGGGGGGCTTTGCGTCGTTAGAATTAGCACTCACCTCCGGGGAGTGCTAACAAAGCGCCAGTACAGGCGCCGCTCCGGGGTCCCCATTCCTGTTCAACCGTCCAACTCAAGCTGGAGCCCACCCATGAGCAAACTGCGTCCGCTGCACGATCGCGTCATCGTCAAGCGCCTCGAAGAAGAGCGCGTCTCCGCTGGCGGCATCGTCATCCCTGACAGCGCCACCGAAAAGCCGACCCGCGGCAAGGTCATCGCTGCCGGCACCGGCCGCATCCTGGAAGACGGCAAGGTCCGCCCGATGTCCGTGAAGGAAGGCGACACCGTGCTGTTCGGCAAGTACGCCGGCCAGGAAATCAAGATCGACGGCGAAGAGCTGGTCTTCCTGAAGGAAGACGACATCGTCGCGGTGATCGAAGGCTAAGCGCCTCTCCCGCACCTCTTCCCAACATTCAACGCATTCGAAGGAATAACCAATGGCTGCTAAAGAAGTACGCTTCGGCGAAGACGTCCGCGCTCGCATGCTCAAGGGTGTGAACACCCTGGCGAACGCCGTGAAGGTCACCCTGGGTCCGAAGGGCCGCAACGTCGTGATCGAGAAGAGCTTCGGCGCTCCGACCGTGACCAAGGACGGCGTCTCCGTCGCCAAGGAAATCGAACTGGCCGACAAGTACGAGAACATCGGCGCGCAGATCGTCAAGGAAGCCGCTTCCAAGACCTCCGACGTCGCTGGTGACGGCACCACCACCGCCACCGTGCTGGCCCAGGCGTTCATCCAGGAAGGCCTCAAGGCCGTCGCCGCCGGCATGAACCCGATGGACCTCAAGCGCGGTATCGACCAGGCCGTTTCGGCCGCCGTTGCCGAGCTCAAGAAGCTCTCCAACCCCACCGCTGACGACAAGGCCATCGCCCAGGTCGGCACCATCTCGGCCAACTCCGACGCCAACATCGGCGACATCATCGCCACCGCGATGAAGAAGGTCGGCAAGGAAGGCGTGATCACGGTTGAAGAAGGCTCGGGTCTCGAGAACGAACTCGATGTCGTCGAAGGCATGCAGTTCGACCGCGGCTACCTGTCGCCGTACTTCATCAACAACCAGCAGTCGCAGCAGGTTGAACTGGACGACCCGTTCATCCTCATCCACGACAAGAAGGTGTCGAACGTCCGCGAACTGCTGCCGGTGCTGGAAGCCGTCGCCAAGGCCGGCAAGCCGCTGCTGATCGTCGCCGAGGAAGTGGAAGGCGAAGCGCTGGCCACCCTCGTGGTCAACACCATCCGTGGCATCGTCAAGGTTGCCGCCGTGAAGGCCCCGGGCTTCGGCGACCGCCGCAAGGCCATCCTGGAAGACATCGCCATCCTCACCAATGGCCAGGTCATCTCCGAGGAAGTCGGCCTGCAGCTTGAGAAGGCCACGATCAACGATCTGGGCCGCGCCAAGCGCGTCGTGATCACTAAGGAAAACACCACCATCATCGACGGCGCCGGCGAAGCTGAGCGTATTCAGTCGCGCATCGGCCAGATCAAGGCGCAGATCGAAGAGACCTCTTCGGACTACGACCGCGAGAAGCTGCAGGAGCGCGTGGCCAAGCTGGCTGGCGGCGTGGCCGTCATCAAGGTTGGCGCTGCTACCGAAGTCGAGATGAAGGAAAAGAAGGCCCGCGTCGAAGACGCCCTGCACGCTACCCGTGCAGCCGTTGAAGAAGGCGTGGTCCCGGGCGGCGGCGTTGCGCTGATCCGCTCGCTGAAGGTGCTCGAAGGCCTGAAGGGTCAGAACACCGACCAGGACCTGGGCATCGCCATCACCCGTCGCGCCCTGGAAGCCCCGCTGCGCGCCATCGTTGCCAATGCTGGCGACGAGCCGTCCGTCATCCTCAACAAGGTGAAGGAAGGTAACGGTAACTTCGGTTACAACGCGGCCACCGGCGAGTTCGGCGACATGATCGCCTTCGGCATCCTGGACCCGACCAAGGTCACGCGTTCGGCCCTGCAGTTCGCTGCCTCGGTGGCCGGCTCGATCATCACGACCGAAGCGGCCGTGACCGAAGTGCCGAAGAAGGACGAAGGCCATTCGCACGGTGCGCCGGGCGGCATGGGCGGCATGGGTGGCATGGACTTCTAAGTCCACGCCTTTCCAGGCATCGCACTACGAGAAAACCCCGCCTTGTGCGGGGTTTTCTTTTTTGCGCGATGTTCGCACCCGGGCTACTGTGTCCGTGCTGGAATAGAAGCGGGTATCTCGGGGACCCAGTGATGAAAGAGCGTGAGCAGCCGTGGTCCGATGGCAGACTGTTGGATGTCATCAAGACTCAGACAGAGATCGCCAAGCTGGGGCTGGATCTCGGTGCGGTGATGGCGTTGGTGGCGGAGCGGGCGCAGCAGTTCACGTCGGCAACTGGCGCGGTGGTGGAGCTGGCGGAAGGCAACGAGCTGGTTTACCGCGCCGCATGTGGCGTGGCCGGTTCGCACCTGGGCATGCGGTTGCGGCGCAGCGAGAGTCTTTCCGGCCATTGCATAGCCGAGGCCCGTGCGCTGATCTGCGAGGACTCGGAAGTTGATGAACGGGTCAATCGCGAGGCTTGTCGACAGATTGGTTTGCGTTCGATGGTGGTGGTGCCGTTGCGCCATCACGACACCGTCGTTGGCGTGCTCAAGGTGTTGGCCCATGAACCCAGCTCGTTCGACGACGCGGATGTGAGAATCCTCGAGCTGATGTCCGAGGTGATTGCCGCTTCGATGTTCCATGCCGCCAAATACGAAGCGGACGAACTGTTTTTTCAGGCCACGCATGATGCGTTGACGGGCCTGCCCAACCGTTCCCTGTTTTTCGAGCGCTTGCGGTCCCGGTTGGCGGAAGCGCAGCGCGGGCTCCGGCCGTTCGGTTTGCTCAATCTGGATATGGACGGGCTCAAGCCCATCAACGACCAGCTGGGTCATCGCGCAGGCGATGCGGCGATCAAGGAGCTGGCGGCGCGCATCAAGGACAGCTGCCGGGCCAGTGATACGGTGGCGCGCGTGGGCGGCGATGAGTTTGGCGTGATTCTCTCGGGCATCGACAGTCGCGACGTTGCCAAGGCGCAGATCGAGCGGCTGTCCGAGTGCATCGCCCAGCCGTTCGAGTTCGAGTGGAAGCGCATCTCCTTGGGGGCCAGCATCGGGTTGGCGCTCTACCCGGACGACGGGCAGGAGCTCGATCACCTGTTGGAAAGGGCGGACCAGGCCATGTACGACGCCAAGCGCGCCCGGCCATCGCGGCGCTGACCGATCGGACTACGAAGGCCGCTCCGCGCCGAGCGGCTCGCTGTCGTTTGAAACGCCCGGCCCGGAGCCCTCAGGCCACGGGCTGAAAAAAATTTCTTCCAGCCATTTCCATTTTGCCGCGCTCAAACGTCTTGGCTTATGTCACAGCCAAAACGCGGGACGCGCGAGCCTTGAACGAACGGAATCTTCTGCCAGGGGAGGAACCTCTGGACGCCGACCTGGTGTTCGCTGCTAGCGGCTGCGCTTATGCGGCGCAACGTTCCCTGGAGCGCGAACTACGACTGGCGAGGCCCGAGCGTTCGCAAATGGCTGGACAACGGGAGAGAGCCGCCACGGATGGCAACCCTGTTATGAACCGGTGGTGGCGTTCACTGCGCGATCGCCATGACTGGGTGGGCCACCCGGGGCAGCGCGCCCTGATGGCGGCCAAGTACCTGGCGCGGGCGGCTTGCCTGCCGGTACAGCACCAGCGCTTTCTGTCGTTTCTGCAGACTCATCCCTTGATGCAGGCCTGTGTGCAGTGCGATCCGCGCCTGCAGGAGCGCCATCTGCATCGCTTCGTCAACCGACATTGGCATCGCGAGGCGCGTTTGCGCAGCGTGCATGCCCACTATCGACTGATGCTGGAACGGTGGCCGGCCGAGCTGTTCGAGTCCGTTTACGTGCGTGGACGCGCGACACTGGGCGAGTTGACGATGAGAGATGGCAGCACGTTGCATCTTCATCTGCGTCCACCCATTCACATGGGGTGCGAGGGCGAGTTGAGCATCGAGCTGAGCGATGCGGATCATCAGCCGCTGTATCGCCTGGTGATGACGGTGATCGATGATCACACCCTGGCGATCGGCTGCATCCAAGGGCCAGATGGCCTGGACGCACGCGAGCAGGTGCGCGCACTGACCCGCAACCTGCACGGCATGCGTCCCAAGCAGTTGCTGTTGGTGCTGGCCTATGCGCTTGCCGGGCAGTGCGGCATGGACCGCATTCTGGCCGTAGGCAAGGATGCCCATCCGCTGCGTGGGCGCGCCCGTTTTCACGCCGACTACGACGCGTACTGGCTGGAGCAGGGCGGTGTCGCCGTGGACGGTGGCTGGTATCAACTGCCTGCCACCTTGCACCATCGCACCGAGAGCGAAGTCGAGAGCAAACATCGCGCCGCGTTCCGTCGGCGTGCCGATCTGCGCTGGGCTGCCGTGCAGCTGCTGAGCGGTGCGCTGCGCCCCGTACCATGGTGGCGCGACATGGCCGAAGCGGATGCCGCGCTACAATCGTTCCCTTTGCCCCCGGAAGTCGTGACCAGGGAAGCCTAGTGGACGCGCCAGTCAACGCCCCCGGCAACCCGGGAATGAATCTCGATCCAGCCCACGCGCTGCGCATCGCGGACCTGTTCCGCGGGCATAACCGTGCGTTGGTCGCATTCCTGCAATGCCGGCTCAACTCCTTGTCCGACGCCCAGGAAGTGGCGCAGGAGGCTTACGTGAGGCTGGTGACCATGGAACGTCCCGAGCAGGTAGATTCGCTGCGCGCCTATCTGTACCGCGTGGCCACCAACCTGGCGGTGGATCGCTTGCGCATGCGGCAGGTTCGCGACGACCACCCGCTCGATCCTCCGGATGAGGATCTGCATCTGCCACCCATTCCCGAGCGACACGCCGCGGCGACGGGTCAGCTGCACGCGCTGCGTGAGGCATTGCGCGAGCTGCCTGCAAAAACTGGCCGCGCCTTCGTCATGCACGTCATCGACGGGCGTGACATCGGCGTTATCGCCAAAACCATGAAGATCAGCGAGCGCATGGTGCGCTATCACGTTGCCAACGCCCTGGCGCATTGCCGGGCGCGGGTGGACGAACCGGAGATGCCATGATGGCTAATACCCCGAACGAACAAACCATGCGCATCGCCGCCGACTGGTGGGTACGACTGCGTGAGCCCGCTGCTACCGAACGGACGACGGAGCAGTGGCTGGCCTGGGCTGACGAGGATGCGAGTCATCTGGTGGCCTTTGAGCAGATCTCCAAACTGGCCGCGCGTCTTGGTGGGTTGGGTGAGGTAACGCGCGCAAGCCTTCTGGCCGAGTTCGCGCCGACGCAGGTGACGTCGCGTCGTTGGATGCCGATGAGCGCTGCTGCGGCGGCTGTGCTGCTGGTGGCTGGCGGCTATCTGGGCTGGACCATGCTCGGACATCGCGTGGCGCCGCAGGTCTATACCAGTTCGGTGGCCGCTCAACGCGACATTACGCTGGACGATGGATCGCGCGTTGCCCTGGGCGGCGCGACCCGTCTCACCACACGCTTCAGTCGCGACCAACGTCAGGTGGAGCTGGCCGAAGGCGAGGCTTATTTCGAGGTGACCCATAACGCCGATCGTCCGTTCGTGGTGCATGTCGGCAAGCTGACCATCGAGGACATTGGAACGGCCTTCGACGTTCGCCGCACCGGCGATCGCGTCACCATCGCCGTGGCCGAAGGCCGCGTGCGCATTGCCGATGGTTCGGGTCGCAACGACAGTCTGGAAGCGGTTGCCGGTCAGGCGGTGAGCTACGACCCGACACACGCGGCCATGAATGTGTATGCCACCGATCCGGCCCGCACCGCTGCCTGGCGTGACGCGCGGCTGGAGTTCGACAACGAGCCGCTGTCCGTGGTGGTGGCCAACATCAACCGTTATCGCAGCCATCCGCTGCGCATAGCCGACGCTGATCTGCAGTCGTTGACCTTCACCGGTACGGTCAAGACCGATGCCATCGATGACTGGCTGCAGGCATTGCCGCAGGTGCTGCCGCTGAAGGTGAGCGAAGCAGGTGGACAGACCGTGCTGTCCAGCGCGAAGCGCAACCCGGTGAATCGCTGAGTTCGCAGCGGCGACAGCGTGCCGCAAGGTCGACGTCGAAAGACTTGTTGAGGTCGACACAACGTCCGCCACGCATGTCACACTCGCGGTTTTCGCTCGACGAGAAGCGAATGCCATGAGGGGGCGTGCGAAGCTGCTGCTGTTGAGCAGCCTGGTGATGACGGTGGGCCTGGCGCCATGCGCCGGCATCGCCGGCGCGCGCGCGACGCCGGAGGCAGCACGGATCGATTTCGCCATTCCCGCGCAGCCACTGGCGACGGCATTGATCGCGTTCGGCAAGCAGGCCAACGTGCAGGTACTCACGGCAGGCAGCACGATTGCGCGTTTCCGCACGCCCGGTGTCACGGGCAACCTGTCGCCCGCCGATGCGCTTAACGCTCTGCTGCAAGGCACGGGACTTGAATACGAGTTCTCCGGCCCTGGCACGGTGGCGGTGATGCCGCGCGCCACGTTGGCACCGGATGGGACGAAGGTCGCGGCCAGTCGCGCCGATGCCACGGTGTTGACCCCGGTGGTCGCCAACGCGATGGTTGAACGCAACCTCGGCTTCATGGCCACGCTGGCCAGTACCGCGTTGCGCAACGACGTGGACCTGATCGACGTGCCGCAATCGGTGAGCGTGGTCACGCGTGATCTGATGGATTCGCAGCAGATGCTCAGCGTGGCCGACGCGGTGCGCAACGTGGCGGGCGTGCAATACGTCGACGGCTCGGAAGGGCTGCCGGCGTTCCAGGTTCGTGGCTTCTACACCGGCAGCGGCCTCATCGACGGCATGCCGAGCGGCATTGCCGGTTCCGGGGATTTTCCGCCGCTGGTCGGCCTGCAGCAGGTCGAAGTCTTCAAGGGGCCCCAGTCGATTCTTGGCGACACCAACGGCAACAACTTCGGCGGCCTCGTGAATGTGAGCCTCAAGCGGCCGCAGAGCGAGCCGGTGCGCCAGTTGAGCTATACGTTCGGCGAACTTGGCGAGACCCAGCTCGGCGTGGATCTGGCCGGGTCACTGGGTAAAACGCCCGGCCTGACCTATCGATTGGTGGTGTCGGGTGAGTACGCCGATCGCTCGCCGCAGGGCTATCGCCACCGGCGCAGCGCGTACCTGGCGCCGTCGATTGGCTGGCGCGGAGTCAGCACGGATCTGGTCGTCGGCGTGCAGCGCATTCTCAATCGACTGCCGATTCCTGATCACCAGGTCTTGCTGGGGGACCGGCTCTCCACGGCGACACCCTCCGGGTTGTTGCCCGGTAACCCAAGCGATTACGCCAGCTATCAAACGGACCGGCTCTACTACCTGCTTGACCAACAATTGGGTCATGCCTGGACCTGGCGCAGTCGGGGGCAATACGTTCAGCAGCGGAACGATCAGCAAAGCTGGGGGCTCTACGACCCCGCCATCAACGGCGACATGTCCGCATGGGCCGAAGCCTATCGCTACAAGGACACCTACTACTCGCTACAAAACGATTTCATCCGCGTCTTTGGTACCGGCCCGGTAACGCATACGCTGACGCTGGGCCTGGACTACTCGCGCTCGCGCATCGGGCACACGGACGATCTGCTGCACACCTACGATCAAGGCACGTACAACATCTTCACCAGCCCTCCGTTGCCGCGTGTGTCAGCCGTCGTGCTGCCGGAGGACAACCAGCCGTTGTCAGGCATGCCCTGGTCCGTGGACAACGGCTTGTTTCTGCAAGACCAGCTCGCACTGGGTGAACGCTGGGACATGACGCTGGCCTTGCGTCGCACCGCGTACAGGGTGGTCACCAGCGACGCTGAAGACCATCCGTTGACGCTACGTCGCACGAAATGGGTGCCCAACGCGGGGCTGGTGTACAAGCTCACGCCCGACATCACGTTTTACGGCGGCACCGCCAGCGGCTTCCAGCCGGTGTCGTACCTCGGGGAAAACGGGCGGCCATTGGAACCCGCCCTGTCGCGGCAGCTGGAAGCGGGCGCCAAGTTCAACCTGTTCAACCAGCAGGCGCGTCTGACGGTGTCGTTCTACCGCATCATGCTCGACCACAGTTATGTGCTGCTGTCACCGCAGCCGCCCAACTTCGCCACACTCGGTCCCGGTCAGACCAATCGCGGCGTCGAGGTGGAGTTTGTTGGCCGCGTGGCCCCTGGCCTGGACATCAGCACCAGTTACACCCATGCGTTGATCAACAACCATGACGACACGGCGGCAAGCGGCGCGCCGCGTCAGCGTTTCAACTTGTGGGCCAGCTACTGGTTCCAGGGTGAAACCCTGCGGGGTTGGGGCGTGGCGGGCGGTGTGTTGGCCCGCAGCAAGTCACTGGGTCAGAGCCTGGACTACGCCACCTACTACCCCATACCCGGTCAGGCCGAAGTAGGCGCCAATGTGTCCTATCGCGCAGATCGCTGGCGCGTCACGCTTGGCGTGAGGAACCTGCTCGGCCGGCGCCTGTATCCCGCCGATTTCACCGAGTCCTTCGTACCGGTGCGTACGCGCAGCAGCGTACTGTTGTCGGGCACCTACGATTTCTGAAGCCATAAAAAAGCCCCGGGACCGAACTCCCGGGGCTTCTGGTACTGCGTGGGTTGCGTCGCGCTTACTGGCCAGCGGCCGGCTTGCTCGCTTCGGTCTTGGTCGCGTCGGTAGCGGCGGCCTTGGCCTTATGCGTGGTGTGCTTGGCCTTGTGGGTAGCGTGCTCAGCCGTACCGGTTGCCTTGTCAGCCGTCTTGTCGGCGGTCTTCTCGGCGCTGGCGGCGGTTTTGCTGGCAGCCTGGTCGACCGACGTGGCAGCGGTCTTGGCCGTTTCCTGCGCTGCCGCACCAGCGGTGGTGCTGGTTTCGGTCTTCATCGCGGCGGCCTGGGTCTTCGCGGCGGCAGCAGTGTTCTGAGCGAACGCCGGTGCCGTCAGCACGGAAGCGGCGGTGACGATGAGAGCGGCAAGCATGGTCTTACGCATATGAGGACAACCTCTCGATGTGTGGATGCCGACGAAGGCGTTGCTTCGCGGCTGGGACCAAAGCTAGACGCGGATCGCTCTACCGAACCTGAACGAAACTGGCTCCCTTAAGCAAGCAGACAGATCGCTAAATCGGCGCTGTCAGGCCATAAAAAAAGCGGGCGTAGCCCGCTTGTATTCCTTGAAAAACGGCCGCCAGCCTCAGTTTGTATGGACGTCCATATGCCGGCGCTACGGGTGGGCGCCGACGGTTTCCCTCTCGATGGCGCCGATGGCGCCATCGTTTTCGTCCACGTCCGCGGTCTGTATTTCCAGCTTGGGAAGCATGGCGTCGAGCTTGCCCTTCATGCGCAGCAGCGCGACGTTGGCCATGTCCTGGTCAGCTACGGCTTCGGCGCGGTCCTCGACTTGTGGCGGTGCGCCGGGTGCGCGGGTCAGCATCGCCAGTTGCGAGGCGATGACCTGGGTGAGTGCGAAGTAAGCATCGTCGCGCATGCCGGCTTGTTCCAGCAGTCGCCCCGGCAGCATCCACGAAGCCAGAGCTTCGTGACGCGCCGGCGAGGGATTACGCGGGTCGACCAGCAGCCAGATGCCCGCCTGGCTCAGCATGTCCTTGCCATCGACAAAGCCGGTGAGGTTGAAGGTATCGGTGAGCGCGGGCAGGTGGTCGCCGTAGAACAGCAGCAGCGTGGGGCGGTCGCGCTGCGCCAACAGCGCGGCCAATCGGCCCAGCTCCTGATCGGCATGCTGCATGTGATACAGGTAGTTCTGCAGCTCCAGCTTGTTTGCACCGGTCACGCCGTCGGGTACTGCAATGGCGTCGCGCGCAGCGGCATCGCCCGGCGGCACGTCGTAAGGGCCGTGTGCCTCAAGGCTTATGGCAAACAGGAATTGCGGTGGGCCGGCATCCTTCAGCTGCGCCATGATTTCGTCGGTCATGGCGCTGTCGGCCATGTACTGGCCGTCCATGCTCGCGTTCGCCGGGAAGGCGTCTTGCGACACAAAGCGGTCGAAGCCCATGGCGCGGAACGCGGTGGTGCGGTTCCAGAAGCCCGGGTCGTTGCCGTGCAGCGCGATGGTTTCGTAGCCATGGGCGCGCAGCGAGCGCACCATGCTGGGGACGATCTTGTGATTCATCTGCAGATAGGGGAACTGCAGGTCGTCGAAGTAGCGCAGCGAAAGTCCGGTCAGAACCTCGAACTCGGTGCGGATGGTGCCGCCACCGTAGGTGGGTATATGCAGCGGGCCGCTCTCACCCTGCGCCGCCAGTTGACGCAAGTGAGGGGTGAGGTCCATGTGTTCGTAACCCTTCATGATGGAAGGGTCGAAGAACGACTCGCTCTGCACTACCACGATGTCGGGCATGGCGCCCTGGCCGGTTAGTGGCAACTGCATGCGCTCGCGCAGCGCTAGATCTGTTCGTTCGATCAGCTGCTGCGCAGCGGCGGGGTCGGGCTTCCTGCGCGCCTGACCCTGATGGAGATGGAACATCACCAATGAGCTGACCAGGCCGGAGTGCTCCGCCGTGGCCGAGGCGGACCAGGGCTCCAGCCATAGATACCTGCCGCCATAGATCTTCATCCAGCCCGGCATACCGGCGAACAAGGTGCCCAGCAAACCAAACAGTGCCAGGCCAGACACCAGCCGTTTGCCGCGCGTATGCCGCGCGAACATCGGCGGCTCCATGCGCCACGCGATCACGATCACGGCCACTGCGACCATCAACGTCAGGTAGGGCCACGGGCTCGCCGGCAGATAACTGCCCAACAACCTGAGTCCACCGCGGCGCAACTGCCCCAGCATGTGGAAGTCCTCCGGCATCAGCGGCGTGTTGAGGTTGCGCACCTTCAGCGTATTGATCGCGTAGACCACGGTCTGCAGCAGGAAGGCCAGTCCAAATGACAACAGCAGTCGCCGGCTCAATACCAGAAGCAGCGTGGCCAGCAGCAAGCCGGGCAGGGCATTGGCGAGCAGATAGATCGGCTGGCTCAGCGCCTGTGATGGGCCGACGCCAGCCCCGCCGTCGACCCAACCGGTCGATAGCATGAAAACGATCGCCAGCAACGCGACCAGCGCCAGGCGAAAGGACAGGGGCCGCGCGCGCAGCACGGACGGCGTCGCTGAGGGGGTCATGGCACCTTACGGGTAGCTGACATGGCGTGGACACCGGACTGTAATAGTCCAGATCTGAACCAATCGTTGGCGGCGTGCCGGCCCGCCCGGGCTGCGTCAGCAGGGCGGTCGGCAGGACAGGGGCCGGTGCGGCACAATGCCCTGATGACTGTTCTTACCCGGCCTCAGGAATCCCAGGCGCTTCGTGCGCTGATCGACGACCGATACAGCGAATTGGCGGCACGTTGCCGGCAAATGGGCGTGCCTTTGCACGACGATGCCGGCGTGGCCGAGCGCATCCGGCGCACGTTGCTGGCCAGCGATTTCGCGTTCGACACCTGGTTTCGCCAGCCCCAACTGCTGGCGCCGCAGGGGCTGGAGCGCCTGCGCTCGGGTAGTGACGCCAGCGCGCGTATCGACGCCGTGCGGCTGTCCGACGACGAGCCGACCTGCCTGACCGAGCTGCGCCGTTTCCGCCATGCGGAAGCGCTGCGCCTGGTGTTCCGCGACGTCAACGGCCTGGATGAATTGCCGGAAACCTTGTCGGCAACCAGCGTGCTTTACGAAGTGTTGCTGAGCGCCGCACTGGGTTGGTCTGAGCGCATGCTGGCCGCGCGTTACGGTCACAGCCGCAGCCACGATGGCGAATGGCAGCGCATGGTGGTGATCGGCTTCGGCAAGCTGGGTGGCAGCGAGCTGAATTTCTCTTCCGATATCGATCTGGTGTTGGCCTACCCGCACAGCGGTCAGAGTGACGGCGCTCGCTCGCTCGACAATAGCGAGTACTTCGTGCGGCTGACGCGACAGCTGGTGCGCCTGCTTAATGAGCCCACCGTGGATGGCATCTGCGCCCGAGTGGATCTGCGTCTGCGCCCGTTCGGCAACGCCGGGCGACTCGCCCTGCCGTTCTCCGCGATGGAGCAGTACTACCAGAGCGAGGGCCGCGACTGGGAACGTTACGCGTGGATCAAGGCGCGCCCCGTCGCCGGCGATCGCAACGGCGGCAAGCAACTGCAGGAACTGCTGCGCCCGTTCGTGTATCGCAAGTACCTCGATTACACCGCATTCGCCGGCTTGCGCGAAATGAAGTCGCTGATCGATGCCGAAGTGGCGCGCAAGGATCTGGCCGACAACCTCAAGCTGGGGCCGGGAGGCATCCGCGAGATCGAATTCGTGGTGCAGCTGGTGCAATTGATTCGCGGTGGCCGCGAACCCAGTCTGCGCGTGCGCGGCTTGCTTCCGGCGCTGACGGCATGCGAAGCCCGGGGTCATATCAGTGCGGCACGTGCCCGTGCGCTGCGCGAGGCGTATGTGTTCCTGCGTCGCGTGGAAAATCGCGTGCAAATGCTGCGCGATGCACAGACCCACGATATTCCCGAGGATGCGCTCAGTCGCGAACGTATTGCTCTGGGATTAGGGCATGCGTCGTGGGAGGAACTCGAAACCGAACTGGCACGACATCGCGCCGACGTCAGCGAGGAATTCGCCGCCGTGCTGATGCCGCAGGGCGGGCGCTCGGTCAGTGCTCCGGTGGAAGACGTCGCGCTTTGGCAGCATGCGTGCCAGGAAACCCTCGACGCCTCTCTGATGGAAGCGTCGGGATTTACACCGGGTGCCGAGGCCGCCGAGGCCTTGCAGAAACTGACTCAGGCCGCCTCCGTGCGCGCCATGTCGCAGCGCTCGCGTGAGCAGCTCGATCGCCTGATGCCACAACTGCTCGCGGTGGCGCGCAACAGTGTGGCGCCAGGGGCCTGTCTGCTGCGTCTGTGCCGGTTGGTGCAGGCGGTAGCGCGGCGTTCTTCCTATCTCGCTTTGTTGGAAGAGCAGCCGGCGGCGCGCCTGCGTCTTGCGCGGCTGTTTGCCGAGAACGCCTTTCTGGCCGAGCGCGTGATTGCTCAACCGCTGCTGCTCGACGATGTGCTGGATCCGCGCATTGATCAGCTACCCCTCAAGCGTGCGGACATCAGCGCCGAAATCGCACGCGTACTGGCGACGCTGGACGAGCGCGAAGCCGAAGCGGAGCTTGAGCGACTCAACGAATTTAAGGCCAGCGTGGCCTTTCGTCTTGGCCTTGCCTTCAGTGATGGCCGCGCCGACGCCGTGGCCTCCGCGCGTCGATTGGCCGTGCTGGCCGAATCGATCGTGCTGGCGGTCACCGCACTGGCGGAGCGCGAATTGGCGGCTCAGCACGGTCGTCTGCCCGGCGAAGGCAATGGCTTCGCGGTGCTCGGCTACGGCAGCCTGGGCGGTGAGGAACTGGGCTTCGCGTCCGACCTCGACCTGGTGTTCGTCTACGACGGCAAGCGCGCCCACCTGATGAGTGACGGAGCGCGACCGCTGGAAGGTTCGCGCTGGTACCAGCGGCTCGCGCAGCGTGTGATGAACTGGTTGACCGTGCTCACCCGCGCTGGTCGTCTGTATGAAGTGGATACGCGACTGCGCCCCGATGGTTCCAAGGGTCTGCTGGTGAGCAGCCTCGATGCCTTCGAGGGTTACCAGAAGAGCCGCGCATGGACCTGGGAACATCAGGCCCTGCTACGTGCACGTCCCATCGCCGGTGATGCCGCACTACATGTCGAACTCGCCAAAGTGCGCCGCGATGTACTCGCGGTGCCGCGCGATCGTGATGCCGTGCTGCAGGAAGTCAGCAGCATGCGGCAGCGCTGGCGTGCGGAGCGTGATCGTTCGGACACCAGCCAGTTCGACTTGAAGCAGGGTGATGGCGGTTTGCTCGACATCGAATTCGCCCTGCAGGGACTGGTGCTCGCCCATGCCGCCGCACATCCGGCGTTGCTCAACATCACCGCCAATGCCGGGTTGATCGAAGCCTGTCGCAACGCCGGCTTGCTCACCGGCCATCAGGCGGGCCTGTTCGCAGAAGCCCATTCTGAACTGCTGCATCGCGCGCTCGCATGCACCCTCGACTTGCGCTCGCGCATTGCGCCGCGCGACGACGAAGTGGAGCGTTTGCGCAACAACGTCAGGGAAGTGACGGCGGAGCTAGGCTTCCAGTTCTGACCGATAACGCGATGCGTCAATGGCCCTGTGCCTGACGTATCGCGATACGACCACGCAGTGTCTCGGCAATGACCGCCGTTTCGCGCAGCGGCTGCGCAGGCGATGGAGCGATGGCGTCGAGGGTGTGCAGCCGACCGGCGTTGCGAAGTGCCTGGTGAAAACGCTCAAGCTTCTCAGGAAGTGGCGCAATCACGAGTGTGTGCACCGGGCAACCCACGGCGCAGGCTTCGGAAAGCATGTTGACCGAATCAGGCGTAACGACGAGTCGGTCCGCCCAGCCCAACACAGCGGGATAGGGATTGCTGCCGTCGTCTTGCCCTGACCACACCAAGCCGGGCACATTCGCGAGCCGTTGGCGCACGATGGCGATCAGTTCAACTGGCGTACGCCGTGAAGCGAGCACCAGCAAGCTGCCCCCTTCCATGCGCTGGCGCGTCAGTAACCCCGTGCATAGCTGCTCGATATAGGCGGCATCGAAAGGAATGCCTTTGCGCGGTCCGCCCAACAACACACCGACGCGCGGGCGCGGCAGCGCTTCGAAAGCGGGGTCGGCATCACGACCGTCTTGCAGCCAGGCATCGGCCACCGGGTTGAGCGAACCCAGCGGGGTGATGACATGGGGTCCGGTGAGTCCATCGTGTTGTGGGGCAATCACCGTGTCCCAATGGCTGGGGTCAATGCGCGGGTCGAGGATCTGCACGGTGTAGGTACGTCCGCCGCTCAGGGAACGAAGCGCCCGGGTATAGAGCGCGGAAGCCCGCCCGCAGCCGATGGCCACCGCGGGCCAGGGGGGTGCGAATTGATGTCGTTGGGTGGCAGACAAGGCGAGGCGGGCGCCCAGGGTGAGATGGGGCGACAGCCAGGACCATGGCAGGCTGGGTTCCAGCTGCAAGTGGCGCACCGGCAACTCCAGCAAATCCGCCAGCGCCAACGCCTGGCGCTGGTTGCCGGCCGCGCTGTCGGTGATCACCCAGCAGGCGCCGTGAAGCTTCAGCATACGGTGGATACCGGAGCCATTGTTTCCCTGAGCGGTACAGTTCGTTTCATTCGCCTGGGTCCTGTTTCCTTGCTCCCGCCCTTACACTGGGTAGCCATTGCAGGCTTACTTTGATCAAAGGATACCCATGAGCGAGATGCTTTCCGAGACCGCCCTCGACCAGTTGTTCCGTTCCGCCCGCACGTTCAACGCGTGGTTGCCGAAGGAAGTGAGCGATGCCCAGCTGCATCAGCTCTATGAACTGGCCAAGTTCGGTCCGACCAGCGCCAACTCCTCGCCGATGCGCGTGGTGTTCGTGAAGTCGAAGGAGGCGAAGGAGAAGCTTTCGCCGTTCATGTCCGAAGGCAATCGCGCCAAGACCCTGGTGGCGCCGGTCACCGCGATTGTGGCCACCGACCACGAGTTCTACGAAAAGCTGCCGCAGCTGTTTCCGCACGCTGACGCGCGCAGCTGGTTCGCCGGCAATCAGCCGCTGATCGACGTCACCGCCTTCCGCAACGGTTCGCTGCAGGGTGCCTATCTGATCATGGCGGCCCGTTCGCTGGGTCTGGACTGCGGCCCAATGTCCGGCTTCGACAATGCCGGTGTGGATGCGGCGTTCTTTGCCGGCACCACGTTCAAGTCCAACTTCCTGGTCAACATCGGTTACGGCGACGCCAGCCGTGACCTGTTCCCGCGTAGCCCACGCCTTTCGTTCGACGAAGCCTGCCGTATCGCCTGATCACCTGCTGCCTGCGTCCCACTCGCAGCCCTATCCCACTGGAGATTCAAGACATGCGCTCTTTCCGTTATCTGCTGCTCGCCGGTCTGATGACCGCCGCCATGGCCACCCAGGCCGCCCCGGTGACCTACAAGATGGATCCGGGTCACACCCAGGTGCTGTTCTCCTGGAATCACTTCGGCTTCTCCAACCCCACCGCCAACATCGGCCTGGGTGACGGCACCATCGTGTACGACGAGAAGGACCCGGCCAAGTCGTCCGTCAACGTGACGCTGCCGCTCGCCGACCTCGACACGCACGTGTCCAAGCTGGACGAGCACCTGAAGAAGGCGGACTTCTTCGACGCCGACAAGTACCCGAGCATCACCTTCAAGAGCACCCAGGTGCAGGCCGAGGGCGGCAACAAGTACAAGGTGACCGGCGACCTGACCGTGCATGGCGTGACCAAGCCGGTGACGCTGGACGCCACGCTCAACAAGGCCGGCGTGCACCCGATGATGAAGGTGCCGACCGTCGGCTTCGATGCCGTCACCACGATCAAGCGTTCCGACTTCGGCATCGGCGCCTACGTGCCGAACGTGAGCGACGAGATCAGCGTGCGCATCACCACCGAAGCCTCGGTGCCGAAGACCGAAGCGACCAAGTAAATCCCAACGCTGGGTGGGAAGGGGCCCGCGCCTTTGGCGCGGGCTTTTTCTTTGGGAGCGTCACTTATCGCTGACGCCTTCGTTCTTGAGCGATTCGAGCTTGGAGAGGTCGATAGCATTCACGACCTGTTTGAGCTGATCGACACTGTCCGCATGACCGCTGGCCTTGACGCTGAAACGCTGGGCCACGATGACGCCGTACTCGCCGCTCTTGGTTTGTGTATCCCACGACTCATTCACCAGGCGATCGTTGCTGGTGTAAGTCTTCTGATACCCGTGATCGGTCTGTTGCTCAGACGATGGTGCCATCGCACTGGCCAGGGCCATCATGCCGCGCATATTCCCTGTGTCGGCCATTTCCAGCCGTACGTCGCGACCCTGGCCGTCGCTGTATTGGGCACTTGCCGTGGTCACCTGCATACCGGCCACGCCCGAGCGCTGCGCATCGAATTTCGTGCGCTTCATGCCATCCAGAACATCGGGCAAAAACCCCCGCAGCGTTTCCGGCGACAACGACACCACGACCTTGCCCTTGTCGCCTAAGGCGGCGAGTTTGCCGACGGTGCTGTTGGTATCCACCGTCACGGTGCTGCCGTCGCTGCCTTTGACGTGAATCGCGTCCGTCGTGGCGGCGGTGAAAGCGGCGCCGCCAATCAGCCCTGCCACGATCAGCCCCACGATCCAGCTGAGTAGGATGGCGATGATCACGATGACAGCGGTATAGCCAGCCGCTTTGTGTTGCGGGCAGCGCATGGTGTGCTGCAGGCCGAGATAGAGCAGGTAGACGCCGTAGATGACGCCGGCAATGGCCACCAGCCAGCCCAGCCAAGGGATGATGACGGCCACACTTGCCACCCAGCTCGCCGTCCACGAATAAGCCACGGCTTTCAATGCCTGCACGGGATCCTTCTGTCCCTCGAAAGACTGCGCCAGTGCGTTGACGATTAGCGCCATCACATAAGTCATGGCCAGCATCAACACGTAATGCAGGATCGCGCGCAGCAGCCCCGTGCCCAAACCGGTGCGCACATGGATGCCGAAGCCGCCATAGCCGATCAGGCTGCCTCTGATGAAATAGGCAATGGCCGGCAGTGCCGCAACGATCAGGATGTAGTTGCGGTACAGCCCGCGGACAGTGTCTGGTTCGGCAGCAATGACTGGCCACTCGGTTTGTGGCGAGGTGAGGATGGCCTTGATGCGGCTGAAGATTCTTCCGAAGTCCATGGCGGTCCCCTTATCGGGTGGTGCAGCCGGTCGGATGCTTATTCCACCCTTGGTTGAGCGTAGTTGCACAACTGACTTCCCGAAGTGAACGCAGCGGGGTCACCTCGCGCTGCCGGGCTGGCCTGCTAACATTGTCAGTTCGGTGTCTTGATGGAGTTTTCCCCATGTCGCGTTCCCCTGCGGCTGCCCCGCTGATCCCGGCGAATGCCGAAAATCGTTACGAAGTGACGCGCGCGGACCTTCCGCTGTCCTGCCCGATGCCCGGCATGGCGCTGTGGAACTCCCATCCGAAGGTCTATCTGCCGATCGTTGAAGACGGCGGGGAGTCCACATGTCCTTATTGCGGCGCGCGTTACGTGCTGCGGGACTGATTTTCCGCAAACCGGTTACAGCTGAAACATACTCTTCCGCCGGTTTCGGCACGATTGCTGCTTGCCTCTAGGGATGAAGGCACCTTTTGAACAAATCATGTCAGCAGTCGCGACACCAGCGCGGTCCCTGACCGTGGTCCAGCTGATCCCCGCCCTCCATTCGGGTGGGGCGGAGCGGTCTGCGCTGGAAATCGCTCGCGCGCTGGTCCGGGCTGGGCACCAGTCCATCGTGATTTCGGCCGGTGGCCGCATGGTGTCGCAGCTGGAGGCCGAGGGTAGCCGGCATATCACCTTGGACGTTGGCCGCAAGTCGCTGAGTACGTTCATGAAAGTGGGCGCGCTGCGCCGGCTGCTGCGTGAGCTGAAGCCGGACATCGTGCATGCGCGCTCGCGGCTGCCGGCCTGGCTGGGCTGGTGGGCCATCAAGGGTCTCAAGCCTGCCCCGCATTTCGTGACCACCGTGCACGGGCTCAACTCGCCGGGGCGCTACAGCGCCATTCTGCTGCGCGGTGAGCGGGTGATTGCGGTGTCGCAGACGCTACGAGACTTTATGCTCAGCCACTATGCGTGGCTGGAGCCATCGCGGGTGCGGGTGATTCCCCGCGGCATCGATCCGGACGCCTTCCCGTATGGGCATCGGCCCGACGACAACTGGTGCAAGGCGTTCTTCGCCGAGTTTCCGGCGCTCTCCGGCGTTCCGCTGCTGACCCTGCCTGGCCGTGGCACCCGCCTGAAGGGTCACCACGATGCCGTCGAGCTGGTGGCAGAGCTGAAGCGTCGTGGCATCGACGTGCGCCTGCTGTTGCTGGGTGTGATCGAGCCGGGGCGCGAGGCTTACCTGGCCGAGCTGCAGGAGCTGGTTCGCGCCCGTGGCCTGGAAGGGCAGGTGGTGATGACACCGCCACGCAATGATGTGCGGGATATCTACGCCATTTCGTCCCTCATTTTGCAGCTGTCGAACAAGCCCGAGTCGTTCGGTCGCACGGTGATCGAAGCCTTGTCGCTGTGCCGCCCGGTGTTGGGTTATGCCCATGGCGGCGTCGGCGAGTTGCTGGCCGAGTTGTATCCAGCCGGCCGCGTGCCGCCGGCTGACCGCGAGCGACTGGTTGAACGTGCTGCCGAACTGCTGCGCGTGGCGCCGCCTATTCCGATGCTGCAGAGCTATCGCCTCAGCGATATGCAGCAAGCCACGCTGGCGCTCTACGACGAACTCACCGCCGCCTGAGGGGCGCCTGGGCGAGCCCGCGGCAAGTGGCTCCCCCTACAATGCGTGAGTCTTCCACCAGACCGTCACGCATGAATTCATTCGCTGCTTCCCTCAAGGCCGGCCTGCGCTCGCCCTTGCTGCCGTTCTGGCTGGTGATCGCCCTGTTGCCGGTCGGGCGCAGCTCGGAGCTGGGCACGTTTCTCTGCCTGATCGGCGTGGTGATGCTGTTCGTGCGTCATCCTTCGGCGCTTCGCGAACACGCTGGCGCACGGCTGCTGCTGTGGCTGCTTGGCGCTTACGTCGCCGCGGCGTTGTTGTCGGCGGTGGATTCCGTAGCGCCTGGCAAGAGCTGGTCCACGGTGGCCTCGCTGTTGCGCTACGTGCCGCTGGGCCTCTATGCCTGTTTCGCGATCCGGCGCGAAGACCGTCTGTATGCGTTGTATGCGGCGGTAGCTGTAGTCGTGGCCTTCTGGGCGATGGACGCCTGGGTGCAGGCATTCACGGGCTGGAGCCTTGGCGGGCACGCGGAAGTAGAGCGTATCTCGGGCATCTTCGGTGCCACCAATCTCAAGCTTGGCCCCACCCTGGCAGTACTCTCGCCCTTCGTTCTGTGGACCACGCAACGGCGCTGGGGCATCAAAGGTGTGCTGCTGGCTTTCGTGTTCCTGCTAGGACCGGTGTTGCTGTCGGGCTCGCGCGCTTCATGGCTCTGCTACGCCCTGGTCGCCCTGGGTTTTGCCTGGCGGATGGCTGGCTCGCCGAAGCGCTTTATCGCTGTTGCCGGCGTGCTTGGCATGGTTTTGCTGCTTGCCGGTGGCGCTGCATGGAAAACCTCCGAGCGGTTCCATCAGCGCATGGAGCGCACGCTGCAGGCGTTGCACGGTTCGGATCAGTCCATGGATGCCGCGCTCAGCGGCCGCCTGGATATTTGGCGCACCAGCGTGGCGATGTTCGCGGCGCACCCCATCAATGGTGTCGGCGTGCGGGCGTATCGCTATGCCTATCCGGCGTTCGCGCCGGCCAACGATCACTTCGTGGTGTCGGAGGAGGCCTGTGGCGAAGGCGAGGGTGCGTGCCATGCGCACCAGTGGGTGCTGGAGGTGCTCACGGAAACCGGCTCGCTCGGATTGCTTTGCTGGTTGGCCGCGATCGTCATGGCCGTGGTGGCGTGGCGTCGCGTGGGAGCCGCTGCTCGCTCGCGTGCGTTTCCAGTCACGCTGGCGCTGGCTGTGATGCTGTTTCCGCTCAACACCCATTTGGCCTTCTATTCGGCGTGGTGGGGCCTGCTGTTCGCCTGGCTGCTGGGCTTGTGGTGTGCCGCGCTGTATGTCTTCCCCGCGATGCAGGGAGATGCGCATGAAGCGTGAGCCGCTGTCGGTGGTGGTGATCACCTACAACAATGCCGACACGTTGGACGCCTGCCTCAGCCGAGTCGACTGGGCCGACGAAATCGTGGTGTTCGACTCGGGCTCCACCGACGATACGGTTGCCATTGCGCAAAAGCATGGTGCGCGCGTGGCGTCCCATCCTTTCGATGACTACGGCCCGCAGAAGCAGCGGGCTTACGATTTGGCCAGCCATAACTGGATCCTCAATCTGGACGCTGACGAGATGCTCTCGCCGGGCACTCGCGAGGTGATCGAACGTGCCTTGGTGGCGCCCCGTCATGCGGGCTTCCGCTTGCCTCGTCGCGAACGCATGTTCTGGACCGTGCAGCATCGCTGGAGCTGGCGCAATGGCCATCTGCGTCTGTTCGATCGCCGTCGCGGCGGCATGAATGATGTCGAAGTGCACTCGGCCGTCGAAGTGCGCGGGCCGGTGAAGACTCTGTGGCGTGCGGATTTCGTGAACGATGGTGATGGCGATATCGCCACCCGTGTTGAGAAGATCAATCGGTACACCACCGGTATGGTTGCGTACAAACTGCGTAAGCAGCAACGCTTCACCGGACTGCGCATGGTGTTCTATCCGCCGGTGTTCTTTCTGCGTCAGTACATTGGCAAACGCTACTTTCTCAATGGTTGGGCAGGCTTTATCGCCAGTGTCACCGGTGCGTTCTATGCCTTCCTCAAGTACGCCAAGTTGCATGAGGCACGCAAACAGGCTGCGCAGCAGAGCGAAACACATCACTGATGACTCTCTCTCGTGCTGTGCAATTCAGTGCGCGTTTAGCTATGTGAGCTTGCGCGCGGCGTTTTCTTGCGTGAGCGGAATTACTTTCTCGCGCCGCGCGCCGTTGCCACTTCGATGATGTCACGTGATGACGCGCGTTTTTGCGAAAAATGTTGCGTTGTACAGGTCATGCTTCAACAAAATGTGAAGTCACGTGGAAAGCCGCGTGCGCATTGGTTTTTTTCCAATTGGCATGGTGCGTGGCTCGTTCAGCGGTCGGACCCTCACGTTGCGATTGCGAGTCTGGCATCGCAGTTCATACACTCTCGACGCTTGGCAATAGCGTTCATGCGAATGGGCATGTGGGGCAGTCCATTCGCTTCCTGGGGTTGATTCGAGAGTGCGTTTGCGTGATCCGTGCGCGCTGTCCGAGGGCAGCGCGGCGGGCTCGTTTGCCTATTCATCACGGGACCGAACAGGAGGCCACAAGGAGCACAACCGCCGGACGTTGTTCGACACAGGGGGTTTCACTTGTTTTCGATGGAATTCTTCCTGGAGACATTGCATGAAACATGAGCATCTGTACCTGAGTGCCGCCATCGCGCTGGCCCTCGCCGCTACGCCCTTCGTGGCGACCGCCCAAACGGCTGCCTCGCAGAACGCAGCGCTTGCCGATATCCAGACGACGGAAGCGCCGCGCGTCACGCATACGGTCGACACGCGCGTTGTTTCGACACTCACCCAGTCACATCTGGCTGCCGTGGATCGCACGGCACCTAGCGGTGCGCTGGCTGATACCGCCCCGATGAATCACATGCATTTGGTACTCAAGCGCAGCGCGTTGCGCCAGTCTGCATTGGATGCGCTGATTGCCGCGCAGCACGATCCGCACTCGGCGAAGTTCCATCAATGGGTGACGCCCGAGCAGTTCGGCGAGAAGTTCGGCGTGCTTGACTCGGATATCGCCGCCGCCGAAACGTGGCTACGCTCGCAGGGCTTCACGGTGAATGGCGTCTATCCCAACAAGATGCAGATCGATTTCAGCGGCAACGCCGGCATGGTCAAGCGCGCCTTCCACACACAGATGAACCACTACGCGCTCGACAGTGGAACGCACGCGGCCAATGCCACCAACATCAGCATTCCCTCCGCATTGCAGGATGTCGTGGCGGGTGTGGCGGGTCTCAACGACGTGCATCCGCAGCCCCAGCATGTGGCGCCGAAAACGGCGCAGTACGACAGCTCCAAGCAGCGCTTTATGCTCAAGCAGCCGACGGTCTCCGCCTCGGGCGCAAACCCAGAAGCCGTCGGGTTCACCAATGGTGCGCGCGGCCTGGTGCCGTACGACATGGCCAAGATCTATGGCACGGACCAGCTCTACAGCAGCGGGCTGACCGGCAAGGGCATCACCATTGCACTGGTGGAGGACAACTCCATGGTGCCGGCGGACTGGACCAACTTCATCAATCAGTTCGGGTTGACCAGTTACGGCGGTACTTTCACGCAGTTCCAGCCGCAGGCAACGGGCTTCACCAACTGCATCGACCCCACCATTGCGAATCCCGGTGAGGACGACTACGAGGCCTTGCTCGACGCGGAGTGGTCCGCCGGCATGGCGCCGGGCGCCAACATCTGGCTGGCCAGCTGTTCCGATTCGAACTCGAACAACTTCTTCGGTGGCGTATTCACGGCGGCTACCAACCTGATCAACGGCGCCAGCCGCCCCAACATCATCAGCGCGAGCTATGGCTATGGCGAAGGTTTTACCGACGCCGCCAGCAAGACCGCCATCGATCTGATGTGGGCACAGGCGGACGCGGAAGGTATCTCGGTGTTCGTGTCCAGCGGTGATTCGGGCTCCAACCCGAGCTTCAATGGCTTCTTCATCTACGACGCCGGTATTGATGCCAATGCGTTCGGCACGTCGCCGAACGACACGGTGGTCGGCGGCACGGACACCGCCGATGTGCTCGATGGCACCACCAAGAAGTACTTCAGTCCAAGCTTCAACTCGGTGTACGGCTCGGCGCTGTCGTATGTGCCGGAAATTCCCTGGAACCAGTCCTGCGGCAACGAAGTGGCGGCCAAGTCATTGGGCTTCCCCAGCTCGCTGGCCTTCTGCAAGGAATATCTGAAGTTCGATCCCAACGGCTACTACATCACGTCCGAAGCGGGCAGTGGCGGGCCTTCTTCCGTGGACAGCAAGCCGGCATGGCAGCGGCAGGTGCATAACGCGGCCAAGGATCAGTCGCGCGATGTGCCGGATGTCTCGCTGTTTGCGGGCTCGTACGGCGGTTCCACATGGGTCATCGTGTGCTCGTCGGCGTATCCGTGCACACCGGGCTTCACCGGGCCGACCGCGCTGATTGGCGGCACCTCGTTGTCGTCGCCGATGTTCGCTGGCATCCAGGCGCTGATTGATCAGGGACTCGCGGAGAAGGGCTTGCCCGCCAACCAGGGCAATGCCGCGCCGACGCTGTATGCGCTTGCGGCCGAGGAATATGGCGGCGCCAAGGGGGCACCGCCGGCCAGTCTGGCGGCGTGCAGTGCCGACAATGGCGCCAAGGGAACGGGTAAGTGCGTGTTCCACAACATCACGCGCGGCAGCATCGCCACGCAGTGCGTGCAGCAGTTGCCGAACATCGTGACGCCCGACTGCTACTACTACGGCGCGCTGCCGAACTCGTTCCTGGGGCCGATCCAGGTGGGCCTGACCTCCACCAATATCAGCAAGTACAACCTGAAGACTGAGGCCTATGCGGCCCAGCCGGGCTGGAGCTTTGCTTCAGGCCTCGGCTCGGTCAATGCCAACAACCTGTTCAATGCCTGGAAGGCGTTCGTCAACGTGCAGTAAGTGCATTGCACGCAACACCCCCGGCTTCCGCCGGGGGTGTTCTTCGTTGCTCAGGCAGCTTCCGCCAAGACCACGGGCTGACCGCTCATGGCGTCCAGCAGGCGTGCGCATGCATCGCGACGCAGCTGCTCGCGACGACGGAAAGCGGAGCGGTGCTTGCTCTCGACCTGCGATTCGTCGCGCTCGGGTTCGGACGTGGGCAGCTCGAAGAACCCATCGGCCTGGAGTACGCCCTGGCAGTCTTCCCAGAAGCTGTCGTAATCCGCCTTGATCTTGTCTGCTTCGCCCGCGAACGGATGAGCGACGTTGCTCACGCCGCGAATCTGCTTTGCACCGGTGAAAGAGCCAAAGGCCAGCAGCAGCGAGAACAGCAGGTTCTTCGGACGCAGGCCATAGCATTGCTTGGTCAGTTCGCGCACAGCTTCGCGACCTAGCTCCGCCGCGGCACCCTGCATGCAGCCGATAAGCAGTGCGCGGCCATCGTCATCGATGCTGAAGATCGCGGACGACAGCAGTTGCCCCTGCGTGTTTGCCAGACATAAGGCCAGCTCGCCTTCGCGACTGCGACCGGTAGGGCGGCGCAACTCGAGCAGCAGTTCGCTGCCATCTTTCAGCGTCAGCGTGCCGAACGTGTGACGACCATGCAGGTAGACTGCATCGACTATGTCGTTGGGTAGCTGACTAAACACGAAGCGATAGTGCTGGCTGATGATCGCCATGCGCTGCGTGGGATTTATGTGGCGATTGATGTAGTGATGATGCCAACGCTCAAGTAGGCGCGGATCATGCGCGAGAATCGAGGTGAGGTGCGGCGAACCATACAACTCACGCAACCACGCAGATTGACGCGACGCCATGCTGGCGCTGCGGGCGACATACTTCAGGCCGGAGGCGAGACGCTTGGGAAGCGAGCCGCGCCAGTCACGGCGTTGGCGCAAGGAGCGCAGAAACAGCCGAAAGGTCATGAATAAGCGGGTATCGGGAGGAGCACTCTATAGTTTACCGAGGCTCACTGACGCCGACCTGTCACACATCAGTAAATGGATCGGCTGCCTTCAGGTCGCGTCTTGAATCGCTTGTGCACCCACAGATATTGCTCAGGTGCCGCGCGCACCATGTCCTCGATGCATGCATTCACGCGTGCAGTGTCTTGCAACGGATCGGTGCTTGGAAAATTCTCCAATGGTGCGCCGAGTCGCAGCGCATAACCCGCATTGCCTGGCAGGCGGCGATGGAAAAACGGAATCACCAGTGCGCCAGAAAGGCGAGCGAGGTGATGCGTGGCCGTGATGGTTGCCGCCGGCACGCCAAAGAACGGCACGAACACGCTGTCTTTGCTGCGCATGTCCTGGTCGGGGGCGTACCACAGTGTGCCGCCGTTGCGCAGGTGCTTCACCGTGCCGCGGATATCGTCCTTGTCGAACATCGCTTCGGCGTAGTCGAGGCGCGCTCGCAGCACGGCCCACTCGAACACCGCGGAATCCATCTTGCGATACATGCCCGAGATGCGAATGCGCTGAGATACCAGGCGCGCGCACAATTCCAGGTGCGAAAAGTGGCCGCCGACAAGCAGCACGCCCTTGCCCTGGGCTCGCGCGGTTTCGAGATGCTCCAGGCCTTCCATGGTCACTGGCACATGGGCGATGGCGCGCTCGCTACCCATCCAGCCAAGCGCAAACTCCATCATCATCAGGCCGATATCGCGCAGGTGCGCATTGACCAGCTCGGCTTGCTCGGCCTTGGAGAGTTCGGGGAAGCACAATTCGATGTTCGCCTCGGCAATATGCCGCCGTGGCGACGGCACGCGTTGCACCAGTTGCCCCAGGCCACGTCCGAGACCCATCAGCCAAGTGCGCGGCAGATGCGCGATCAGCCAGATCACGCCCGCACCGAGCCAGGCTGGCCAATGCTGAGGTGCGAGGAGGGCGCGGGTGAAAGGGGGGCGTGACATGCCGGGCATCGCCCGCATTGTAGGGAACAAGCCAAAACGAGGCGAGCCGTGCGCGCTCGGCCATGGCGCCGCAGGGGCGGGGGCAGGGCGTCGCCGATATACTGGCGCACCGGATTCGATGGGCCCGCCGTTGCGCTACCTCTACACCCTTGCCATGTACCTGGTGACGCCGCTTATCGTGCTGCGTCTGCTGGCCCGTGGCGTACGTTATGGCGACTATCACAAACGCTGGCGCGAGCGCTTCGGCTACTTCGAGGCCAAGGGCATCAGCGGCAGTCTGTGGGTGCATGCGGTGTCCGTCGGCGAGGTCAATGCCGCGGAGCCCTTGATCAAGGCCTTGCAGTGCGATTACCCCAATGCGCCGCTGGTCGTCACCACCGTGACACCCACTGGATCGGAGCGAGTGCGCCAGTTGTTTGGCGACACCGTGTTCCATGTTTATCTGCCGTATGACCTGCCGTTCTCGGTGTCGCGCTTTTTCAAGCGCGTGCGCCCGCGACTGGCGATCATCGTCGAAACCGAGATCTGGCCGAACCTGTACTTCGCCTGCCGCCGTCGAGGCGTTCCGCTGATGATCGTCAATGCGCGCCTGTCCGAGCGCTCGATGCGCGGCTATAAGCCGATGGGCGGTCTCGTGGCCCAGGCATTGGGGTGTGTGCGGCAGATCGCCGCGCAATCGCGCACCGATGCGGATCGTTATCGCGAGCTGGGTGCCGAGCCCGAGAAGATCGTGGTGGCGGGCAACCTCAAGTTCGACATGCCGGTGCCCTACGATGCCGAGTACAAGGGCGAGGAGTTGCGTCAGCAATGGGGCAGGCTGCGTCCAGTGTGGATCGCAGGCAGCACGCATGAAGGCGAAGAGCTGCCCGTGCTGGAAGCGCATCTGGAAGTGCTCACGCGCTGGCCGGATGCATTGTTACTGATTGCACCGCGCCACCCTGAGCGCTTCAAGCTGGTGGAGAACTCTGCGCGCAGCCTTGGATTTACCGTGGGTACGCGCAGTGCCGATCGCGTGCCGTCATCGGCGCACCAGGTCTTCGTGATCGACGCGATGGGTGAGCTGATGCCGTTCTATGCCGCGGCGGATCTCGCCTTTGTCGGCGGCAGCCTGGTGCCGATCGGTGGCCACAATGTGCTCGAGCCTGCAGCACTCTCGACACCCGTCCTGGTGGGGCCGCATACGTTCAATTTCGAAGAGATCACGCTCACCCTGATTCAGGAGGGTGGGGCGGCACGCGTTCATGGCGCAGAAGAGCTGGGCGCAGCCGTACAGCAGTTGCTGCGCGACCCCACGCGTCGGGAGAGCATGGGCCGCATTGCACGCGTCGTGTTCGACAGTGAGCGCGGCGCGGTCAAGCGGGTCATGGGCATGATCGACGATCTGCTGCAGGAATAGACGTCCAGACACGACAAGGCCGGGACATGCCCGGCCTTGTGGCTTGCAGCGGTGGTCGATGCGCCGTTACTGCAGCATCGCGTTGACCAGTTCCATGTCCTTCAGGTCGATCGAGCCGGCGGACTGCTTCAGCTGAAGCTCGTCGAGGACCAGCGCGTGACGTGACTGCGAGTAGCTGCTTTCGGCCTGGGTCAGGGTCTGAATGGCGTTGAGCACGTTCAGCATCGTCTGGGTGCCGACGTCGAAGCCGGCGCGCGTGGCTTCCAACGCCTTCTGGCCGGACTCCACCGAGGCCTTGTTCGCTTCCACCTGACTGATGCCCGAGAGCACCGAGCGGTAGAAGTTGAGCGTGTTACGCACTACTTGGCGGCGCGTCGACTCCAACGAATCCTGCGCTTCGTCGCGCTGGTAGATCGACTGGCGAACGCGCGACTGCGTAGCTCCACCGGAGAAAATCGGGATGTTCACCGACAGGCCTACCGTGGTGCCGTACTGGCCATTGCCGCGCAGACCGGCAGCGCTGGCCTGCTCGAACCACGTCGTTTCCTTGCCGCGCGATACCGTGGCATTGAGCGTGGGCAGGTGTCCGGCACGGGCGGCATCGACGCTGTGCTCAGCCGCTTCGACGTTGTACTGGAAGGCCTGGATGGTGGCATTGGACTTCAGCGATGCCTGTACCCATGCATCCGGATCAGCCGGATTGGGCGGCATAAGCGGCAAATCTTCGCGCAGCTTCTTGAGTTCGCCAACCGGCTTGCCGGTGATCTGCGTCAGCGCTTCCTTAGCGTCATTGAGCGTGTTTTGTGCCGCGACGGACTGCGCTTTGGCCAGTTCGTATTCCGACTTGGCCTGGTAAACGTCAGTGACCGCCGACAGACCCACTTTGAAGCGCTGGTCAGCCTGGTCATAGGCCTGCTTGAAGGAGTCTTCGCTGGCCTTGGCGAACACCAGTGCGTCCTGGCTGGTCAGCACACCGAAGTAAGCCGTGGTGACGCGCACATAGAGGGTCTGCAGAGCGGCATCGTACGTGGCGTCTTGCGAAGAAGCCTGCGAACGAGCGGCTGACAGATTGGCCCACTGGCTCAGGTCAACGATCGACTGGTTCAGCGTGGCTCCCACCTGGCGCGTGCGTGAATGGCCGTTGCCCTGAAGCGAGCCAGAAGCGAGGTTACTGCCGGTCTGCTGCTGCGTCAGGCCAAAGCTGCCATTGAGCTGCGGGAGCATGACCGCACGCGCCTGGGTAACGCCTTCACCGGTAGCAAGGCGGGTTGCTTCCGCCTGTGACAGCACCGGGTCGTTGGCGCGTGCTTCTCGGTATGCATCCAGCAAGTCCTCGCTGTGGCCGGCCAGCGGGAACGCCGACAGTGCCAGGGCGAGGGTCAGAAGCTTCAAGCGCATGGGTTGCCTCTTGTTTTGGGAAGGGGAATCAGAAAACGAAACGACGCGGCGGCTCGGCGTGCTTCAGGTATGGCAGGTCGGTCTCGAACAGAGACTCTTCGCGATAGCGGCCGCTGCCCTCATGGGTCAACAGCACCACCTGCTGCACCGGCGATTCGCCGCGCACCGCGAGAAGGCGACCGCCCGGCTTCAGCCAGGACAGGAACCGCTGCGGAATCTGGTACACCGCGCCGGAGACGACCAGCGCGTCGAACAGGCCGGCGGGCTGCCATGCAGCGACGGCTTCACCGACTTCCAGTTTGGTGTTGGTGATGCCGGCGTGCGCCAGTCGCTCGCTGGCCGTCGTAATGAAATCAGCGTGGATATCCAGGCTGGTGACGTGCGCCGAAAGTTTGGCCATGCAAGCGGTGAGGAAGCCCGAGCCAGTGCCGATTTCCAGCACCTGATCGGTCGGCAAGAGTTCCAGCGCCTGCAGCACGCGGCCCTCAATCACCGGCTTCATCATCACTTCGCCGTGGCCCAGCGGCAGGCACAGGTCGGCGAACGCCAGCTTGCGGTGTTCCGGAGCAACGAAGTCCTCGCGGCGCACGCTGCCCAGCACGTCGAGTACGCGGGCATCCAGCACCTCCCAGGGGCGCACCTGGTTTTCCACCATGTTGACTCGCGCCTGTTCGAAGTTCATCGCCATCTTGCTACGTCCCAGTTCAGATCGAAAAAAAGGCTAAAAAGGATAAGCGCTTAGCCACTTTCCGACAATGTGCAAAGCCTGCGGCCTCATGCCAACCTCTCGAAGTGCCGGAAGTCACCGCGCTTGGTTGACGGAAGTCATGCGTGGCGCCATGTCCGCGGACACTCAGGCGCTTCTGCGATGGTTCCTCGCGTACACGACAGGCGTATTGCCGGGCAGTCGGGTCAAAGCATCTTGCACCGCCTGATGCAATGAAGCGTCAAGACGCTGAATGCGCTCCATCGGCGAGGCATCGCCGCGACTCTGCGCGGCAACGTCCAGCCAGGCCAGCCAGCGCGCCAGACGGCCGCGTTCAACGCCATCCAGGCCTGGCAGGGCGGCGCGGGCGGCGAACGCCAGCTGGCGCGCCTCAGTCTGGCCTAGTTCCAGCCAGGCGGACACCGCGCGTTGGGCGCGACGATATGCCGGACTGAGCGAAAGTTCTGCGATAGTGGTGGACATAAGGCGAGCCGTTGTATCTTGGCCGTGGAAAATAACTAAACCGTCGCGTATACTAAACGCGAGTTACCCATTTGTGAAGCCATTTGTGAAGGTATAGCCATGAGCACGATCCCGCAGACCAAGCCTCAGGGACCCGGCCGTCCCAAGGACATGGAGAAGCGCGCGGCGATCCTAGAGGCCGCCAAGGCCCTGTTCATCCGCAATGCCTTCGCCGGCACCAGCATGGACGCCGTGGCGGCCGAGGCTGGCGTTTCCAAGCTCACGGTCTATAGCCATTTCGGCGACAAGGACAACCTGTTCCGCGAGGTGATCCGAGCGCGTATTCAGGACCTGATGCCGGAAGACACCTACCAGTACGTGGCCGAGGAAGAGATCCGCGTCACGCTCGAGCGCATCGCCCTCCACCACGTGAAGCTGGACTGCGACGTGCAGAACGTCGGCACCTTCCGTGCCATCCTCAGCGACTGCCGCCAGGGCAACCCCCGCTACGGCAAGCTGCTGTGGGAAGAAGGCCCGGACCGCACCAACGGTCTGATGAAACGCCTGCTGCAACACGCGGTTGACGACAGCAAGCTGGATATCCCCAACGTGACCCGTGCCGCGGGGCAGTTCTTTTCCCTGATCAAGGGCGAGATGCTCATGCGTCGCATGTTTGGCTGCGAAGACTGTGCCCAGTCCTACGCCGCCGAGCTGGAACAGACCGCCCGTGACGGCGTGGACATGTTCCTGCGGGCGTATCTGCCCCGCTGAGCGAGTCGGCTCCCCCGCCCCCGAAACAGCCTCGGACTCGCGGCCCCGCCCGCTTCGTGCTCAAATAGGAGCCTTGAAGCGGGGGTGCCGGCAACAGTCGGCTGAGAGAGTCCCTTCGAACCTGATGCGGCTAGTACCGCTGTAGGGAGCTTCGCCGCACCGCCATCCGTGCTGTGCGCAAGGCGCCGTCGCTTCTGTTGCTGGTACGCGAATCCATTCGCAACACCCCGCACACCCCTGTGCGGATTACTCAACAAAAGCACGTCCCCTAGGGGGACATCGCTTAGACCGCGGACGGACACAAGCCGATGAATGCCCTGCCCACCGACCTCGCGCGCGCCGCGCAGGAACTCTCCGAAGCCGTGACGCGCCCGATCCCGGGTTCGCACAAGATCTACGTGCAGGGCAGCCGCCCCGACCTGAAGGTGCCGTTGCGCGAAATCTGCCAGGCGCAGACGCCGACCCTGTTCGGTGGCGAGGAGAACCCGCCCATCACGGTGTATGACACCTCCGGCCCGTACACCGACCCGAACTACAAGGTGGATCTGATTACCGGCCTGCCGTCCTTGCGCGCCGCCTGGATCGCCGAGCGTGGCGATACCGAGCAGTTGGCGGACCTGAGCTCGTCGTTCGGCCGCCAGCGCGCCGCCGACCACAAGCTCGATGCCTTCCGCTTCACCGCCACGCGCGCACCGCGTCGCGCCAAGACGGGCGCCAACGTCACGCAGATGCACTATGCGCGCCAGGGCATCATCACGCCGGAGATGGAATACATCGCCATCCGCGAGAACCAGCGCATCGAAGCGCTGGGTAACAGCGCGCTGCTCAAGCAGCATCCGGGCGAGTCATTTGGCGCGGCCTTGCCCAAGTTGATCACGCCGGAATTCGTCCGCGATGAAGTGGCGCGCGGTCGCGCCATCATCCCGGCGAACATCAACCATCCGGAAGCGGAGCCGATGATCATCGGCCGCAACTTCCTCACCAAGATCAACGCCAACATCGGCAACTCGGCCGTCTCGTCGGGCATCGCCGAGGAAGTGGAAAAGCTCGTGTGGTCAATCCGCTGGGGCGGCGACACCGTGATGGATCTTTCCACCGGCAAGCACATCCACGAAACGCGTGAGTGGATCATCCGCAATTCGCCGGTGCCGATCGGTACGGTGCCGATCTACCAGGCGCTGGAAAAGGTGGGTGGCGTCGCCGAAGACCTGACCTGGGAGATCTTCCGCGACACGCTGATCGAACAGGCCGAGCAGGGCGTGGACTACTTCACCATCCACGCCGGCGTGCTGCTGCGCTTCGTGCCGCTCACGGCCAAGCGTGTCACCGGCATCGTATCGCGCGGTGGTTCGATCATGGCGAAGTGGTGCCTGGCGCATCACAAGGAAAACTTCCTCTACACGCACTTCGAAGACATCTGCGAGATCATGAAGGCGTACGACGTGTCCTTCAGTCTCGGTGATGGTCTGCGTCCGGGTTGCGTCGCCGATGCGAACGACGCCGCACAGTTCGGCGAGCTCGATACGCTGGGCGAACTCACCCAGATCGCGTGGAAGCACGACGTGCAGGTGATGATCGAAGGCCCCGGCCATGTGCCCATGCAGCTCATCAAGGAGAACATGGAGCGCCAGCTGGAGAAGTGCCACGAAGCACCGTTCTACACGCTGGGGCCACTGACCACCGACATCGCGCCGGGCTACGACCACATCACCAGCGCCATCGGCGCGGCGATGATCGGCTGGTTCGGCACCGCCATGCTCTGCTATGTGACGCCGAAGGAGCACCTTGGCCTGCCGAACAAGCAGGACGTGCGCGACGGCATCATTGCCTACAAGATCGCCGCGCATGCCGCTGACTTGGCAAAGGGTCATCCGGGCGCACAGGTGCGCGACAACGCGTTGTCGAAGGCGCGCTTCGAGTTCCGTTGGGAAGACCAGTTCAACCTCGGTCTCGATCCGGAGAAGGCGCGCGAGTTCCACGATGAAACCATGCCGAAGGATGCGCACAAGAGCGCACACTTCTGTTCGATGTGCGGTCCCAAGTTCTGCTCGATGAAGATCACGCAGGACGTGCGCGACTATGCCGCCGAGCACGGTACGGGTGAGGATCAGGCGCTGGAAGAGGGCATGGCGGAGAAGTCCGCCGAGTTCCGTCAGCAGGGTTCCGAGGTCTATCACAAGGCCTGATGGTTAACACGGATGCGGCGGCGACCGCCGCCGCATCCGTGCTGTGATTTCCCTTGTAGGAGCGCACTTGTGCGCGACCGCAGCGTCTAGGCGCATGGCTCCGTAGGTTTGTCGCGCACGAGTGCGCTCCTACAGATCGTTCTCGTTCTCCCGAGCCAGCCCACTTTTCACCCTTGTTTCTCGCCGGCACGATCTACCGTGCGCGGCGTGCACCTGCACCCATCATGGTCGGCTGGAAGATCTTGCGACGGACCATGGCGATGGCGCCAGTCAGCCAAGAGCCTCTTTCCGCGTTAGCAATGAGGACGGTTGCCACGAGGAGACGCGTCATGCCGATGTCGGACAACGCCAGCTCTGGACATGCCTTGCTGCGAATCGTGCTGATTACGCTGGCTATCGGCGTGCTGCTGGCCAGCGCGCTGATGTGGTGGTGGGTCCGTGAAGCGGACAGCTCAGGCGCCACGGCGCGCGCGGAGGTGGCGCGTGTGCATCATGCGCCGTTGCCCGCAAGCAAGCCTCGCAGCAACTGGGCTAGCATCGCGCACAATTGAAACGCCCATAAAAAACGCGCCGCCCAGGAAGGCGGCGCGTTCTGTCTCGAAGCGATCAGGCCTTCTTGTCTGCCTGGTAACGCACGATGCCATCTTCGATCTCGGCCTTCGCTTCGCTGGCGCCGACCCAGCCTTCGATCTTCACCCACTTGCCCTTCTCGAGATCCTTGTAGTGCTCGAAGAAGTGGCCGATGCGCTCAAGCCAGTGGCCGGACACCTGATTGATGTCCTTGATGTGCGCATAACCGGCGAAGATCTTGTCGACCGGCACCACCACCAGCTTCTCATCGCTGCCGGCCTCATCGGTCATCTTGAGCATGCCAACCGGATGGCAGCGGATCACCGAACCCGGCACCAGCGGCAGCGGCAGGATCACCAGCGCGTCCAGCGGATCGCCGTCGCCGCCCAGCGTGCCCGGCACGTAGCCGTAGTTGCAGGGGTAACGCATCGGCGTGGACAGGATGCGGTCGACGAAGATCGCGCCGCTTTCCTTCTCCACCTCGTACTTGACGGGCTCGGCGTCCTTCGGGATTTCGATGATGACGTTGATTTCGTCCGGAACCTTGCGGCCGGCGGGAACGAGGTGCAGACCCATGGGGGTGTCCTTAGGTGTAGTCAAAAGCAAAGACTTGAAAGCATACGGCAAAAGGTGGTGCATCGCAGCAGCCGTCAGGCTGCCGCGTGGAGGCAGTTCAGTGTTTGTAGTGGCCGGCTCGAGACTTAGGCTTGGTAGGGCCGCTCACGCAACCACTTGGTGGCAATCCATTTTTCGCCGCTGATGACAGGCAGGCCGGCATGCAGGGAGGATTGATCGCCGCCCTCGTAGGCGAAATAGACGGCCGAACCGCGTGCGGCGGTCACGGTGAGGCCAATGGCAGGAAAGGCAGTACCACCGCCTTCCTCCGGCGTATTGAGATACATGATCACGCTGGCAATGCGTTGACCGCCTCGTGACGTGACCAAGTTGAAGCCCGGTTGGGTCGGATCGAACCAGTCGAAATGCGGCTCGTATTCCTGCCCTGGGAGGTAGTGAAGAATCTGCAGGCCTTCGCCATGGCTGACCGGAATGTTCAACAAATCGGCGATGCGTTGCTCGATCGTGTCCACCAGCGGCGTCTCACCGATGGTGAAGAACATGCCCTGGCTGGTGCGCCGGTGGTCAGTCTGGTGACGACCATCAACATCGACCGTTAGTGAGCGCTGCAGGCGCGGCTGCGCCTGCGCAATCAGCTGATCGCATTCGTCACCGGTAAGTAAACCTTCGAGCAGACGCACGATGGGCTGCTCGGTGCTAACGGTCACACGCACTGTGTGTCCGTTGACCACCTGCTCAGGCGCTTTCGGGTGCTGTGCCCGGTGTGTCTGGGGAGCCTGCCTGGCAGCGGTCCTGACGCTGTTGATCGGCAGGTTGAGCACGCGCGCGACAATCTGTTGGCTTTGTTCGGCGCCATACCCGGTGTCCCGCATCAGTTTCAACAGATCATGCAGGCTGTGACCGGATCGGGCAGTGGAAAGAATCCACTCTCGCAGTTCGGGACGAATCGTGTGGTTGTTCATGCGACTCGATGGACAGGATGGTGGCGTGGGTGCTCCATCTTACGCATGGCTCGTGGCTGCTTCACGTGATGCCCGTGGCTGGCTTGGGTGTCGCTAATGCATCTGGAGGCCGTGCGGCAGGGCGTCTGCCATGCGCCGCACTGCTTCGTCGAGTTCCGCTTCGTCGTGATAGGAGAAGTAAGGACGCTGCTGCGCGCGTCCAGCGGGCGTCGTTGATGCTCTCGCCGGCTCGTGGCTACAAGCCCAGGCTACCCCCCCGGCACGTGGAACGTCTGCGCGCTGCCCGGGCGGCAGGCGAACGCTCACGCCAAGGTATCGCGCCGTCGTGCACACAACCGCTGCATACGACGCACGTGGGGCAGCCGAGCCGTTCGCACGCGCTTTTGCATGGGCGTGGGCCAGCAAAAGCCCCACGGGGATTAGCTTCGCGGCAAGAGTGATTCGAGCGTCCCAACGGGACTCGCTTTGCGTCGCAGGCGGCACGTTGGAGGCATCACCAGATCAAAGCGAAAGTCACTGGATGAACAGCTTCGCTGTTGCAAAGCGCTTCCTGCTCTTGCAGGGATGACGGTGAGAGGGAACACGCGTTTTCACGAGCACCCACCCCTCTCCCCACAGGGGAGAGGGGTGGGCAAAGATCGTGCCGAGGTAGGACGCTTGCGACTTACAGCAGAGGAATGAGCAACAAGGCCACGATATTGATGATTTTGATCAACGGATTCACCGCCGGCCCTGCCGTGTCCTTGTACGGGTCACCCACCGTGTCACCCGTGACAGCCGCCTTGTGCGCATCCGAACCCTTGCCACCGAAGTGGTTGTCCTCGATGTACTTCTTGGCGTTGTCCCACGCACCTCCGCCGGTCGTCATCGAGATCGCAACGAACAAGCCAGTCACGATGGTGCCGATCAACACACCACCCAGCGCCTGCGCGCCGGCTTCCGGGCCTCCCAGCCACTTGAAGCCGAACACCACGATGACCGGCACCAGCACCGGCAACAGCGACGGAATCAACATCTCCTTGATGGCCGACTTGGTCAGCAGGTCCACCGCGCGCGAGTAATCCGGCTTGGTGGTGCCTTCCATGATGCCCTTGATCTCGCGGAACTGGCGGCGCACTTCTTCCACCACCGCGCCTGCCGCGCGACCCACCGCTTCCATCGCCATCGCACCGAACAGATACGGAATCAGGCCGCCGATCAGCAGGCCGATGATCACGTAAGGGTTGGACAGATCAAAGCGGAAGTCATCGATGTTGAGGTGCTTGGTCAGGTTGTGCGTGTAGTCGGCAAACAGCACCAGCGCAGCCAGCCCCGCCGAACCGATCGCATAACCCTTGGTCACCGCCTTGGTGGTGTTGCCCACGGCGTCGAGCGGATCGGTCACGCCACGCACATCCGGCGGCAGCTCGGCCATTTCGGCAATGCCGCCGGCGTTGTCGGTGATCGGGCCATAAGCATCCAGTGCCACGATCATGCCAGTCATGCTCAGCATGGCGGTGGCGGCGATGGCGATGCCGTAGAGGCCGGCCAGCTGATATGCGCTCCAGATAGCCGCGCACACGGCGAGCACGGGCAAGGCGGTGGATTTCATCGACACGCCGATACCGGCGATGATGTTGGTGGCATGGCCAGTCGTGGATGCCTGCGCCACATGCTGCACCGGTTTGTACTCGGTGGCCGTGTAGTACTCGGTGATCACCACCATGGCGCCGGTCAGCACCAGGCCAATCAGGGCGCAGCCGTACAGGTGGCCAACGCCATACGCCGAATCGCTCATCAGCTGACTGGTGATGGGCCAGAACGCGATGGCGGCGAGCACGGCCGATACGGCAACACCGGCGTACAGCGCATTCATGATCTTCGGGCCGCGCGCCTTCACGAAGAAGGTGCCGATCACCGAAGCCACGATGGACGCGCCGCCGAGCACCAGCGGAAACAGCACGCCGTTGCTGCCGGTCTGCTCCGCCATCACGCCGCCCAACAGCATGGTGGCGATCAGCGTCACCGCGTACGTTTCAAACAAGTCTGCCGCCATGCCAGCGCAGTCACCCACGTTATCGCCCACGTTGTCGGCGATAACGGCGGGGTTGCGCGGGTCATCCTCGGGAATACCGGCCTCCACCTTGCCCACCAGATCGGCGCCCACGTCGGCGCCCTTGGTGAAGATGCCGCCACCGAGACGAGCGAAGATCGAAATCAGCGACGAACCGAAGGCCAGGCCCACCAGCGCATGCAACGCGCGCATGGTCTCGTAGCCCATGCGGCTGAGCACCACGTAATAGCCGGTGACACCGAGCAGGGCCAAGCCGACCACCAACATGCCGGTAATCGCACCGCCACGGAAAGCAACGTTGAGCGCGGCGGCCAGCCCGCCGCGGGCGGCTTCGGCCGTGCGCACATTGGCACGAACTGAAACATTCATGCCGATATAGCCGGTGGCGCCAGACAGGACGGCGCCAATCGCAAAGCCGATGGCCGTCGCCCAATCCAGCGCAAAACCAATGATGAGAAACAGCACCACGCCGACGCCGCCGATGGTGGTGTACTGACGATTGAGATACGCCTTCGCACCATCCTGGATCGCGGAAGCGATCTCTTGCATCCGTGCGTTGCCCGGCGATTTAGCCAAGATCCAGCGCACGGACAGTGCGCCGTAAAGAACCGCCAGGACCGCACAAGCCAGCACGATCCACAAGCCATACTGCTGCAGCATCGGAGCCTCCCCATGAGTGGTAACGATTTGCACCGGGACCACCCATCGGCACCCCCGATACGGCGGCCGCCCCTGAGGGGCGGTCAACGGCGAGTATAGACAGAGGCTGACGACAGTCGTGTTGTGCAACGCAACGCACTGCGGCATTGGGCCACAAAAAAGGCGGTGCCACCGGGGCGCCGCCTTCATATCAGCGACCTGAAGATCAACGTATGACCATGTCCAGAATCATGTTGTCGCCGATGGATACCAGTAGATAGTTGTTGGATTCGCGCACCCAGCGGTAACCATAAGGCGGAGGGGCCAGCCGGTAATAGCCATAGTCGTTCACGATCATCATCGGGCCGTCATAGCGATAGCCGCGCGCCCAGCGCGGCCCACCGCGGTAGTAGCGGTCGCTGTAGTAACGGCGTTCCCAGTGCTCGTGGCGGCCGCGATCGCGCCAGCCGTCGCGGTCATGCCCACGGCCGCGATCGTCGTGATCATCACGATCATGTCCCCGGCCATGGTCATGCCATGGGTCGGCCAGGGCAGCGCCGCTGCCTGCAAGCAGGGCGAAGGCCACGAGCACGCTGGATAGGGCTTTCATTGGATCCTCCTAAGTGGATCCCGCCGGCGCCACGCGCGTCGGTCAGGCAGGCACATCGTAGGAACATGCGTCTGAATGGAGGAGGTGATTTCCTACGTCCTGCGTGCGAGCTTTCAGTTATCGGTCAGGCAGGTGAATCGAAGGCCCGGCAGGAAAAGGGAGGAGCACAGATGTTTGGTCGCGTGGTGCTGGTGATGGCCTTGCTTGCAGGTGTGTTGTACATCGCATTTTGTGCGTCGTTGGCACTGGGGGAGAAGCGGTTGGTCTACCACCCCGAGACGACCTGGCGGGTACGCCAGCCGCCGGATTTCGAACTGGTCAGGGACGGGGTCAGGCTGCGGGGCTGGGTGATGAACCCCGGCCAGAGTAAGGCGCTGCTGTATTTCGGCGGCAACGGTGAGCGGATCGAAGACTCGCGAACCGAGCTGGCGCGGTGGCTGCCTGATCGCACCATCTATTTGGTGGCGTATCGCGGGTACGCGGCAAGTGAAGGCAAACCGTCCGAGGTGGCGCTGGTCGGCGATGCCATGGCGTTGTTCGACAAGGTCGCGCCGCAGCACAGCGCGGTGGCCGTGCTCGGGCGCAGCCTCGGTAGCGGCGTGGCGGTACAGCTGGCGGCGCGTCGGCCGGTGGAGCGACTGGTGTTGGTCACACCCTTCGATAGCCTGGTGCGCGTCGCGGAGAGCTATCTGCCGTGGGCGCAGGCTGACCTGTTGATGCGCGAGCGTTTCGAATCCTGGCGATATGTGAATGACATCCACAGTCCGGTGCTGGTGATTCGAGCGGAGCGCGACGAGGTCATTCCCGCCGCGCGCACCGCCGAGCTGATCCGGGCGTTTCCCACGCCTCCGACCGAACAGGTCGTCGCCGATGCTGGCCACAACACCATTCAGGACTACGCGGATTACCGCGTAAGCCTGAGTCGGTTCCTGCAGTGACAGTTAGCGTGCGAACGGTTCGAGCTTGCGTGTGACGGCGGTGTTCTTCAGCGCTACGTATTGGGGAAGTCCGTTCTTGCCGTATGGCAACGGTGCCTCGCCCTGGATCAGCGGCGCAAGGTAACGACGAGCTGCTGCGGTGATGCCGAAGCCATCTCGCGTAATGAAGCTTGCCGGCATCTTCTTTTCGCGATTGGCGATTTTTGCCAGCGGTGCAGCTTCGATTTTCCAGCGATACGGCGCGTCGCTGCTGCGCACGATCACCGGCATCACCGCGTTCATGCCAGCGAGTGCGTATTCCACCGCTGACTTGCCTACCGCATATGCCTGCTCTGCATCGGTCTTCGAAGCGAGATGGCGCGCGGAGCGCTGCAGGTAGTCGGGCAGCGCCCAGTGATACTTGTAGCCAAGTTTTTCCTTCACCAGCGAGGCCAGTACAGGCGCCACGCCGCCGAGCTGGGTATGGCCGAACGCATCACGCGTGCCGGCTTCCGCCAGGAACTGACCTTCCGCATTGCGGATACCTTCGGACGCCACCACGGTGCACCAGCCCACGCGCTCCACCGTCGCCTTCACCTTGGCCAGAAACGCGGCTTCATCGAACACACGTTCGGGGAACAGGATGATGTGTGGCGGCGCATCGGCGCCTTCGCCGGCCAGGCCCGAGGCGGCGGCAATCCAGCCCGCATGGCGACCCATCACTTCAAGGATGAAAACTTTGGTCGAGGTGTCCGCCATCGATGCCACGTCGAGGCTTGCTTCCAGGGTGGACACGGCGGTGTACTTCGCCACTGAGCCAAAGCCCGGGCAGCAATCGGTGACGGCGAGATCGTTGTCGACCGTCTTCGGCACGCCGATGCAACGAATGTCGTAGCCCATGGCTTTGCCCAGCTGCGAAATCTTCAGCGCGGTGTCGGCGGAATCGTTGCCACCGTTGTAGAGAAACCAGCGAATGTCGTGCGCGCGGAACACATCAATCAGTCGCTCGTACTCGGCGCGATTGGCATCCAGCGACTTCAGCTTGTAACGGCACGAGCCGAATGCGCCACCCGGTGTGTGGCGCAAGGCGGTGATGGCTGCCTTCGACTCCTTGCTGGTGTCGATCAGCTCTTCGCGCAGTGCACCGAGAATGCCATTGCGCGCTGCGTAGACAGTCACGCCTTTCGCACGTGCCGCTTCAATCACGCCAGCCGCCGTGGCATTGATCACGGCGGTGACGCCGCCTGACTGCGCGTAAAGCAAACGACCTGCAGGCTTGGACTTGGCTGTCATAGTTTCTCAATCCGGTAAGGCAAGGTTGCCGTGATCATCAAACATGAAATACGGATTGAATGCGAATTCCCAGAGGTGTCCATCCGGGTCCGCGAGGTAGCCGGAGTAGCCGCCCCAGAACGCTTCCTGCGGCGCCTTGAGTTCGCGCGCACCGGCGGCGATGGCGGTGGCGAACCACGCATCGACTTCTTGTCGCGAGTCGGCGTTGCGAGCCAGGGTGATGGCGGCGAATCCGGTGGGCAGGTCTTCGGCGAGCGCATCTTCGGCAAGCGCGTCGCGACTGTAGAGGGCCAACACGCCGCTGCCACCCTTGAGAAACACGATGTTCTCATTGCTGGCCGATGAGGCCTTCCAGCCCCAGGCTTCGTAGAACTGGCGGGAGCGCGTCAGGTCGCTGACGCCTAGCGTGACGATGTGGATACGGGGCGTGGTCACGGCGTTTTCCTTCCATTGGGCGAGTTTCGGAGCTTAATCCCGCCTGCGCTGCCCGTGCTCGTGACGTTTCTGTGTCACGGTTAACTCTTTTCGCAACAACCACTTGCCGTTTCCCGGCGGTGGCCGCGGTTTGACGACACCGGCCTCAGAAGCTAACTTGTTCACCCAATTTCTTGCATTCCGTGGGGCCGCAGCGTGCGGTAACCCGGGGATATCTTGGAGCACTATGCGACTCGTCCTACTCGGTCCGCCCGGTTCGGGCAAAGGCACCCAGGCTGCCCGTCTGAAGGTGGCGCTTGGCGTACCGCACATCTCGACCGGCGACATGCTGCGCGCCGCCGTGGCTGCCGGCACGCCGACGGGCCTGAAGGCGAAGGCGGTGATGGATGCGGGCAAGCTGGTGTCGGACGACATCCTGCTGGCCATGCTGGAAGAGCGCCTCTCGCAGGATGACGTGAAGAACGGTTTCATCCTCGACGGTTATCCGCGCAACCTGGCCCAGGCCGATGCGCTGGACCATCTGCTGGCCAAGATCGGCCAGCCGCTGGATGCCGTGGTCAAGCTCGACGTGGCCAACGAAGTGATCATTGGCCGTTGCGAGATCCGCTTTGCCGCGGAGCATCGCAAGGACGACGACCCGGTAGTCGTGCGCGACCGCCTGAAGGTCTACGCCGAGCAGACTGCGCCGGTGGCCGACTTCTTTGCCCGCCGCGGCAAGCTGCAGGTGGTCGACGGCGTGGGTGAGCTGGACGAGGTCACCGATCGCGTCAAGCGAGCGCTGACCGCCGAATCGGCCGCCGCCAACGGCTAAACGCTTTCCGGGCCGCCGCAAGGCGGCCCGATGTTTTTCAGGGGCAGTACGAACTGCTGCACCCAGCCTCAACCAACGGGTTACACATGCGTCTGCACATCCTCGGCATCTGCGGCACCTTCATGGGCGGCGTCGCCGCATTGGCACGCGAGCTTGGCCTCACCGTCGAAGGTTCCGACGCCAACGTCTATCCGCCCATGAGCACCCAGCTGGAGGCCTTGGGCATCGGCCTGATGAATGGCTATTCGGCCGATCACCTCAAGCCTGCGCCCGACCTGGTGGTTGTGGGCAATGCGATGACGCGCGGCAACCCGGCTGTGGAATACATGCTCAACGAGCAACTGCGTTACATCTCCGGCCCGCAATGGCTGGGCGAAACGCTGCTGCCGGGCCGCGAAGTGCTGGCCGTGGCCGGCACGCACGGCAAGACCACCACGACCAGCCTGCTGGCGCATTTGCTGGAAAGCGTCGGCATGGCGCCGGGCTTCCTGATCGGCGGCGTGCCGGGCAACTTCGATGTGTCGGCGCGCGTGGGTAGCGGCAAGCCGTTCGTGATCGAAGCAGACGAATACGACAGCGCGTTCTTCGATAAGCGTTCGAAGTTTGTGCACTACCGCCCGCGCATCGCGATTCTCAACAATCTTGAATACGATCATGCGGATATCTTTCCGGACGTCGCGGCGATCCAGCGCCAGTTCCATCACCTTGTGCGTACAGTGCCGGGCAATGGGCGCCTGATCGTCAATGCTCACGACCATCATCTGGCCGAAGTGCTCACCATGGGCTGCTGGACGCCGGTAGAAACCTTCGGCATCGGCAAGGGTGACTGGCAGGCCGAGCTGCTGGCAGCCGATGGTTCCGCGTTTGCGGTGCGCCGCCAGGGCGCGTTGATCGGCGAGATCCATTGGGCGCTGCTGGGTCAGCACAGCGTGATGAATGCGCTGGCGGCACTCGCGGCGGCCACGGCGGCGGGTGCAGATCCTTGTGCATTGTTGCCGGCTTTCGCGACGTTCCAGAGTGTGAAGCGCCGCATGGAAGTGGTGGGTGAGGTCGGTGGCGTACGCGTGTATGACGACTTCGCGCATCACCCCACGGCGATTGCGACCACGCTGGCCGGCTTGCGTGCCAAGGTGGGCAAGTCGCGCATCGTGGTGGCGCTGGAGCCGCGCTCCAATTCGATGCGCCTTGGGGCTCATGCTGAGGCGCTGGCACCTTCGCTCGCGGATGCAGACGCCGTGGTGTTCCTGCATCGCCCAGAGTTGTCGTGGGATGCCAGCCGCGTCACGGGTGCGTTGAACGGGCGCGGCAGCACCGTGCCGACGGTCGATGCCCTGATCGCCGCGCTGCGCAGCCAGGTACGTGCCGGTGATCACGTGGTCTTCATGTCCAATGGTGGGTTTGAAGGGGCGCCGCGGCGATTCGTCGAAGCCATCAAGCCCTGATCGCCGCTTTCCTGTAGGAGCGCACTTGTGCGCGACCGATGCGTCGAACGGAGGCGGTCCCACCTGAGGTGCCACGGTTGCGCACAAGTGCGCTCCTACAAGTAAGGCCATTGGCAGTTAGACTCTTTGCATGGCCGCCCAGCCTCCTTATCTCGACCTGCCGCTGTTTCCGCTAGGCACCGTGCTTTATCCCGGTGGCCAGCTTCCTTTGCGTATTTTCGAACCGCGTTACCTGGACATGGTGCGTGAATGCGCGCGGACCGGCAGCGCGTTTGGCGTGTGCCTGATTCTCGAGGGGCACGAAGCCGGTGCGCCGGCAACGCCAGCAGCGGTCGGTACGCTGGCCCGCATTGTTGATTTCCATAATCGGGAAGACGGCCTGCTCGGCATCGTCACGGAAGGCGCTGAACGTTTTCGCGTGTCGCGCACGCGCGTGCGTTCGAACGGTCTGGTGCGCGGCGACGTCGAACTGTGGCCGCAAGAGGCGGCACACGCGGTCCCGGTGGAGCTGGCATTGTTGCCGTCGATCCTCGAGCGTTTGATCGAAACCATGGCTCCGCATTGGCGTCATGTATCCCGAACGCTGTATGACGACGCCAGCTGGGTGGGTTTCCGGCTGGCCGAACTGCTGCCGCTGCAGCCGGACGAGCGGCAGCGCATGCTGGAAATCACGGACTCGTTGCGTCGGCTGGCGGAGTTGCGCGACATCCTGCCGCGTTTTCAGCGCGCCTGATCGCTGTCGACGCTGCGCAACGCCATATTTGCTTTGCGCACACAGGGTGGGCTTCTACACTGACCGCTTCCCGATCGAATCGAGGTTTCCATGGGCAGTCTGGCTGGCAAGACCCTTTTCATTACCGGCGCTTCGCGCGGCATCGGTCTGGCTATTGCGCTGCGTGCTGCCCGTGATGGCGCCAACATCGCGATTGCCGCCAAGAGCAGCGTGCCTAATCCCAAGCTGCCGGGGACCATTCACAGCGCGGCGGCCGAGATCGCGGCGGCGGGTGGCAAGGCCCTGCCGATCAAGTGCGACATCCGCGAAGAAGGTGAGGTCGCGGCAGCGGTCGCGGCCACGGTGGAAGCCTTCGGCGGCATCGACATTCTGGTCAACAACGCCAGTGCGATTTACCTCGCCGGCACGCTCGATACGCCCATGAAGCGCTTCGACCTGATGCAACAGGTGAATGCGCGTGGCAGTTTCCTGTGCGCCCAGGCTTGTTTGCCACACCTGCTCAAGTCGGAGAATCCGCACATCCTCACCCTGGCGCCGCCGCCGTCGCTCAATCCGAGATGGTGGGCACCGCATACCGGTTACACACTGGCGAAGATGGGCATGAGCTTCGTCACGCTGGGGTTGGCAGGCGAGTTTGGTCCCAAGGGCGTCGCGGTCAATGCGTTGTGGCCCCGCACCATCATTGCGACGGATGCCTTGAACATGATTCCTGGCGTGCCGCTTGAGCGTTGTCGCAAGCCAACCATCGTGGCCGATGCGGCGCATGCGGTGCTGACGCGACCGGCCAAGGGTTTTGCGGGTCAGTTCCTGATCGACGAAGACGTATTGCGCGAAGCCGGTGTCACCGATTTCTCGCCTTACGCCACCGACCCGACGCAGCCGCTGTTGCCTGATCTGTTTCTGGACTGATCGACATGACGTGCCCGTTCTGCGCGATCGTGGGCGGCCAGTTGAAGGCCAACATCGTCGCGCAGACGGAGCACTCGTTGGCCTTTCTCGATATGCGTCAGGCGGTGCCCGGACATGTGCTGGTGGTGCCGCGCCAACACCTGGAAAACATCTACGCCATGGATCCCGTGGTGGCCGGCGACGTGATGCAACTGGGTGTGCGTGTGGCGCAGGCCTTGCGCACCGTGCTCAACCCGGCGGGACTCAACCTGTGGCAATCCAATGGCGCGGCTGCAGGCCAGGAAGTGCCGCACTTCCATTTGCATGTGCATCCCCGCCGTGTCGCCGATGGTCTGTTGCGCATCTATCCGCATGGCGCGCCGTCACCGGCGCCGCATGCCGAGCTCGATCATCTTGCCGAGCGCATCCGTTCTTCTCTTTCCCCCTCATAGCGCCCCCCCAGCGCCACGGAGCACATCATGAAATACCTCCACACCATGATTCGCGTACGCGATGTCGACGCGAGTTTGCGTTTCTTCTGCGAAGGCCTCGGCCTCAAGGAGAAGAGCCGCATGGAGAATGAAGCAGGAAAGTTCACCTTGATCTTCCTTGCTGCGCCCGAATCGCCGGATGCCGAAGTTGAGCTGACCTACAACTGGGGCTCCACCGAGGATTACGGCAGCGCCCGCAACTTTGGCCATCTGGCGTTTCGTGTCGACGACATCTACGCCACCTGCGCTCGTTTGCAGTCGATGGGCTACACCATCAACCGTCCGCCCCGTGATGGGCACATGGCGTTTGTGCGTTCCCCGGATCTGATCTCGGTCGAGCTGTTGCAAGACGGCCATTTGCCGCCGCAGGAACCGTGGGCATCGATGCCGAACACCGGTGTTTGGTGAATCACTTGTCGGCGCCCTTCGACAGCTCTGGAACTTGCGGCACAAGGGCGCCGAAAACCGCACGTTTCCACGAAAGAAAGCGCACTGGCCATTGGTGCTAGGCGATAAATAGGCCTCGGGCTTGTGTCCGACGCGGATGTCTCCCATTTGTTGGGTGACGGATATCCGTGGAGTTGTATATTGTGTGACTCATATCACATATCTGTAGCAGTCGCGGATTAGCTTGGCGCGACGGGCGTGGTAACCGGGGGGTAGCCAGTGGCCTGGGCTGCACCGGCCGAAACCTGTGACCCTTAATCAGGGGAGGGGGAGGGACCATGGCTGTACTAAGGGAGGAAGCCAGGCGATGCGTCGTCTGGTTCGGACAGCCTGACAGCGCCGAGCGAACTGGCCTGACAGAGGCTGGATGGATCGTTCGCGTAGCTGATGCCGGCTCCCAGGGTGGAGTAGGCATGCGCAACAACGACACCGTGGTGGCGCTCGCTGACCTGCGCTGCGGTGACCCTGTGTCCATCCAGGCCATGGCTCAACTGATGGCCGATCACCCATGGTTACCGTGGGTGGCGCTGGTGTCGCCAGACATGCCGACGCATGAGCCGCTGATCGATCGTGTGCTCGAAGCAAGCATCGAATACTTCGCCACACCGGTCGATGTCGACCGCCTCATTGAGACGCTGGGGCGCATCGGTGGTGACGAGCCGCGTGCCATCGAGCCCAGTAATATCGGCGTGACCGGTCGCAGCGCCGCCATCGGTGCGGTGGTGGCCAGCATTCGAAAATACGCCCCGGTGGAACTGCCGGTGCTGATCACGGGCGAAACAGGTACCGGCAAGGAAGTGGCCGCGCGTGCCTTGCATGGTTTGTCGGTGCGCGCGGATCGCCCGTTTGCGGCGATCAACTGCGGCGCACTGCCACCCAACCTGGTGCAGTCGGAACTGTTTGGTCACGAGCGTGGCGCATTCACTGGCGCCAACGCGCGCCGTATTGGTCATTTCGAAGCTGCCGCTGGCGGCACCGTGTTTCTGGATGAAGTGGGCGATTTGCCGCCGGACGCGCAGACCAGCCTGTTGCGCTTTCTGCAGGAAGGCACGCTCGAACGCGTCGGCAGCAGCCAGCTGATCAAGCTGGATGTGCGTGTGCTGGCCGCCACGCATGTGGATCTGGAAAAGGCGGTAGAGCTCGGGCGGTTCCGTGAGGACCTGTACTACCGCCTCAACGTATTGCGCTTGCGCATGCCAGCTTTGCGCGAGCGCGAGGACGATGTGGTGTTACTGGCCCAGCGCTTCCTCGATGCCTTCCGTGAGCAACACCCCAGTCGCGGGCGCGCGTTCAGTGCCAGCGCGCGCCGCGCCATGTTGGATTTCGCCTGGCCCGGCAATGTGCGCGAGCTACTCAATCGCGTGCAGCGCGCCGCCGTCGTGGCTGAAGACGCGCTCATCAGCGTGAGTGATCTGGATCTGGCTGATGTGCTTACCAAGCAGGCCGCGCGCTCCAGCCTCGGCAGTACGCGCGTGGCGGCAGAACGCGATGCCGTGATCGCATGCCTGCGCGAAAGCCGGTTCAACGTGAGTGAATGCGCGCGCCGCCTCAAGGTGTCGCGCGTGACCATCTACCGGCTATGCAAGAAACACCAGCTCGCACTCGACGAGCTGCGTTAAGGCGACACTGATCAAGTCTCGCCATAAATGGACGTCCATCCTCACGGATGACGTCACCTGACAGATGATGGGGAGTGGGTTGTGCGGGGTGAGCGGCGGATGCTCGCTCCTGCATGGCTGGTTGCGCGCCGACCCAGCCACTGGCTACAAGCACCCGCCGATCACCCCGGCGCATTCGATGCTGAAAGGAAGGCCCCCGGCCCGCAGGGGTCGGGCCGGGGGCTTCCATTGGTGCCCCGGCCACAGGGGTTGCCGGGTTACCGCCCTCGCTACCGCCTTTCGGCGGAATTCGTCATCGACTACTTGCCCGTTTGGGGCTGAACCTGAGGGGAGATAAGGAGAATTCCAGTTGCCAGCTGCGATGTTCGTATCGACCTTGCCCCCGGGCCACCCAGAGGCGTCGCCATTCCGCCGCCGCGGAAATCCCTGTCGCGGTGTTCGATGCGTTGTCGCAGCTGGCCCTTCCCCCTTCCCGCCTGTACGTGAGTAGTGGAGCAAGCGGCGTGCCAATCAGGCAAAAGGCCCAAAAATGGGCCTTGTAGAGCGGTTTCCCGAGTGTTGGCGGCATCGCAGCGTCTTGAAGACGTTACAGGTGAGCGGCTCCAGCGACCTCGCAAAGGGGCGCCAGGCCGCGCCGTTATGCCGTTTTCGGGCTGTTGTAACGCCGTGGACACAGCGCACAGGGCAGAAGTGACACTTCTGCTGCTGTGCAAAGCGTTGGCGCAGGGCTTACGATGCAGAACGCGCCTCACCACGCTGTGGCGTATCCCCATGCCCATCTTTCCATTCCCATGACGGCGCGTCCCCTGGACGACGCCCGGAGTACGACATGCACGCGCACGACCCGTCTGCCTCGCCCTCGGCCGATTCGGCCCTGATCGATCTCGGCAAGCGTTATTGGCTGCCGGTGTATCGACCGCGCGATGTGGTGCTGGATCACGGCAAGGGCTCGCGCGTGTGGGACACGCAGGGGCGTGAATACGTCGATTTTGGCGCGGGTATCGCGGTCAATGCCCTGGGCCATCAGGACCCCGATCTGCTCGAGGCGCTGACCACGCAGGCGCACAAGCTGTGGCACACCAGCAATGTGTTCTACAGCGAGCCGCCGCTGCATCTGGCGGAAGAGCTGGTGTCTGCCGCGGATTTCGCCGAGCGTGTGTTCTTCTGCAATTCCGGGACCGAGGCCAATGAGGCCGCGATCAAGCTCGTGCGCAAATGGGCGTCGTCGCAGGGGCGCGAGGCTGCCAAGCGCGTCATCGTGACCTTCCGTGGTTCTTTCCATGGCCGCACGCTGGCCGCCGTCACGGCGACGGCGCAGCCGAAGTACCAGGAAGGCTACGAGCCGCTGCCGGGTGGTTTCCGTTATCTCGATTTCAATGACGTGGCCGCGCTGGAAGCCGCCTTTGCGCACGGTGATGTTGCTGCCGTGATGCTCGAGCCCGTGCAGGGCGAGGGTGGCGTCTTGCCTGCTGCGCCGGGCTTCATCAAGCGCGTGCGGGAGTTGTGCGACCAGTACGGCGCGTTGCTAGTGCTGGACGAAATTCAGTGTGGCATGGGCCGCACGGGCACCTTGTTCGCCCACGTGCAGGACGAGGTGACGCCGGACATCGTCACCCTTGCCAAAGCACTGGGCTGCGGGTTCCCCATCGGCGCCATGCTGGTCGGCCCGAAGGTTGCCGACACCATGCAGTTCGGCGCGCACGGCACCACCTTCGGCGGTAATCCGATGGCTACGGCAGTGGCGCGCGTGGCGCTGCGCAAGCTGTCCTCGCCGGAACTGCTGGCCAACGTGAATCGTCAGTCGCAGGCGCTGCGTGATGGCCTGATGGGCATGAACGCGTCGCTTGACCTCTTCGATGAAGTGCGGGGCCGCGGCCTGATGCTTGGTGCCGTGCTAAAGGAAGCCCACAAGGGCAAGGCCAGCACCATGCTCGATTTCGCCGCGGCTCACGGCCTGCTGCTGTTGCAGGCGGGCCCGGATGTGCTGCGATTCGTGCCGGCGCTCAACCTCACCGACGCCGACTTGGCGGAGGGTCTGGTGCGCCTGGAAGCGGCTCTGCGCGCCTACCTGGCCAGCTGAGTCAGGGGCTTGCCGCATCAGGCGCGCTGCTGTTCGACAGCAGCTCGCCGCAGCGGCGGCAGTAATGCGCATCGGACTGATGCCCCTGCTGGTAACAGCGGGGGCAGGGCAACTTCTGCTGGGCACCACGAATGCCGGCCGCCAGTTCTGCCGCAAAGATGCCCGTCGGCACCGCAATGATGCTGTAGCCGACCAGCATGATCAGCGACGTCAGCATCTGCCCCAGTGTGGTGTGTGGCGTGATATCGCCAAAGCCCACCGTAGTCAGCGTCACCACCGCCCAGTACATGCCGCGCGGGATGCTGGTGAAGCCATTCTCCGGGCCTTCGATCAGATACATCATCGCGCCGAAGATCAGCACCAGAGTGAGAATGGTGCTGATGAAGATGAAGATCTTCCGTCGCGCGCGTATCAGCGTCGACCACAGCATGTCGGCCTCACCGACATAGCGCGTCATTTTCAGCACGCGGAAGATGCGCAGAATGCGCACTGCGCGAATCACCAGCAGATACTGGCTGCCGGCTAGGAACAAGCTGAGATACGTCGGCAACACGGCCAGCAGGTCGATCACGCCGAAGAAGCTCAGCGCATAACGTCGGGGCCGCGCGATCACCCACAGGCGCATCACGTACTCGAACGTGAAGGCCAGCGTGAAAACCCATTCCAGCACATAGAACACACCGGCGAACCGCAGGTGCAGGTCTTCGACGGTGTCGAGTATCGCCACGACGATGCTCGAGAGAATCGCTACGATCAGGACCAGGTCAAACAACCGACCGGGCGCATCGTCATGGCCAAAGATGATGTGGAACCACCGCGCCCGCCATCCACTATTGGCCGCAGGCACCACTGTGGTGGTATCGAAGGGAAAGGGCGAGGGCTTGCTCATGCGGAGATTCCATTCACGCGATGCTTTCAGCATAGCGCCATCGCTCAGGCTGAGACCGGGCGCGACCGTGCGCCCGGTCCTGAGGCAAAGTCAGCCCGCGCGTGCTGCTCGCATAGCGCCGCGCGCGGCTTCCAACGTATCGGCGAAATCTTGCTCGGTGTGCGCACTGGAAACGAAGCCGGCTTCGAACGCGGACGGAGCCAGATAGACTCCCCGCTCAAGCATGCCGTGGAAGAAGCGGTTGAACATGGCCGTATCTGCGGTCGTGGCCTGCGAGTAGCTCTCCACCTTCTCGCTGGTGAAGAACAGGCCAAACATGCCGCCCACGCGATTCACGCTGAACGGCAGGCCTTCGCCATCGGCAACCGCCTGCAGGCCATCGGTAAGCAGGCGCGTGCGTGCCGCGAGCAGATCGTAGAAGCCCGGCGCCTGTATCAATTCCAACATGGCTAGGCCAGCAGCCATCGCCACCGGATTACCCGACAGTGTGCCCGCCTGATAGATCGGGCCGGCCGGCGCGATCTGCTGCATCAGGTCACGGCGTCCGCCATAGGCGCCCACCGGCATGCCGCCGCCGATGATCTTGCCGAAAGTAGTCAGATCGGGCGTCACGCCGTAATAAGCCTGCGCGCCACCCAGCGCCACGCGGAAGCCGGTCATCACCTCGTCGAAGATCAGCAGTGCGCCGTGCTTGGTGCACAGCTCGCGCAGCCCCTGCAGGTAGCCATCCTTCGGCGGAATGCAGTTCATGTTGCCCGCCACCGGCTCGATGATCAGGCCTGCGATATCGCTGCCGTGCTCGTCGAACAGCTGCACCGCGGCATCCATATCGTTATAAGTGAGCGTAAGCGTCAGGTCCGCATTGGCCTTCGGCACGCCCGGTGAGGTCGGCACGCCAAAGGTGAGTGCGCCCGAGCCCGCCTTCACCAGAAAGCTGTCGCCGTGGCCGTGGTAGCAGCCCTCGAACTTCACGATCAGGTTGCGACCCGTCGCACCGCGCGCCAGACGAATCGCGGACATCGTCGCTTCGGTGCCGGAATTGACCATGCGAACCATGTCGATCGACGGAATCAGCCGCGTGATCGTTTCGGCCATGGTGACTTCAGCCGGGCAGGGCGTGCCGTACGAAAGACCATTCTTCACCGCGCGCTCTACGGCCTCGCGCACGTGCGGGTGGTTGTGGCCCACGATCATCGGCCCCCACGAGCCCACGTAGTCGATGTAGCGCTTGCCTTCCACGTCCCACAGATAGGCGCCATCCGCCCGCGCCGTGAAGAACGGTTCGCCGCCCACCGACTTGAAAGCGCGCACCGGCGAATTCACGCCACCGGGCATCAGCTGCTGCGCGCGAAGGAAAAGTTCGTGGTTGGTGGTCATCGTGTTGTTCTCAATGCGGGGTGAAGAGTTGGGCAAAGCGCGCCGCGGCACCTTGCACGTCCGGATCGCCAAAAACCGCGGAAATCACCGCCAGGTAGTCGGCGCCGGCATCGATCAGGGGTTGGCCATTGTCCGGCGTGATGCCGCCGATAGCCACTCGCGGCAAGCCCAGCGCGGCAGCCTGCCGCAGCAGCTCGAACGAAGCGCGCCGGGCATGGGGCTTGGTGGGCGAGGGGAAAAAGGCGCCAAACGCGAGGTAGTCCGCACCGGCGGCGGCCAGCTCACGCGCCCGTTCCAGCGAGTCGTAGCAGGAAACGCCGATGATCGCGTCCGGCCCCAACACTGCGCGCGCGGCGGCCAGATCGCCATCGTCCTCGCCCAGATGGACGCCCGATGCGCCAGCCGCCAGGGCCAGCGCCACGTCGTCGTTGATGATCATCGGCACGCCGTGGGCGTTACACAGGACCTGGATGGCGCTGGCTTCAGAAAGGCGCCGGGTGTCATCAGCGCTCTTGTCCCGGTACTGCACCAGCCGGGCACCACCGGCCAGAGCCTTCGCGACCACCTCAAGTAGGTCGGGACGTGGGCCATCGGTGATCACATAGAGGCCGCGCCCGTGGAGTCTTGCTTGCATGGGTTCTTCCTGAAATACGGGGCCATACGCTTTCGCATCGGCGGGGGAGTTGCGAGAATGCGCCTCTTATTCTCCATGACAAGCAGTCCAGCGATGAATCAGAGCACCAACGAAACCGGCACCCTGCGCAAATGGATGTGTGTCGTTTGCGGCTTCATCTATGACGAGGCGCTGGGTCTGCCAGACGAAGGCATCGAGCCCGGTACGCGTTGGGCCGATATCCCGGATACCTGGACCTGCCCGGACTGCGGCGCGACCAAGGACGATTTCGAGATGATAGAAATCGACTGATCTCGCTGTTAAGGGATGCTCTGAGCTATTCCACGCACCCGGCATGACGTCAAGAAGGCCCGCTGACAGGGCCGTGTGGAGCAGGGCAGACTGGCCGTCTGTTCAAGCTGCGCGGCCCTGTCAGCGGGCCTTCTTGACGTCAGCCCGTCCTTCTATTCAATACGTTGGGGCCGCACGGTATGCGCGCAACGCTTCGCCCCGCCGTCTCGATAGACGGCCAGTCTGCCTTCGCCGCCGGGACCGCGCGTTGCGCGCATACCGTGCGGTGACGGGTGCGTGGCATAGCTCAGAGCATCCCTAGCTTGCCCTTAAACGGCCCGATTCCGTCATCTTACGGACCGGGCCGTTTGCTTAAATGCTCCTGCACGCCGGAAAACCGAGGCGCGCAACCAGCAGGAGCAGCACCATGCAACAGTTCATACCGTTCGAAGACGACTGGGACGCCCTGGAAGACCTGCGCCCCGACATGCTCGTCCCTTATCACGTCGGCGTGCCCTGCCGGCATGACCTGGCGGCACCGGCCTACTGCACCGGGCCGACCGTTCCCTCGATCGTCAATTCGTCGCCCACCGTCACCCCCATGCGCGCGGCAGTGCCTGCCGGCAGCTCCAATACATAGCGTGCGGGCAGATCGCTCGGATAACTGGGGCAGGGGTCGGCCTGGCACGGCGGCACGTTTGTCTGCAGCGAAACCAGGCGCCGGTTGCTGTCGAAATAAAGGATATCCAGCGGAATAAGCGTGTTCTTCATCCAGAACCAGCGCTTGTCCTCCTCAGGGAACACAAACAGCATGCTGTGATCCGCCGCCAGTTCGGTGCGCATCATCAGGCCATGCGCCCGCGTCGCATCATTAGTGGCGAACTCTGTCATAAAGCGCCTGCCGTGCAGCTGCACGGCAGGCGCATCGTGTTGCGCACTGGCCGTGGCCGCAGCGGAAAGGGCGAACAAACAGGGCGCGAGCAGGCGTTTCATTGTTATGTAGGCTCGGTTGAAACAGGAGCGCGCGAGTGTACCGGTGACAGTCTTTGTCATCTTTGTGAAAAAAATTCGTTCTGACCCCTTCCCAGAATCGAAAGGCCGGGCTATTATTTCGCTCCTGCCCCGACGAGAAGCTCTTCCTCGAAAGGGTCCAGCGAAAACCCGGTTCGAAAATAAATTTTCGAAAGGTGTTGACGGACTGGAAAGATGATGTAAGATGAGCGGCTCACTCGGAATGAAATGTTCCAACGCTGAAACGGAAACGGTCAGCAAGTGATTAAGATCTTTGACAGTGTGCGCAGGTGACTTGTGTG
>NZ_JBVQCI010000014.1:0-93780 GCF_055702865.1 Dyella sp. PARNA 12/25 | reverse complement strand
GCAAAAGAAAAGTGACTCGAGCGTCCCACGGGGACTAGCTTTGCGTCGTCGGCAGACGATCGAAACGCCCGCCGCGTCCCACGGGACTAGCTCCGCGTCGTAGGCGGCACGCTGGCGGGAACGCCCGGCGAGAATCAAGCGCAAAGTCACTGGACCCCGGCCTTCGCCGGGGTGACGGTGAGGGGGTATGAGACGGTGAGGGGGACACGCGTTCTCGCGAGCACCCACCCCTCACCCCAACCCTCTCCCCGAAGGAGAGAGGGAGCAGAAGCTAGCGAGCTCAGCTCGCCAAATCGAGCAACTCGACCAACTCCGCCTCAATACCTTCCAAATCCGGAATCACCGCAATGTCATCGCGCACCAACACCTGCGCACGCACCCCCGGCGGCAACGCCGCACCATCGTGCGTCGGAATTATCAACTCCGCGTTGAGCGTCGTCAGGCGCGGAAAACCCTGCGTCACCACCGCGATAAACGGCAGATCCGCATGACCACCCAGCGCCTTCAGCACCGCCACACGCACGGCCTGCTCACTGTCACCCGCGCCAGCACCCGCCAGCGTATTGAACGACAGCAGCGGCACGCGCCAGCCACGCCACGCGATACGCCCCAGCAACCATGCCGGCGCACCTTCCACCGGCTCAGGCGTGGGCTGCGTGATCACTTCGGCCACGGTGGCGTTGGGCAGCAACAGACGCAGATTGCCCACCGGCACCAGTACACAACGAATTTCACGAGGTAGCGGTAAATCGCTCATCGCCGACCCTCCATCGACATCTCTTCGACCAGGCGCGCCGCCAGTTCAGCAGGCGTGCCCGAATAGCTGTTCAAACGTTCGGCTTCGATGCCATGCACCATATCGGCGAAATGCCCGTCATCGGACGTTTGCACCCATACCTGGCCACCGCGATCGTGGATCGCCTGGCAACCGCCCACACCATCGTTGGCATGGCCGGCAAACACAATCGCCTGTGCATTGCGGCCAAACACGTTGGCCGCCATGGTGAAGCTGGCATCGATCGGGGAGCTCGGTACATCTTGCCCGTTCAACGGTTGCAGCTCGATGCCACCATCACGGGACACCCGCACCTGCTGGCCCGCGGGCACCAGCAGCACTTCGCCAGTGCGCGCGCGCGCGCCCGGCGCGGCTACACGCACGGGCAACGAACTGTGCATGGCCAGGGTGTCCGAAATCGATTCCAGCGACTTGCCGCCCGTATGCTGGACATGCAGCACGGCAGCGCGCAGATCCGCGGGCAGACGCGACAGGAAGGTGCACACCGCTTCAACGCTGTCCGCAGCGGCGCCCAACACCAATAGGCGGCTGATCGCGCTGTCGAGGCCTTCGAGCAGCATTTCGTTGCCGCCCACATAGGTCGACGGGGGAGCAATGGCTTCTTCCATCGATACCAGCTCCAGGGTCATGCCCGGCTGGATGAATGACGAGGCCTCGTCGCCGCCTTCCGGTGCGAGGTAATCCGCGGCGCTGAGTTTCTCAACGCCGAAGTCCGCCGACGCAGGCGCCGGTGTCGGTACCGACGGGGGCGCATAGTCTTCGTCGACCAGAGACCAGCTTGATGCCGAACTGAAGGTGGGCGCCGAAATTTTCAACTCGTTGCCGTCGGACGCCAAGGCAGGCATGAACGATTCGTCGATCGGCGCGAGCTCCAGATGATCGAGCTGGAACGACGGCATCGCGCGAACCACCGCTTCCTGTGGTGCCTCTTCGATGGGTGCCGGGCCCTGCGTGACGAAGGTATCGACACCGAAGTGGCCGTCATGCAGCGGAGGCAATTCATCCTCGGCGTTGAACTTGAGCCCGGAACCGAAATCCTCTTCCTCGGCGGGCTCGTCAGCCGCCATCAGTGCTTCGAGTTCGGCAGCCAGGCTTTCGGACTGGAACTCAGCCATATGGGCGCTTGGCATCGCTACGGCCACATGCTCCACGGCTACCGCGGACTCAACATCCTGCGTGGCAGTTTCGGGGAGCGGCGGCATGTCGAGGTGCTCGACTACCGATTCGCTCTCCTCCATCACCAGCACTACCGGTGCATTCTGTGGGCGCGGCGGATCGAGGTCGCCCTGCGCCATCACTTTCACTGCGAGATGGCGTGCCCAACGAGCGCGATCCCAGCCATCGAGTGCGCGGCTGGCGGCCGCATCGTTGAACACCACACGCGGATGGTCGCCATCGATCACGTCGTAAAGGCGATCCAGTTCGTCGGTGGCATCATCATCGAGATTCACCACCAGCACTTCGGCACCGCTGGTGTGGATCAATTGCCGGGTCAAGGTGGAGAGTGCACCTTCGTGCACAATTCGCGCCCCGCGCTCCCGCAGCGCATCACGCAGCTGACTGCCCAGTTCGACATCGTCAAACACCAGTGCTACCGCAGTCGCCGCTTCAGCCATTGAACGACTCCGTGGGGTGCTGCTCCAGCACCTCGCTGATCTGCGCGAGCAATTCCACCTCTTGGTAAGGCTTGCCCAGGTAGCGATCCACGCCGATATCGAACGCACGCTGACGGTGCTTATCGCCAGTACGCGAAGTAATCATGATGATCGGCACGCCGGCCAGGCGCGGATCCGCCTTCATATGCGTCGCCAACTCGTAGCCGTCCATGCGCGGCATTTCGATGTCGAGCAGCATCAGGTCCGGTACGCGTTCGTTCAACTTCTCGATGGCGTCGACACCGTCCTTCGCCGTGCTGACTTCGTATTCGTGGCGCTCCAGCACGCGGCTGGTGACCTTGCGCATGGTGATGGAGTCGTCGACCACCATCACCAACGGACGCACGCGCGGCTCTTCCACCACCGGCGTCGGCACGGCGCTGAGGCCCTCGTCCAGACGCTGTTGACGGCGCACGACGCCATGGCGCACCAGCGGGGCGAGATCAAGAATGATCAGCACCGAACCGTCACCCATGATGGTCGCGCCGAGAATGCCCGGCACCGAGCTGATCTGCGGGCCAACCGACTTCACCACGATTTCGCGCGAGCCGATCACCGCATCGATGCGGATGGCCGCACGCAGGTCACCTGAGCGCGTCAGCAACAGCGGCAGCTGCTCTTCGTCGCCGGCGTGGCTGGCCAGGATGCCGAGCAGCTCGGACAGGTCATGGATGTCGTACATCTCGCCCGAATAGGCGAACGACGGCTCCGCTTCGGCCATGCGCTCAGCCAGTTCGGCCGGGCTGATGCGGGCCACGCCCTGCACCGAGGTCATCGGAATGGCAAAGGTCGATTCACCGATGCGCACCAGGATGGCCTGGGTCACCGCGAGGGTGAACGGCAGGCGCAGCACGAAAGTGGTGCCTTCGCCGGCCTTCGATTCGATCGACAGCGCGCCACCAAGCTGCTTGATTTCGTTCGCCACCACGTCCATGCCCACGCCGCGACCGGCGAGCTGGGTCACGGTGCTGGCGGTGGAGAAGCCCGGCTGGGTGATGAGCGCGAGCACCTGGTCGTCGCTGAGGCGTGTGTCGGAGCGAATCAGGCCGCGTTCCACGCCGCGCTTGCGGATGGCGTCGCGATCCAGGCCGCGGCCGTCGTCGGTCACACGCACCACCACTTCGGTGGCCTCGCGGGCCACGCGGATGCGCACCGAACCTTCTGCCGACTTGCCCGCCTTGCGGCGGTCGTTCGGCGATTCGATACCGTGAGCGACAGCGTTACGCAGCATGTGCTCGAACGGCGCCTTGATGCGGTCGAGCAGGTTGCGGTCCATTTCGCCATGGGCGCCTTCCACATACAGCTGGGCGCTCTTGCCTTCTTCCTGTGCCGCCTGACGCAGCGTGCGGCGCAGGTTGGGCACCATGGTGTCGAACGGCAGCATGCGGGTGCGCAGCAGACCTTCCTGCAGCTCCGAGCTGACGCGCGACTGCTGGATCAGCAGCGTTTCGGCCTGGCGGGTGAGTTCGTCGAGCATGCCCTGGATGGACACAAGGTCGGATACCGACTCGGCCAGTGCACGCGAGTACTGCTGCAGCTGCGAGAAGCGGTCGAGCTCGAGCGGATCGAACACCGCCATGCCCGCTTCGCGATGCTCGCGCTGGAAGCGCGCGATGATCTGCGCTTCGGTTTCGATTTCCAGCATGCGCAGCTGGCTGCGCAGACGCTGCACGGTCTGGTCGAGCTCGACCAGGTTGAAGCGATAGCCGGCCACCTGCTGTTCCAGGCGCGAACGATAGATCGCCACCTCGCCTGCATGGTTCACCAGCGTGTCGAGCAGCTCGGCGCGAACGCGGATCTGTTCCTGCGACGTGCTGGCGGCTTCTTCGCGCTCTTCCGGCAACAGTTCCGGCAGCAAGCTCGAGCGTTCGGGGAACGGCAGTACCGTGGCGGATGCTGGCGCCGCAGCAGCCGTCGTCGCATGCGACTCTTCGCCCGCCATCGCCAGGAAGCGGTCGATCATCGCCTGCGGATACGGCACCGGGCGGCCCTGCGCCACGCGCTGGACCAGACCATGCATCTTGTCGAAGCCGGCTTCCAGCGCCGCGATCAGTCCACCGATATGGGCCGCATCGGCCTGCAGCGGCTTTTCCAGCGCGGTTTCGATAGCGTGGGTAAGGTCGCCCACCGGCACCAGACCTGCGATACGCGCACCACCCTTCAGGGTATGCAGGTCGCGCAGGAGTTCAGCGAGATATTCGCTCGCCATCGGCTCTGCGCGCCACTGGGCGAGCACGCCGTCGGAATGATCGAGAAGCTCGCGAGCTTCCTCGACAAAGATTTCCAGCAGGTCGGGGTCGATCTGGCCGAGGTCGAGCATGTGCTCGCTCTCTTCCACATCGTGGGTGACAACGTGCGTGGGTTCGCTGACGAGCGGCTCGACGACCTCGACCATCGGTTCGACATGTTCCGTCGTCGTTTCCACGACGTCGGCGTCGTGTTCGACCACGGGCCCCACATCGACTTCTTCTACGTCGTCGGCGAGCAGGTGGTGCACGTCCTCGGCCGGGGTCAATGCATCCAGGCTGAGCTCGTGGCTCACAAGGTGCTCGATCGATTCCTCGGCGCCATCGCCCTTCGTGTCGAGTTCGAGCGCTTCGGCTTCGCCGAGGAGCTCGGCATAAACCGCTGCGAACTCATCCTCTTCCGCCGACCGAGCAGCTGCCGGCGTCGCCTCGACAACGTGGCTCACTGGCACCTGATCGGCAGCAGGCAGGTGGGCGTCGAGATCGAACTCGCCCAACGCGGCGAGCAACTCATCCGCGTAGTTGTCGGTTTCGGACGTGGCCGGTGCCGCAACGACGGGCTCTTCCGTGGCGTGACCGTGCGCTGTCGACAGCGCAGCATCGAGCGAAGCGGCAAGGGCGTCTTCGTGCGTCGTATCGATGGCGGCAGCGGCAGGCGCTTCGTCCATGTCGTCCGCGTGCGGCTCGAACAGGACGTGCGCCACCTGCGGTTCGGGCTGGCTGTCGCGCAGCTCGGTCAGGCGCTGGATCAGGCTGTCGAGATCCGGCAGCTGCGGCGAAGCCGCATCGAACTGCGCCATCACGTGATCAACGGCGTCGGCACTCTGGCCAAGCAAGTGCACGCCCTCGGTGGAGAGCGGCAGATTGGCGGCGCGCAGGCGCTTGAGCAGGCTTTCCAGCGGCGAGAGCAGCTGGGTCAGCAGCGGCACGTCGACCATTGCGATCGCGCCGTGCAGGGTGTGCACCGCGCGCAGCAGGCCGTCGTCCACGCGCAATTCGCCGCTGACGCGGTTGATGGCGGTACGAATGGTGGAGAGGTACTGCGCCACTTCGCTGCGCAGGATTTCCAGCAACACCGGATCGATCGGCGGCATCACCGGCGCATGGATCGTTTCGTGCACCGGCGCGAAACTTTCCGTCGGCGTCGTTTCGATCTCGGCCAGGCTGGCGCTGGGAATGCTTGCTGCTGCCGCATCCACACGCGGCACGCGACGACGCACTACGCGGCGCACTGTCTCGGTCGCGATGGCTGGCGTGACCACATCGGCGAGGCGTGCATCTTCCTGACCGGCGGAGATGCGCTCGGCGGTATCCATGATGGCGGCGACCGGTGCGGTCACGGCGCCCTCGCCCATCAGCGCTGATCGGAACTGCGGCAGGGCGTCGATGGCGGCCACGACCACGTCCTGCACGCCTTCGTGCGACGGGATCGACTGCTCCAACACGCGGTTGAGCATGTTCTCGATCTTCCACGAGAACTCGCCCAGCAGGGCAGCACCGACCAGGCGGCCGGAACCCTTGAGGGTGTGGAAGGAACGGCGAATCGGGGTGAGCGCGGCGAGCTGCTGCGTGTCCGCCAGCCAGGACTGGCGGGCGGCATGCAGGCTGTCGATCTCTTCCTGCATTTCTTCCAGGAAGATCTCGCGGATGTCGTCGTCGATGCCGGCCGTGCTGGACTGGAAGCCCGCGTCGACCGCGGCAGCACCGGATACCGGCACCTGCTCGAAGATCTCTTCTTCGATCTCCACCCACTCCTCGCCATCGCCCTGCAACACTTCCTGCGGGCTGACGTGCTCGGTGTCGGCCAGACGCAGGCCGGTGATTTCATGCGCGACGGGCTGCGGCGTATCGCTGCTGCCCACGATGAGGCCAGACAGGTCGTCGCCGTGCGCCAGACTGACGCTTTCGGTGAGCCCCGGCTGACTGGCGAGCGCGGCAGCCAGCGCTGCGTCCGTCGCCTTGGCGATGTGCGCGGGCGCTTCGTCCCACTCTTCCTGTGCCGGCGCGCGTGCGGCCGGCGGCGGCCAGTAGCCCAGCGTGCTGAGGCTGTGTTCGGCCACGTCCAGGATATGTTCCAGGCCACCGCGATGCTCGCGTGCCGCCTCGAGGTAGTACTCCAGCGCTGCGAGCGCATCGGCCAGCTGATCCATCTGCGCGCTGCTGGGCACGCGGCGATCCGCCAGCAATTCGTTGCCAACGAAACGGCCAATGCCTTCGGCGAGCTCAGCGGGTCGCGGCGCGGACAGCATGCGCATGGCGCCTGCCACTTCGTCCATCAGCGCGCCCACGTTGGCCAGCTGCAGCGGGTGCCAACCCGATTCCACGTAGGCGACGATGGCTTCCTTCACCTTGCCGGTGTTGGCGGTAGCCTCGTGCATCAACGTGGCGAGGATATGGCGAGCCTCGCTGCGCGGCAGCATGGTGGTGGGGCTTTCGGGCAGGTTTTCTTCGTCGGCACCCAGGCTTTCGATGTGATCGTCCAGCGATGCTTCGACGTAGAGCAACGCACCGGCCACGTCGAGCAGCAGCTCTTCGTCGGGTGCGCGTACGCGACTGGCGATCTCTTCGAGTACGCGGCGCTGTTCGTTCACCACGCGGCGCGGCACACCCAGGGCCAACATGCCCAGCGTATCGCCCACGCGTTCGAGAATTTCGGTCTGGTTGGCCAGCTGCGCGGGATCGGCGTCGGTCTGACGCAGGAACAGGTCCAGCGATTCCTTGACGCGCAGCAGGTCGTCCTTGAGCGCCTTGGCCACGGAGTCGAGCAGCGCACGGTTATGACCCGCCATCGAGCCACGTGCGTGTTCGATTTCACTGGCCTCGGGCAGCAGCGCGTCGAGTGCATAGGTCTGACGCAGCTGCTCCATGCGCGGGCTGCCCTGGCGCGCCTGCCCCACCACGTAGAGCAGCTTGCGCGCCAGTTCGTCGGCGTCACCGCCGCGCAGGCTGGCTTCGCCATGCTCCACCAGCTGACGGATGCTGCGATCCACCTTGCCGATCAGCTGGCGCACTTCGTTGGCCTGGCTCTTCAGGGCGCCCTGTTGCACGCCTTCGAGCACGCCGGCAGCAATCCACCACAGGCGGCGACCCGGCACGCTGTGACAACGCGCGGTAATCGCATCCAGCGTCTGGATCATGCCAGTCAGTTGCTGGTCATTGCCCTGACCTCGGAACCATGACAGCAACTGCTGTTGGAAACGCAGACGCAGCGTGGCCACTTCGTTGCGCTGACGCTCGAACACCACGTCATGCAGCGCGGCCGGCGCGTGCGCCGGCAGGGCCATCTCGAGGTTGGGCGTGAACAGCGCCGATTCGTGCAAGGCCTGCTGGCCACGGCTGGCGCGCAGGTCGTTGAGCAGCGGCAACAGCACCACCGGCACGTCGCGATGACCGCCGGACAAACGTTCCAGGTAATCAGGCAACTGCATCAGGCCACGCATCAAGGCCGCATAGGCCTCGTCGCGATTAGCCACGTGGTCTTCGAGCAGCGAGATGGCGAGTGTTTCCATCTCTTCGGTCACCATCGCCGCGCCGTACAGCTCGACCATGCGCAAGGTGCCCAGCACCTGGTGCAAGCTGTCCGCGCAGGAGCGCATGGCATCCCGGTTGCCCGGGTTGTCGACGTAGGATTCCAGCGCGTCGCGGGCTACGCCAAGCGTCTCGTCGAGCTCGGGCTTTACCCACTGCAGCGTGGTGAAATCGATGTGGTCTTGAAGTCTCATGCGCCCCTCTCAGCGGCCACGTAACGGCTTGTCACGCAACCATCGAGGTTGCCCCCTGTGAAAAATCGTTATCAGCCAGCTTTACTCTCAACCCGGCAGCTTGAAGTGCGCCACCGAGCGCCGCAGGTCACTCGCCAGCTGGGCCAGGTAACCGATCGAGTCGGCCGTCTGGCTTGCGCCTTGCGAGGTCTGCGAGGTGATTTCCTGAATCGCGTTCATCGACACTGAGACATCAGTAGCCGCGGTGTACTGCTGGCGCGCCTGGGTGGAGATGTTTTGAATCAGCGCGGACAGATCGTGCGACACACGCTCGATGTCTCCCAGCGCGCTACCCGCGTCTTCCGCGAGTCGGGCACCGGCCACCACTTCGGCGGTGGTCTGCTCCATCGAGTTCACCGCTTCGTTGGTATCGGACTGAATGGTCTGCACCAGCGTTTCGATTCGCTTCGTGGCGCTCGCAGAACGTTCTGCGAGTCGCTGCACTTCGTCCGCCACCACCGCGAAACCGCGGCCTGCTTCACCGGCCGATGCGGCCTGGATGGCGGCGTTGAGAGCGAGGATGTTGGTCTGCTCGGCAATATCGTTAATCAGTTCCACGATGGAGCCGATTTCCTGCGAGGACTCACCCAGGCGCTTAATACGCTTGGAGGTTTCCTGGATCTGGTCGCGGATCGAGTCCATGCCCGAAATCGTCTCGCGCACCACCTCGGCGCCGCGCGAAGCGATTTTCACCGAGCGCTCGGCCACGTCGGCCGACTCGGCGGAGTCCTTCGACACGGTATCCATCAAGCTCGCGATCTGGTTGATAGCGGTGGTGGCCGTGCTGATTCGCTGCGCCTGATGCTGTGCGGACTCTGCCAGGTGACGCGCAGTGGTCTGCGTTTCCTGTGCGGAGGACGACACCTGCTCCGACGTTTCGTTAATCGTCGTCACCAGGGTGCGCAACTCGTCGATGGCGTAGTTCACCGAGTCGGCGATGGCGCCCGTGATGTCCTCGGTTACCGTGGTCTTGACCGTCAGGTCACCTTCTGCGAGCGAACCCATTTCGTCCAGCAGGCGCATGATGGCCTCCTGGTTACGCTGGTTGAGTTCGGTCGAATCCTGGAAGCGGCGACGCTGGTCGGAGATCAACTGCACCACGAGCACGATGAGGAAGGCTGCCGCACCGATGGCGCCGAGCACACCCCACCAGAGGTTGGGAAACAGTCGTCGGGTCGGCAACTTGCCGATCTGATCAGCCAGTTCGTTCGCGCGCAGCAGCACGTTCTGCGAGTCCAGCGACGCCTGGTTGCCTGCGCGCTTCACGTCGCTGAGGTTACCGGCCGCGGAGACCAGCTTGCCGACCGGATCCTGCAGGTTGTCCCACTGCGTCTGCATATCGCCAAGGATCTTGCGCGCGTTCGCATCACCCATGGCGCGCACGCCCACTTCGGTGTTGCCTTCGAGCAAGCCCTTGAGCACCGAACCGTACAGCTGGCCGTCGCGGGCCAGGCCGTCTGCGGCGGGCTGCGAGGCATCGCCGCCCTGTAGCACTTCTTGCACTCGGCGGATCATACGGTCAGCCAGCAACATCTGACGGGCCGAGGTGTAGGTCTGCTCGGCACTGCCGCCCCGCTGCTGCAGGATGTTCACCACCTGCTCCATGCTCGAATTGAGCAGAGGCAGATCGCGTGACAGCGCACCGGCGCGTTGCGCCGAGTCCACCACCAGCGCTTTGTTGGAAAGGATCTTTCCGATGTCAGCGTCGAGCTGCCCCCACGCATTGCCCAGGGCAGCAACGGCGCGGCCGGCGGCCGAGGCGTTGTTGTCGGCGTAGGGCCTCAGCCCTCCCTTCTCATCGCCCTTGGCCAAACGCTGCACCGCCGAGTCGATGGCGTTGCGGTTGGTTTCCAACTCTTTGAAGGAGTCGACGTTACCGTCGGCAGCCTCGATGGCATATTTTGCCGTCTGCTGCGACAACACCTGGATCTGGGTGGTCAGACCCACTGCCTGCGAGTCTTCACGACCCCGCAGCGTGAGCATGACGAAGTCCACACCCGTAAAACCGAACGCGATGACCAGTGCAATGATGAGGCTTGTATAGCCTCGCTCTTTGCCCACGCCCCCTGTAGTGCTCATTTCGTTCACCTCGCCCGTCTACACCCCGCCGCTGCTCGCCGGCGAAGGCTTCGGATCATCGCCCTGATTCCGGCCTCGAACGGCGCCGGCCCTACTTGTCATCCAAACTGTTGCTGCTCAGGCCGCGGCCTGGCGGAAGTCCGGCGCACGCACCAACTTTGCCATGTTGAACATGGCCAGCTGCGGTTCGCCTACGCGATCGTCGACGAATCGCGTCAAGCGCGGGTCGTCCTCTTGCTCGGCATGGCGGCGCTGCTCGGCATCCACCGTGCGCTGCCCAAAGACTTCATCCACCAGCAGCGCCACGCTGCCGGTGCCCTGACGCACCACCAGCAAGCGCGTACGCTCGGTGTGCTGCGTACGGTCGCCAAACAGGAAACGCGCCAGATCGATTACCGGCACCAGATTGCCTCGCACGTTCGCCACGCCCATCAGCCAGGTCTGAGTGCCTGGCACAGGGGTCAGCGACGGTACGGCCAGCAGTTCGCTGATCTCGTCGATGCCGCTGACGAACAAGCGGCTACCGGAGCGAAAACCGATGCCACGCCAGAGGCCAGGGGCCTCCAGCTTTTCCGGCGTGCCGGAGGCGTGAGCCAGCGACAGTCGCTCGTAGTGCGCAAGGAGTTCGAAAGGCGTGAGCGAGGCGGTCTGGCTCATCGTTGCCTCAGGCAGCGCTGGGAAGCAGGTCGTTGATGCAGGCCAGCAGGTCTCTTTCGTTGACCGGCTTGGTGATGAACGCACGCGCTCCCTGGCGCAAGCCCCACACGCGATCGGTTTCCATCGATTTGGTGGTGATCATCACGATGGGAACGTTCGATGTATCCGGATCGCGCGTCAGCGTGCGCGTAGCCTGGAAGCCATTCATGCCGGGCATGATGACGTCCATGATGACCAGGTCCGGCTTCGCCGCGCGTACGCGCTCAATGCCTTCCTCGGCGTTGCCGACGGAATCGACGCGGTAGCCCGCACGCTCCAGGAGCGTGGTGAACACCCGCACGTCAGTCGGCGAATCGTCAATGATTAGAATATTGGCCACAGGTCCCCCTAGACCCTGTAGTCGCCGGCCTTACACCGTGCAGACATGTCGATGGATAGCGCCGAGCAGCTCGTCGCGAGTGAATGGCTTGGTCAAATATTGTTCGGCGCCGACGATGCGGCCGCGTGCCTTGTCGAACAGACCGTCTTTCGAGCTGAGCATGATCACCGGCGTTCCGCGGAACTGCGGGTTGTTCTTGATCAGCGCACAGGTCTGATAGCCGTCCAGGCGCGGCATCATGATGTCGACGAAGATGATCGCCGGCTTCTGGTCGGAAATCTTGGCGAGCGCCTCGAATCCGTCCACCGCCGTCAGCACGTCGCAACCTTCCTTCTTGAGCAAGGTTTCGGCGGTTCGACGGATGGTTTTCGAGTCGTCGATAACCATGACCTTGAGGCCGGCCAGGCCATTTCCATTTATGTTCAAGTTCACAACACCCCCCTGCGACCCGCCCCAGGCTCAGGTAAATCGCGCGACCACTAGCTCAGGGCTAGCGGTCCCATTTGGAGAAAATCCGTATTGTCGGTAAGACGTACGGCAACCATTCAGCCGGCAGGCACTCGTGCGTTGCTGTTTACCGCCTGCTCGCTCCAACGTCAAGCTGGAATCTCACGTTAAGCGTCCTACGTCATTGAATTGAGTCGTTTGCCCTATCGCAAGAGCGACCGCGGGAGCGGCCGGTGGCGATTCCGTAAGCAGCACCGCGAAGATTCACCCCTTCTGGCCCGGTGGGGCGGTGCACCGACCCTGGATCGACATACACTCCACGCTCCCCAAGGCTGGTGCCATCCGTGACACTGGCCGGTGCAAACGCGCTCTTGCCCGGCCCTGTGTCGGGATTAGATCGTGAAGAAGCTCTACTACCGGAGAATGACGATGACCCTTTCGGTCGCCGTGCTGATGGACCCGATCGGCTCGATCAAGATCGCCAAGGACACCACCTTTGCCCTGTTGCTGGAGGCCCAGCGGCGCGGCCACAGCCTGTTCTACATGGAACAGGGGGACATGGCGATCCGCAGCGGAGAGCCCTGGGCGCGCCTGGCGCCGCTCTCCGTGCGGGAGGACGCCTCCGGCTGGTACACGCTGGGCGAGTCCCAGTGGCGCGATCTGCGCGAAATGGATGTGGTGCTGATGCGCAAAGACCCGCCGGTGGATGCCCAGTTCATCTACGACACCATGGTGGCGGAGCTGGCCGAACGGGCCGGGGTGACCGTGGTCAACCGCCCCCAGGCCCTGCGCGACTGCAACGAGAAGCTGTTTGCCATGCATTTCCCCCAGTGCATGGCCCCGACCCTGGTGACCCGCGACGCGGCTGACCTGCGTGCTTTCGTGGCAAGCCAAGGCGAGGTGGTGCTGAAGCCCCTGGACGGCATGGGCGGGCGCGGCATCTTTCGGGTCAAGGCCGGGGACAGCAACCTCAACTCCATGCTGGAAACCCTGATCGCCGCCGGTCCGCACGGCGAGCACAAGCACTTCACCATGGCGCAGAAGTACATCCCGGAGATCACCTCGGGCGACAAGCGCATCCTCGTCATCGATGGCGAGCCGGTGCCGTATGCCCTGGCGCGCATCCCGCAGGGCAGTGATTTCCGCGGCAACCTGGCCGCTGGTGGCCGTGGGGTGGGCGTGCCGCTGAGCGACCGGGATCGCTGGATCGTGTCGCAGGTGGCGCCGGAACTGCGTCGTCGCGGCCTGTGGTTCGTGGGGCTGGACGTGATCGGTGACTACCTCACCGAGATCAACGTCACATCGCCGACGTGTGCGCGCGAACTGGATGCGCAATTCGGGCTTAATATTGCCGGCCAGCTGTTCGAAGTGATCGAGCAGAAACGAATCGGAACCCGCGCCGCGTGAGCCAACCTGCTGTCCGCACCGGCGCCGACATGTTCGGCGCCACGATGCTTTTCTCGCTGTTGCTGCACGGCGTGCTGATCCTTGGCATTGGCTTCAACTACGTGAAGTCCAAGCCCAGCCTGCCCACGCTGGACGTGACCCTGGTGGACGTGGCCAACCGTGAGTCGCCCGACAAGGCCGACTTTCTGGCCCAGGCCAGCAACAGCGGCGGCGGCGAAAGCGACAAGGCCGCGCGCCCCTCGCAGCCGGTATCAGGCGCCCTGCCCCGGCCCACGTCCGGAGTGGCGCCGCAGCCGGTGGAGGCCAGCGCGCCGCGCCCGCAGGAAGCGACGGACGACAAGCTGCTCACCACCACCGGCAACAGCCACTACAGCGTCAACACCAGCAGCGCCAAGCTGGAGCAGACCCAGCAGGATCTCCCTGAGTCCCCTGACGAACTCAAGCGCAAGCAGGAGATGGCCCAGCTTGCCGCCGAGGTGCGCAACCAGAGCGAGCAGTACGCCAAGCGGCCGAAGAAGAAGTTCATCTCGTCCAACACCAAGGAGTACGCCTACGCGGCGTACATGCGTGGCTGGGTGGATCGCATGGAGCGGGTCGGCAACCTCAACTACCCCAACGAGGCGCGTCGGCGCGGGCTGCATGGGGATGTGTTGATGACGGTCACATTGAACCGCGATGGTTCTGTGAAGGGCATCGAAGTCGTGAAGAGTTCGGGTCAGCCGCTGCTGGATGCTGCGGCTCAGCGCATCGTGCGCCTCGCGGCGCCGTTTCCTGCGATTCCTGTCGATAAGGAGCATATCGACGAGTTGAACATTACGCGGACGTGGCAGTTCATGCCGAATGATGTGTTGCGTAGTCGTTGATCGTTTCTGAGGGGTGGCCTTGAGGGGCCCTTGCCGTTTCACTAGAACCGTCACCCCGGCGTAGGCCGGGGTCCAGAGCCTCGGTTTTTGGTTGTGGCGTCTCCGCCAGCGTGCCGCCTACGCGGCGGGCGTTTCGATCGCCTGCCGGCGCTCGAGTCACTTTTCTTTTGCTGGCCCAAAAGAAAAGTAACCCAAAGAAAATGGCCTCCAGAGCGGGGGGATCGTAGCGTCGTGCCGAATAAAAGACTTGGCGGCCGCGAAGCCCTGGATCATCACGATCGTCCGACACGCGATACGGCTACACCGCAACGCGCCATAGCGGAAAGGACTTAATGCGACAGGGTGCTGCGCGCGCTTAGCCCCCTCTCCCCTCCGGGGAGAGGGCTGGGGTGAGGGGCGGGTGCTCGCCACGAGGTATCTATCCCCTGTTCACCTGCACAAACGACGAATTCTGCTCAGTCAAAGAGTCCCGTCTCACCCAAGCAAACACATGAACGGCGGCCACGTCACATCGCCTCCATCGCCTCTCCTCCCTTCACTCACCTCTTTGTCACGGGCCCTTCCCCCTCCGGAGGGCTTACAATGCAGCCATGACAGCTCCCCGTCCCCCGTCATCTCTCGCCGGTCACTTTCTGATCGCCATGCCCAGCCTGGCGGAGCCGCCGTTCTCCCGTAGCGTGGCTTTCATCTGCCAGCACGACGAAGACGGTGCGGTCGGCCTGTTGGTGAATCAGCTTTCCGAGTATCGCCTCGGTGACGTACTGGCCCAGATGAAGCTGGAGTGCAACGACCTGGAGCTGGCCGATGCACCCGTGCTGATTGGCGGACCGGTGCAACAGGAGCGCGGCTTTGTGCTGCATCGCGAACCCGGCCACTGGGAATCCAGCTATCGCATCAACGCCGAGTGGTCGGTGACCACGTCGCGCGACATCCTGGTCGCCATGGCTCATGGCGAGGGCCCCCATCTTGCCGTCATGGCACTGGGTTATGCGGGCTGGAGCGCCGGTCAGCTGGAGCAAGAGCTCAAAGACAACACCTGGCTCACCGTCGAAGCCAGCGAACGGGTGGTGTTCCACACGCCGCTGGAGGAGCGCTGGAGCGCCGCCGCCGGACTGGTCGGGGTTGACCCCCTGCAGTTGCCTGGCTACGCGGGACACGCATGAGCTGTGTGTTCGGTTTCGATGTCGGCAGCAAGCTTATCGGCATTGCTGTCGGCAATCGTTTTACGGGTAGCGCACGCGGACTGGCAGCCATCGCCGTCCGTGAAGGGGAACCCGACTGGTCCAGCCTCGACGCCCTGCGCAAAGAATGGCAGCCGGACACGCTCGTGGTCGGCTTGCCGTTGACGCTGGAGGGCGAGGAACAGCCCGCCAGCAAGCGGGCCCGCCGCGTCGCCGACCAATTTGCCCAACGCTACAACCTCCCGGTCGAGCTCACTGACGAACGCTACAGTTCGCAGGAAGCCGCGCAACGCTTTGCCAGCGCACGCGCCGCCGGGCTGAAAAAGAAACGCGATGCCGCCACGATCGATGCCGAAGCCGCTGCGGTCATCCTCGAGCGATGGCTGGCATCGACTGAAACCACCGGAAACTGACCTCTCTACGGACTGCCACCCGCCATGAGCCCCCGCCTGCGCCACCTCACCACGCTCGAGCATCTTCCCCGCGAAACCATCGAGCGCCTGCTCGACCGTGCGGAGTACATGCGCGACGGTTGTGCCCACGGCACGCGCAAGCTGGACACCCTGGCAGGCCGCACCATCCTCAACCTGTTCTTTGAGCCTTCCACGCGCACGCGCACATCGTTCGAGCTGGCGGCGCGTCGCCTCGGTGCCGACGTCATCAACTTCGATATCGGCTTCTCCTCCACCAGCAAGGGCGAGGCGCTGTTCGACACGCTGCATACGCTGGAAGCGATGCACCTTGACGCCATCGTGGTGCGCCACAAGCAGTCAGGTACACCGGAAGAACTCGTGCGCCACGCCATGAGCGGCGTGTCGGTGATCAACGCGGGTGATGGCAACCGAGCACACCCCACCCAGGGCCTGCTCGACGTGCTGACCATTCGCCAGCACCGCCCGGATTTCAACCGGCTCACCGTGGTGATCTGCGGCGACGTGAAGCACTCGCGCGTGGCGCGCTCGGATGTGCACGCGCTGACCGCGCTGGGCGCGAAGGAAATCCGCTTGTGCTCGCCAAGCGGCCTGATGCCGGAAGCCCATGAATTTCCGCAGTGCGTGATCACCGACGACTTCGACGCCGCCATCGAAGGCGCCGACGTGGTGATCATGCTTCGCCTGCAGAAGGAGCGCATGGTCGCCACCGACCTGCCCGACGAGGCGGCCTATTTCACCCGTTACGGCCTGGACAACCGCCGCCTGCAACGTGCTGCCAAGGGTGCCTTGGTGATGCATCCGGGCCCGCTCAACCGGGGTATCGAGATCGCATCGGAAGTGGCCGACGGCCCGCAGTCGCGCATCCTGGAACAGGTCGGCAACGGCGTGTTCGTGCGCATGGCCGTGCTGGCGGAAGTACTGGGCCGCTAAGCCCCTACCCCACGCTCATCCCCAAACCACGACCCAAAAGGCCGTGGTTTGCCGCGATATGTCACGAATTACAGGCATAATACGCGGCGCGATAACACCTCACTTTTTAAGGGAATAGACATGCGATCGACGACGCGCATTGCCGCGGTGGGCTTTGCCGGCCTGCTGCTGGCTGCATGCCATCACAAGGACAAGGACGCGCCCCTCGCTTTTGTGCCGGCCGACACGCCTTACGTGGTGGCCAACCTCGACGTGCTCGATGACGACACGCGCAAGGCCTTGCTCGCCCAGGCCGATGCCCAGCTCCCCAGCGAGCTCGTGCAGCTGCGCTCGACTGCCGACGACATGGCGGAGAAGGATCCCGATGCATCGCGTCTGCTCAAGGCGCTCGTCGCTGAGCTGGACGGCAAAACCATCGAAACGTTTGCGCAGAACGCCGGCCTCAACATCAAGGGCCGCTCGGCCTTCTACGGTCTTGGCCTGTCGCCGGTCGTGCGTTTCGAACTGGTCGATCCCAAAGCATTCGATGCGTTCGTAGGCCGACTGGAAGCCGCCTACGGCAAGTCGTTCGAGACCGCCACCATTGGTGGTCAGAGTTACCGCAAGCACGTCTCCGCCGAAGCCGGCGTGCAGACGGTAATGGCGGTGGTGGGCAAGCAGGCGGTCGCCGCGCTGCTGCCGGCCGACGCACCGGAAGCCACGCTGCGTCTTGCGCTTGGCCTCGATCGCCCGGCCAAGAACCTGCAGGACGACGGCCGCCTGGAGAAGCTGGCCAAAGCCAAGGACTACCAGCCGTGGGCCATTGGCCAGGTTGATCTCACGCGCCTGCTGCCGCTCGCCGCCAGTGGCAAGGACCCGCTGTTCAATGCGCTGATCAAAGCCCGCGCCGAGAACGAATCGGCCAAGACCGGCGAGCCGGTGGAGAACCAGCTGAAGGTGTCGCCCAGCTGCGAGGGCGAGGCCACCCGCATCGCCTCTCGCGTGCCGGCGCTCAGCTTCGGCTACACCAAGCTCGACCAAAAGCACCAGGACATCCGCTGGGACGTGACGCTGGCTGACGACATCACCAAGGCCTTCTCGGGCATGAAGGTGGAGCTGCCGGGCCTGGGTGCCGCGGGCACCGCGCCGTTCGACATCAGCCTGGCGCTGCCTGTCGCACAGCTTCGCCCCTTCCTGTCGGCTCAGGCTGAAGCCGTCGCGTCCAAGCCGTTCACCTGCCCGTCGCTGACGGATCTCAACGACGGCTTCGCCAAGATCGGCCTGATGGCTCAGCAGGCGGCTGTACCGCCGGTGGGCGACCTGCTGGGTGCACGCGTGGCGCTCGACAGCTTCGAACCCGGCAGCAATGACAGCATGCCCAAGTTCAGCGGTCGCATTGTCATCGGCACCACCAACCCGGCCGGCCTGCTGGCGATGGCGCAGATGGCCTCGTCCGGCCTGCAGCAGCTGAAGCTCACCACCGATGGCAAGGCCGTGGCCCTGCCGCCGGAGGTCACTGCTCCGCTCGGCACGCCGGTATGGGCAGCCATGAGCCCGAAGGCGCTGGCGCTGGCCATTGGCCAGGGTGAAGACGCCAAGTTGGGCGAGATGCTCAATGCCGCCAGCGGCGACGCAGGCCGCTTCGGCCGCCTGAGCCTCAGCGGTGAGATGTACCAGGCCTGGGTGAAGGCCATGGCACAGAAGGCCGAACATATTGCCGAACTCACCGCTTCGGCCGAAGCCGGCGACGCTGACGCACTGGCCACCGCCAAGGCGGCGACTGAGCGCACCAAGGCGCAGTTCGAGTCGATGCAGGCGCAGGCCGCACGTATCAAGTCGCTCGGCGGCGATATGCGCATGGACAGCAAGGGCCTGGTGATCACCAGCCAGACTGAGCTGAAGTAATTCCCTGCCCGACATTCGCTATAGAAAAACGGGGCGCCTTGGCGCCCCGTTTTTTTGGCACCTTCGTCAGTAGTCCTGCGCATCAATGCCGTCGCGACCTTGGGGGCGAAAACGTTGTCTCGCGGCAGACGCCCAGAGACAGGGCTGCGCGATGACCACGCGTCAGCGCAAAAAAAAGAAGGAGCCCGACAGGCTCCTTCTTTCCGTACCAGTTGGTTGAACGGATCAGCGGCGCAACAAACCGCCACCGAAGTTCTGCGAATCGCGCGTCTCTTCGATCTCCACGCCTTCCAGGCCCTGCGAAAGCGTATGCGCGTCGCCGCCCTGGGCCAGCTTAATGCGCAGGCGCACTTCGTTCGAGCTGTCCGCGTGGCGCAGCGCGTCTTCGTAGGAAATCTCACCGGCGTGATAGAGCTCGACCAGGCTCTGGTCAAAGGTCTTCATACCCAAGTTGGTGGATTCCTTCATCACTTCCTTGAGCTTATGGATCTCGCCCTGGCGGATGTAGTCCTGCACCAGCGGCGTGCCGAGCAACACTTCCACCGCGACGCGACGTGCCTTGCCGTCCGGGGTGGGAATGAGCTGCTGCGCCACCACGCCCTTGAGGTTGAGCGAGAGATCCATGAACAGCTGAGAACGACGGTCTTCCGGGAAGAAGTGCAGGATGCGGTCCATCGCCTGGTTGGCGTTGTTCGCATGCAGCGTACACAGGCACAAGTGACCGGTTTCGGAGAAGTTGATGGCGTGCTCCATCGTTTCGCGCGTACGCACTTCGCCGATCATGATGACGTCGGGCGCCTGGCGCAGCGTGTTCTTCAGCGCGTTGTCCCAGCTATCGGTATCAATGCCCAGCTCGCGCTGCGTGATGATGCAGCCCTCGTGCTTGTGCACGTATTCGATCGGGTCTTCGATGGTAATGATGTGCCCGGTCGAGTTGGCGTTGCGGTAGCCGATCATCGACGCCAGCGAGGTGGACTTACCGGTACCGGTACCGCCCACGAAGATGATGATGCCGCGCTTGGTCATCGCCAGCTGTTTGATCACCGGCGGCAGGCTGAGCTCTTCGATGGTCGGGATTTTCGACTCGATGCGACGCAGCACCATGCCCACGCAGTTGCGCTGATAGAAGCAGGACACACGGAAGCGGCCCACGCCCTGCGCCGAAATGGCGAACTGGCACTCGTGGGTCTTTTCGAACTCTTCGCGCTGCGAGGGCGTCATCACATTGAGCACCATGTCGCGCGACTGCTGCGCAGACAGTGGGCTCTGTGTAATCGGCACGATGCGTCCCTGCACTTTCATCGACGGCGCGACACCGGCCGTGATGAACAGGTCCGATGCCTTCTTGTGCACCATCAGTTTCAGGAACGAGGTGAAATCAAAATCACTCATGGCACGGACCTCCGAGATTCAACACCAACCACTGCTTACTTGAAGATGTCCTTGTTGCGCGCATAGCTGGACGCCTGCTGGCGCGTCACCAGGCCACGCTTTACCAGGTCCTGCAGATTCTGGTCCAGCGTCTGCATGCCGTACTGCTGACCGGTCTGGATGGACGAGTACATCTGCGCCACCTTGTCTTCGCGGATCAGGTTACGGATGGCCGGGATGCCGACCATGATTTCGTGCGCCGCGATACGCCCGCCGCCCACCTTCTTCAGCAGCGACTGCGAAATCACCGCGCGCAGCGATTCGGAAAGCATCGAACGCACCATCGGCTTTTCGCCGGCCGGGAACACGTCGATGATACGGTCGATGGTCTTGGCGGCCGAGCTGGTATGCAAGGTGCCGAACACCAAGTGGCCCGTTTCCGCAGCGGTCAACGCCAGGCGGATGGTTTCAAGGTCACGCAATTCGCCGACGAGCACGTAGTCCGGGTCTTCACGCAGCGCGGAACGCAGCGCCTCGTTGAAGCCGTGGGTGTCGCGATGCACTTCGCGCTGGTTGACCAGGCACTTCTGCGAGGTGTGCACGAATTCGATCGGGTCCTCGATGGTGAGGATATGACCGTATTCGTTCTTGTTGATGTGGTCGACCATGGCCGCCAGCGTGGTCGACTTGCCCGAACCGGTGGGGCCGGTAACCAGGATCAAACCTTGCGGCTGCTCGATCAGCTCGCGGAACACGGCCGGCGCAGCCAGATCTTCCAGCGTGAGCACTTCGGAAGGAATGGTACGGAACACCGCACCGGCGCCGCGATTCTGGTTGAACGAGTTGACGCGGAAGCGGGCCAGGCCGGGAATCTCGAACGAGAAGTCGACCTCGAGGAATTCCTCGTAGTCGCGACGCTGCTTGTCCGACATGATGTCGTAGATCAGCGAGTGCACTTGCTTGTGCTCCAGCGCTGGAATGTTGATGCGGCGCACGTCGCCGTCCACGCGGATCATCGGCGGCAGGCCGGCGGACAGGTGCAAGTCCGAGGCCTTGTTCTTCACCGAGAAGGCAAGCAGTTCGGCGATATCCATCTGGCGTTCCCCTCAACCCATTCTTCTGGATGGCACGCTGCATTGGGTAGAACGGTGGATTTTCCCCGGACACAGCCGCAGGGCGCCCAGGCGCCCATGCCATCCGAATGGTCCCAACCTGGTTCCCCATGCAGCGGCCCGATACTACCCGCGCCATGGCCCGTGCCACCAGTCTTTCCTTTGGCCGTGCCTCCAAACTGCGGACTGGGGCCTGTTCACGCCCGCCGGACGGGACGACGACGGCCGGGCCAAGCGCCCGCCTGCACTTCCGCCACGGGACGGAGGCAGCCGGGTCCGGTAAGGTACGCGCCGATCAGCAAGGAATATTCATGATGCGTATCGCGTTCATCGGTGGCGGCAACATGGCGCGCAGCCTGATTGGCGGCCTGCTCAAGACCGGCGTCACCGCCAACGCCCTCAGCGTGGCCGAGCCCCGTGCCGAGGCTCGCCAGGAGCTGGGCCGCGACTTCGGCGTGGCCTGCTATGCCGAGAATCGCCTCGCCGCGGCCGAGGCCGACGTGCTGGTGCTGGCGGTAAAGCCCCAGATCATGCCGGCTATCCACGCCGAATTGCAGGACACGCTGATCCGCAAACGGCCCATGCTCATTTCGATTGCAGCGGGTGTGCGCATCGATCAGCTCGAACGCTGGTTTGGTCACACCCTGCCCATCGTGCGCTGCATGCCCAATACGCCAGCCTTGATCGGCGCCGGCGCCACCGGCCTATGCGCCAACCGGCGGGTGAGCCCCGAACAGCGTGCGCAGGCACAACACATTCTCGACGCGGTAGGCCTGACGCGCTGGGTCGACGACGAATCGGCCATGGACACGGTCACCGCCATCTCCGGCTCCGGCCCAGCCTACTTTTTCGCCCTGGTCGAAGCACTGGAAGATGCCGCCTTTGCGCAAGGCATGCCGCGCGAAACCGCGCGCGCACTTGCCGCGCAGACCTGCCTTGGCGCCGGCCGCATGCTGACAGAAAGCGGCGAAGACCCCGGCGTGCTGCGTCAACGCGTTACGTCGCCCAACGGCACCACGCAGGCGGCGCTAGATAGCTTCGCCGCCGATCACCTCCATCAGATCGTCGCCCGCGCCGTGGCCGCTGCTACCCATCGTGGCGGTGAACTGGCGGCCGAGCTGGATCGCTAGTACTACCCACGTCAAAGAGTCGAGCACCTCCCATCGTGAACTACCTCGTCAATGCCCTCTCCTTTCTCGTCGAACTGGCCTTTGGCGCCGCTGCCGCGCTGTTTGTGCTGCGTCTGCTCGCTGAAGCCAGTCGCGCGGACTTTCACAATCCGCTGAGCCAGTTCGTCTATCGCACCACCAACCCGATCCTCGCTCCGATCCGTCGCCTGCTGCCCAACTGGCGTCGCATCAACATGGCCGCCCTGGTGGTGGTGTGGCTGCTGATGCTGCTCAAGCGCGTGGTGTTGTTTGCACTACTGGGGTTCTTTCCCCACGTGCTCGGTCTGTTCGTGCTTTCGGTGGCCGACATGCTCGACTTCATCGCGATGTTCTACGTCGTGCTGATCTTCATTTGGTCGCTGATGAGCCTGTTCCAGGTCGAGGGCTATCACCCCGTCTACCGCCTGGCCGGCAGCCTGGTCGACCCGCTGCTGCGCCCGTTGCGCGGCAAGCTGGTGGCCGGCGGTCTGGATTTCGCACCATGGGCCGTGATGATCGTGCTGATCCTCGCGCGCATCCTCGTGGTGTCCCCGCTTGCAGATATCGGCGCCAAGCTCGCGCTGGGCCTCTGAGCCTTTCATCCATCCTTCTGTCCCCAAGGAATCTGTTCGCATGAAAGCGACGTCACGTCTGCTGCGCCAATGCCTGCTTGCTGCCAGCCTCGCAGCCTGCATGGGCACCGCTTTTGCAGCCACCACTGCCACCACCAAGCCCGATGTGGTCGCCGGCAACATCGATACCTCGATCGACCCGGGCGTCGACTTCTTTGCCTACGCCAACGGCGCCTGGCTCAAGAGCCACCCGATACCGGCCGAGGAGTCAGCCTGGGGCGTTGGTCAGGTCGTGCAGGATGAGCTTTACGCCAAGCTGCGTACGATCAGCGAAGCCGCTGCAGCCAAAAAAGATGCCGCGCCCGGCAGCGATGAACAGAAGGTGGGCGATTTCTGGACCACGGCGATGGATCAGCCCTTGGCTGACCGGCTCGGCCTGACACCACTGAAGGCCGAATTGGCGCGCATCGACGCCGTGCATGACGTGAACTCCGCGCTGGACGAAGCGTTTGCACTGCAACCGCTGGGCGTCGACGTCTTCTTCGACTTCGCCGTGGCGCAGGACGAGAAGCAGAGCGACACCATGGCGGTGCATCTCGCCCAAGGTGGCCTCGGCCTGCCCGAGCGCGATTACTACTTCAATACCGAACAAGGTGTGGCCAAGGCCCGTGCGGCCTACGTCGAACATCTGCATCGCATGTTCCGCCTGATGGGCGCGGACGACGCGGCCGCACAAGCGAGCGCCAAGCAGGTCATGGCCTTCGAAACCGCGCTGGCCAAGGTGTCACGTCCATTGGCGGATCTGCGCGATCCCGAGAAGAACTACAACAAGATGGCGCCGGCGGCACTCACCGCCAAATACACCCCGGCCATTGCCTGGAATAACCGACTGGCTGGCTGGAAGCTCAACGCCCCCACCGTGATCGTGGGCCAGCCCGAATTCTTCAGTGGCTTGCAGGCGCTGCTGGCCAAGACGCCAGTGCCCGTGCTGCGCGACTACCTGCGCGTGCACCTGGCCGATGCTTACGCCAGCACGCTGAGCCAGGAGATCGATAACGAGCATTTCGATTTCTACGGCCGCACACTCTCCGGCCAGGCCGAACAGAAGCCGCGCTGGAAGCGCGTGCTGCGCGCTGAAAATGATGCGCTCGGCATGATTCTGGGCCGCATCTATGTGAAGGACTACTTCTCCGAAGCGAGCAAGCAGCGCTACAACACCATGGTCGAAGCCGTACGGTCGGCCTACGGCGAGCGCATCGACAAGCTAGATTGGATGAGCGCCCCCACCAAGGCCAAGGCACACGAAAAGCTTGCTGCCATCACCAAGAAAGTGGGCTATCCCGATATGTGGAAGGATTACTCCGCGCTCACCATCGGCCGCGAATCGTTTGCGCAGAACATGATGAATGCCCAGCACTGGGCCTTTAATGACATGGTGTCCAAGTTCGGCAAGCCGGTGGACCGCGACGAATGGGAGATGACGCCCCAGACGTACAACGCCTACTACAACCCGTCCAACAACGAGATTGTGCTGCCCGCCGCACAGTTCATGATCCCGGGCTTCGCCGACAGCGAGATCGACGACGCGGTGGTGTATGGCTACGTCGCCGCCTCCACCATCGGCCATGAAATCACCCATGGCTTTGACGACCAGGGCCGTCAGTTCGACGCCAAGGGCAACTTGAAAGACTGGTGGACGAAGCAGGATGCGGAACGCTTCCAGAAGCGCGCCGATGTGATGGTGAAGCAGTTCAACACTTACGAGCCGTTGCCGGGCCTGCACATCAACGGCGAGGCCAGCCTGGGCGAAAACATCGCTGACTTCGGCGGCATCATGATTGGCCTGGATGCGTTCAAGAAGACTGCGCAGTATCAAAAGGGCGAGAAGATTGCAGGCTATACGCCGCTGCAGCGATTCTTCCTCGGCTATGCGTTGGGCTGGTTGTCGCAGCAGCGCGAGGCTCGACTGCGTACGGCCCTGCTGGCGGATGTGCATGCACCGGCCAAGTGGCGCGTGAATGGGCCGCTGTCGAATGTGCCGGAGTTTTATCAGGCATTTGGCGTGAAGGAAGGGCAGCCGATGTGGCGGCCTGAGAATCAGCGGGTCAAGATCTGGTGATGTGACGCTCTACGCCCTCTCTTCTTCTTTGAGGAGGGGGCGGGAGCGAGCCGCAGTGTGGCGTTCCGCCCCTTTGTAGGAGCGCACTTGTGCGCGACCGCAGCGCTATGTCGATATCCCTTGGGTCGGGTGACACACAACCATCGACTGGCGCGAGAGCGTGGTGCCGCGGTCGCGCACAAGTGCGCTCCTACAAGGCATCGTTGTCGCGGTTCTTAAGGTGGATGCGCGCCATCAGCCGCGCTGCTTCGCATCCCACTCTGCGAAAATCGCATGCATCGCCTCCAGCCCGTCAAACAACGCTGCCGGACCCGGCTGCAAAATAATCGGCGACTTGATCTCGTAGAGATCACCATTGCGCACGGCAGGAATCGCATCCCACCCTTCACGTGCAGCAACCCGCTCAGGACGAAAGCGCTTTCCGCACCATGAGCCGAGAATGATGTCCGGCGCCTGCGCCACGACCTCAGCGCCGTCCGCCAGAATGCGATGCTTGGCCAGCGACTCGCCCGACATCTGCGGAAACACATCATCACCGCCAGCGATGCGCACCAGCTCCGCCACCCACCGGATGCCGGTGATCAGCGGCTCATCCCATTCCTCGAAATACACTTTGGGGCGCCGCTTGAACTGAGCCGCCGCCGCGCCGATCTGCGCGATGTGCTGCTCTGCTTTCTGCGCATACGCTTCCGCCTTGTCGGCCGCCCCCACCATTGCGCCCAGGCGCCGGATGTAAGCAAGAATGCCATCCACACTGCGATGGTTGCTGATCCACACTTCCACGCCAGCTTTGATCAGCTCCCTCGCGATATCCGCCTGGATATCGGAGAAACCGATAACGAAATCGGGCTGCAGTTTCAGGATCTCGTCGATCTTCGCGCTCGTGAAAGCCGACACCTTGGGCTTCTCTTTGCGTGCCCTTGGCGGGCGCACCGTGAAACCAGAAATGCCGACGATGCGATGTTCCTCACCGAGTGCGTACAGCACTTCGGTAGGCTCTTCGGTGAGGCAGACGATGCGCTGGGGGTAATGATCGTTGGAACTGCGTTGCTCGGTCACGCCTTAATGTCCTAACACGGTCACCGTGATCTTTCGCTGGTGCGGATCGAGCCGGTGTTCCCATAAATAGATGCCCTGCCACGTGCCTAACTGCACGCGCCCCGCATGCACCGGCACCACCAGGCTGACGCCGGTGAGGATGGCGCGCACGTGGGCGGGCATGTCGTCGGGGCCTTCCTCGTCGTGACGGAAGATGCTGTCGCCATCGGGCACGGCGCGCGCCAGCCAGCGCTCCAGGTCGTCGCGCACGGTGGGGTCGGCATTTTCACTGATCAGCAGCGAGCAGCTGGTATGCAGGCTGAAGATGTTGACCATGCCTGTGTGCACGCCGCTGGCGGCTACCACCTCGCCCACCTTGTCGGTGATATCGGTGAAGCCGCGTCCGCGGGTATGGATAACAAAGCCATTCTGGGCGACGTGATCGGCTGGCGCTGCACGCATGCTTCAAGTCTCCGAATGGTCAGGGATGTTCAAGGATAAAGCAGTCGGCTGGTCCAGGTCTGACCGTGGCGGCTCCAGCGCACGCGCTCGTGCAACCGGTACTCCGCGCCGTACCAGAATTCCACCATATCCGGCTCGACCACCAGACCACCCCAATGGGGCGGCCGCGTTACGTCGCGCCCGTCGAACTCGTGCTCGTAACGCGCATAGCGCTGCTCGAAGGTGTCGCGATCGGGCAAGGTCTGCGACTGCAGCGATGCCCAGGCGCCAAGCTGGCTGGCGCGGGGGCGGCTGGCGAAGTACGCATCGGACTCTTCTGCCTGCAGCTTGCGTGCCACGCCTTCCAAGCGCACCTGCACACCTTCGCGCAACTGCTTCCAGTGGAAGCACAGCGCGACCTGGGCATGCGCCTCAAGTTGCGACCCCTTGTCGCTCTGGTAATTTGTGTAGAAACGGAAACCACGCTCGTCCGCCCCCTTGAGCAACACGATGCGCGAACTCACGCGCCCGGCCGCATCGACCGTGGCCAGATTCATGGCCGTGGGTTCGGGCTCACCGCTCGCCCCGGCCTCGTCCAGAAGTTGCAGAAAAGTGTCGAGAATCTCTTGTTTCAACATGGGGTCTTGAATCGTGGCCGTGGCGCGCCATCATGGCGAAATGTCACCAGATGCTAGCACGCAGAATTCGACCCTGGCCGGGCACCTGCTCGACCAGTATGCCGGTCGCATTGCCCGCTCCCGCCGCCCCTACCTGCTGGGCCTGTCGGGCCTGCAGGGCAGCGGCAAGAGCACGTTGGCCAGGGAAATGAAGGCCCAGGCCGAGGCGCGCGGCTGGCCGACCGAGGTGCTGTCGCTGGACGACTTCTACTACTCGCGCAGCGAGCGCGACGTTTTGGCACACCAGATCCATCCTCTGCTGCGCACCCGCGGCGTGCCTGGCACGCACGAGATCGAGCTGTTGATGTCGGTACTCGCCGCGTTGCCGCAGGCTTCGGAGAAGCTGCCGGTCAGCTACCCACGCTTTGACAAGGGCCATGACACACGCATGGCACCGTCAAAATGGCCGCGCGTGGCGCGCCCGCCCAAGCTGGTGATACTGGAAGGCTGGGCACTCGGCCTGCGTCCGCAATGGCTGTCTGCGCTGGACGAGCCGGTCAACAGCCTGGAGCGTGATGAAGATCCCGAAGGCATCTGGCGCCACTGGGTCAACAAGCAGCTTCGAGGCTATCAGCCGCTATGGCGCAAGCTGGACGCATTGATCGTATTGCAGGCGCCGAGCTGGGACATTGTGCGCAAGTGGCGCAGCGAGCAAGAAGAAGAACTCCTGGCTCGCCACGCACCGCTCGCCATGGACGCGACCGCCATGGTGCGTTTTCTTGCGCACTACGAGCGACTGAGCCGGCACGCTCTGGCCACGCTGCCCGAGCTGGCCGACACCACCGTCGAGTATGACGATGATCGCCACGTGATTGCCCTCAATCACAGCTGACGGCGAGATGCATCAGGCGAGCGGCTCAACCTGCACGGCCGTGCCATAAGCAAGCACTTCGGTGACGCCCTCCGCCACATCGTTGGCGTCGTAGCGCATGGCGATCACAGCGTTGGCCCCGCGCTCTGCGGCGTGGCGCAGCATCAGCTCGAAAGCCTCTTCGCGAGCCTTCTCGCACAGCTCGGTGTAGATCGAGATATTGCCGCCCACCAGCGTCTGCAACGCCGCGCCGAAATTGCCGATCACGCTGCGTGAACGCACCGTGATGCCGCGCACGATGCCCATGGGGCGAACGATGCGATAGCCCGGCAATTCGTTGCTGGTGCTGACCATGTGGAGCGGAAGGTTGCTAGGCATGGACTATCCTCCTTGAGTGAATGTAGGACGTGCTTGATGGGTGACGTTGCCAGCCCATCACGTGTGTTGCGCAATGCCATGTATGAGCGCGCGGTAACCGTCACGTGCATCGGGCCACTGCGGGACAAAGCCGCTGGCGCGCAATCGCGCATTGCTCAGACGCTTGCTGCCCACACCCGATGGCGGAGCACCTTCGCCGGGCATGGGCGCCCCAACCAGCGAAGCGATGTGGTCATACAACACGTGCAGCGGCAGCGGGGTGTCATCGACACCCAGATAAAGCGGCATGGGATTCGTCACGAACAACAGATGCACGATGGCTGCCGCCGCGTCGTCCACATGGATGCGATTGGCCCAGTGAGTCACTTCACGGGGCACGTTCACGGTACCTGCGCGTAACCGCTCTACCAATTGCAGTCGACCGGGACCGTATAGACCGGCCAGACGCAGCACCACCGATGACACCGGCTGTTCGAGCAGCCAACGCTCAGTATCCAGTAGCGTGGCGCCATTGAATCCAGGCGGGTCAGGCGGGGTTTCCTCATCGACCCAAACTTCACCGTGCTCGCCGTACACCGCGCTGGACGAAACCAGCACCGCACGCTGCAAGGTGTGACGATCGAGCACGCCAAGCACGTGGCGTAAGCCGTCGACGAATACCGCACGATATGCCGATGCATCGCGAGCATCCGGTGTGGGCAGATACACCAGATGGGTGATGCCTGCAGGCACGACACCAAGCGACTCGGGCCGGGTCAGGTCACCTTGCAGCCATTGAATGCCGCTGTCATCCGGGGCGGATGCACTGCGTCGCAGCGCCCATACCTGATCGCCACGCGCCCGCAAACGCTGCGCCACGCGCTGGCCCACATCGCCGCATCCTGCGATGAGTACGCGCGCACTCATGCCCACCACCCCGATATGCGGCGCAGCCCTGCGCTTTCGCGCCTGTTAGCATTCACCCATGAATCCATCGTGCAACCTGTTCATCGTTGGCCCGACCGGTGCCGGCAAGACGTCCATCGGGCGTCGGCTGGCCGAGCATTATGGGCTGAACTTCGTCGATCTCGACCAGGAGATCGAGCGGGTGTGCGGTGTGCCGGTAGCGACGGTGTTCGAAATCGAGGGTGAAGCGGGCTTTCGTCAGCGCGAAAGCCAGTTGCTGGACGAATGCAGCCGCCGCAGCGGCGTCGTACTGGCCACCGGGGCGGGCGCCGTGCTCGATCCGGCCAACCGGCGCCTGCTGACCGAGCGCGGTTTCGTAATGTGGCTGCAGGCTACGCTGGAACAGCAGCTGGAACGGCTGGCACAGGATCGTCAGCGCCCGCTTCTGGCTAATGGCGATCGCGCAAAACGGCTTACCGCCATGGCCGAGCGGCGTACCCCGCTATATCAGGAGATTGCCGACCTGGTGATTCCTGGCGCCCATGAACATGTTCACGCCGCTGCTGCGCGCAGCATTCTCTTGATTGACCAATACTGGCAGCGCCAGCACGCCGCATGACTACTCAGCCCCGCATCATCGACGTCACACTAGGCGATCGCAGCTATCCGGTATGGATTGGCCCCGGCTTGCTCACGGATCACGCCCGCTGGCGCGCCGCGTTGCGCGGTCGGCACGCGTTGGTGATCAGCAACACCACGGTTGCACCGCTGTACCTGGAGCGCATCGCGCAGGGTCTCGATGGCCTGCAGTGGTCTTCCTTTCTCATCGACGACGGCGAGGCGCACAAGACTTTCGCCAATGTCGGGCTTGCGCTGGACGCACTGGCCAAACTCGGCGCCACGCGCGATGCCTGCGTGGTGGCACTGGGCGGTGGCGTGGTGGGTGACCTCGCCGGTTTCACCGCAGCTTGCTGGATGCGCGGCATCGACTTCATCCAGATGCCCACCACCTTGCTGTCGATGGTGGATTCCTCCGTCGGCGGCAAAACCGGTGTGAACTTGCCGGCGGGCAAGAACCTGGTGGGTGCATTCCACCAGCCGCGCGCCGTGTTAGCCGACATCGATACGCTCGCCACCCTGCCCCAGCGCGAATATCGGGCGGGACTGGCCGAGGTGGTGAAGGGTGCTGCCATTGGCGACCCCGCCTTCTTTACCTGGCTGGAGCAGCACGCCGAGGCGTTGAACGCACGCGAGACGGCGCCGCTGATCGAAGCCATCGCGCGAAAGGTGCAGTACAAAGCTGGCGTCGTTGCGCGCGATGAAACCGAACAGGGCGAGCGCGCCCTGCTCAACCTCGGCCACACGTTCGGCCACGCGCTGGAAACGGCCGGCAAGTACAAGGTGCTGCTGCATGGCGAAGGTGTAGCTATCGGCATGCTCCTGGCCGCACAGTTGTCCGAGCGCCTGGGTATGAGTGACGCAGGCGATACTGCTCGCCTGCATCGTCTGCTCGATGCCGTAGGACTGCCGACGGCGATTCCGGCTGGCATGGATCCGGCACAGTTGCTCGCTCTCATGCGGCTGGACAAGAAGAATCTCGCGGGATCACTGCGACTGATTCTGTGGCGGGGTATTGGCCGCGCGGAGATCGTCAGCGGCGTGGACGAGGCGGATGTCATGGCGGTGCTGGAGGCTGCCGCTCGCTGACGGGCGCGCTTCGTCGCTGGTCGCGCACAAGTGCGCTCCTACAGTTCGAACGTTCTTTTGTAGGAGCGCACTTGTGCGCGACCGCAGCGTCTCCACGCCCCTCGCCACCCGGTCTGCACGACGCGCTTAGGCCACGCGACGCATCGCCACACTCGCCCCTGAAGGCCCAAGCCTTCTAGAATGCGGGTTCTGCGGCATCGTGCCTCCTTCCTTCGACACCGGATTCCATGCGCCTATACCTGCAAGCCATGACCGCTTCTGCCGAGGCGCCGCGCTATGTCCAGATCACCCTGGAGCAGGATCTGCTCGGCGGCTGGACGCTATATCGCGAATCCGGCGTGCAGGGCGGCAAGGCCACGCTCAAGCGCGAACAGTTCCTTGAGCGTGAGGACGCCATGGCGGCGTTCGAAAAGGCACGCGACGCGCAACTCAAGCGCGGCTTCCGCGTGATGTTCAGTCAAGGCCTCGATGGCCCTTACGGAAGTTGAGACGTGAGTGAAGAGGAGTGAGAGAAAGCGCGCTTCGTCGCCACGTTCCCGTCCTTCTCTCCCTTCCCGCTCCTCTCAACTCACTCCCCGATGTCAGGATTGCCCATGATCGAAGCGCTCCAGAACGACCGTTTCCTGCGCGCTCTGCGCCGCGAAGCCACCGACACCACGCCCGTATGGGTGATGCGCCAGGCAGGCCGCTACCTACCGGAATACCGCGCCACCCGTGCCCGCGCCGGCAGCTTCATGGCGCTGGCGCAGAGCCCGGAACTCGCCTGCGAGGTAACCCTGCAGCCGCTGGAACGCTTCGAACTGGACGCGGCGATCCTGTTCTCCGACATCCTCACTATTCCTGACGCAATGGGTTTGGGGTTGAGCTTTGCCCATGGCGAAGGCCCGCAGTTCGCGCACCCGGTGCGCACCAAGGCCGATATCGACAGGCTCGGCGTGCCGGACATGGACGGCGAACTGCGCTATGTGATGGATGCGGTGCGCCTGATCCGGCGCGAACTGCATGGCCGCGTGCCGCTGATCGGCTTCTCCGGCAGCCCGTGGACACTGGCTTGTTACATGGTCGAAGGCCATGGCTCCCGCGACTTCGGCCACCTCAAGGCCATGTGCTGGAACGAACCCCTGCTCGCCCACCAGCTGCTGGAAACCCTGGCCCAATCGGTAGCCGCCTACCTGATCGCCCAGGCCGAGGCCGGCGCCCAGGCGTTGATGGTGTTCGACACCTGGGGCGGCATGCTCGGCCCCGCACCGTTCCGCGAGTTTTCCCTGCGCTACATGGCCCAGTTGGTGGACGCGCTGAAAGCCCACCCGGCCAGCCGTGAGCTGCCCGTGATCCTGTTCTCCAAGGGCGCCGGCCAGCATCTGGCTGCCATGGCCGATACCGGCTGTGCGGCCCTGGGCGTGGACTGGACCATCGACCTCGCCGACGCCCGCCAGGCTGTGGCCGGCCGCGTCGCCCTGCAGGGCAACCTGGACCCCAGCATCCTGCTCGCCAGCCCCGACGTGATCCGCCGCGAGGTACGCCGCGTGCTCGACAGCTACGGCAACCACCCTGGTCACGTGTTCAACCTGGGCCACGGCATCACCCCCGAGGTCAATCCGGAGCACGTGAAGGTGCTGGTGGACGAAGTGCACGCGTACAGCCGTCAGCTGCGCGGCTGAGTCCGGCTTTCTCCCTCTCTCCATTACAGGGAGGGGGACTGGGGTGAAGGGTGGGTGCTTGCCAAGACCCTTCCTACCCGTCATTCCCGCGAAAGCGGGAATCCAGCGTCTTTCGCCCTGGCGGTTGGTCAAAGAGCTAAAAGGCGCTGGATTCCCGCTTTCGCGGGAATGACGGTGAGGGGCTTATGCGCGGTATCGACTGGTGGGCAACCTGCTAAAAATGGCACCCCAAGCCCCCCGCCCGTACAATCGACGCTTTACATAACCATCTCCCCGCGCCCACCCCGGCGCGCACTGACGAGCCCCCGATGGACAAGAGTTTCGAGCCCAGCCAGATCGAGTCGAAGTGGTACACCCGCTGGGAAGCCAGTGGCGACTTCAAGCCCTCCGGTCATGGCGAGCCGTACTGCATCCTGCTGCCACCGCCGAACGTCACGGGCACGCTGCACATGGGCCATGCGTTCCAGCAGACCGTGATGGACATGCTGATCCGCTACCAGCGCATGCGCGGCATGAACACGCTGTGGCAGGTGGGCACCGACCACGCCGGCATCGCCACGCAGAAGATCGTGGAGAACCAGCTGGCCGCCAACGACCAGACGCGCCATGACCTGGGCCGCGAAGCCTTCGTCGAACGCGTGTGGCGCTGGAAGGAGGAGTCGGGCTCCACCATCACCAACCAGATGCGCCGCATAGGTGCCGCTGCCGACTGGTCACGCGAACGCTTCACCATGGACGACGGCCTCTCGGAAGCCGTGCGCAAGGTGTTCGTGGAGTGGTACCGCGCGGGCCTGATCTATCGCGGCAACCGTCTGGTGAACTGGGACCCGCTGCTGGGCACGGCCGTGTCCGATCTCGAAGTGAACAACGTCGAGCGTGACGGTCATTTGTGGTCGATCCGCTACTTCACCGTGGATGGTGCCGACAGTGTCGTGGTCGCCACCACACGTCCGGAAACCATGCTGGGCGACGTCGCCGTGGCCGTGCATCCGGAAGACGAACGCCACGCCCGCCTGATCGGAAAGATGCTGCGTCTGCCACTGAGCGGTCGCGAGATTCCGGTGATTGCCGACGACTACGTCGACCGCGAGTTCGGCACCGGCTTCGTCAAGATCACCCCGGCGCACGACTTCAACGACTACGCCATCGGCCAGCGTCATAACCTGGCGCCGATCAACATCTTCACGCTTGATGCCAAGGTCAACGAGAACGCGCCCGAAAAGTATCGCGGCATGGATCGTTACGAAGCGCGCAAGGCCGTGCTCGCCGACCTGGAGGCCGAGGGCCTGCTGGTCGAAACCAAGTCGCACAAGCTGCAGGTGCCGGTGAGCCAGCGCTCGGATGCGGTGATCGAACCAATGCTCACCGACCAGTGGTTCCTCGACCTCACCTCTGATGTGCAGGCAGATGGACGTCCGGGCGGCCGCAAGGCCATCACCGAGCCGGCGCTGGACGCCGTGCGCGGCGGCGACATCAAGTTCGTGCCGGAAAACTGGAGCACCACCTACACGCAGTGGCTGGACAACATCCAGGACTGGTGCATCAGCCGCCAGCTGTGGTGGGGCCATCGCATTCCGGCGTGGTACGACGAAGCCGGCAACATCTTCGTGGGTGAAGACGAGGCCGATGCGCGTGCGCACGCCACCATCGAACCGGTCGGCGCGCTCTCGCAAGACCACGACGTGTTGGACACCTGGTTCAGCTCGGCATTGTGGCCGTTCTCCACCATGGGCTGGCCGATGCAGGGCCCGGTGAAGAACGAACACGGCGACGTCGTGGCCGACTGGCAGCACGACCAGATCTACCTGCCCAGCGCCGTGCTGGTCACCGGTTTCGACATCATCTTCTTCTGGGTCGCCCGCATGGTGATGGCGACCAAGTACTTCACCGGACGCGTGCCCTTCCGCGAGGTCTACATCAACGCCATCGTGCGTGATGCGGAAGGCCAGAAGATGTCCAAATCCAAGGGCAACACGCTCGACCCGCTCGACCTGATCGACGGCATCGAACTGGAGCCGCTGGTGGAGAAATCCACCAAGTCGCTGCTGATTCCGCAGGTGCGCGAGAAGGTGGAGAAGCGCATCCGCAAGGATTATCCGAGCGGCATCCCCGCCATCGGTACCGACGCGCTACGCTTCACTTTCGCCGCGCTCGCGAGCTACAGCCGCACCATCAACTTCGACATCAAGCGCGCCGAAGGCTACAAGGCGTTCTGCAACAAGTTGTGGAATGCCGCGCGCTTCGTGCTGATGAACCTGCCCGAAGGCCCGCTGCCGGCACCGAACGGTGCGCCGGTCACCGAAGCCGAGCGCTGGATTCTCACCCGCCTCAAGCAGACGCTGACCGATGTGGAGCAACACTTCGCCAGCTACCGCTTCGACCTGCTGGCGCAAGAGCTGTACGAGTTCACCTGGAACGAGTTCTGCGACTGGTTCCTCGAGTTGTCGAAGCCCGCACTGAATGGCGATGACGCACTCGCTGCCGCTTCCACCCGCCACACGCTGGTGGTGGTGCTGGAAACCGTGCTGCGTGCACTGCACCCGATCGTGCCGTTCATCAGTGAGGAAATCTGGCAGTCCGTTGCGCCCAAGCTCAGCCTCACTGACGACGTGCTGATGCAGCGCCCGTGGCCGCGTGCGGATGAGATCACTGCAGACGAAGCTGCCACCGCCGAGATCGAATGGTTCAAGAACGTACTGAGCGGCATCCGCCGCATCCGCGCGGAAATGAACATCGCACCGGGCAAGACCATTCCGCTGCTGCTTGCCGACGGCGACGCCACCGATCGCGCACGTGCCGCCAAGTTCGCCGCACAGATCAGCTTCCTGGCCCGTGTCGACGCACCGCAGTGGATTGAAGCTGGCGCCGACGAACCTGCCGCAGCGGCTGCCGTGGTCGGTTCGATGCGCGTGCTGATTCCGCTGGCCGGCCTGATCGACCTGGGTGCAGAGAAGACTCGCCTGGGCAAGGAAATCGCCCGCATCGAAAGCGAGATCAAGAAGTGCGAAGGCAAGCTGGGCAATGCCAACTTCGTGGCGAACGCACCGGCCGAAGTGGTGGCGCAGGAGCGTCAGCGCATCACTGACTGGACCACGCAGCTCAATGCATTGCGTGAGCAGGCGCAGAAGCTAGGCTGACGCCCGGCTTCTGCTTTCTCTGTAGGAGCGCACTTGTGCGCGACCGCGACGCAAAAATCTTGCCGCGTCGCAGGTCAGTCGCGCACAAGTGCGCTCCTGCAGTAGTGATTTCGAATCAGGGAGCGGACTGCAGATCCAACGCCATCACGATGGCATCCTCCCGCCCATCCTTCGCCGGGTAATATTTCGGCCGCCGACCGATCTCCTCGAACCCAATCGACCGATAGAGATCCTGGGCCACCGGATTCGACGGCCGCACTTCCAGAAACACGCGCCCCGCCCCATTCCAACGTGCAATATCCAGCAGGCGCCGCAACAGGAGCCGCCCCAGCCCCAAACCTCGATGGGCCGGTCCGATGCACACATTGAGCACATGCGCTTCGCCAGCGGCGACGGACAACACGCCGTAACCCGCCATGACGCCTTCCACCCACATCACCCAGCACGGGTGACCTGCCTTCAAGCAGTCGCCGAAGATGCCCTGCGTCCAGGGAAAGTCATAGGACGCCGCCTCCATGGCCGCCACGGCCGGAAGATCGTCGCGCCGCATGGCGCGGATCTCAGCATGAGGGCGAGCGACGGCGACCATGGGTGGTCAATCCGTTCGCTGCGCCAACGCACGCCGCAAACTGCGCAGCGCATTCCACAGGCGACGCTTGCTTGCCGCCGAGCCCAGCACGCTGGAAGGCTCGTCGGCCAGCACGATATGCGCCTTGCTGAGCGCGGCGGCAGGCAATTCGCGCCCCAGCGCATGCGCCTGTGCCTCACCAAAGACCAGATAGGCCCGTGCTTCCGGCGTGGCGGGCAGCTTGCCGTCGGCCACTTCGATGCGCGGGGCACGCGCCACGGCCGGGCCGTAACTCAGCAGTGCACGGCCGACCAGATCCAGCTCACGCGGCGAACAGCCTGCAGGAAGCAGCACCACACACTCACCCGCGATCATGGCGGCTGTGGCTTCCGTCACCGGCTGCTCGGCGGCCACGTCGGCCGGCGCAGCCGCACGACGTACCCACGGCATCACGCCTAGCGCACGCAATACGCGCTCGCGATGGACCAGGGGTGCGTGCGTAGCAGCCATCAGGCCACGCCCCTACGCCGACGATGCGTGGCGCGCCCCCACAGGGTCATCACCGGGCCGGACAAGAGGTACAGGGTGAACACGGCAAACAGCACGCGCGGCGGATCGATGAAGAACGGCACCAGCACCAGCACGCCGATCAGCACCCACAGAAACGGCACGCGGTCGCCCATCGGCAACGATTTGAAGCTGTAGTAGCGGAAATTGCTGACCATCAGCAGGCCCACCACCACCGCCAGCACCGGCGTGATGAAGCACACCTCGGCGCCGACGATGCCGAACTTGTCCATGCTCCACACGAACGACATGCACACCGCCGCCGCCGCAGGGCTGGCCAACCCCTGGAAATACCGCTTGTCGATCACGGCAACCTGGGTGTTGAAGCGGGCCAGGCGCAAGGCGGCGCAGGCGGCATACACAAACGCCGCTGCCCAACCGATCTTGCCCCAGGTCGGGCCATAGTCGCGCAACGTGGACAGCGACCAGGTGTACATCACCAGAGACGGCGCCAGGCCGAAACTGACGAGGTCGGAAAGGGAGTCGTACTGCACACCGAACTCGGTCTGCGTGTTGGTCAAACGGGCAACCCGGCCATCCATGCCGTCCAGCAGGGCCGCCACGAAGACGGCAATGGCCGCCGCGCTGTAGTCGCCGCTGATGCTCACCACGATCGCGTAGAAACCCGCAAACATCGCGCCGGTGGTAAACAGGTTCGGCAGCAGATAAATACCCCGGTGACGAGGGGTGCGGACGGGCGTACTGTCGCTCATGAATCAATCCGTGACGGAATACGCGCAGTGTAAACCATCATCCGCTTGAGTCCGGCCGGAGGGGGTGTTAACAAATGCGCACCCTGTCAAAAGCCTTGGAGTCTGCCCATGCGTCGCCTGTTGATTGCCACCGCGCTGCTGCTCGTCGCGCCCCTGGTTGCCGCCCAGGCGTACAAGTGGAAGGACGCCAATGGCACCGTGCACTATTCCGACGCGCCGCCCCCGCAGGGCACCAAATACAACAAGGTGACCACCTCCGGCACCGTGGAGCCGCTGACGACCTCTGAGCCGACCCCGTCCAGCACCCAGAACAGTGCCGGTGCGCCTGCCTCCAAGCCGGCCGAGTCCTCGCTGCCCGTGCAGGACACGCCGGACAACCGCGCCAAACTGTGCGAATCAATCCAGCACAACCTCGACACCCTCAAGGGTGGCGGCCCGGTCGTCATGCAGCAGGACGGCCAGGACAAGCTGATCGACGCCGATCAGCGCCAGCAGCAGACCGCCACGGCCGAAGCCCAGTACAAGCAGTACTGCTCCGGCGGCTGAGCCTCGCCTCAAATTCTCTGCACCGCCCGCACAGCCCCTCACCGTCATCCCCGCGAAAGCGGGGATCCAGTGACTTCGGCTGCCCTTGACGCTTGAAAGGCACTGGATGACTCGCTGCGCTCGCCCCTTCGGGGCCGCCCTGCGAGCGTTCTGCGCGCTTCGCGCTTGTCCCGCTTTCGCGGGGATGACGGTGAGGGGGCTGTGCGGGCGCCACGACGGGTATAACTCACGAATCCAAGTCCGGCCCCCAAGCCCCCCGCATCGCTATAATCGGCCTCTTTCACCGCCGGATCCGTACGCATGCGCCTTAGCCAATTCCACCTGGCCACCGTCAAGGAAGTCCCCGCCGACGCCGAAATTGCCAGCCATCGGCTGATGTTGCGCGCCGGCATGATCCGCAAGCTGGCCGCCGGTCTGTACACCTGGTCGCCGTTGGGCCTGCGCGTGCTGCGCAAGGTCGAGCAGGTGGTGCGCGAGGAAATGGATCGCGCCGGCGCCGTCGAGCTGCTGATGCCCACCATCCAGCCCAAGGAGCTGTGGGAAGAAAGCGGCCGCTGGGCGAAATTCGGCCCGCAGCTGTTGAAGATCAAGGATCGCAAAGAGCAGGAGTTCTGCTACGCGCCCACCGCCGAAGAAGTGATCACCGACTACGCGCGCAATGAGCTGAAGAGCTACAAGCAGCTGCCGGTGAACTTCTATCAGATCCAGACCAAGTTCCGCGACGAGATCCGTCCTCGTTTCGGCGTCATGCGTGCGCGCGAATTCCTGATGAAGGATGCCTACTCCTTCCATCTGACCCAGGAGTCGCTGCAGGGAACCTATGACGCCATGTACCAGGCGTACTCCCGCATCTTCACCCGCCTGGGCCTGACGTTCCGCGCCGTGCAGGCCGATACCGGCGCCATTGGCGGCAACGCCAGCCACGAATTCCAGGTGCTGGCCGATTCAGGGGAAGACGCCATCGCGTTCTCCGACGGCTCCGACTACGCCGCCAACATTGAAAAGGCCGAGGCACTGGCGCCCACCACGGCGCGCCCGGCACCAGCCGCCGCGCTGCAGCGTGTGGACACGCCGACGCAGAAGACCATCGATGACGTCGCTGCCTTCCTCAAGGTATCGCCGCAGCAGTGCGTAAAGACCATTCTCGTGCGTGGCACCAAAGGTCTGGTGGCGCTGTGCGTGCGTGGCGACCACGAGATCAACGAAGTGAAGGCCGGCAAGCTGGCCGAGATGCCGGGCGAGTCGGAGCTCGCCTCCGAAGAGGAAATCCTTGCCCTCACCGGCACGCGCCCGGGCTTTATCGGACCGGCGGGCCTGCCTGCGGAGATTCCGGTCATCGTCGACCGCAGTGCCGCCGTGCTTGCCGACTTCGTCTGCGGCGGCAACCAGGACGGCACCCACTACACCGGCGCCAACTGGGATCGCGACGCTCGCGTCACCCGTGTGGACGACATCCGCAAGGTGGTCGAGGGCGACGCCTCGCCGGACGGCAAGGGCACCTTGCGCATGGCGCGCGGCATCGAGGTCGGCCACGTGTTCCAGCTAGGCAACAAGTACGCCGAAGCGCTGAAGGCCACCGTACTCGACGAGAACGGCAAGGCCCAGGTGATGCTGATGGGCTGCTACGGCGTCGGCGTCAGCCGCATCGTGGCGGCCGCCATCGAGCAGCGCCATGACGACGCCGGCATCATCTGGCCGGAACCCATGGCGCCGTGGCGCGTGGCAGTGTGCGTGATCAACCCCAAGAACTCCCCGGAGATTGCCCAGGCCGCGGAATCGCTCTATCGCGAGCTGCAGCAGCGCGGCGTCGAAACCGTGCTCGACGACCGCGGCCTGCGCCCGGGCGCCATGTTTGCGGACATGGAGCTGATTGGCATCCCGCATCGCGTGGTGGTCAGTGAGCGCGGCCTCGCCGCCGGCACCCTGGAATACCGCGCCCGCCATGAAGCGGAGGCGCGCGCCATTACCCAGGATGACTTGTTCTCGCTGTTGGGCTAAGCGACTTCGCCATGGGGTGTTGGAAAACGGCCGCTATCGCGGCCGTTTTCTTTTACGGAGCCTGGATACGAACTTTCGGCAACCGAAAGCATCCATCCATTACACAGTTAATCCCAAATGTAACTAATAATTTGGCAGTCCATTTAATGCCATATAACGTTTTGCAATACACGGATATATCTGCGAGTATCAAAAACCCCTAAAAATGCACTGCCTACGTCGTGGTGCACGTTTCACCTAGCCGCACTTACCCCGGGAGTTACGTATGGCAGTTGACATCAAGAATCTGAACCATAATCAGCTCAATGACCTGATCAGCAAGGCCCAGCAGCGCCAGGGTGAATTGCGCAAGGAAAAGGTGGCCAAATTGCGTGAGAAAATTCACGCACTGATCAAAGCCGAAGGTTATGCGTTCGAGGACATTTTCGGCCACGCACGTGCCACCAAGACCCGCCGCAGCGGCGGCACGGTAGCCCCGAAATATCGCAACCCGGCTGACCCGGAGCAGACCTGGTCGGGTCGCGGCAAGCGCCCGCGCTGGTTCAGCGATGCGCTGAAGGCGGGCAAAAAGGAAAAGGATCTGGCGATCTGATTGCTAGTCATTCCGCACATGAAAAACGCCGGCCCTGCGCCGGCGTTTTTTTATCTATTCATTGCGTTACAACGATCGGCGTGGCGCGACCAGCAAATCACCAAACAATAGCCCGGCCACCAAGGCAATCAGCAAGGTAATGAGCAGCATGCCGGTATCCAGTCCCAGCGTGGTATTGCGTTCGAGCAGGGACGATACGCTACGGAACCCCACACTACCCGGTACCAGCAAGATAATGCCCGGCTCGCGAATGATCGCGCCCGGCCGATGCACGAAACGCGCATAAACATTGGCCAGGCTGCCAAGCGTGAGACCGCCCAGGAATACGCCAAATGGCGCCGCGGGAATTTTGCCCGCCAACGCGCCGCCCCAGCGGGTCGCCAGGTAACCCAACACCACCGCCGCCATCACCACCAGCCAGTCACGGCGGGCTGCCCGGAAAGAAACAGCAAACGCGAAAGCGCCGACGAGCAGCGCGGGATAGTCCGTCCACGCTGGTAGCGGCGGCAACGCATAGTCCCGCCCCTCAATGCCGAAAGCATGGCAAAGCTGCGTCGCCGCCACGGTACCGAACGTAAGCTTGATCAAGGTCGCAATCGCGCCGCCCATGCGCGCCACGCCCGCCACCAGATGCTGGCTGGAAATCTCACGCACCGCCGTAGTGAGCGCCATGCCGGGCATCAACACGATCAACCCGGCCAGAATCACCGACTTGATCGCCAATGGCACCACGAACTCACTGACCACGATGGCAATGAGGGTTGCCACCAGCGCACTGATCGCCTCACTGGCCACCGCCAAGCGCGGACGCGTTGCCGACAGTACAGTGATGGTGCCGATGATGAGACCAATCAGTAACGCCGTGATCAGGTCAGCCCAAGAGCTGTGCAGCAGCAATGCCACCACGCTGGCCGCGGCCAGCCCATAGCTGGCAATCACGCCCGCCTGCGCACGCCGCGTGTCGGGCCGCCCCAGATCACGCAGCAGACGAAACCCTTCACGCAGTTCGATATCACCCGCGATCACCTTGTCGGCGATCGCATCCGCCTCGCACAGACGTGCCAGATTCACATCACCCGGTGCCAGCCGCATCACCTGCGTCACCTGCGCCACCTCGTCCTCACCCTGTGCGAGGTCGGTGAATGAAATGATGATGGCGGTAGGGCTGGACCACACATCCGCTTGCAACCCCAGACGCTGCGCAGAACCCGCAATCGCGCCCTCCAGACGCGGCGCGGCTGTGCCGTACTGGTGCAGTCGGCGGGCCAGTTCCAGCAGAAACGCGATGCGCGTGTTCAGTGGAGCCAGCGCCAATGGCGTAAGGACGGTGGGGTGATTCATTGCGTTGCGGTCCACGTGGTGGGGGCCGTGGACGGCGTGTTGTTGGGGGAGCGAGAGGCGAGGTGCATGGGGGTAGTAGAACTGATTTGGATGGCTATTGTCAGGGGTGATGATGTTGGGGTTTGAGGTCTTGCTTGCGGCGACGATTCCTCTCGTCACCCCGGCGTAGGCCGGGGTCCAGTGACTTTGCGCTTGGTTCTCGCCGGGCGTTCCCGCCAGCATGCCGCCTACGACGCGGAGCTAGTCCCGTGGGACGCGGCGGGCGTTTCGACCTTCTGCCGAAGGCCGAGTCACTTTTCTTTTGCTGGCCCAAAAGTCCCACGGGGATTAGCTTCGCGTCAAAAGTAACCCAAAGAAAACGGCCTTTGGAGCTCTCGTAGCGTCGTGTTGAATACAAGCTTTGGAGGCTTCGATATTCGGCACCGATCGGTCCATCCGACACACGGTACGGCTACACCGCAACGCGCCCTAGCGCAGAGGTGCTCTGCATGGCGCGGAATACAAGCACTGAAGGTTCCGGAGCTCGGATTGCGACAGGCGCAACGCCGCCACACTGCGGCTACCCCGCAACGCGTCGATGCCAAGAGGGCTTAAAGCTGAGGCTCGCTTGGCGACGCAGGGCCCCGGCTCTTCTGTAGGAGCGCACTTGTGCGCGACCGCCGCGTCGCGATCTTCCGTAGAGCTAGGCCACGCGATAGGCACCCCATGAGGTAACGACAACACTCTGCGATCGCGCGCGAGCGCGCTCCTACAAGGCGGCGTTGGCTCTTGGCGTTGGCTCTTGGCTTTGCACTCTTGATCGTCGGGCCCCCTGTGCGGCCGCCCCTCACGGACTGGCCGGCTTCATCGGCCAGCGCCAAGCGGGGGTGCCCTTCTCTTTGGTTACTTTCTCTTGGGCAAGCAAGAGAAAGTGACCCGGCCTCCGGCAGGAGGTCGGAAGCCCGCGGCAGGCGAGCCAGGTCGCCGTATCGCGACGACCAAGCGATAACGCCACTGGACCCTGGCCCTCGCCGGGGTGACGGTGCTTAGGAAACGCTGAGGCTAGCACCCGCCCCTCACCCCAACCCTCTCCCCGGAGGGGAGAGGGAGCCAAGAGCAGCCATTTCAATTGCACAGGGGACGTCAGAACAACGCGTAGCGGATTAAGCCACCTACTCCACCGCCCTCACCAACAACGCCGTCCCATCCACCCCCACCACCTCCACCATGCTCCCCACCGGCAAATCTGGCCCCAGCACCAGCCACAGGCTGTCACCCACCTTGGCCTTGCCACGCCCGTTCACGATGGCCTCCGCCAACACATAACGCTGCCCAATCTTCTGCTCACCGCGCCGATTGAGCTTCGCATTGCCCGGCTCATCACGCATCAAGCGAGGGCGCACGCCGTACCAGAACGCGGCGCAGGACAGAAACGCCAGCACCACGAAAACCAACGCCTGGGCAAGCTCGGACAGAGCGGGAAGCACCAGCGTCACTAACCCGGTGACGCCGGCAGCAATACCGATCCATAGCAGGAAGTAGCCCGGCAGCATCACCTCCGCGGCGATCAGTACCAACGCGAGAATCCACCACCAATAATGCAGCGCGACGGCTTCCATCATGCGTCTCCGCTCAGCGCGCCGGCGGCGGGATGTTGCGACCGGTGTTACCACCCTGCTGCTGGCCCAGCGATTCCTTGGCCAGTTCGGCAATACCAGCGAGCGAGCCGAGGATACCGGTGGCTTCTATCGGCAACAGCAGCATCTTCTGATTGGGCGAGTGGGCCATTTCTTTCAACGCTTCGACGTACTTGTTGGCGACAAAGTAGTTCAGCGCGTTGACGTTGCCGTTGGCGATTGCCTCGGACACCATCTTGGTGGCCTCCGCTTCGGCTTCGGCCAGACGGATGCGCGCCTCGGCTTCGCGGAACGCGGCTTCCTTCTTGCCTTCGGCCTGGAGAATCGCCGACTGCTTTTCACCGTCGGCCTTCAATACCGCAGCCTGACGCAGGCCTTCGGCTTCCAGGATGTTGGCGCGCTTTTCGCGCTCGGCCTTCATCTGACGCGCCATGGAATCGACCAGATCGCGCGGCGGTGCGATGTCCTTGATCTCGATGCGGTTGACCTTCACGCCCCACGGATGGGTCGCCTCATCCACCACGCTCAGGAGCTTGGCGTTGATCGCGTCGCGCTGGCTCAGCGATTCATCGAGGTCCATCGAGCCGAGCACCGTGCGGATGTTGGTCATGATCAGGGCCAGGGCAGCCTGCTCGAGGTTGGCCACTTCATAGGCAGACTTGGCGGCATCGAGTACCTGGTAGAACACCACGCCATCGACACGCACGACGGCGTTGTCCTTGGTGATTACGTCCTGCGAGGGAACATCCAGCACCTGTTCCATCATGTTCATCTTGCGCCCGATGCTGTAGATGAAAGGTACGAGGAAATGCAGGCCAGGGCTGAGCGTGCGCGTATAGCGGCCAAAGCGCTCCACCGTCCACTCGTAACCCTGCGGAACGATGCGCACCAACTTGGCGAGCACGATAACCGCCACCACCACCACGACCAATGCAAACAGCTGTCCCATTGCCTGAGCTCCACATCCATGAACGATGCCGGGAGTATAGGCGAGGCTTGCTCCCGCCTGACAACGGGCTACTTCGGCCCCACGGGCAGCAGGAGGCTAACGCGCAGGCCGCCCTCTTCCCGGTTGGCCAAGGCAATGCGTCCACCGTGGGCTTCCACGATTTCACGCGCCAGCGCCAAGCCCAGACCCGTGCCCGATCGCTTGGTGGAGTAGAACGGCAGCAAGGCCTGCGCCAGCACCGTTTCGCTCATGCCGGGGCCACGATCGGCCACTTCGATGCGCAGGTCGCGGCCAATCACCGCCAACGAAAGCGACACCCCTTCTTCCGCACTGCCTGATTCGTGCGCGTTCTTCACCAGGTTGATCAGCACCTGTTCGATCTGCGCTGTATCGAACCAGCCGGGTTGTTCGGGTATGGCGCCCTTCAACTGGAACTTGCAGTGCAAGGCCAGGCTATCGAGGAACGGTTGCCATGCGATGGCCACCGGCTGCGGCGCTGGCAGTTTGGCGAAGCTGGCATAGCCGGCGATGAATCCATGCAAATGGCGCGCACGTTCGCCGATGGTGGCGAACACGCCGGGCAGCCGCGTGGTGTCGCCACGACGCGCAAGCTCGGCGCCGGAATGGGCGAGCGACGAGATGGGCGCCAGTGAATTGTTCAATTCGTGGCTGATCACCCGTATGACACGCTTCCACGTCGACACCTCCTGCCGCGACAGCTCACGCGTCATGCGGCGGAACAGCTGCAGCCGATGCGGGCGGCCTTGCAGGCGGAAGCTTCGTTGCGACAAGTGGAAGGTTTCTTCGCCACCGTCCATCTCCACGGTGAGCAAGGCATCCTCGCCACCTTCCACGGCACGGCGCAGCGCCTCCGGGCTGTCGCGGAGCAGCTCGACGAAATCGAGGCCATGCAGCGTGCGCCCGTCGTTGAACAGGTGACGTGCAGCGATGTTGGCGTAAGTGACGCGACCACTGGCATCGGTGAGCACCAGCGCGACCGGCGTGTTCTGCACCACGGTGTCGAGCAGCAGTTCGCGCTGGGCGAGATTCTGGCGCTGCTCGCGCAGGGTCTGGCCCAGCGCGTTATGCATGCGGATCAGTTCGCCCAGTTCATCGCGACGGGTCGCTGCAATGGAGAAACTGAAATCGCCGTCACGGTAACTGGCCACCGCGCCTTCCAGGGCACGCAGCAAACGGGTGACGGGCGCCATCACGCGATGACCCAACCAGAACGACAGCGGCAGCAGCAAGGCCACCGAAACGATCATGCCGCCGTAGAAGTCGAAATGCGCGGGCGCACCCATGTTGACGCCGAGGTCATGCTTCATCCACACCAGGATCTGCGGCAGTGGCCATTGCGTCACGCCGGCGTACATAAGCGCGCCAGTCACGCCAGCGAATCCGATCAGCAGCACCATGCGCGACTCAAGCGAACGAAAGCCGCTCAACATCCCTTCTCTCCCTCGGTACCCGCCGGCTTCAATGACACGCGCCACCTATTCCCATCGGTACGCAATTGACGTGTGGTCCATAACCACGGTTGATGATGACCCGGATCGGCGTCTGGTCAGGCGGCGCCTTGTCCTTGCCGGGCTGGTCACTGAAATTGAAACGCTGAGCTTCGGTGGCCGCGGTGCTCAAGGTATCGCGATAGGCACCGGTAGTCGCAGCACTTGAAGGCAACGGGCCCCAGCGGTCACTGGCCTGCCCGGCCTGAGGCGAAACCTGCTGTGCCACGGCGTTGGCGCACAGCAAACTGGCAACAAGCAGCAAATGGCGATAGCGCATGGCGGACTCCATCGGCGCAACCGACATCATGCTAGCCCATTGCGCCCGGAGCAATCCGCTAGCGTCAGGCCTGCGCCAGGCCGTAGCGCTCCATGCGCCGATATAACGCCTGCCGCGACAGACCCAGAGCCGTCGCCGCCCGACTGACCACGCCGCCCGCCTTCTCCAGCGCCGCTTCCACGGATTCGCGGCTGGGCTCATCCAGGTTGCGTGCAATCGAGGGAGCGAGTTGTGGCAAGTTGAGCTGCTCGGGCGAAATGCGACCATCGCCCGCCAGCAGCGCAGCACGCTCGATCGCGTTCTTCAGCTCGCGCACGTTGCCCGGCCAGGGATAGGTCAGCAACGCTTCGCGCGCCACGTCGCTGAGCTCCGCACGGCCACCGAGGAAGTGCTCGGCCAGCGGCAGGATGTCGTCGACACGCTCGGACAGTGGTGGCAGGTTCACTTCGATCACGTTGAGGCGGTAGTAAAGATCCTCGCGGAAGGTGCCCGCGCGGATCATTGCCTTCAGGTCGGCGTTCGTGGCACTGAGCACACGCACCTTCACGTGGCGGGTCTTGCCCGAGCCCAGTCGCTCAAATTGGCCGGTTTCCAGCACGCGCAGCAGCTTCACTTGACCTGACAGCGACAGATTGCCGATCTCATCGAGGAACAGCGTGCCGCCATCAGCCAGTTCAAAGCGACCTTCGCGTGCCTTGTTGGCGCCGGTATAGGCACCTGCCTCGGCGCCGAACAATTCCGCTTCGATCAGTTCACCCGGCAGCGCACCGCAGTTCACTGCCACGAAAGCGCCGCGCTTGACCGCGGAGTTCGCGTGCACGATGGCCGCAATGCGCTCCTTGCCGGCGCCGTTGGGGCCGGTGATGAGTACGGGCACATCGGAACGCGCCACCTGGCAGGCCAGATCGAGCGTGCGTGCCATCGCTTCGGAGGCAAACACCAGCCCGTCGAGTTCGTAGCGTCGCTGCAGATCCTCGCGGCGCTTGCGACGCTCGTTGCGGGCCCGGGTCACCTCGCGGGTGGATTCGGAAAGCTCCAGCAGGTTCTCCACCGTCTGCAGCAGCTTGGCGTCATCCCACGGCTTGGCGAGATAGTCGGCGGCGCCAGCCTTTACCAGCTCCACCGCCGTCTCCAGATGGGTCCAGGCCGTGAGCAGGATCACCGGCAGGTCGGTATGGCGCTGGCGAATGGCGCGGAACAGCGCGATACCCTCCTCGCCCGAGGTGGTATCGGCAGTGAAATTCATGTCCTGGATCACCACGTCGATCCGTTCGCTTTCCAGCAGCGCGAGGCCCTGTTCGGGCGTCAGCGCGGTCAGCGGGCGGATTTCATGCAGCGATAGAGCGAGCGAAAGCGCCTCGCCCACGGCCGGGTTGTCGTCAATGATCAGTACGGTTCGCATTCGTCGCTTGCACATGTAGACGTGGATGCAGCTCCACGCCAAAAGGTTGCCATGTTCGGCGCGATTTTTCGCCGACCAGGAAAAAAGTCATCCCCGCGCAAGGCTGGAGGAGGAACCAAGAGTCGCTAACAAAACGTAGCGAGCGGCCGGCTGGTGGGCGCGGGCGGCGCGCAGGAACCGGAGTGTACTGGTCGACCATGAGGATTCCGAGCACCGAACGCGCCCGCCAGACGGTCGCGCAGTCGTTTTGTAAGCGGCTCTGAGGGCCGTCCAGCCCTCCTCCGCCGTAGCGAAGGAGGGCTGCGGGTCCCCTCAGCTCTTTACCGGGTGCACCGGTGCCTTGCCGGCCTTCACAGCGGCAATCCAGGTGTCGATGCGGGCTTCCAGCACATCCAACGGCAGTGCGCCGCCGTTGAGGATCTGGTCGTGGAAGCTGCGGATGTCGAACTTGTCGCCCAGCTCCTTCTTGGCGTGTTCACGCAGCTCGAGGATCTTCAGCTGCCCCATCTTGTACGACAGCGCCTGACCCGGCCAGGTGATGTAACGGTCGGTTTCGGCCTGCACATCCGGCTCGTCCTCGCTGGAATGAGCGTGGAAGAAGTCCACCATCTGCTGGCGCGTCCAGTGCTTGGAGTGCACGCCGGTATCCAGCACCAGGCGATCAGCACGCAGCAGCTCGTCCGAGAGGCGACCGTAGTCCGACAGCGGGTCCTTGTAGAAGCCGATTTCCTTGCCCAGACGCTCGGCGTAAAGCGCCCAGCCTTCGATGTAGGCGTTGTAGCCGGCCTGCTGACGGAACGGCGGCAGGCCTGGCAGCGTCTGCGCAATGGCAATCTGCATGTGATGACCGGGGACGCCTTCGTGATAGGCGGTGGACTCCATGGTCAGCACGCTGCGGTTGGCGAAATCACTCGTGTTGACGAACACCTTGCCCGGACGCGAGCCGTCCGGCGTGCCCTGCTGGTATTCAGCGGCGGCGGCTTCCTTCTCGCGGAACGCTTCCACCGGCACCACTTCCACCTTGGTCTTGGGCAGCAGGCCGAACAGCTTGGGCAACTCCGGTTGCATACCGGCAATGTAGGTGCGGTAGCGGTTGAGAATGTCTTCACGCGACGTCGCGTGGGTCTTGGGGTTGCTCTCGAGCGACGCGCGGAAGCTGGCCAGGTCCTTGAAGCCCTGCGACTTGGCGATCACCGTCATTTCGTCTTCGATACGCTTCACTTCCGAGAGACCGATCTCGTGAATGCGCTCGGGGCTCTCGTTGGTGGTGGTCATGGTCGCCACCTGGTGACGATAGATCTCATCACCGTGGGGCAACTGCCACACGCCCGGTTCCGTGCGACCGTGCGGCGCATATTCTTTCGCCACGAACTCGCCGAGCTTGGCGTACGCCGGGCGCACCTGCTGGTCGATAGCGGCAAGAATCGCGTCGTGCAGACGCTTCTGATCCGCAGCCGACACCGACTTGGGGAAGTGCTTCAGCGGTTCGGCAAACAGGCTGTCCATGCCGGCCGGCTTGGCGATGCTGTCGATCTGCGTCACCACCTTCTCGAGCAGATACTTGGGCGGCATCATGTTGTTCTTCAAGCCCAAGCGTGCGGTTTCGGTGACCTGATCGAACAGCTTCGGCACCGCCTTCAGGCGCGCGAGGTAATCGTCGTATTCCTTGGTGTTGTCGAACGGAATGGAGCTGACGAAGCCCGCCAGGCGCAGATGGGCACCGCTCATCTGCTCCAGCGGCATCTGGTCGAGCCTCAGCTCGTGCTCCTTCACCGCATCGGAAAGACGGCGCACCATCAACTGCTGGTTGAGCTTGTCTTCTTCCGAGAAGCCAGTGGTATCGATGGCCTGCAGACGCTGCAGGAACGCCTTGTCCGCGGCGTACTCGCGATCGTTGTAAGCCGGCGAGGCATCCGACCACTGATTGTTGTAGCGCAGATCGCCGAGGATCGTGGCGAACTCAGGTTGCGTTTCCAGTGTGTGCTGCCACTGCTCGGCGAGAATGGTGTTGAGCGCCTTTACGCGCGTGGCAACGTCCGCCGGGGCGGCCTGTGCCGAGGCAACGTACGCTGCCGACATCATCACGCTCGCCAGCAGCATGCGCGGTCCGATCTTCATGAAGCCATCCCTCCGGTTAAGTTGGACATTTATTGTCTACCCAGGCCCGGCTTGCAACCCGTGCCGAAGCGCACGGTTGGGCTTACCGGAACCCTACGCCTTTACACCGAGCGTGTGGCCACCACCGGTGGCACCGAGGCCGCCCGCAAGGCTGGCCCGAGCACAGCCAGCTGACCGAGCGTCCACAGCACGATAGCCCCCACCGGTAGGTAATACAGGGGTAGTCGCGGCAGTTCGTAGAACTTCATCAGCAGGACGTTCAGCACGAAAGCCAGCACCATGCCTATCGCGATACCGCCGCTGACGATAAGGAAATTCTCGGTCTGGAAGTAACGCAAGATATCGCGCCGCGTAGCCCCGATGGCACGGCGGATGCCGATCTGCTTGCGCCGCTGCTGCACCCAGAAACTGGCCAGGCCCACGATGCCCAGCGCCGTCACCAGCAGCAATGCGACGATGATGCCAACCAGCATGCCAGCCATGATGCGATCCTGGTGGAAGCGGTTATCGCGCAGCTCTTTCAGCATGCGGCTGTATTCCTGATCGAGCACAGCATCGGGGGCGACGCGCATCACGGCCTCTTTGGCATCGCGCAACACGCGGGGCAATTGAGCGGGATCGGCTTTCAGCAGATAGGTGCCTGCGAACCCCGGCCCCGGCGCGCCGCCGACGAACACGGTCCATTCCGCCCGGTCCTGTGCGAAGGCCCCCGGATTGGGGCGAACGAGATGGTCCAGCACACCGACCACGCGGAAGTGCAGCCGGTCGCACCACAACTCTCGCCCCAGCGGATCCTGGTTCGGCCACAAGTGCTGCGCAAGTGAACGCGAAATCAGCACGGACGCGTCGTCAGGCACGAAGCTGGTGAAGGGGCGGTACTCGTCCGGCTGCAAAAGTCGGCCATCCATGAGGTGCAGACCCATCGCCTTGAACGTACCGGGACCGCCTACGTAGAAATCCACCACGGCCCTGCTCGCACCCGGCTCCTTGCCCGTGATGACACCCCCCGTGCTCAGTTTCTCCCCAAAGGGCGCCGTGTTGGTCACCGTAGCCGACTGCACGCCTGCCACACTACGCAAACTTGAAAGGACACGCGCGTTGAGATCGCTGGCCTGACTGCCCTCGAACCCGGTCAGTTTGATGACCGCCAACGATGCTTCGTCGACCCCGCTTTGCACATCCATCGCGCGGATGCGCCCGGCAATGAGAAAGCAGGCATTGCACAGCACGGCGCAAGCAAGCGCTATTTCCAACGCGATGAGCGCCGTCGCGAGTCGATGCCGGCGCAGGGCGACGAGGATCGGATGAAGGTTCATCATAGCGTCTTCAGTTGCAGGCCTGGGGCCACGCGGCTGGCCCTGAGTGCAGGCAGCAAGGCGGCCAGCAAGCTTGTTGCGACAGCGAGGGTAAACGTCACAACGAACATGGACAGGTCCAGGTGTGCCATGTCGGCATACTCAGCAGGCTGCCGCCTCACCAGCCACAGTCCGACCAAGGTGAGCAGCCAGCCACCGACACCACCCAACAGACCAATGACTCCGGCCTCCACCAGGTATTGCGCGAACACCGCACGCCGACTCGCACCTAGCGCGCGTCGCACGCCGATCTCCCCCGACCGGCGCAGGAATTTGGCCAGCAACAGCCCCACCGTGTTGAAAAGACAAATGGCGAGAAAGGCGAAAGCCAGCCAGGTTTGCAGGCGCACATCACCAGGCACGACATGGTTGTAGTCGAGCCACTGCATCAGACTCCGCAGTCGCGTATTGTCTGCATGCACGAAGCGCCCAAGCGCTTTCTGCTGCGCCGCGTAATCGGCAACGAATTGCGTGTAATCGCGCGCCTTGGCCGCACTGTTCAACTGCACCCACACGGCAATCCACGTGCACGCCTTGTCCTGTAGCCGAGTGAAGTTGTCGGGCACGCGCCAGCAATTGAAGACGCCAAAGTTCCCCTCCCCCAACTCCAGTCCGGTGAAGAAGGGTATGAATACATCCTCCGGCTTCGCGTAGAACGCGGCGGTATTGCCGTTGGAGAAGCGTCCGCCAGCCACTTCGTAGAACTGCGGCGAGGGCCGCCAAGGCTTCAGCACCCCTACGATGCGTACATCCGCATCGCGCAAGCGAATGGTGCGCCCCACACTATTGGCGCCCCCAAATAACCTGTCGTTGAGTTGCGCTGAAATCACGGCCACGCGCGCGTGTTTCTCGTCATCTGCCCGACCCCACCCATCGCCGTACTGAAACGGCACATCGAACATCGGAAAGAAATCGGCGGTAGTCGCCAGCATCTGAATCATCAGGGCCGGCTGTTTGCTGTCGGCGACGCGCACCTTGATCGGCGCACTGGTGACCATCGTCTGCCGATCCGCGCGTCGGGCACCCCACAAGTCAACAGCCGAGTGATAGTCCATCACGTCATTCGGCTCTTGGCGCTCGCCTGGCGAGGTGTCCGGGTCAATCTGTGGGTAATACAGCGTGCCGCTGCGCGTCGGCACCGGGTCACCTGCCAACAAGTGCATCACCGTCAGCGTCGTCATGCTGGCGCCGATGCCGACGGCGATGGCCAACACCATCAGCGCCGTCAGCACCTTGTTGCGCCTGAGGCTGCGAAAAGCCAGATCCAGGTAATACCCGAACATGCCGTCGCCTCCGGTCAGACCGATCGGGTCGCCACCACCGGCGGCACGGCCGCAGCACGCATGGCCGGGCCCAACACCGCCAGCTGTCCAATGATCCACAGCAACACGGCGCCCACCGGGAAATAGATCGCGGGCAATCGCGGCAGCTCGTAATGCAGCATCAGCAGCAGATTGATGCCGTAAGCCAGCACCATGCCGAGCACGATGCCGATGGTGGCCAGCAGAAAGTTCTCGGTCTGGAAGTAACGCAGGATGTTGCTGCGCGTCGCACCGAGTGCCCGTCGCACGCCGATCTGCCGACGCCGCTGCGCCACCCAGAAACTGCCGAGGCCAACGATGCCCAGCGCCGTCACCACCAGCAGCGCAATGCAGACCCCCACCAGCAAGCCGGCCATGGCGCGGTCGTTCTGGAAGAAATCATGGCGCATGTCGTCCATGGTCATTTTCTTCAGCACAACGCGATGCGCGTTGATCTGCTTCAGCTTGGCTACAGCCGCCGTCAGCACGCGCTCGCGATCTTGTGGCGATTGGGTGCGAATGACGTAATCGCCACGCGACTCGCGCATGGGCAGGTACATGCTGTAACTGCGATCCGCATCGTTCTGGATGTAGGGGCGAATCAGCTCCTTGACGACACCGACCACGGTCAACGGCCAATCGGCAATGTAAAACTGCTTGCCTAGCGCCGATTGCCCCGGCCACAAGCGGTCGGCCATGTTCTGCGTAATCACCACCGAATGGGGTACCGACTTGGCTTCCTTGGATGCCGCCGCGCGCACCACCTCATCGAAGTCAATGAACTCGTCTGGCGCGAGGTCACGACCAGCCACCAACTGAGTGCCGAAGGTCGGCAGCAGATTTTCGCCCGAGTACAGCGTGGCAAGCAGCGTGGGCTGATTCTGCTTGAGGTCGAGCTTGATGCCGGCATTCGATGAGGAATTGCCGAACGGCAGCTGCATGACCGAAGCTACGCTGGCCACTCCGGGGATTTGCCGCAACGCGGCCAGGTCTTCTGCCGTACGCGCCTTCTGGTCCTTGGTAACGCCGATGTCCGCCATGATGACATGCACCAGCCGGTGCTCATCCACACCGCTCTGCATGTTCATGCGGTCAAGCCGCTGATTGATGATGAACACCGCGTTGCACACGATGGCGCAGGTCAGTGCGATTTCGATGATCACCAGGAAAGCAGTGATCTTGTGACGGCGCAACGTGGAGAGAATCGGAAGAATATCCATCGCGTGTGCTCCTTACTGGCTCTTCAATTGCAGCGCAGGTGTGATCTGGCAGGCGCGCCAAGCAGGCAGCAGCCCCGCCAACAGGGTGGAACCGACGGCGAGCAGGAACGTGGTCAGCAGCATCTTCAGGTCCAGATGCGCCAGTGAGGCGTAGTCCGACGGCTGCAGACGGACCAGCCACAAGCCGAGAATGGCGAGCAGCAAGCCACCGATGCCACCCGCCAGGCCAATCACGCCCGACTCCACCAGCAGCTGCATGAACACTTCGCGCTTGGAGGCACCCAGTGCACGACGTACGCCGAGTTCGCCGGAACGGCGCAGGAACTTCGCCAGCATCAGCCCCACCGTGTTGACCAGGCACACCAACAGGAAACCGAATGCCAGCCAGGCCTGCAGCTTCACGTCGCCAGGCACGACCTTGTTGATGTCCATCCACTCCATCAGTACCGGCAGGCGCACGTTCACCGGGCGCTGAAAGCGGCCCATCGCCTTCTGCTCCTGCGAGTAGTGGGTGAGGAACTCCTTGTAAGCGACCACCTTGGCGGCGCCATCCAGCTGCACCCAGAACTGCAGCCATACGCAGGGCTGGGTTTCCGCATGTTCGTCATCACCGCCACCGGAGCCCCAGCAGTCGGTGGAGCCATCGTGTTCAAGGCGCACGTCACGCGAGGTGGTCAGCGGCACGAACACGTCTTCCGAAGTCGCATATCGCCCCATGTACAGGTCGTAGAAATGCGGATTGGGGCGCCATGTATCGAGCACGCCTATCACCTGGAAAGGAACATCCTTGATGCGTAGCGTCTGGCCGGTGCTGTCTTTGCCGCCGAACAGCTTGTCGTTGAGCGTGCGCGAAATCACCACGACGCGCGCCTTGGCGTCGTCCTCCGACTCGTTCCAGCCGTGTCCATAAAGAAACGGCACCTGGAACAGATTGAAGAACTCGTTGGAGGTGTAACGCGCTTCGCTGTAGAACGGGTCGATCCCCGACTGGCTCGGTTGCACCGGCACGGAGCCGCCAGTCATCAGGGCCTGGCGATCCGCACGTTTGGCGTGCAGAAGGTTCATGCCGTCGATCCACGTCACCTGCGCGGGAGGCTCCTTGCTCGGGTCATAGCCGTCCATCTCGCGTGGATCGAGCTGTGGATAGAACAGTGATGCGCTGCGGCCCGGCAACGGGTCGCCCGACAATACATGCAGTACCGTCAGCGTGGTCATGCTCGCGCCGATGCCCAGGGCGATGGCAAGCACCATCAGGCCGGTCAGCATCTTGTTGCGCCTGAGGCTGCGCAACGCGAGGTCCAGGTAATAGCTGAACATAGGTCTCCCCTTCCATTAATCGTTGCTCGACCCGCGGTCACACCGACCGCGTGGCCTCCACCGGCGGCACCCGCGACGCACGCATCGCAGGCGCAAGCACCGCGCCCTGACCCAACAGCAGCAGAATCACCATGCCCATCAGCAGATGCCCCATGGACAACCGGTGCATTTCGAAACGCGTGACCAACCAGAGATTGATCGCAATCGCGAGCACCGCGCCCAGCAGCACGCCGCCGCAACTGATCAGCAGGTTCTCCGTCATGAAGTAGCGCAGGATGTCGTCGCGCGTGGCGCCCAGCGCGCGGCGCACGCCAATCTGCTTGCGGCGTTGGCCCACCCAGAAACTGGTCAGGCCCACGATGCCTGCACCGGTGATCGCCAGCAGCACTACGCTGATGACACCCATCAGTATCGCCATGCCACGATCGCGCTCGTAGGCACGCGAACGCACCTCTCCGAAACTGAGCATGCCCTGATCATCACTGAGCACGCGGCGCGGGTTGTGCGCAAACAGTGCCTTGCGCGCGGCGCCCATGGCCGCATCCAGTTGGCCCGGCTGGGTGCGCACGATGTAGAACGCGCCCAGCGAGCTGGCCAGCCGCTCAGGAATGATCACCGACCGATACGCGAAAGCCGACGCCCAGCGGTCGACAACCTGCGCCTGCAGCATCTCGACCACGCCAATCACCGTGGCGGGACCACCCACCAGATAGATGGTCTTGCCGACCGCTGACTCGCCAGGGAAGAGCTTGTCGGCCAGCGCCTTGGTCACGATGACTTCGGGTGGCGCGAGCTTATAGCGCATGTCCATGTGGCCGATTTCATCCGCCCGGAAATTGCGCCCCGCGATCAGCTTGACACCCAACGTGTCCAGGAAGTGCTCGTCGGCGAAATAGATGGTGGCCCCGGAACTGTCCTGCAGCTGGTCTGCGCTAAGCCTGACGGCGTCGTCCCAGCCGTCGCCACGCAGCGGATAAGAGTTACTTGGTGTTGCGTTCTGCACGCCAGGCACTTGCCGCAACACTTGCAGGTCTTCACGCATCATGGCATCGACCCGATCGGTATCCGGCGTGCCGACCCACTCGTTCTTGATGATGAAGATATTGGGCTCGTCGATGCCAGTCGGCTCGGACAAGTGCGCGACGCGCTGCTGGATGATGAACAGCGCGTTGCACACGATGGCGAGCGTGAGCGCGATCTGCATCGCAATCAGCACCGTGCCGGCCTTGTGTCGGCGCAACGCAGCGAGGATGGGCTTGATCTGCATGGCCTTCTCCTCAGTTCGACTTAAGCTGCCAGGCCGGCTGCACTTGCGCCGCCCGCCAGGTGGGATAGAACGCCGCGAGCACTGTGGCCACGATCGCCAGCAGCAAAGTCAGCAGCACCAGTGACACGTCCAGGTGAGCCAGGCGCGCAATCTGCGGCTCGAACACCAGCCTCAGACCGAGCATGCCCAATACCGTGAGCACGAGCCCCAGCATGCCGCCAGCCAGGCCGACCATGGCCGCTTCAGCCAGAAACTGGCGATAGATGTCCAAACGCGATGCACCGAGCGCACGTCGCACACCGATCTCCGGCGCCCGACGCATGAACTTCGCCAGCAATAAGCCAACGGTGTTGACCAGGCAGATCAACAGGAAACCCAGCGCCAGCGACAGCGAGATGCGACTCTCCGGTGGCACCGCATGCTGGAAGTCGAGCCACTGGCGCACATCGCGCAGGCGGTTGTTCGGCGCCCAGTTGAAGCGGCCTGCATCGCGCTGTTCCCGCGCATAGCCATCGAGAAACTGTCGATAGGCCTGCACCTGCGCGGCGTCGTCAAGCTCCACCCAGGGGCTGATCCACACACACTCACCCTGCAGCCAGCTCTCCCAGCTGTCGCCGCGCTTGCCGATGCTGCCGCAGCTGCTGTTGCCGTAGGTGTCGATGCGCTGGCTGATCGCATAGGTGAACGGGATATAGACCTGCGACGGGTCGGCATAAAGCTTGCCGTCGAAGATGTCGAAGAAGCGGGGCTTGGGATCCCACGTATCGGTGACGCCCACAATGCGGTACTGGCGGTCGTCCAGCGTGATCCGGCGCCCTACGCTGTTGGCGCCGCCAAAGAGCTTCTGGTTGAACGCACGGCTGATCACGATGACTGCTTCGCGTGCTTCATCCTGTTCGCTGCCCCAGGCACTGCCATACAGAAACGGCACGTCGAACATCGCAAAGAAGTCGCTGTAGGTGGCGTAGCCCACCGCCTTGAACGGCATGCGATTCGGGTCATCCGGCATCAGGGACGGCCCCACCGGAAACAGCAGGGTCTGCCGCGCGGCTTTGTGGGCACGCATCAGCGCCATCGCATCGTTGTAGGTGAGCGCGGACGGCGGTTCACCGTGGTGGTTGAACTGCGGTCCACGGTTATCAATCAACGGCACGAACAGCTTCGAGGATTTCTGCGGTATCGGGTCACCCGACACCGCACGAAAGACAGCGAACGTCACCATCGACGCGGCAACGCCGAAGCCGATCGACATGATCATCAGCGCCGTCAGCAAGACGTTGCGCCGAAGGCTCGCCGCGCCAAGCCGAAGGTTGTGGGCAAACATGCCGCTCATGAATACCTCATTCCAGCCCAAACCATTTTCCGATCCACCGTTACCTTCACCACACGTCACACGGAACGAGTGGCTTCCACCGGCGACACTCGCGCCGCACGCATCGCCGGCGCCAGCACCGCGCCTTGTCCCAGCAACAGCAGGGCCACGACACCGACCAGCACGTAGGACAGAGACAGGCGCGCCATCTCGAACTGAGTCACCAACCACAGGTTCATGCCGATGGCGAGCAGCGCGCCGATCACCACGCCGGCCACGCCGATCAACAAGTTCTCGGTGAGGAAGTAGCCGAGAATGTCGCCCTTGGTCGCCCCCAGCGCCCGCCGCACGCCGATCTGCTTGCGGCGCTGGCCGACCCAGAAACTGGTGAGGCCGACGATACCCGCGGCCGTGATGCCCAGCAGCACCACGCACACCACGCTCATCAGGATCGCCATGCCGCGGTCGCCCTTATAGGCATGCTCGCGCACCTGGGCGAAGCTACGCACGCCGCGTTCGCTCGGAATCACGCGCATGCGGTTGGTCTTCACCAGCGTCGCCGGCGCCGCCTTCAGCACGTCGGCCAACTGGCCCGGCCTGGCGCGGATCAGGTAGCTGGTGAACGCGCTCGTCAACTGCACCGGCTGGATCAGCGCGTTCTCGTAGAAATCATCAGACCACGAGGCATTCCACGGTACCCCCAGGCGCTCCACGATGCCGATGATGGTGGTCGGCTTCTTGGTATCGCCAATGTAGATGGGCTTGCCCAGCGCGTGGCCGTCGGGATACAGCTTGTCGGCCAGCGCCTTGCTCACAATGACCGAGGCGGGATCGGGCACCGATTGCGGCTCGGCTTCCACGATCTCGTCGGAACGGAAGTTGCGGCCCTGGACCAGGCGCAGCCCCATCGTCGGAAGGGCGTGCTCGTCGCTGAAGTACTGCGTGGTATGCGCCTTGGAATTCTTCGCATCCACGTCGGTGCGCACACCAGTCGACCAGCCGCCGCCACGCAGCGGATAAGAGTTGATCGAGATGACGTCCTGCACCCCGGGCAACTGGCGCAGGGCCGCCAGATCTGCCTTGAGAAGCGGCGAGGCCGCTGTGCCGTCCACCCCGACAAAACGGCTCTGAATCGCCATGATGTCGGTTTCCACCATGCCTGTCGGCCGCTGGATGCGGTCCAGTCGCTGGCTGATGATGAAGATGGCATTGCACACGATCGCCAGGGTGAGCGCGATCTGCATGGCGATCAGAATCGTGCCTGCTTTGTGGCGCTTGAGGGCGGCGAGAATCGGCTTGATATGCATCATGGTCGTCGCCTCAATTGGACTTGAGCTGCCACGCCGGCTGCACCTGCGCAGCACGCCACGTGGGATAGAAGGCCGCCAGCACCGTCGCCAGGATGGCCACCAGCAGGGTCAGCAGAACCAGCGACGCATCGAGCGTGGCGAGCTTGGCGATGTCCGGCTCGAACACCAGCGTCACGCCCATCACGCCCAGGCCGGTGAGCAGCAGGCCTACCACGCCGCCGGCCAGGCCGATGGCGGCTGCTTCAATCAGGAACTGCAGGTAGATCTCCTTGCGCGTTGCGCCCAGCGCCCGCCGCACACCGATCTCCGACGAGCGGCGCATGAACTTCGCCAGCAGCAGGCCCACCGTGTTCACCAGACAAATCAGCAGGAAACCCACCGACACCAGCAGCGAGACCTTCGCCTCCTGCGGTACGACCTTCTGGTAGTCCAGCCACTCAGTGACATTGCGCAGGCGCGTGTTCGGCGCCCAATGGAAGCGTCCCGAGCGTTGCTGCTCAGCCACATAACCGTTGAGGTACTGGCGATACGCATCGGCCTCGGACTTGGTCGGCAGCTCCGCCCAGAAACCCAGCCACACGCATTCCGAATGGATCCACGAGTCCCAGCCCTTGCCCGGATCGTGGTTGCAGTTGTTGTTGCCGTTGGTAGGCGTCTGCAACTCCACCGCGCGCGTGAACGGGATGAACACCTGGATGGGATCATCGAAACCGTTGGTGTTGATCACGTCATAGAAGACCGGCTCGGGATTCCAACGATCGGTCACGCCGATGATGCGGTAATCGCGGCCGTTGAGGTTGATGTTCTTGCCGACACTGTTCGCGCCATTGAACAGCTTCTCGTTGAGGGCCTTGCCGATCACCGCCACGGCGGCGTGTGACTCGTCCTCGCTGGCAGTCCAGCCGTGGCCGTACAGGAAGGGAACGTCGAACATGCCGAATGCATCCGCGTACCAGCCATAACTGGTCTCGCGGAACGGCAGCATGGCGGCGTCCGCCGGCACGATGGAGATCGCCGTTGGGTACAGCGCGGTCTGCCGCTTTGCACGCTTATCGCGCATCAGGTTGATGGCGTCGGTGTAAGTCAGCGCGTTGGGCGGCTCGCCCTTGTTGTCGACGAGCGAATCCGGTCCCCAGTTGTCGATCTGCGGCACGTACAGCTCGGACGACTTCTGCGGGATGGGGTTGTTGGAGGTCGCGCGAAATACCGAATACGTGGTCATCGAAGCCGCCACGCCGCAACCGATCGCCATCACCATCAGCGCAGTCAGCAACGGGTTTTTTCGCAGACTGCGCAATCCAAGCTGGAGGTAGTAGGCAAACATGAGGTCATCCGCTCAAGGGCGATCACAGCCTCCCGTTCCCGGGAGGCTCCTGTTGCAACGTTTCAGGCTGGCGAGTTGGCGCGCGCTGAGGTCACCGCATGGTGGAAGCGCGGATCTTCAGCAAGATCGACCACCTGACCATCGATGATGTGCACGTTGCGCTGCGCACGGGCAGCCAGCTCCGGATCGTGCGTGACCATGACGATGGTGGCGCCTTCGCGATGGATTTCTTCCAGCAGCTCCATCACGCCACGAGCCATCTGCGTATCCAGATTGCCGGTGGGTTCGTCCGCCAGCAGCAGGCGCGGCGTGCCCGCCAGTGCACGCGCAATGGCGACGCGCTGCTGCTGGCCACCGGACAGCTCGGCCGGATAGTGTTTGGCGCGCGAAGCGAGACCGACACGCTCGAGGGCGTCCATGATGCGCTGCTTGCGTTCCGGTGCCTTCATGCCGCGATAGCGCAGCGGCACTTCGACGTTATCGAATACGTTGAGATCAGGGATCAGGTTGAACGCCTGGAAGATGAAACCGATCTTCTCGTTGCGTATGCGCGAGCGTTCGTTGTCGTTGAGGTTGCTCACCTCCACGCCATCGAGGTGGTACTGGCCACCGGTAAAGGTTTCCAGCAGGCCCGCGATGGTGAGGAAGGTGGTCTTGCCCGAGCCGGACGGACCGGTCACCGCGACGAACTCGCCTTCGTTCACGTTGATGTTGAAATCGCGCAGCGCGTAGGTCTCCACCACTTCGGTGCGGTAGACCTTGGACAGATGGGTCATCTTGAGCATGGTTATGTCGTCCTTTAGTGGTGGTTAGTTCGAGATGGCGACGCGCTGGGCGCCCTTGAAGCTGTCGGTACCGGAGATCACGATGTTGTCGCCTTCATTCAGGCCTTCGAGGATCTCCACCTTGTCGATGCTGCTGGCACCGACGCGGATCGTGTGCTTTTCCGCCACGCCGTCGTGCACGATGTAGGCGTAGCTGCCGCCGGATTCGTCCACGAACGAGCCGCGCTGCACGTTGAGCACGTTGTCGCGCTTGTCGAGCAGGATGCGCACGGACAGACGCTGGTTCTGGCGCAGCTGCTTGGGCGTCTGGCCGTCGAAGCGCAGACGGGCAGCGACTTCGCCATTCACCACTTCCGGCGAGATGGTGCTGACCAGGCCCTTCCAGGTGCTGCCGTTGCCGCTGATTTCACCGGTCATGCCGACGCCGAGATCACGCGCGAAGCTTTCCGGCACTTTCATTTCCACTTCCAGCGCGGAAAGGTCGATGACGCTCACCAGCTGTGCGTCCTTGGCGACGGTGGCGCGCTCAGCGATAAACAACTGGCCGACCTGGCCGTCCACCGGCGATTTGACGTTGAGGTCATCCACTTGTCGCTGCAGATCCTTCACCAGCAGCAGCTGACGATCATGCGCGAGCTTCTTCGACTGGATATCGAAGTTGAGGCTATCGGTGTTGGTGGAGAGGTCGGCCTTGGCGTGCACCATGGTGATGCGCGACTTCTCCAACTCGTCCTTCGCCCGGTCCACGTTCATGCTGGGCACGGCGCCCTGCGTAAACGCTTTCTGGTAGCGGGCGAGATCGCGCTGTGCACCCTGCTCGTCGATCTGCGCGTTGTCGTAAGCCTTCTGCAGTTCGCCGCGCGTCTTGCGTGCATCGATCTGGGCACGCAGGTAATCCACCTGCATCGCATCGGCGGCGCTTTGTTCCTGCGCCAGTTTGTTGGTGAGTTCTGGACTATCGACCACGGCGAGCACCTGGCCCTTCTTCACCGCGTCGCCCGCATGCACCTTGAGCGTCACGGCGCCGCCGTAGGTGGCGTAAAGCGTGGGGCTGACCGCCGCCACCACTTTGCCCTCGGCGGCAATGTCGCGCACGAACGGACCACGCTGCACGGTGGCGAAAGCCAGGCGCGTGCTGCTGACCGATGCATCGGCGGAAAACAGTCGGCCAATACGTGGACCAAACAAGGCAAGCAAGGCCAGCACAGCCACGGCTGCGCCGATCCATACCAGACGGCGTTTGGGGTTGGCCTTGACCTCGACCAGCCGGTCTTGAGCGGAAGTGTCACGAATCATGGATGGGTCCCTGGCCGCGGACAATGCGGCCCCTTAACCCATATGAGCAATCCGCGTGCCAACCCGGAAGCGCTCTTTTATTCTCGCTATTTCAATGCATTACGAGACGCGCCCCGGCGCGGACAGCTGTCCGCGGACACCGGCACGGACAAGCGGACAAGCGTCCGCAGACCGATTTCTGACGTTCACGATACGACGCACTCGCTCTTCTGTAGGAGCGCACTAGTGCGCGACCGCAGCGTTGGGGGTTAATCAATAGTCGCAGCAGCGCGAAAATCGACCCATGAAGCACCGGCAAGGCGCTGCGGTCGCGCACAAGTGCGCTCCTACAAGACAGGCGCTGCTGTGGCATTTGACCTTCCGTGACCCATGGCGGGGCAGACGGGTGGGGGAGCCCGAAGGCGTGGCCCCTCTTTAGTCATCCGTGGCAGCCAGCTCGGCATAGCGAGTCACTTCTCGTGCGATGTCCCGCCCCAACATGGAGACATGCCGTAACGGCTCAGCCTCCAGCACCTGGAACGCCGCAAGCCGGCGTGTGTGGAAACAAACGATGTCGGCACTGCCTGCCGTGCAACTCAACTGGCCAGGACAAACGGGAGCGGCAGGCAAAGGCGTCGCATGCCGCAACAACGCATCCCAGGCGAGATAGTCGGTATCCGGCAACAAGTGCAGGCGAGCGCAGAAGTAGTCACTGGCATCGAACGCATCGATCCATTCGCGCGGACCGTTGGGGCCGATCATGCTCGACATGCGCAGCTCATCCACCTGCAGCAGAGGCGCCAGCGCATGACTGGCTGCCAGCCAGCCACGCGGCATGCGCCCGCCATCGAGAGCCGGCGTGCGTGTTGGCAGATACAACACGCTGCCGAGCCAGGGCAAACGCGAAGCGAGCTCGGTGCCTGACATCGCTACCGAGCAACGGCTGATGGTCCATGCCGTGCTGCCATGGGTAGGACAAACCGAGGCGAATGCATGCGCAAGCCAGCCAAACATCATCAAGCTCCCTTGTGAGAGGAGACCCGGCTGGCGCTTCATGGGAACCGCGTGGCGATAGGCCTGGTGAAATGACAACGCGCCCGCGTAGCGTTGCTCGCGGGCGCGGAGCGATTACTTGGTCAGGATCAACTTGTCGTTACGCGTGAGGCGCAGGTGGTACTCGTTGCCCTGATGCTGGATCACCAGCTCCCGCTCACCGTTGAGCAGTGACTGGCTGGAGATGCGACGCACCGTTGCATCCGGCGCAACCGCGGCTCTGGGCTTGAGGCTGAGCAAGCGGAACGGACGAGCCAGCGCCTCAGTCGTCTGGGAGAGAGACAGAACCGTCGTGGTCATGAAGGTGTCCTGCGGAAGGGTGGTGGCACTCAGATGATAATAATTCTCATTTGAGTGTCAACTCCCTGATTCAAGGAGAAGCTTTGGCGCCGCCCTGCTCCGCCTTTTCCTTGGCCAGACGCGCCTCCACCTTCTTGCGCCCGGCGTCGGCGTAAGCGCGGCAGGCACCCTTATCTATCAATGGGTTGGGCGTCACACCGGTATCGCGGCGGGCCACCCGTTCAAGGAAATCGCTCTGGCTGGGATGCGGGGTGACCAGGATGTCGCACGGCAGCGCCGCAATGACATCGATACCGTGAAGGTAGTTCTCAACCCGCTGCGGATGCTTGGCGTCGTCCGTGAAGTGGTAGCCGTCCGCAGCATATGGGCCGAGGCTGTCCGCATAGATCATGTTCACGCAGCGATCGGCCTCGCAGGATTGCCAGGTCCAGGTGGTACTGCCCGGCGTATGGCCCGGCGTGTAGTGCGCGGTGATGGCCAGATCGCCCACGCTCGCGACGCCGCCGTCGCGGATCACTTCCACGTTGGCAACCGGTGCAAAAGCATCAGCCTCGCCGTACTGCGGGTCCTCCGGATCCTTGCCGCCGAGCATCAGCGCCCTGGCCCCTGCCTCGCTCGCAGCCACCCGTGCGCCGCTGTCATGCGCCAGCGTGGCGATGGCACCTGCGTGATCGAAATGCGCGTGGGTGTTGAGGATCAGCTTCACATCGCTCACGCGGAACCCTAGCGCCTTGATGTTGGCTTCGACCTGCGCCGCATTCTGCGGCAGCGTGCTATCGATCAGCACCATTCCCTGCGGCGAATCGATCAGGATGGCGCTGAGCCCAAGCGTGCCGACGTAGTAGGTGTTGCCGTAGATGCGAAAGGGTTTGTGCGGCAGGGTCCATTCGGGATCGCCTGCATGAGCGGCAGTTGCCGCAACCACAGCGAGGCAAGCACTGAGTACAGCGCGGGACAGAGGTTTCATGCGATGACATTCCTTTGAAGAGTCCGCACAGGATGCCCGCCGAAAGCGAACGTATCAGACAGTCATCAGGCGGACTGAGGGCGAAGTCTGGCAACCCGCGGGCAACGCCTTTCCCGTGTAGGAGCGCACTTGTGCGCGACCGCACCATTCATGGCATTCGCAACCTTTGACGCTGCGGTCGCGCACAAGTGCGCTCCTACAAAGTCGCATCAGCATCTCAGCTCACGGCCTGCTCAATTTCCTTGAGCACTTCGTCGGTGAGGCGCGGCAGCACATCCAGCGCACCGAGGTTCTGCTGCAACTGCTCCAGCTTGCTCGCACCGAGCATCACCGTCGACACGTGCGGATTCGCCAGGCACCACGCAATCGCCAGCTGCGCCATCGACACGCCCAGCTCCTCCGCGATCGGCACCAGGCGGCGCACCTTGTCGAGCCGACTGGGGTCGTGTTCCAGAATCGCCTCGCGCAACCACTCGTATCCGGGCTGGCTCAAACGAGCGTCGGAGGGAATACCTTCGTTGTACTTGCCGCTCAGCAGGCCCGACGCGAGCGGCGACCAGATCGTGGTGCCCATGCCATAGCTGTCATACAGCGGCGCGTACTCGCGCTCCACCCGTTCGCGATGCAGCAGGTTGTACTGCGGCTGTTCCATGGTCGGCGCGATCATGTGGTTTTCGCGTGCCACGCGATGCGCTTCGATGATGGCCTCGGCCGGCCACTCGCTGGTGCCCCAATAAAGCACCTTGCCCTGCCGTACCAGCATGTCCATCGCCGCCACGGTCTCAGCGATCGGCGTATCGGGATCGGGGCGGTGGCAGAAGTACAGATCGAGGTGCTCCACGCGCAGGCGCTGCAACGCCTGATGGCAGGCCTCGATCACATGCTTGCGTGACAAGCCGCGCTGGGTCGGCAGCGGATGCTCCACCGCACCAAAAAACACTTTGCTCGATACGCAGTAGCTGTCCCGCGGGAAACGCAGGTCGGCGAGCACATCGCCCATCAAAGTCTCGGCTACACCGTTGTTATAAGTTTCGGCGTTGTCGAAGAAATTGATGCCGTGGTCATGGGCCATCGCCAGAAGATCGCGCGCCAGCGAGCGCCCCACCTGCTTGCCGAAAGTGACCCATGCACCCAACGACAATGCCGACAACTGCAAGCCGGATTTGCCAAGACGTCGATACAACATGGGAGGCACTCCAAAAGGGGGATGGATCAGCATGCCAAGAGCGCGCCGCTCACGTCCATCGCTATCGGCTGCGCACCGCCTGGCTACGGCCGTCTAGTGTGCGCCATTAGTGCGCGTCTGGTGCAACCAGATCCATTGACAGGGGCCCCGTGGATGGATCGGCGACAGCCCCTACCGGCTAGCGAGCTATCGCGCTAGCACCACGGAGGTGGCGATGGGATTAGAGTGCGGTCCAGACAAACCGAAAGGACAACGCGATGACCGTCGATCTGTTGCGCGCCGTGCTGGGTTGGGCCGCCATTTTCAACCTGGCGCTGGTCTCGCTGTGGTTCTTCCTTTTTCTGGGCATGCACGAGCGCATGTACCGCATCCACGGCCGCTGGTTCCCGGGCCTGAAGGTGGAATCGTTCGACGCCATCCACTATGCAGGCATGGCCTGGTACAAGATCTCGACCTGGTTGTTCTTTATCATGCCGTACCTGGCCTTGCGCCTCGTGGCCTGAAGCCCCTCACCAGAGAAACGGCAACAGGCGATAGCGAACCCGTTGCCGATACTCGTGGTATCCCGGTAATTCCTGCTCCAGCAATCGCTCTTCGTCCAGCAAGCGCCACAACAGAAACGGCATCATCGCGATGAAGGGGACGAATCCCCACCAGGATGCCAGCGCCAACGGCGTGCCCGCCAGATAAAGCAGCGCGAACGCGTACATCGGATGACGCACGACCGCGTAAGGGCCGGTCGAGATCACCCGTTGATCCGCGGCCAACTCCACCGTCGCTGCGGTGAACGGGTTCTCCCGGTACACCCGCGCAATGCCGGCAAAGCCAAGCACGATCAAAAGAGCGCCCAGAAGCGACACACCGGACGGCACGGCCGACCAGCCATATCGACGATCCAGCGCCGGCACCAGCAAGGACAACACAAAGCCGCCGGACATAAATGCCATGATCAGGCGCTGCGCGGGTCGCTTCTCAGCGGCGGGCCCGCCGCGCAAGCGTCGCGCCAACAAGGCGGGATCACGACGGATAAGGTCCAGCGTGGTCAGCGCCGAGCAAGCCAGGAATATGGCCAGATACATCCAGCCCTGCCAGTACCGCAGCGTGCCGGCCGGCACAAACAGCAGCAAGCCCATGCATACGGTGAGCACGAGCATGGACCTCCACGCACGGGCGCTGAGCGTCTTCATGGCCGGCCTTACCAGTAGCCACTCTCACGAGTAGCTGCATGCTAACGCTGCCTCCACGCAAACGCGCTGGTGAGCCAGCGCGCTATTCAGTCGAGAGCACGCCTGGTGCTCAAGGCAGTAGGTGGATGCTGGTTCGTCCATCGATGCCGTTGTCGGCATCCGTGTTGGGCAGCGTCTTGCGCAACGAATCACCGGTGGCCCAACTCTTCAGTGCGGTGATCAACGCATCGTTGTCGCCATCCTTCCGCACGTAAAAGTCGAGGTGTCGGTATTCGTCGCAGGCGGCATCACAATGGAAGCTGGAGAAACCCAGCGCCTCGATCTGCCCATACTCGTTGACGATGATCGCTGCCGCGCTGCCCCGGCAATCTCGGGACGGACAGGCGGAAAACAGGAAGCGCTTGTCCGACAGCGGCATCACGTTCGCCGACGACCCGCCAAGGCCAGACATGGCCTGACCACTCAGGGAACGATTGGACTGGAAGTAGCTCACCTTGCTGCCGCCAGCGAAATGCCCCAGCGCCTCTGAAAAGCCCGAAGCATGCGCGATTTCATTGGCATTGCCGCACGTGGACGGGTCGATCATCCGGCACGGCCCCGCCGGCACACCCACTGCCGCCGATATGGGCCAAGGCATGATCAACAGCAATACGAGCAGGCACGCAGCCTGCAGTAGCTTGCACATGACATCCCCCTTTGGAGTACTGCCCCCTTTGAAACGGTCCCCTGGTCGAATCTCCGTCAGGCAGGCTCGGTGCCGGCATCGCTCGCGACGCCGCCGATGGCGTATGCCTTGGCCTGTGCTGGTTTCAGAAAGCGCTCGCGCAGCTGCAGAAACGGACGTTCCACCCCGTAATGCAACACTGCACCCACCAGCAACACCGCCGACGCATACCCCATAAACGTCAGCACGCCATGGCCATCCAAACGCGCCCCCTGGCTGGATTCCACCAGATGAAACACTGCCTTGTGTGACAGGTAGAGGCTGTAGGAAGCGGCAGCCAACCAAGCCGCACCCGGTACCCGGATGCGCGACAGCACACTCGTCGCCTGCGCCCCGGAATACACCAGCAACCCCAAGCCAAACGAAAGCAGCGGATAGCCCAACAAGGTAGCCAGGAAGCCCGGGCGATCCATAAACACCACGATCGCCAAGCCAACCACAGCCAACCCGGTCAGCATGATCCCATTGGCATACCGCGCCCAACGCACCCACAGTACGGGCCGGTATGCCTTGACCACGGCAAGAATGACACCTGCCAGCAGGCCATCCAGACGGGACCATGTGGGGTAGTAAATACCCTCGAGGAAGAATTTGTTATAGGAATTTTGGTCAACGCCCTTGACCGGCCCCATGAAATGCAGCCACACAAAGCCACGCACCAGCACGCCAAACAGCATGACTACAGCGCACACGACCATGAATTTCGTGAATGAAGGGCGCCGCGCAAGCCACCACGCCATCAGCGGAAACAGCAGGTAAAAATGCTCTTCCACGCATAGCGACCATACGTGCGAAAACGCGAGGTTGTGCTGCACGTCGATGAAAAGATTCACCGTAAAGGTCAGGAACTGCCACAACGGCTGAATGCCCGATGCCTCTCGGATGGACGGCCAAAGGAAATACGCAGCCACGACCAGCAGGTAGACCGGCAGAATGCGGAAGGCGCGTCGCACGTAGAAGTCGGCAAACGAAAGCCCCTTCCCCTCCGCCAGAGGCTTGAGCACCTGCGAGCCGATAAGGAAACCGCTCAGCACGAAGAACAGGTCGACTCCCATCCAGCCGTCCTTCTCGATGCCGCCGAAATGGCCCCAGCCATCGATGAGAAACGAGTGGAAAATCATCACCCAGACGATCGCCACCGCGCGCAGCAAATCCAGACCCGGCAATCGGTTCATGCTCTCTCCCTTCCTTGGTATCCCCACGGCTTCGATGCCCCCGCATCGAATGTCGACCGAGCTTGGGAATATATCGCAATGAGCAGCGCGGACTGTGGCGGAATTGTGGCGAGAGTTGGAATTGGCTTCGCGCCTGACGCTGCCTATATGCAGCTGGCTCTTTTGCAGTGACAGCGCAAGATTGGCCCCTCACCCCAACCCTCTCCTCGCTCCTCAAAGCTGCGGCCGTCCATGGCCGCTCCCCGCGTGCCCCGCAGGGGAGAGGGAGCAGAAGCGCGCAAAGCTCCGCTTTAAGTCCTCTTCGCTGTGGCGCGTTGCGGTGTAGCAGGGCCGCGTGTCGTGCGATCGTGACGATCAGGGCTTCGCGGATGCCAAGGCTTTTATTCAACACGACGCTACGGCAGCCCCGCTCTGGAGGCCGTTTTCTTTGGGTTACTTTTCTTTTGGGCCAGCAAAAGAAAAGTGACTCGAGCGCCGGCAGGCGATCGAAACGCCCGCCGCGTAGGCGGCACGCTGGCGGGAGCTCCGCAATAAAGAGCCGAGAGCAAAGTCACTGGATCCCTGCTTTCGCAGAGATGACGGCATATATGAAACGGTTAAGCGAAGTTGAAAAGCACTCAGCGCAAAAGCATCAACAACAACCCAAGCACCACCGCCGCAAACACCCCCGCCACCACATCATCGACCATCACCCCCATCCCACCCTTCAGCCGCTGATCCAGCAACCGAATCGGCCAAGGCTTCCACACATCAAACAACCGGAACAACGCAAACCCCACCACCACCAACCACCAAGGCCCCGCCAGCACCGGAATCAACGCAATCCACAACCCGACAAACTCATCCCACACGATGGCCCGGTGATCATCCACCCCCAACGCTCGCCCGGCGATACCGCAAACCCATACACCAAGAACAAACGCCACCACCACCGCGAACATATAGAGCTGCATCGGCAAGGTGCGCAGAAACAGCCACGGCAAGATGGCGGCGAGCGAGCCAAAGGTCCCCTGCGCTACCGGAGCCAGGCCGGAGCCGAAACCACAGGCCACCCACCCGATCGGGCTGGCAAGCAACAGGCGACGCTGTTCGGAAGTGAGAGTTTTCTTGTCACTCATGCAAAGTGATCCCAGCCGTGTTGGACCGCTTCCAACCACTGTCCGTGCTCGTCCCTCACGCGCACGCCCGCGCCTTCGACTATGCGCCCGATGCGGGTAGCGCCACAACCCAGGCGCGCGAGATCGGTCTGTACATCGACCACCAGCGAGGGCGGCACGGTGAAGCAAAGCTCGTAGTCGTCACCGCCCGCCAAGGCGAAACTAAGTACAGCCTGATCGTCGAACGCGGCCATCAGCATGGAAGAGCGCGGCAATAGTGCAGCTTCGATCTCCGCACCGAATCCGCTCTCCTCGCAGATATGACCCAGGTCAGCGAGCAATCCATCAGACACGTCGATGCAGGCGGTCGCGCGGTCGCGCAGCGCGAGTCCAGCCGCCAGTCGTGGCGTGGGCCGGTGAAGCCGTTCGATCAGATACGCAGCGCGGCCATCGCCCTCATCCACACGCGCACCGCGCTGAAGCAGTTGCAGGCCACCGGCTGCATCGCCCAACGTGCCCGTCACCAGTACGACATCGCCAGCGCGCGCGCCCGCACGCGCTAGCGCCTTGCCCGGCGGCACGAAGCCATGCACCGCCACGCTGACGCTCAACGCGCCGCGCGTGGTGTCACCACCAATCAAGGCCAGTCGGTGCGGTTGCGCCAGTTGCGCGAAGCCCTCGGCAAAGCCGTCGATGAATTGCTGGAGCTGCTCTGGCGGTTGCGATGGCAGGGTGAGCGCCAGCAAGGCCCAGGCGGGACTCGCCCCCATGGCGGCGAGGTCTGAAAGATTGACCGCCAGCGACTTCCAGCCGATATCGGCCGGATCGGTGCCGTGCGGAAAATGCACGCCTTCGACCATGGTGTCGATGGCGATGGCCAGCTCCTGCCCTGTAGGCGGTGCCACCACCGCGGCATCGTCACCGATGCCGAGCTTTACGTCTTCGCGGCCTTGCGCAGTGCGTTCGCGAATGCGGTCGATCAGTCGGAATTCCATGGCGAGAGCCCTCGTCGGAATGGCAGAACTTTATCGACTGAAAACAACCGTCGGGCTGCCGTGATAAGTGGTTTCCTGCAAACGCTTGAAGCCAGCCTTCTCGGCCACGCGAATGGAGGGCAGGTTCTCTGGCGAGATGATGCACACCGCGCGCTTCTCACCGAAATGCTGCTCGCCCCAGGCCACGGCGGCGGCTACGGCTTCGCTCGCATAGCCCTTGCCGTGCGCATGCGGCGCCAGCACCCAGCCGAACTCCAGCATACCGTGCAACGAGGGCTCCATCTCGCGCTTGAAATCGGCAAAACCGATGTCGCCGATGTAGCGGCCGCTGGATTTCTCTTCGACCGCCCAGTAGCCGAAGCCCAGCACGGTCCACAGCCCCATGTACTGCAGGAAGCGACGCCACACCTCCTCCGGGGTCTGCGAACGGCCGCCAATGAATCGAGTGACCTCGGGGTCGGACCAGATGGCCACGCGCTCGGCGTGATCCTCTGCCCGGTGCGCACGCAGGCGCAGCCGCTCAGTCTCAAGTACGGGAACCACGGACTGCCTCTCCATGGCCCCGTCCATCAGCCGCGCTTTTCAGTCGAGCGCAGCGCGCTGGCGAGCTTGTCCAGCACGCCATTGACGTAGCTGTGACCATGGTCGGCACCGAAGCGCTTGGTGACTTCGATGGCCTCGTTGATGATCACGCGGTACGGCACATCCGGACGGTACTTCAGTTCGTACGCCGCCAGACGCAGGGCAGCCCGCTCGATCGGGTCGATCTGGCCGACTTCACGATCCACGTAAGGCTTGAGGCTGTCGTCGATGGCTTCGACATGGCGCTCCACGCCGTGCAACAGATCCTCGAAGTATTCGAGGTCGGCCACTTCCATGTCCTGCTCGTGGCGGAACTGCTCGATCACCGCATTCATGTGGCTACCGCTGAGCTGCCACGCATACAGCGCCTGCAGCGCACGACGACGGGCGCGCGAGCGTGCAGCGAGATCAATGCCTTCGGGACGTTGGTTCATCAGAGCTTTCCGTACAGGTTGACCATTTCGAGCGCGGCCAGTGCGGCGTCCGCGCCCTTGTTGCCGGCCTTGGTGCCCGAACGCTCGATAGCCTGCTCGATGTTGTCGGTGGTCAGCACGCCGAACGCCACCGGCACACCGGAGGCATAAGCGGCCTGGGCCAAGCCCTTGGCGCACTCACCGGCCACGTAGTCGAAATGCGGGGTGGAGCCACGAATCACCGCGCCCAGCGCGATCACGGCGGCATACTTGCCGGAGTTGGCGACCTTATGGGCGGCCAGCGCGATTTCCCAGGCACCCGGCACGCGGATCAGCTCGATCTCGTCGTCCTTCACGCCATGGCGCACCAGTACGTCACGGGCACCGGCCACCAAGGGCTCGACGACAAAACCGTTGAAACGGCCGGCGACGATGGCAAAACGGCCTTTGGGCGTGGCGAAATCGCCTTCGATGATCTTCATGAATACGGGGTTCCTGGGCTGTGGCCCGGCGAGGGCCGTCTATTTTACGGGATTTGGGGCAGCGTGCCCGGATCGGGCCGGGAAACCGTCCCGGCAAGGTGGGGATGGCCGGCAAAGTGCAGGCTGGCCTGCCCCGCCCCCACGCGCAGTCGGGCCGGAACGCCAAACGGAAGGGTGAACTTGTCCACCTCGTGGCCAAACTTCAGGCCGCGGATCAACGGCACGCGGGCCACCCGACTGATCTGGTCGAACGCGGCCTCGGTGTCATAACCGTTGTCGTAGCTGTGGGGGCGGCAATGGGTGAAGTGCCCGAGCACCAGCGCCCGCTGGCGATCCAGCACGCCGGACAGATGCAGCTGGTACAGCAGACGCTCGATGCGGAATGGCGGCTCACCGACGTCTTCCACGAACAGGATGCCGCCATCGATGGCCGGGAAGTACGGCGTACCGATCAGGCTGCACAGCACGGCAAGGTTGCCGCCCCACAGCGGGCCTTCGATATCCAGCTCTCCTACCGTGGGCGTTGCCCAGCTCGCCGTGGCGTCAGGCTCGCCAACGGCGCGCCAGAAGTGCTCCCACATCAGCCCATTGAGTTCGGGTGCGCCAAAGTCGGCTCCCAGCATCGGGCCGCCGAACGTGGTCAGCCCGCTCTTCGCATACAGCGCCATCTGGATGGCGGTGAAATCGCTGTGCCCGACCAGCACGGCCGATGTGCCGCTCAAGCGTTCGCGCAGAGCGCCGTAATGGATGTGCTCCAGCAATCGCGTGGCGCCATAGCCGCCGCGCACTGCCAGCGCGATATCCGGCAGCGAAGATTGGATGGCCAGATGGTTGAGATCGGCCACACGCTCTGCATCACTGCCGGCGTATCGCTGCTCGACGCGATCGAGCACTTCCGTGCCATCCACCACGCAACCCGCTGCGCGCAGGCGCGCGACACCACGGCTCATCGCATCGGGGTCGTGCGGATAGCCAGAGGGGGCGATGAGACGAATGATCGGAGATGTCATGGCGCTCGTTTTGTGGTGAAAGCCTGAGTATGGCGGCGGTGGCATGGCGTGGATGTGGCCATGCGATGCAAACCCTCTGTAGGAGCGCACTTGTGCGCGACAAGCCTACGTAGCGGTGACAACGAATCTCCGCGGTCGCGCACAAGTGCGCTCCTACAAGGGCTAGTTGGGGTCAAACGTATTCGGCCACTTCCAGCCCGAAACCACCCAGCCCCACCATCTTGCGCGGCGTACCCAGCACACGCAGCTGATGAATGCCCAGATCGGCGAGGATCTGCGCGCCCAGGCCCAGCTGACGCCACTCCTGCTGCTGCGCTTCCTCAGGCGCCTGGATCGCCGGTTGGCGGTTGAGGCGACGCAGCAAGGCGTCAGCGGTGTCTTCGCCCGAAAGCACCAGCAAGGCGCCACGACCTTCATCAGCAATACGGCGCAGTGCGGAGGTGACGGTGAGGCCAAGATCATCGCGCTGCAGATGCAGCACATCCGACAAGGTGTTGCGCACGTGCACGCGCGTCAGCACCGGTTTGCCGTCGCTCACCTCGCCACGCACCAGCGCGAAGTGCAGGCCGTGACGGATCGCATCGCGATAGGCCACCAGGCGGAACGGGCCGAATTCGGTCTGCACGTCTTCTTCGTAGACGCGCTGTACCGTTTTCTCGGTTTCCAGGCGGTAGCGGATCAAGTCGGCAATGCTGCCGATCTTCAGTCCATGCTTCTTCGCAAACACTTCCAGCTCAGGGCGACGCGCCATCGAGCCGTCTTCGTGCAGGATCTCGATCAGCACGGCCGAGGGCTCCAGCCCCGCCAGCGCCGCCAGGTCGCAACCGGCTTCCGTATGGCCGGCGCGCGTGAGCACGCCGCCCGGCTGCGCGGTGAGCGGGAAAATGTGGCCCGGCTGCGATAGGTCCTGCGGCTTTGCATCGGACTTCACCGCCACCTGGATGGTGCGCGCACGGTCATGCGCGGAGATGCCGGTGGTCACGCCTTCGGCCGCCTCAATGGAGACGGTGAAGTTGGTCTGATACGGCGAGGTGTTGTCGATCACCATGGGTTTGAGGCCCAGCTGTCGCGTGCGCTGTTCGGTGAGCGTCACACAGACCAGGCCGCGCGCTTCGCGCACCATGAAGTTGATGTCCTCCGGCCGCACCATTTGCGATGCCATGATGAGGTCGCCTTCGTTCTCACGATCTTCGTCGTCGAGGATGACGACCATGCGACCGGCGCGGATGTCTTCGAGGATTTCGGGGATGGTGTTGAAGCTCATGGGAATGTCCAAAAAGAAGTTTGCCGCGACGCTGCTTTGTCCGTCATCCCCACGAATGCGGGGATCCAGCGCCTCTAGTACGTGCAAAAGTCACGGGGTCCCCACCTGCGCGGGGACGACTTGCGTTACGCGAAACCGTGCTGCTTGAGAAACGCCTCATCGAGCTTCGGCGCATCGCCATTGGCGATCAGCCGCTCGATGTATCGCGCCACCACATCCACCTCGATATTCACGGCGTCCCCCGCGCGGCGCGCATGGAATGCCGTGTGCTCCACCGTGTGCGGAATCAGGTTGACGCCGAAGCGATGACCATTCACCTCGTTGACGGTGAGGCTGGTGCCATCGATGCAGATGGAGCCCTTTGCCGCGATATAGCGCGAGAGCGAAGCAGGCACCTCGAACACCCAGCGCAACGAGCGCCCGTCAGGCGTGATCGACACCACCTTGCCCAAGCCGTCCACATGACCGGATACAAGATGGCCGCCCAGGCGATCGGCAAGGCGCAGTGCCTTCTCAAGATTCACCGGGTCGCCCGCCTTCAGCTTGCCCAGCGTGGTGAGTGACAGCGTTTCATTGGAGACATCCGCGCCGAAGCCGCGCGATTCCAGTGTCACCGCGGTCAGGCACACACCGGAGACGGCAATGCTGTCGCCGAGCTGCACGTCAGCGAGATCGAGGTCGGCGGTATCCACGTGCAGGCGCACGTCGCCGCCGCGTGGTTCGAGCCGCGCAATGCGGCCCACGCTTTGAATGATGCCGGTGAACATCAGCGCACCTCCTGAACAGAGGTCGCGAAACAATAGCAACGATGCTTGGACATGAAACGTTTCCCGCGTCGAAAACATGCGAAAAACGCCTCAAGGCGTCTGGCAGGCGCGCGCCAGCGAAGGCATGCGCCGTACCGTCTTCTCTCATCCGGACTTTCTGGAAGCCATCGCTGGCATCCAACCGTCGGCTCCGGCATTGGACCGGATCTGCTGACCTTCCGATGACCTGGAAGCGCTCGCGGGCTCACCCCGAAGGGCCTACCGCCGGTGGGGAGTTTCGCCCCGCCCTGAAGACGTCGTTTGTGGTTTTACCGGCGAACCGGCCCGGGGATTCTAGCACCAACCTTCAGCTGCCCCGCCCGCTTCGTTGTCCACGGGGGTGAACACCGCGTCCCCGGGGAAGCCGGGACCCACCGAGTCCCGGCGAACCGGGCCCCACAAAGCTCGCTTTGGTAGCCGATCGTGCCTGCCGAGGGCTCACCCGATCGTCTGACCGGTAGTGCGTCGATAGTTGCGCAGCACCTGGTCCATCACCCAGCTCGTACGCGCGCCGCTCTCGGCAGTCGACGGGCAAGCGCCTTTCTGCCCGGTCAGCTCGGCCACGATGGTTTCGATCAGCGGCTGCTGGATGTGCGCTGGGTTCGCCACGTTGTATTCCCTCGAGCCGTCCGCGCTCTCTACTCGTATCGGGCCCTCGCCAAAGGTGGCGAAGGCCATGCGGCCCTTGTCGCCGATGACTTCGATCTGGTCTAGATGCTTGTAGCAGTCGAAGTTCCACAGGCCGGTGCCAAGCAGACCGTTGCCGAAGGCGAACGACATGGCGACGCCATCCTCCACCGGATACGCCTTCAACTGATTGCTGGCCTGGCCGGTGACCGACACGATGGGACCAAACAGCCAATCGAGGATATCGAGCGTGTGGCAACCGATATCCATGAAGACGCCACCACCGGAGACATCGGCCTGCACGTGCCAAGGCAAAGCCTTGGGGTCGTGGTAACGCGGATGATGCGGCTCGTACAACACGGTGTTGACGATGCGCGGCGTACCGATCACATGCTGATCGAAAATCAGCTCGCGCACTTTGCTGAAGCGCGGCAGGCTGCGGCGGTAATACGCCACGAATACCGGTACGTTGGCCTCCCGCCCCGCGCGAATGATGGCTTCGCACTCGGCGTGGTCCAGCGCCATCGGCTTCTCCACGTAGACGGGCTTGCCGGCGGCGATGCTCATCAACGCGTACTGCTTATGGGTTGACGGCGGCGTGGCGACGTAGACCGCGTTGACCTCGGGGTCAGCGATCAGCTTAGCCGCGTCGTCATACCAGCGCGGCACACCGTGGCGCTGCGCATAGTCGCGCGCCTTGTCGCCGTCGCGACGCATCACCGCCACCAGCGCGGAGTTGGGCGTCTTGCTGAAGCCCGGGCCACTCTTCACCTCGGTGACATTGCCGCAACCGATGATGCCCCAGCGTATCGCTGCCGTCGTCATGTGGTCTTGAACTCCTTGGCCAGAAACTGCTGGTGATAGGCGTGAAATGCATTTACTTCCGGATGCCGTGCGCGTTCGACCAGATGCGTGCGTAGCGCTTCACGCACGCATGGTGCCAGCGACGACAGGTATTCCAACGTGTACTCGGTATGGTCAAGCACGCCGAAATGCAACGTCGGCGCATGCTCGGTGGAGTGAAAGCCCAGATGGATGGTGATGCGCTTGTCTTTCAACACACCACCATAACCCCGATGCACGGCGTAGTTGTTGTAGAACACCGCCTCGCCCGGCTGCAGCACCAGCTGCTTGCCACCGTTGAGCTCAGGCGCGTCCACCGGCGCCATCTTTTCGGTGTTGCCGAAAATCGCGCGCTCCTCCGCGTTGAGCTGACGCCGATGACTGCCGGGTACGATCCACAGACAACCGTCCACCGTCAGCGGCATGTTCATCTGCACATTGTTGTAGTGATAGCTGTCGCTGAACCAGTTCAGATCCACTTGATCGTCTGGCACCTGCAGCACATCGCGATGCCAGCCCTGCCGGTACTCCACGCCCGCCTCGCCATAGAACAACGAAGCGCCATCGACCACGATACCGTTGCCCAACAGGTCACGACACACTGCAAGAATGTCGTCGTTGCAGACGATGTCCTGGATATCGCGAATCGCCTTGCCCGGCTGCAGAAACTGCAAATTGCTCATGCGCTGCGCATCGCCCCGCTCGCGGCGTGACGCCTCGACCGCCGCCACATAGCGCGCCACGCTGGCATCGTCGAGGATCTTGCGTACGAGATAACCCTGTTCGCGGAAGAACGCGCGTTCGGCATCGCTGAGTACGGGTGACGGCATCGCCATCGGTAGCATCCTAATCATCAAAACACATAAGAAAACATGCTCAGCTCAGACGATGGGCCGCAGCTGCAACCGCAGATCGTCGCCAAGCACACGCCGGTCGAGCGTCTGCAGTTTCCACCGCGCCGCCATGTCCGACAGTGATGGCAAGCCCAGTAATGGCCGTGCTGCATCACCAAGCAACACGGGCGCCACGTAGAGCAGTAGCTCATCGGCCAGACCCGCTGCGAACAAAGCGCCGCACAAACGCGGGCCGGCCTCCACATGCACTTCGCTTACCTGGCGTCGGGCCAGCTCAGCCATCACGGCATCCAGATCCAGCGCACCACCTCGCTCTGCCACCACGGCCAGCTCCGCCGCCTGGAATCCCGGATAGTCCGGTTTCGCATGCGCCCCATGCAGCACCAGTGTCGGTGCCGTTCCATCCAACACATGGCTGTTTGACGGCGTTTGCAGGCGGCTATCCAACAATACTCGCCACGGCGGCGTAAACATCTCGCTTTCAGGCAGGCGGACGGTCAAACGCGGGTTATCTGCCAGCACCGTGCCCGAGCCCGTGAGAATGGCCGAGCTGCGCGCACGCCAACGCTGCACGTCGGCGCGTGCGGCCTCACCGGTAATCCACTTCGAATCGCCATTGGCCAGCGCCGTGCGGCCATCCAGACTCATGGCGAGTTTCACTCGCACCCACGGGCGACCGCGCTCGATGCGGCTGAAGAAACCGATATTGAGCTCACGCGCCTGCTCACGCATCAAACCGGTGTCGACCACGATGCCTGCGTCGCGCAGCTTGCCGATGCCGCGGCCGGCGACCTGGGGAAACGGATCCTCCGCCGCGATCACTACGCGCGACACACCTGCTGCGATGAGCGCATCCGCACAAGGTGGCGTTCGGCCGTGATGGGCGCAGGGTTCCAGCGTGACGTACGCCGTAGCGCCTCGCGCCTTGTCGCCGGCTTCGCGCAGCGCATAAACCTCGGCATGCGGCTCGCCGGCACGCTGGTGATAGCCCGTGCCTACGATCTGCTCGCCATGCGCGATCACGCAGCCCACGCGCGGGTTCGGTTGCGTGGTGTAGAGCCCTTGCTCGGCGAGGCGCAGCGCGTGCGCCATGTGGGCGTGGTCGATGGCGGAGAAAACTGAGGTCATAGCGCATCGCCTGGCGTGGAGATGGCGTCAGTCTATGGGCTTTGGACGGATTTCTGTAGGAGCGCACTGGTGCGCGACAGCCGACGGAGCGGGAACCATGTCAGCCTGCGGTCGCGCACAAGTGCGCTCCTACACAATGACAGCGACGTCAGGACTTCTTACGCCGCGCCATACTCTCGCTAAGCAAAGAAAGCTGCAGCGCCTCCAACTCCGGAAGATCACGCTCCAACTTCTCGATCTCCTCGCGAAACGCCTGCACATCCTCAAACTTGCGATAGACCGAAGCAAACCGCACGTAAGCCACCTGATCCAACTTCTTCAGCTCACGCATCACCAACTCGCCAATCTGGCGAGAAGGCACCTCACGCTCACCGCAGCGGCGCAAATCATTGATGATCTCGCGCACGGCACTGTCCACCGCCGGTGTCGGCACCGGACGTTTCTGGAGCGCCCGCTCAAAGCTCACACGCAATTTGCGCTCATCGAACGACTCACGTCGCTCGCCACTCTTCACGATCGTGGGAAGCTTGAGCTCGGCCGTTTCAAACGTATTGAAGCGCTCGCCGCACTTCGGGCACTCGCGACGACGACGCACGGTGGCGCCGTCTTCCGCAAGGCGTGAATCGATCACGCGGGTGTCTTCGTGCTGGCAGAACGGGCAATGCATAAGTTCAGGAGTGGGAAATGAGAAGTGAGAAGATAGAAGGACAGCTTGCTCTCACATCTCACTCCTCTTCACTCGCTTCTCGCCTTTATCCGTACACCGGGAACTTGTGGCACTGCGCCGTGACCTTCTCACGCACCTTGGCGATGACAGCGTCATCCTTCGGCGCGTCTAGCACGTCGCAGATCCAATGGGTCAGCTCGACCACATCCGCTTCCTTGTAGCCGCGGGTGGTGACGGCCGGGGTGCCCACGCGCAGGCCGGAGGTGACGAAGGGCTTGCGAGGATCATTCGGCACGGCGTTTTTATTGACCGTGATGTGTGCCTTGCCCAGCGCTTCTTCCGCGTCCTTGCCGGTGACATCGCGACCGATCATGTCCACCAGCATCAGGTGGTTCTCGGTGCCACCGGAAACGATCTTGTAGCCGCGATCGATGAAGGTCTTGGCCATCGCCTTGGCGTTCTTCACCACCTGTGCCTGGTAGGTCTTGAACTCCGGCTCCAGCGCTTCCTTGAACGCCACCGCCTTGGCGGCGATCACGTGCATCAGCGGGCCACCCTGGATGCCCGGGAACACGATGGACTGCAGCTTCTTCTCGATCTCTTCGCCGGCATCCTTCGCCACGATGATGCCGCCGCGCGGGCCGCGCAGGGTCTTGTGCGTGGTGGAGGTGACGACGTGTGCGTGCGGCAGCGGGCTCGGGTACACGCCTGCGGCGATCAGGCCGGCGACGTGCGCCATGTCCACGAACAGCAAGGCACCGACCTTGTCGGCGATGGCGCGGAAGCGCGCCCAGTCCATCACCTGCGAGTAAGCGCTGAAGCCGGCCACGATCATCTTCGGCTTGTGCTCGACGGCGAGGCGCTCGACCTCGTCATAGTCGACCAGGCCCTGCTCGTTCACGCCGTACTGCACGGCGTTGAACAGCTTGCCCGAGACGTTGACCTTGGCACCGTGCGTCAGGTGGCCACCATGAGCCAGCGACATGCCGAGGATGGTGTCGCCCGGGTTGAGCAGAGCCAGGTACACGGCCTGATTGGCCTGCGAGCCGGAGTGCGGCTGCACATTGGCGTAGGTGGCGCCGAACAGCTGCTTCAGGCGATCGATAGCCAGCGTCTCGGCCACGTCGACGAATTCGCAGCCGCCGTAGTAGCGCTTACCCGGGTAGCCTTCGGCGTACTTGTTGGTGAGCACGCTGCCCTGCGCTTCCATGACGCGGGGGCTGGCGTAGTTTTCCGAAGCGATCAGCTCGACGTGATCTTCCTGGCGACGCGCTTCGTCGGCCATGGCCTGGGCCAGTTCGTTGTCGTAACCGGCGATCGTCTCGTTCTTCGGAAACATCCTGACCTCATGGGGGTGGCTTGCGGGTTTGAACGAGAAAGTGTAACGCCCCCAGCCCCTTGGGGCCATATCCGCCCGTCTCCCGAAGATCTTGTGCCCGGAACACGGCCCGTTCGCGGCCAGAGGCACATGCCGGCCACCCGGCCGGGGGGCACCATACGGAGATCCCCCTCCACGGAGCGCTCCCCATGAAGCACCGCACACTCGGCCGGCATGGCCCCAAGGTTTCCGCCCTCGGTCTCGGCTGCATGGGCATGTCTGGCATGTATGGGGCCTCCGACCGGAGCGAGAGCATCGCCACCATCCATGCCGCGCTCGACGCGGGGGTGTCCCTGCTGGATACCGGCGACTTCTACGGCATGGGCCACAACGAAATGCTGATCGGCGACGCCCTGGCAGGCCGTCCCCGCGATAGCTACCAGCTCAGCGTGAAATTCGGCGCCCAGCGCGGGCCCGCCGGGGACTGGCTGGGCTACGACGCCAGGCCAGCGGCGGTGAAGACGGCACTGGCCTATACGCTGCAGCGTCTGCGCACCGATTACATCGACATTTACCGTCCTGCCCGGCTCGACCCGAATGTGCCGATCGAGGAGACCGTGGGCGCCATTGCCGACCTGGTGAAGGCCGGCTACGTGCGCCACCTGGGCCTTTCCGAAGTGGGTCCGGACATCATTCGGCGAGCCAACAGCGTGCTGCCGGCGGTGGACCTGCAGATCGAGTATTCGCTGATCTCACGCGGTATTGAGCAGGGCATCCTGCCCATCTGCCGCGAGCTGGGCATCGGGGTCACCGCCTACGGTGTGCTGTCACGCGGGTTGATCAGCGGTCACTGGACTCAGGACCGCCCTGCCGATGCACGGGATTTCCGCACCCACGCCCCGCGCTTCCAGGGCGACAACCTCGCCCACAACCTGGCCCTGGTCGATACGCTGCGCCAGCTGGCCGAGACGCACCGTGTCAGCGTGGCCCAGGTCGCCATCGCCTGGGTGCTGGCCCGTGGCGAGGACATCGTGCCGCTGGTCGGCGCGCGGACACGCGAGCGTCTGAATGAGGCATTGGGGGCGCTGGATGTGTCGTTGTCTGCCGATGACCTCGCCACGCTGGAGCAGGCGTTCCCTCCCGGCGCCGCGGCCGGTGAGCGCTACAACACCCAGGGCATGGCATCGCTGGATAGCGAGCGCTAAAAACGACGGTTCCCCTGGTGGGAGCGCACCCTGTGCGCGACTGCGCCCTGACGAGTTTCAGCTCCGGTGGTCTGTCGCGCACAGGGTGCGCTCCCACAGGCGGTTGTCCCGCATGGGGCAAACGACCAAAGCACGGTCACCGGCCCGCCCCCATAACCCGCTATAATGAGTGGTTTACACCCACTCTGAATTGCACTGCCTGCCCTCTACGGCTGGCTTCGTGCACGCCGCCGGAGGCTCCATGCAGTACATCTACACCATGAACGGGGTCAGCAAGATCGTTCCCCCGAAGCGCCACATCATCAAGGACATCTCGCTGAGCTTCTTCCCCGGCGCCAAGATCGGCCTGCTGGGCGTGAACGGCGCGGGCAAGTCCACGGTGCTGCGCATCATGGCCGGCGTCGACAAGGACTTCCAGGGTGAAGCCCGTCCGCAGCCGGGCATCAAGGTCGGCTACCTCGCGCAGGAGCCGCAGCTCGATCCCGAGAAAACCGTGCGTGAATCCGTCGAGGAAGGCGTCTCCGTCATCCTCGACGCGCAGAAGCGCCTGGAAGAGGTCTACGCCGCCTATGGTGAGGAAGGCGCGGACTTCGACAAGCTCGCTGCCGAACAGCAGGAGCTGGAAAACATCCTGGCCGTGAACGACGCCCACGCGCTGGAGCGCCAGCTGGAAGTGGCCGCCGACGCGCTGCGCCTGCCCCCCTGGGACGCCAAGATCGGTCCGCTGTCCGGTGGTGAAAAGCGCCGCGTGGCGCTGTGCCGCCTGCTGCTGTCCAAGCCCGACATGCTGCTGCTGGACGAGCCCACCAACCACCTGGACGCTGAGTCAGTCGACTGGCTGGAGCAGTTCCTGCAGAACTACCCGGGCACCGTCGTGGCTGTCACCCATGACCGCTACTTCCTCGACAACGCCGCCGAGTGGATTCTGGAACTCGACCGCGGCCGCGGTATTCCGTGGAAGGGCAACTACACCGAGTGGCTGGAGCAAAAGGACACCCGCCTCAAGCAGGAAGCCTCGCAGGAAAAGTCGCGCCAGAGGGCCATCGAGAAGGAACTGGAGTGGGTGCGCTCCGCTGCCAAGGGCCGTCAGTCCAAGGGCAAGGCGCGTCTTAACCGCTTCGAGGAGCTGAACTCGGTCGAGTACCAGCGTCGCAACGAAACCAATGAAATCTTCATTCCGCCGGGCGAGCGCCTGGGCCAGGAAGTGATCGAGTTCAAGAACGTCAACAAGGCGTTCGGCGACCGCGTGCTGATCGAAGACCTGTCGTTCAAGATTCCGCCGGGCGCCATCGTCGGCGTGATCGGCCCGAACGGCGCCGGTAAATCCACGTTCATGAAGATGATCATGGGCAAGGAACAGCCGGATTCTGGCGAGGTGAAGCTGGGCCACACGGTCAAGCTCGCCTATGTCGACCAGTCCCGCGACGCGCTCGATCCGAAGAACAACGTGTGGCAGGAAGTGTCCGGCGGTTCGGACATCCTCACCATCGGCAACTTCGAGATCCAGTCGCGCGCCTACATTGGCCGCTTCAACTTCAAGGGCACCGACCAGCAGAAGATCGTTGGCCAGCTGTCCGGTGGTGAGCGCGGCCGCCTGCACATGGCCAAGACCCTGCTGCAGGGCGGCAACGTGCTGCTGCTCGACGAACCGTCGAACGACCTGGACGTGGAAACCCTGCGTGCACTGGAAGACGCGCTGCTCGAATTCCCGGGCTGCGCTGTGGTCATCTCGCATGACCGCTGGTTCCTCGACCGCATCGCCACGCACATCATCGCGTTCGAAGGCGACTCGCACGTGGAGTTCTTCCCGGGCAACTACAACGAGTACGAAGCGGACAAGAAGCGTCGTCTCGGCGATGAAGCTGCGAAGCCGCATCGCGTGAAGTACAAGAAGCTGGCGTAAGCGCAGCTCCTGCTCCCTCTCCCCTCCGGGGAGAGGGTTGGGGTGAGGGGTCACGGCTGGCCCCTGTCCTTCAAAAGAACAGCACGACCATCAAGCGATACCGCAAGATTGGCCCATCACCCCGCCCTCTCCCCGGAGGGGAGAGGGAGCTGATAGGCGGCGACGAGGAGACTCCAATGCACTTTATGCAATCCCTGCAAAACGCATGGACTGACCACAACTCCCTCGTCTGCGTCGGCCTGGATCCGGAACCATCGAAGTTTCCCGCGCACCTGAAAGGTCGCCCGGATGCCGTATTCGAGTTCTGCCGCGACATCGTCGATGCCACTTCCGACCTCGTCTGCACCTACAAGCCGCAGATTGCCCACTTCGCCGCGTTGCGTGCGGAAGACGCACTTGAGCGACTGATCGCGCACATTCACGACAAGCATCCGAAAGTGCCGGTGATTCTCGACGCCAAGCGCGGCGACATTGGCAGCACCGCGCAGCATTACGTCACCGAAGCATTCGATCGTTTCAAGGCCGATGCAGTCACGCTGAACCCGTACATGGGTCGCGACTCCGCGCAGCCCTTCCTTGAACGCGCGGACAAGGGTGTGATCCTGCTGTGCCGCACCTCCAACCCGGGCGGCGCGGATTTCCAGGCGCTCGATTGCAGTGGCCTGCCGTTGTATCTGCGCGTGGCTGAAACCATCGCGCGCGACTGGAATGCCAACGGCAACTGCGCGCTGGTCACCGGTGCCACCTGGCCGGAAGAACTCGGCAAGGTGCGCGCCATCGTCGGCGACATGCCGCTCTTGGTGCCGGGCATTGGCGCACAAGGCGGCGACGTGGAAGCCGTCCTCAGGCATGGCCGCAGCGCCCATGGCACCGGCCTGATGATCAGCTCGTCGCGCGCCATTCTCTATGCCGGCAACGGCGAAGATTTCGCGCAGGCTGCACGCGATGTCGCCCAAGATCTGCGCGACACCATCAACCGTTTCCGCTGATCCTTGATGTCTGTCCCTGCCCAAACGAGGCAGGGCTAGACCAAAGTCTTCCGGGCATCCCTGCCCTGCGTCAGCACGCATCCCGCCTGCTTCGATACCATGGGCAGCCTCCCCGCACAGGCGATCCACGCCATGCTGCAACGTCTCTTCAAGTTGAATGAGCACGGCACGACCGTGCGTACGGAGGTCATCGCCGGGCTGACCACCTTTCTGACGATGTCGTACATCATCTTCGTCAACCCGGACATCCTCAGCACCACCGGCATGGACCGCCACGCGGTATTCACCGCCACGTGCCTTGCGGCCGCGATTGGCTCGCTGATCATGGCCTTTGTCGCCAACTATCCCGTGGGCATGGCGCCCGGCATGGGCCTGAATGCTTTCTTTGCCTACACCGTGGTCACCGCCATGGGCTACAGCTGGCAGGAAGCGCTGGGCGCGGTGTTCATTTCCGGATGCGTGTTCGTGGTGTTCAGCGCCACCGGCATTCGACGCTGGCTGCTCGCGGGCATACCGCATTCGCTGCGCTGCTCTATCGCGGCCGGCATCGGGCTTTTCCTCGCCATCATCGCCCTGGGCAATGCCGGCATTATTGTCTCAGACCCCGTCACCAAGGTCAGGTTGGGCGATCTGCACGAGCCGCAGGTGCTGCTTGCCATTGGCGGCTTCTTCGTCATCGCCGTGCTTGATGCGCTCAAAGTGCGCGGTGCCATCCTGATCGGCATTCTGGCGGTCACCTTGGCCAGCTTCGCCACCGGACACGCGCAGTTCGCCGGCGTGTTCTCCAAACCACCCAGCCTTGCACCCACCTTCTTCGCACTGGATGTTCGCGGCGCGCTGCATCACGGCTTCTTTCAGGTGGTGCTTGTCTTCGTGTTGGTCGAGATGTTCGACGCCACCGGGACGTTGATGGGTATCACTCACCACGCCCACTTGTCACAGGGATCGCATAAGCAGCGGTTGGGTCGCGCTCTGTTTGCCGACAGCATCGCTATTCTCGCCGGCTCGGTGCTCGGCACCAGCAGCACCACCGCCTTTATCGAAAGCGCATCGGGTGTGCAGGCAGGTGGACGCACCGGACTTACCGCGCTGGTCATCGCTTTGTTATTTCTGGCGGCACTGGTACTGGCACCACTCGCCGGTGCCGTTCCCAGTTATGCAACAGCACCTGCACTGCTCTATGTGGCCGGCCTGATGCTGCGCGAACTGGTCAACGTGCATTGGGACGACCACACTGAAGCCGTGCCGGCGGCGCTGGCCGCACTGGTGATGCCGTTCACCTACTCCATCGCCAATGGTTTGGCGTTCGGCTTCATTAGCCACGCCGTGCTGAAGCTTTTCACCGGCCGCATGCGCGATGTCCATACCGCCACCTGGGTGGTCGCGCTGCTGTTCCTCGTGCGCTACGTGTTTTTCTCTTAAGCGCGTTGCTGCGGGAGCGCTTGCTCGGAAAGCACCGGGGAAACGGTCGCTGGCGACAGCATCCGCTCGCGCAGCCAGCGCTCCGCCGGCGTCGAGATGTATCGCTCCACGGCTTTGCCCAACAGCCAGCACAGCGGCAAGATCGGCAGATACCAAAGGTAGCCGTGCGCGATGTTGCTGCCCGTCGCTTTGTAGAGTCGAATCGCCGCGATCACCACGAACATATGGGTGAGGTAGATCTCGTAGCTCAGGCGTCCCCATGAGCGCAGCCAATCCAGCCCACGCCACGGCACTCGACCGGCTGGAGCCCACGCGCTGGCCAGCACGAGGCACAACGCGGAGCTGGTGAGCACCAGCATGTAACCGTTGTGCATCAACAACCACAGCAGCTTGCCTTCGAACATCACCAGGTAAAGCCCGACGCATCCGGCGATACCAAGCGCTGACGCCACGCCACGCGGAACGGCCTGCCAGCGTTGTACCAACAAGCCCCCCAGCACACCGGTGGCGATGGCTGCCATGCCCGGCAAGTACGCCTTCTCCTGCCAGATCTCGTTGCCCGCGAGCGCGGCACGCGTCCACGGCAACGAGATAGCCAACACCACCAGGATCGGCACCAGCCCCCACGTGCGCCGCGTGAATAGACAGACCAGCGGAAAGCCGAGGTAGAACACCTCTTCGATCGACAGCGACCACAACACGTCCCAGCCGCCGGGCAGGTAGCCCAACATGCCTTCGTACCAGTTCAGGTGAAAGCCAAGCGCTGCGATGATCGCGCGCGGCAGCGTCTGCCCTTCGCGCTGGATGACGTAATCCTGCACGCCAAGCAGGTGCAGCGCGCTCAGTACGGCAACCAACAGCATCAGGCAGGGCGCGATGCGGGAGAACCGTCGTGCATAGAAGGTACGCGGCTCGATGTTCGCCAGCGCACCGCTGCGGCGCAGCGCGTTGCTTGCGATCAGGAAACCGGAGATGACGAAGAAGATGAAGACGGCCTCGTAGCCGTTGAAGTTGAGTGCGTTGAGCAACTTCTCTGGCAATACGTCGGCCAGCACGGTCTTCCGCAATCGAATGCGCAGTCCGATGTGGTGCAGCACAACGAGAAGAATGGACAATCCGCGCAGCAGGTCGATGCCGGCGTTACGCGTGACCGCGTCCGCACTATTCGAATGCCTTTCCATGGCGCCCTCCCCGGCAAACCATCCAGCCTGCTTGTCTTAATGCTCCGCTGCGGGCAGGTCGTGAATCATCTGCTGCGCCAAACCTTCGTAGTTGTAGTCGAAGTGATGATCACCGGTCTTCTCAATCACCTTGACCCAGGACGGCAAGGAAGGGTCGGCGCAGATGGTGTCGTCCTTGTCCTTGATGCCGTAGTAGCACACCACCGGCGGGTGGCCGCCCAGCGCCAGCAGTGGCGGCATGGCGTCGTAGTGCTGCACGGGGTTGAGCCACTGGAAGAAGTCCTGCGTGTGGGTTTTCCACCAACCCTCGCGCATATAGCCTTCCATTTCGATCTCGAAGTTCACGTCCTTGCTGGGCGAGAGCATCACGATCTGGGCAATGCGCTCACGCCCTTCCGGACTGAGCTTACCGACGATGGACGGCAGCACGTCCGCACCGAACGAGAAGCCGATAAGCCAGATGCGCTTCTTGTCGTTACCGGCCACGGTGCGCGCGATAAGTGCGTCGAGATCCGCTGCCGAATCCTCCGCGGAGCGCTCGCGCCAGTAGTACTGCAGCAGGCTGATGCCGACCACAGGAATGCCATGGTCGGCAATGATCCTGCCCAGCGACTTGTCCAGATCGCGCCAGCCGCCATCGCCGGAATAAAACACGGCCACCACATCGTCGCGCCCTTGTAGCGGCACGACTCCCGGTTTCACCGGAACGGCAATGCTCGACTCTTCCATCGTGACGTGATGCCACGGCTGCCAGGCTCCCATGCCAATAGCGGCAACCACCGCCAGCGTGAGAAGCATCCACTTAAAGAATCGTTTCAACGGCGCACCATGCCCGAAAGTCCACCCGAAATGAGGCTCGCCACATTGGCGAACACCAGCGGCAAGGCGATACCGTTGGGTACCGCGAGGTAACGCGGCTCCCACACGGGATCGAACTTGTCCTTGTACTTATGCAGCCCGCGGAAGTTGTAGAAGCGCTCGCCGCGACCGAACAACATCGCTCCCAGGCGACTCCACAGCGGCGCACTGCGACGATTCTGCAAGCCGGAGAACGGTGCCATGCCGAGATTGAACCAGCGGTAGCCTTGCTGCTTGGACCACTGCATGAGCTCGATGAACATAAAGTCCATGACGCCAGCCGTGCCATCCGGCAGGTGGCGCATCAGGTCCAGCGATGCCTCTTCCTTATTGTCGGTGAGGAACAGGTTGGCGAACGCCACCAGCTCTTCGCCCTGCCAGACCAGCGCCATCGGCGTGCGCTCGAGATAGCGCGGATCGAAGGTGCCCAACGAGAAGCCCTTCTCGCGCACGCCCTTGTCACGCATCCACGCGTCGGAGATCTTCTTGAGTTTCGGCATCCACGTTGCCACGTGCTCGGCCGGCACGATCTCCAGGCGCATGCCTTCGCGCGTGAGCTTGTTGATGGTGTTGCGTAGCACCTTCTTCGACTTGCCGTCGAGATTGAAGGTGGCCAGTTCCACCCTCGCCTCTTCGCCGATCTTGAGCAGGTTCATGCCCACTTCGAGATAGAGGTCCAGATCTTCCGGGCGAACCTGGTAGAACAAGGGCCAGCCACCCGCGCGCTCGCATTGGTCGCGGAAGGTCCACACCAGTTCGCGACGGGCCGTTTCGTCCTCGCCCACCGGATCGCCCATAGCCACCCAGCTACGGCCTTCGACGTCGTACATAATGAAGGCCTTGCCTTCGGTGTCGAACAGCAGCGTCTTGTCACCCATCAACGCGAGATGCGCCTGCGCCGAGGTGTAGTGCTTGATCAGCGGCAAGGCCTTCTGCAGCTCGCCTTCGCCCGGCAGCTGCAGATGCGGTGGCGCCGGGCGAATCAGGTTGGCCAGCGCAAACAGCAGGCCTACCGACGCCGCGCCGACCAGGGCACGCAACGCTCGCGGCGCACCACCGTGGTAGAAGCTGAATTCCCACCACAGGTTGTTGGTGTATTCCACGTGCTTGTAGCTGAAGCCCACCAGCCAGCCAGCGCAGACCAGCACGGCGACGATGGCAATGATCCAGCCCCACGAGAAGCTCGCACTGAACAGCGACGCGCGCCGGTAGAACAGCTGGTGGGCCGGCGCCAGCGCGAGCGCCAGCAGTGACAGCAGAATGGCCTCTTCGTAATCGATGCCCTTGAGCAACGACAGCACGGCGCCCAGCACCAGCAGCACCAGGGTCAGCACATAGGCAGCGTCCAGGCGACGCTGCAGGCCGCGCGCGAGGATCAGCAGCATCATGCCGACCACGCTGGAGAGGAAGTGGGACACTTCCAGCACCGCCAGCGGCAACACGTCGCGCAGGATCGCCATGCGCGCCGGCAAGGCCGAGGTGGCGCCCGAGAACAGCAGCACCGCACCCGACACCAGCGTCAGGCCCGCGAAGAAAGGTGGCAGCAGCCCGGTGAACCATGGCGCCAGCAATGCCTTGCTGCGCAGCCCGCGCGCTTCTCGCACCAGCACCACGATGGTGGCGGCGCACAGCGGCAGGAAGTAATAGATCAGGCGATACGCGGCCAGCGCACCGAGGATGGGCGCTTCCAGACCCTGATTACCCGCGGCACCGAAGCCGGCCAGCATGACCGCCTCGAATACGCCCAGGCCACCAGGCACGTGGCTGATCAGGCCGGCAATCTGCGCCAGCACGAAGATCGCCAGGAAATGCCCGAAACCGGTATCCACCTGGTTGGGCATCAGCAGATACAGCACGTAGGCGGCCAGCCCCCAGTCCACCGCGCCGACCAGAATCTGGCGCGCAGCGACCATGGTGGAAGGCAAGCTCAGGCGCCAGCGCCAGATGCGCAGCGGCCGACGCATCAGCCGATTGCCGACCAGCCACAGCAAGGGAATCGCAGTGAGTACGCAGGCCACCGGAATGCGCCAGCCCGCCAGTGGCAGCGTCGGCGGTACCGGCACCAGCAGCAGCGTCACGCCCGTTAGCGCGGCCAGACCCAGCCAAAAACTGAGCGTGCAATACACCACCACCTTCGCCACTTCCGCGGTGGTGAGGCCGGCCTGGATATAGAAGCGGTAGCGAATGGAGCCGGAGATCAGCAGCGCCATGCCCAGCGCATTGCTGAAGGCGTAGCTGATGAAGGAGATCAGGCTGACCTGGGCGCCGGGCAAGCGCTTGCCGATAGTGGCCAGGCCGAACCAGTCATACAGGATCATCACGCCATAGCTGCCTGCCGTGAGCAGCACGGCCAGCGCGATGCGGTAGTTCTCCAGGCTGTGGACGTAACGCGCGACCTCGCGGTAGCTCACCTCGCTGGCCAGCCGGTGCAGCGCCCACAGCGCCAGGCACAGCATAGCCACCGAAAGCAGCGGACCGGCGAGCCGACGCAACCTGACCATCAGGCCAGGGCGAGCCAGCATGTCACCGGAAATCGAGGCCTCCGCCCCTGTCTGCTCTACCACGCGGTTACCGCCTCCACATCGACCAGCGCGCAGGACCTTCGCTGCGACCGCCTAGGATAGCCGGTCAAGGCGCATTCCTGTTCGATCGTGGCATGCAGGGATGACATTCGGTCGCGGTCGCTTCAGGCAACCGCGACCCCATCCATCAGGGCTTGCCGTTCAGGCCGTTGGCCATGCGGGCAACCCAGCGGTACATCACGAACACAACGGCAGCGAAAGCGATACCGCCGATCCATTCGGCTGCCGTCCCGAAATCCGGGCCAACCAGCGCCAACGGCGCTTGCAGGTTGGTGAAGCCCAGCTTATCGGCAAATGCCACGATGCCGGCAATGAATACGCCGACGATGCTTTCGCCCACGATCAGGCCCGACGCCAGCAGCACACCCAACTGCTTGGTGCTTTCGGGCTTGGTCGAACGATCCGCGCGACGGTCGAAGTACCAGCCGACCACGGAGCCGACCACCACCATCAGCGTGCTTATCGTGGGCAGGTAGATGCCCAGGCCCACCGCCAGCGGCGGCATGCGCATGTGCTTGGTGGTGCGCGCGAGGATCTCGTCCACCACGATGATCACCACACCGATCCAGATGCCGGTGATGATCAGGCTCCAGTCGATGTTGTTGGTGATCACACCCTGCGCCAGCGCCGAGATCAGGCCAGCCTGCGGCGCGGGCAATGCATGCGCGCCAACACCGGCAACGCCCACGAAACCATAGGCCTTGTTGAGCAGATCGAGCACCGGCGGAATCACCGCCGCGCCCGCGACCACACCGATCACCAGCGCCACCTGCTGACGCCACGGCGTGGCATCGACCAGCTGGCCGGTCTTGAGATCCTGCAGATTGTTGTTGGCAATAGCCGCCACGGTGAACACCACCGAGGTGATGAACAGCGCGAACGCCACCAGCGCCTTGCCCGACTCCGGGCTGACGTGCGGCTTCACGAACGCCACCAGTAGCAGCGAGGCAGCGATCACCACCAGGATGCCCACGCCGGACAACGGGCTGTTGGACGAACCAATCAGACCGGCCATGTAGCCGCACACGGTGGAGACGAAGAAGCCCATCAGCACCACGAAGGCGACGCCACCGATGGCCAGCACTCCCACCTGGTCACCCAGGCCACTCTGCGAACCGAAGTAACCCAGCAGCCAGCCAATCGGCGCGAAACAGGCCAGCGTGACCAGACCCACGATGCCGATCGGAATATCACGCTCGGTGCGCGGCAGCGAATCCGCCTTGCCGGCCTTGCGCACACGCGACGCCGCCATGGCCGAAGCGAGGCCGCTGATCACCGGCTTCACCAGCTTGGCCAGCGTCCAGATGGCCGACACGCCGATGGCACCGGCACCCACGAAACGCACCTTGTGGCTCCAGGTCTGTTGCGCGAGATCCGCCACCACGCCGCTGGTATCGGCCAGCAGCGAATAGTGCGGCACCCCCCAGCCCCAACCGATCAGCGCACCGATGAGCATCGAGATACCACACGACAGGCCCACCAGATGCCCGATGGCGAACAGCGCAAACGAGAGGTTGAAATCGTACCCGCTCACTGCGCCCTTGTTGCCGACACGGAAATACGACACCACGTCGCTGGCGAACACCTGAGTCGCCACCACCACGGCAAACACCGCGGACACGATGGAACCCCACAACACCGCCAGCAGACCCGCCCTGCCTTCTTCCACGCTGCCGGCGGTCGCCTTGTCACCCGCGCCGACCTTCAGCACTTCGGCGCAGGCCAAACCTTCGGGGTAAGGCAGATCGGAGGTGGTCACCAGTGCACGGCGCAGCGGGATGGAATACATCACGCCCAAGACGCCACCCAGCGCGCAGACCGCGAATGACGTCCAGAACGGGAAATCCGCCCACCAGCCGATCATGATCATGCCGGGCAGCACGAAGATGATCGACGACAGCGTGCCCGCCGCCGACGCGATGGTCTGCACGACGTTGTTTTCCTGGATGGTGGAATCCTTGAACCCGCGCAGCAGGGCCATGGAAATCACCGCCGCCGGAATCGAGGTGGCGAAGGTGAGGCCGGCCTTGAGGCCGAAGAAGACATTGGCGGCCGTGAACACCACGGTGATGATGACGCCAAGGATGAGACCACGAACGGTGAGCTCTTTGCGCGACTCTGTGCTGGGATGGTTGCCGATCACGAGTTCATGCTCGTCATGTTGGTGGTTCCCCAAATGGCTGCCCATTGGCAGCGTGGATGCAGCGGCCGCTGCCGGTTGGCGGGCCAGCGCGTAGGGTTGCCGGATTTGGGGGGATACGCAATGGTTCGGGTGGTTTTGCGCGGTGCGTCACGTCTCCTTGTCCCTTGTCGAGGGAATGCAGGGGTGCGCGGGTGGATGCTCGCGAGAACGCGTGTCCCCCTCACCGTCACCCCGGCGCAGGCCGGGGTCCAGTGACTTTGCTCTTGGCTATCGTTGAGCGTTCCCGCCATCGTGCCGCCACGGCGGCGGGCGTTTCGACCTTCTGCCGAAGGCCGAGTCACTTTTCTTTTGCTGGCCCAAAAGAAAAGTAACCCAAAGA
>NZ_JBVQCI010000013.1:0-121646 GCF_055702865.1 Dyella sp. PARNA 12/25 | reverse complement strand
GATGTCCTGTCGAAAAGCCCGGCCGCCCCTCACGGACTGGCCGGCTTCACCGGCCAGCGCCAAGCGGGGGTGCCTTTCTCTTTGGTTACTTTCTGACGCGAAGCTAATCCCCGTGGGACTTGGGCAAGCAAGAGAAAGTAACCCGACCTCCAGCAGGAGGTCGGAAGCCGGCCGTCCCACGGGGACTAGCTTTACGTCGCAGGCGAGCCCGATCGCGGTATCACCCCAACAAACCCCACCACGCCCCTCGTCTCAACACCTGAGACAACCTCCCGCTGCAATGCCCTCCCCGCCCGGAGCGCACCCCATGAATGCCCTGCCCAATCCCCTCGCTCAACGCGCGGTACGCCAGGATGGCGCTCTATCCGCACCCGTCACCGGCGGCGACCAACTGGCCCGGCGACTGGCAAGGCGCTACGGCGACCGCATCACCGGCCAGTTCGTGCTGCCCGGACGCGAAGGCCAGTTCGCTCCGCTTCCGGGCGATATGCCACCCGCTCTGGCAGAAGCACTGCGCAGTCGCGGCATCCAACAACTCTATGCCCATCAGGCACAGGCCTGGGATGCCACCGCAGCGGGTAAGCACGTAGTCATCGCCACGCCGACCGCTTCCGGCAAGTCGTTGTGCTACACGCTGCCGGTGATCAGCGCAGCCATCCGCCAGCAAGCGAAGGCGCTGTTTCTGTTTCCCACCAAGGCGCTGGCACAGGATCAGGTCGCCGAGTTGCTGGAGCTCAATCAGGCAGGTGGCTTGGGGGTGAAGGCGTTCACCTTTGATGGCGATACGCCGGGCGATGCGCGGCAGGCTATTCGTCTGCATGGCGATATCGTGGTGAGTAATCCTGACATGCTGCATCAGGCGATCCTGCCGCATCACACCAAGTGGGCGCAGTTCTTCGAGAACCTACGTTACGTGGTGATCGATGAGGTGCATACCTATCGCGGCGTGTTCGGCTCGCATGTCGCCAATGTGCTGCGCCGCCTGCAGCGTGTGTGTGCGTTCTACGGCGTGTCGCCGCAGTTCATCCTCTGCTCGGCCACCATCGGCAATCCGGCCGAGCACGCGAGCGCGCTGATCGAGCAACCGGTGACTGCAATCACCGAGAGCGGTGCGCCGGTGGGCGAGAAGCATGTGTTGCTGTGGAACCCGCCGGTGGTGAACCCCGACCTTGGCTTGCGTGCTTCCGCGCGCTCGCAGTCGAACCGCATTGCGCGCACGGCCATTCGCGCGGGCCTGAAGACGCTGGTGTTCGCGCAATCGCGACTGATGGTGGAGGTGCTTACCAAGTATCTGAAGGATGTGTTCGACAGCGATCCACGCAAGCCACCTCGCATCCGCGCTTATCGTGGCGGCTATCTACCCACGGAGCGCCGCGCTGCAGAACGCGAAATGCGCGCCGGGCAGGTGGACGGCATCGTCAGCACCTCGGCGCTGGAACTGGGCGTGGATATCGGTGCGCTGGATGTCGTGGTGCTCAATGGCTACCCCGGCAGCGTGGCCGCGACCTGGCAGCGCTTTGGCCGCGCCGGCCGCCGCCAGCAGGCGTCGCTTGGGGTGCTGGTGGCGAGCAGTGATCCGCTGGACCAGTATCTGGTGCGCCACCCGGAGTTTTTTCAGGGCGCGCCGCCTGAGCACGCGCGCATTGCGCCGGATCAGCCGCTGATTTTGCTGGACCATATCCGCTGCGCCGCCTTCGAGCTGCCCTTCAAGGACGGTGAGTTGTTCGGCCCGCAGGACGCTACGCCCTGGCTGCAGGTGTTGGCCGAAGAAGGGGTGCTGCATCAGGAGGGCGAACGCTTTGAATGGATCGCCGACAGCTACCCTGCCAATGCCGTGTCGTTGCGCTCGGTGGCGGACGGCAATTTCGTGGTGGTGGACCGCACCGACGGCCGTCAGACCATCGTGGCCGAGGTGGATTTCAGCGCAGCGTCGCTGACGCTGTATGAGGGCGCCATCCACATGATCCAGTCGGTGCCTTATCAGGTGGAGCGGCTGGACTGGAGCGGCCGCAAGGCTTATGTCACGCGCACGCATGTCGATTACTACACCGACGCTATCGATTACACCAAACTGAAGGTGCTGGAAGCGTTCGACGGCTCGCCGGCCGGCGCTGGCAGCGCTCATCACGGTGAGGTGCACGTGGCTCGCCGCGTGGCGGGTTACAAGAAGATCCGCTACTACACGCATGAGAACATCGGCTACGGCCCGGTGAACCTGCCCGATCTCGAGCTGCACACCACTGCCGTGTGGTGGCAGCTGCCGCAGCGTGCACTGGATCAGGCGTTCGATCACCGCCAGCAGGCGCTCGACGGTTTCCTCGCTGCCGCCCACGCCTTGCATATCGTGGCCACGGTGGCGGTGATGGCCGAAGCGCGCGATCTGCAAAAAGCCGTGGGCAGCGGCGATGGCGCATGGTTCGCCACGCCGGATGCCAACGGCCGCGCGCAGATCCGCTCCAGCTTTGGCGAGGGTGACGCCGCCACGCTAGGCCCCTTCGTACCTACGCTGTATCTCTACGACGCCTTCCCCGGTGGCGTTGGCTTAAGCGCGCCTTTATATGAGCGCCGCGAAGACCTGGTGCGGCTTGCGCGTGAACTGGTGTACCGCTGCGATTGCCGCGCCGGCTGCCCTGCCTGCGTCGGGCCGGTGCTTGCCGCCGACGAACTGAGCGAGCATTCGTTGAAAGCACTTGCCACACGCGTGCTCGATCTGGTCATCGCGCTGTGAGTGCCCTTGCCGACAAATTGCGTGGACTGCGCCGGCAGGCTGGCGTCTTGCCGCCGGCACCGGTGCCGGTAGCGCCGCGCGAACGCCCTGCGCTGCCGGACAACATCAGCCAGCTGCTCGGCATCCGCCGACGCGCGCAAAGTGCGCCGCAGCGTCCGCAACGAAACGAGCCCATCTCATTGCCTGGGCAGACCATCGCCCCGGGCCTGCAGCTTTCCGAGATCCACAGCGACTGGCCGCCGGCACCTTCGAGGTTCCACGCCGCGTTTGCGCGCATCGACGAGGTGATCTCACCCGACCGGCTGCTGTTGTTCGACACCGAAACCACCGGACTTGCCGGCGGCACGGGTACCCGCGCCTTCATGATTGGCGTCGCCGACTGGCACGAAGGCCGCTTTCGCGAGCGCCAGCTGCTGATCACCACGCTTGCCGCCGAAGCCGCCATGCTGGACTGCTTCGCCTCCTGGCTGCGCCCCGACACGGTGCTGGTCAGCTACAACGGCAAGTCGTACGACGCGCCGTTGCTCAAGACGCGCTTTCGTCTGCACCACCGCGCCTGCCCGCTTGCCGGGCTCGCCCATATCGATCTGCTGCACCCGGTGCGCCGGCAATGGCGTGGCGTGTGGGAGAACTGTCGTCTGTCGACAGCTGAGCGACAGCTTTTGAAAGTGGTGCGCGAAGACGATCTGCCCGGTGCCGAAGCGCCCGCCGCATGGCTGGGTTTTCTGCGTGGCGGTTCGGCTGCGCCGCTGCATCGTGTGGCACGCCACAACAGTCAAGACCTGCGAAGTCTGGGCGGCATCCTCGGTCAATTCGTGACGCAGAACACGCCTTCCTTAGGGCTTGCTTAGCAGGGCTTCGAAAGCGCTGAACGCCAGGTATTTGGCACGCGATTCGGGCGAAAAAATTTCAGTTGGCATTAAGCGCGGAAATCACAGCATCACGCCCACATTCACGGAGGTGTGTCATGACCAAGCGCGCAGTTGGCAATCGCATGTTGATCGGGTTGGCCTTAGCTGCTTTGGTGGCGGCGCCCATGGCCGCTTCGGCGCACGACCACGACGGTTGGGACCGTGACGGTGGCTACCGTCATGGCTGGGATCACGACCGAGGCTATCGCGACCATGACGGCTGGCGTCATGAAGACTGGCACCGCGATGGCTGGCGCCGCGAAGGTCACTGGAGCGGCGGCCGCTGGATTGCCGGCGCCATCGTGGCAGGCACCGTGGCAGGCATCGTCGAATCCGCCATGGCTCCCGCGCCGGCACCGGTGTATTACGCGCCGCCCCCGCCGCCGACCGTGGTCTACCGCCAGCCGACCACCGTCGTCTATGAAAGCGCACCCGTCGTTACCCGCACGGTGGTGTATGACCAGCCGCGGGTGCGCTACGAGGATGACGACGAACAGTGATGCCGGCCTGACACTGGCGCATTGAACAGAGCCCGGCGAAAGCCGGGCTCTTTCTTTGGCCGGCCTCCGCCCAATGCCGCCTGCCTTCACATCCGTTTGGCAGGCACGGGTATGCACTGGCTAAACATTCCTTTCCTGCTGAGCCACCCGGAGGCCACGCCATGTCCGAGCATGTCTACAAGTCGGTGGAACTGACCGGTTCATCCAAAAAGAGCAGCGACGACGCGATCAAGGCCGCCATCGCGCGTGCCTCCAAAACCATTCGTGACATCCGCTGGTTCCACGTCACAGACATGCGCGGGCACGTGGAAGACGGCAAGGTGGCCTATTGGCAAGTGACGTTGAAGATCGGCTTTACGCTCGAGGGCTGAGCATTCCTGACCAGAATAGTCGACACCTCCCGCTCGTCATTCCTGCAATAGCGGAAATGACGAGCAAGGTTGTGGCTCTTTGCAGTTCTCTCTCAACACCCAACCGTGTGATGACGCGAGCCGATCAGCAGTACCGATCCGCCAGCGTATCGGTTGCCTGCACCAGCGCGTCGACGATGGCCGGGTCGGCGGCGCTGTGGCCGGCGAGCACGATCTGCAGCTTCGCTTCCGGCCATGCCGCGGCCAGATCGCACGCGGTCTTTACCGGGCAAATGATGTCGTAGCGACCGTGCACGATGGTGGCCGGTATGGCGCGGATGCGATCGATATCGCGCAACAGCTGGTTCGGCTCCAGGAAAATGGCGTGGCGGAAGTAGTGCGCTTCTGCGCGCGCCACGCTGATCGCCGCATGCGGATCTTCGAAGTTGCCGGGCTCGTCCGGGTCGTGCAGCAGGGTGGTGCTTCCACCCTCCCAGTTGCCCCACGCCAACGCAGCAGCGAGTCGCTCGGCATGATCATCGCTGTCCAGGCGCCGCCAATAGGCTTCGACCATGTTGTCCCGTTCTCCCTCCGGGATATAGGCGAGATAACGCGCCCAGCGCTCAGGGAAAATCTGCGAAGCACCGCCATCGATCTCATTGAACCAGCGCAGCTCGGGCGGACGACCCAGAAAGATGCCGCGAAGCACCAGGCCCAGCACCCGCTCCACATGCGCCTGCGCATAGGCCAGCGCCAGCGTCGAACCCCACGAGCCTCCAAACACTACCCAGCGTTCGATGCCGAGGTGCTCACGAATCGCTTCAATGTCCGCCACAAGATGCCATGTGGTGTTGTCTTTCAGCTCGGCGTGCGGGGTCGACTTGCCCGCGCCACGCTGATCGAACAACACGATGTGGTAGCGCGCCGGATCGAAGAAGCGCCGATGATACGGCGACAGCCCCGCACCCGGCCCGCCGTGCAGGAACACCACGGGCAAACCTTTCGGGTTGCCGCACTCCTCCACGTGCAATTCGTGGAGGTCGTCCACCTTGAGCCGATGGGTACGAAACGGCTCGATCTCGGGGAATAGCTCGCGCACAGACTTACTCCTCTTGCGATTTGCAGAGCATACCTACGCGCGGGCGATAGACGGAAGCGCGAGTGTCTGGCTCTGACTATCTAAAACCTATCTCAAAATTCAATGTTGCCAAAAGAACCAAGCGTCATTCCCGCGAAGGCGCGAATGACGGGCAATAGGCAAGGTTCGCCTAACTTGAGAAAGGTTCTACTTAGTGACGACTGAGCACCCTGCCACGATCGGCTTCGCGTCCGGCCCGGCAGTCATGTCGTACAGATCGCCGTTATTGCCCTTGGTCCACCACGTGTAGCGGTCGGCCACGTATTTCACGCCGGAAGCGGCGATGGTGTTGACGAACAGCAGCGGCTTGCCGTCCACCGGCAGCAGCGCAAAGCTCTGCCCGCTTCGGCTGTTCCAATAGGTGACCTGCAACGACTTGCCGCCCTCACACTGATACGTGTGCGACACCGGCGCATCCACCTGCACCTTGGTCACTTTCAACGGTGCTGCCGCCATGACTACCGAAGCCGACAACAGCGCCACGCTGCCTAACAGCGTCAGTGTCCTGCTTCGTATCGTCTTCATGAGCTACCTCACCTCGTCGTAGACATACTCATGCTGCCCGTCGCGCAGTATCAGCTTGCGGCTGTCGGGCGACCCGGAAACCACGAACTCCAAACCACCCTGCCCAGGCGAGATGGTCATGAAGGAGATCGAGCCGTCGTCGTTTTTGCGCGAAGCCACTTCGCTATGCCACGCACCAAAATTGAAGGTGGTGGTCTTGCCATTGCGCTCCACCTGGAGGCTGCCGACAGCGGGGTTCCGGTAATTCTCGGCAAGCTTGGCCACCTCGGCGGCATCCGCCGGCACGGTGAGCCGCTTGCGCTCCGTGGCCAGCCCGGCCTTGTACCGTTTCACGCCGGCATCGATTTCGGACTGCGCAAGAGGCTTGCCGTCAAACAGCACCTCCAGCAATCGACGCTGAAACGGCCCGCGAATAAACACCCCCGCATCGGCGTTGGTAAGGATAACCGCACCGACACCCTGCTCTGGCAACCAGATCATGTCCGAGTGGAAGCCGGACAAATCGCCGCCGTGATGCACCACCGATACGCCCCACGTGCGGTCGACCATCAGCCCCATGCCATAAGTGGCAGTGGCGCCCAGCGCGACATTGGGCTTGCGGCGTTCCAGCAGCGTCTCCTTCGAGACGTAGCGTTTGCCCTCCGGCAGCACGCCATTGCTCAACTCCATCTGCACGTAGCGAAGCATGTCGCTCACCGCGCTCCACGCACCACCAGCGGGTCGCGCGGCGCGGATGGTGTCGTTGATGCCCATGCTGGCCACGGCGGTATGTCCATCCACATCGGTGCCATGGGGTGCCGCGTGATCGGCGAGTAGCGCGCGATCGAAGTCGAAGGTGGTCAGGTGCATGCCCAGCGGGTCGAACACCTGCTTCTGCATGGCCAGGTCGTAGGCGGGGCCCAACTCCAGGTCGGGATAGGCCACATGACCGCCAATGAATCCCGCTGCGGCCGCCATCAGGTTGGAGTACTGGAACAATTCACCGAACTTGCTGGTGGGCTGCATGCCCGACAGTGACCTGAGCACGCTCTCCGGCGTGGCGTCGCGACTGTTGAGCAACCACTCCATGTCCTGCCGCGGCATGCCGGTGCAGGCGCAGATCAAGTGTCGCATCAACACCTGTTTGGTGGTCGCAGCATTGCCCAGCTTGAACGAGGGCATCACATCGACCACCGGCGTGTTCCAGCCGAACTTCTTCTCGTCCACCAGCCGCGCCAGCATCAAGGTGGTAAGCGCCTTGGTGTTGGAGGCAATCATGAACAGCGTGTCGGCGTCGATCGGCTCCGGCTTGCCGATCTCGCGCACACCCATGCCACCGGCAAACACCACCTTGCCGTGATCGATCAGGCCAATGGCGACACCGGGCACGTCATAGGCTTGTCGCGCGCTGTCGACAAAGGCTCTCAGCGATTCGACGCGCGCCGCATCCAACGGATGCGCTTTCTTGCCCGCGAAGCTTTCGCGCTTGTAGCCCTTGGGCAACAGACGGTCGGTGATGGCCCGTGTCTGCGCCAGCCGCTTCTCGGCCACCGCGTTCGCCATATCGATGATGAGCACGGTGGTTTGCTTGCCGTGACGATAGGCCACGGCGACCACGTGGCGCTTTTCGTTGGCTGTAGTGTCGTAGTTGTAGACGCGAATCTGTTCCCAACCATCGCGTGGCGCGCTATCCGTGGCCAGCAGCAGCGGCCAGGTCTTGGGCGGCGCGTAGACCTTCCAGGCCTCGGCGACGGCGACATCCACGTCGTCGCCTCTGATATCCACCACCACCACATGCGACCCCGCCTCGGGCGGATCGAGCGTGACCTTGTTACCGCTGACGTGCGCTGACCAATCGGCCGGAACGACAAACTGGGTGCCTGCGGCTGTTTTCCTTGGCGTATCGGCCTTGATCGCGGCACCCGCGGTGTCTTCCGGCACCGTCTGCGCCAGCGATGGCATCGCCAGGCCGAACAAACCAAGGAACAGCACACATCGCAGCAACATGGAGGTACCTCGCTTTCAAGGAGGGAACGTCCTGCAGCCAGTCATGCGCGGCGATGTAGCCGAATCGCATGGCCGGTAACGCTGGTGGTCCTTCCGAGTCTACACGCGTTAATGGTAGGCGCCAGTGCGGGCGATCTGGTGATGCTTGCGGTACAGGCATATCCGCAAGGAAGCCTGTCCGGTCACAATGCGCCATTCCTCTCGACGCGATTTTCAATGCAGCTCATGCCGAGTCCATGGAAGGAACTTACTGCGATCCTTTTCAGGCGCCCTCGACCAAGCGCCCTTGTCGCGACTACTTACCCCGCAGGATTGCGCTTCAGCGTCGCCAACGGCCCCATGTCCAGCATCCTTGTTCCCATGCTCGTTGTCGGCCTGCTGGGTGACATCCCGTTGTCGCTCGTCGTCGTTTCCCTGAGTCACGCACACCACCCTGCCATCATCCATACAGTGATCGCCGTGCTTGGCCTGCTCGGCGTCGGTTGGGCTATCGCTGTGCGAAGCATCATGCGCAACGTCCCGCACGTCGTCAGCCATGAAGCACTCTGGCTGGGTGGCGGGCTGTTCCACGCAGGCGCCATCCCTCGAACCAGCATTCAGCGTGTCGTAGCCATTCAAGAAGCGCGACATGACTGGATGCGTGCGCGGGGCCTCCGCCACACCGACGTCACGCCTGCCCACGGACTGGATGCACCCAACCTTGCGGTGGAACTGCACGATGCGTCCATCGACGGCGTCACCCTCGTGCACAAGGGAAAAGCCAGAGCAGCGCGACGCTGGATTCTTCTTTACGCCGACCAGCCCGTTTCGTTGGCCAGCGCACTTTCCGCGACATCCGAGGATGTAGAGGCCTTGCAGCCGACCTGACCTCTCCCGCAATCTCGACGCGCTAACCAGCTTGCGCCAACCCCGGGGGAACCATCAGGTGCGTAGAACAGCAGCCGTCGTCGTTGCAGCCATGGCTGCCACCTGTCCTTTGACACGCGCCGCCGACGATGCGGCGAAGACGCCACTGGTTACCGATCCGGTGTATACCGGCCCGGCCCGAATGATCGACATAGGACAAGGGCAACGCCTGAACCTTTACTGCAAAGGGCAAGGCACCCCTGCGGTCATCCTGGATGCAGGCATGGGAGATTCGACCCTTTCGTGGGCTCTGGTCCAACCGGCGATTTCCCGAACCACGACAACCTGCTCCTTCGATCGTGCAGGGCTGGGTTTCAGCGACGCGGCAAGGCGATCCAGCACACCGGTACATCAGGCCGAGGATCTGCATGCCCTGCTTAAAGCGGCGCGAATCGATCCGCCGTACATTCTCGTTGGCCATTCGCTCGCGGGCATGAATGTCAGGGTGTACGTGGACAAGTATCCGAAAGACGTCGCTGGCCTGGTCATCGTCGAGGGTTCACATGAAGACCAGTCCACCAGCGGCTGGGCCATCGGCGCCACCGGGCAGAAGGAGCGCTGGGACACCTACCTGAAGGACGCACACGCCTGCATCGATGCGGCCAGCAACGGCCTGATGGAAGGCTCACCCATGTTTGCCAAGTGCGTTGGTGAAACGAACGATCCTCGATTCAGCCCGGCCATCAATGCCGCCCAGGCGACATACAAAGCCGCTGCGAAATGGCAGGCTGCAGTCGCCTCAGAGCGCGAGAGCGTCTTCTATCAGAGCGCCGATGAGGCACGCGCCACAGGAAAGGATTTTGGAAGTCTCCCCATCATCGTCCTGACGCACTCGCCCTATCCGAAGCAGAAGGACGAAACACAGGACGAGCGCAATCAACGTACCTTGCTATGGGAAAACCTGCATACCCAGGTAGCGGCCATGTCCACGCGTGGCATCAATATCATCGTGCCGAACGCCGGGCACTACATCCAGTACGACAAGCCGCAGGTGGTCATCGATGCCATCGAGCAGGCGACGGCGATTGCCAGGAAAAAGGGTACCGACGACAGTCACCTCTAAAGCGACGCCGATTAAGTCGTGATTGGCAAAGCTATGCAACGGACGGCTCATATCTGTGGAAGGCGCCAGAAAGGAACAGCTGACTGAATGGGGTGGCGATAGCGTTTTCCGCTGAGCTTTCGACCAACCCCTGCCCAACTAGAGCAACCCATGTCAGCACAGTCCATGGAATCCGACAGCTTCCCGAAAACCGATCGGACCCGCATCCGACGCGAAGCCCATCTAGGTAGCTACCAGCGTTCGGATGTCTATGCCGTCGTTGATGCTAGCCCGCTGTGCCACGTTGGTTATGTCGTCGATGGCGAACCGTTTGTCACGCCGACCATGCATTGGCGGCAAGGACAGCGTCTGTATTGGCATGGCTCGGTGGGTAGTCGCTTTCTTCGGCATGTCGAGGGAACGCGCGTCTGCGTCACTTGCAGCCTGGTTGATGGTTATGTGCTGGCGCGATCTGCGCTGAACCATGCGGTCAATTACCGATCCGCCATGTTGTTCGGCACGGCCCACGTGGTGGATTCACTCGACGAGCGGGCCGACGCGCTTCGTGCCTTCATGGATGGTCTCTTTCCCCAACGCTGGAACACGCTACGGCCGGTCACGGAGAAAGAACTGAAGGCGACGTCGGTGCTCTGGATGGATATCGAAGAGGCGACGGTGAAGGCGCGAGCGGGCGATCCTTCCGATGTCGACGAAGCGCATGTTCCGGTCTGGGCGGGCGTTATACCTATGCAGGTGATGTTGAAGGACGCACAGCCTGCCCCTGAAGTCTCTGCATCCATCGCTTTGCCGGAGCCTTTGGCGGCGCTGATTGCTTCCGGCAGGCTCCGCTGAGAGCGAGCCTGCCGGCAACGCACCACTTACTTGTCGCTCTCCACTTCCGTCGGTGCCACGTCACCGACTTTCTGCGCCAGCGGCAAGGCATCGCTCACCAGATGCGCGAGGAAACGCCCTGGCTGTTCCTGCATCACCATGTGCGCCGAATCGGCAAACGAAACAAAGTGCTTGGACGGTGCCTGGATGTGGCTGTACCACTCTTCGGTAAGTTCATGGGCCGTGGTGTAGTCGTGCGCGCCCACGAAGACGATCACCGGGCAGTTGAAGTGCGTGGTGTGGTCGAAGTTCACTGCGAGCAGTGGATCCATCAGGTAGTTCAGTGTGAACAGGCTGCCCTTATCGATCGCAGCGAGCTCCTGCTTGCTGTAGTCAGGCGATAGTTCTTCGGCGTCGACGTCGAACTGGTAATCCCTGCGCCCCCACGCCAAACCGCCGTAGTACATCTCCCACTTGCTGCGCGTGCCGAGGCGGTCGAGCGTCAGCTTGTTGCCGGGATACGGACCCATCGCCTCCAGCTCGGCGATGGCCTTGGCATTGCCCTCGGCCTTAGCCTGAGTCAATGCGAAGTTGTAGCCCACTTCCTCGTTGCGTCGGCCATTCACCACCTGGCCCACGGAGATGTACGCGTAGAACCAGTCAGGATGCTGCTGCGCCAGGTTCACGCCGAGCACGGTGCCCCAGGAGTGGCCCAGGATGAAGATCTTCTGCTTGCCATAGTGTTCTCGCAGATATTGCACGACCTGCGTCGCGTCATCGGTCATGCCTTGCACGGTCATGCCTGGCGCCATGGCCTGCTCGGTATTGGCGAGGTAGGTCTTGCCAGCGCCGCGCTGGTCCCACTGCACCACGGTGAAGTAGTCCTCCCACGGCGTCTGGAAGGTGTAGGCCTCGGGCATGGCCGGCGCAGCAGGGCCACCATGCAGGAACAGCAAGATCGGGTTGCGACGGTCCTTGCCGCGGATCGACAGCCACTGGTCGATGCCATTGATGCGCACCTTGATGGTCTCCTCGATCCCTTGTGCTGTGGTGATCTTGCGATTGGAGGCAAGGATGCGTGTGACTTCGTCGCGCGACATCAGGGTGGACTTGTCCTGGGCCGGCGTGGCCTGTGCCGTCGTGTCGGCAAAAGCGCGAGGTGCAGCGATGCCTACCGTCAGGGCGAGCATGAAAAGAGCGGAAGTGCGCAGCGTGGTCAAAGGAACTCTCCTGTATCGGTTTGGCCACCTACCGGAATCGATGACTCCGTGAAGGTATGAGGTGGCGCCGATCTTTGAACTCCATCGGATCAGCGCCGTTGCTGGTGACCAGAGCAACTCGCGTGCCAGCCGCCCGCCGCCTTGCTCAGCCACGTCGCGTCAATGACTTACGACCATGTCACGCCATCAAGGAAGCGTCCGCGGACACGGCCACGGACAGGCACCCGGACGACCGGACGCCCATTCATCGCCCTCGCTGAAGCGCCTCGCGGGAATCGCAAGGGTATATGCCTGTTCAGCGACGTTTGCACCGGTTATGGGCGAGATGGTGTGTGTGTATGCGCGATGTAGCCATTCTCACTGGATGCAGATTCTTGCGCTCATTCAGCAAGCTTCACTTGCACAACATCACAGATCGCGCAAACTGACCCACCACTTTTGTTAGAGCCGGTCGTGTGCAAGTCGTAGCCACCCCAGTCCCTTCCCTGCGTCGCAGGCGGCACCCCTACGCGATGTGGTTCGCGCTGCTGGCGACTGGCATGACGCCCGCTCTTTCGTTGCATGCGCAAACCTCTGGTGCACGCACGACAGGAATCACCACGCAGAACGCAAGCACCGATCAGCTGGCCATCCAGGTCAACGATGACCGGATGACGCTGTCTGTCGCCAAGGTGCCGCAAATTTATTTATACGGCCTCATCGATGCGGGCGCGCCACAGCGTGTCGAAGCGCTGATCCGGTCGCGCAAGATCCCCGAAGGCAGCGACATCTACCTGAATTCGTCCGGTGGCGATATCGACGCGGCTTTGGCGCTCGGCCAATTGTTTCGTGCCGGCGCCATGACCACCCATCTGGGTTCACCGCGGCGCACCGCACGCTCTCCGGTGCTTCCCAAGGAATCGACCTGCGTCAATGCTTGTGCTTACGCCTACGCCGGCGGTCTCTATCGATGGGCGCCCACCGGCAACGATCGTATTGGCTTGCAAGCGATGGATGGTGCGTCGCCGACGTCGGGCAAGCTCGCCGATTATCTGAAAGAGATGGGCGTGAATCCGTTGGTGCTCAGCAAGCTCCCGAGCAACGACATCGAGTGGCTGAGCAACGATCAGATACTTGGCTACAACCTGGGCAACAACGGTCGCCTGCCACCTACGGCGGTCAATCAGCCCATGAACGGCGTCGCTTCGCTCTCACTCACCCAGCAAGCGCGCGACGGTGAGCATCGCCTGACGCTCCTGTGCCGGCCAGACGGGCTCACCGTCACGGCGTACTACACCATTGGCGCCGAGCGCTCACGCCAGATCGTGGCCCGCGCTTCGCAGTCGTACTTCGAGATCAACCATCAACCGGCCACTGAAAAACAACGCTGGGGCTTCGCGGCGATCGCCCAGTCGGTGGTGTTCTCCCAACCCATTGCGCTGACACAACTGAACGAGCTGCTGTCTGCCCGCGCGATGGGCGCATGGCTGGCCGACAAAGGCGGCGCGGTGCGCTACGGTTTCTGGATGGAACTGGATCCAGTGCGCAACGACCTGCGCAACTACGCCAACAGCTGCCAGCAATTGGCAAAGCAGCAAGCGCCCACCAAGGGCTGATACAACGAGCTCTCGCGCAGATCAGCGTGGCACCATGAAGCAAGGTCGGCTCACCATTGCGATGAACCGACCTGAACCCATCAAGGGTTAATCGCGATATCGACCACGATGCCGGAAGCGATGGCCGTGAGCACGATCTGGCCATTGTCGCTGCGGATCCACCGGTAGCCCGGATCAGGGCGGCGCAGGTGATAGTGCTCGTAGTCGGTCACGTAGTACTGGGTGGTGTAATAGCGATCAGGCAGGCGATCGCCGCGGCGATAAGCCTGCTTGTCCCAGCCCTTGTGCTTGCCGTTGTCGTGCCGGCCTTCGTCCTTGGGGTTGTGGCCATGGTGATCGTCACCCTGGCCGTTGTCGTTTCCATACCTGTCGTGGTCGTCCTGGGGGCCTGCCATGGCAATCGCGCTTCCTGCGAGCAAGGCTCCTGCGATGACGAAGGTGAACAGGCGTTTCATCGGAGTCTCCGTTTAAGACAAGTGATACTTGAACGCACCGGCATGGCCTTATAAAGACCTGCCGGTGTGTCTATTTCAATCAGCCTTCTGGCTACCCGGGTGCGACACGAAACGTGGCGTCTTCGCCTCCTCCGCAAACTGCCATGCGCTCAAATAAGCAAGCTTGAGAATCTTGGCCATCTTGGGATAGTTGATCTTCTCGGCCGTATCGCTGGGGTGGTGGTAATCCGGGTGGAAGCCGGTGAACCACCAGAATGCCGGCACATTGTGCAGCACGAAGGGGAACTGATCCGAGCGGAAGAATACGTTGAGCGCGTATTCGTGATCGAAGCGATCATCGAGCGTCAGACCCACCTGTTCGTTCGCCTTGGCGACGGTGTGCTGGTAGTCGGGGCTGTAGGCGGCGCCGATCAGGTTCAGGCGATTGCTGGTGTCCGCAGGGATCTGGATCAGGCCCTCGGTCTGCGGGCTGGGCTTTTCATCGCGGCCGATCATGTCGAAGTTGATCATGGCGCGCGTGGTGTCCAGCGAGCGCAGCGGATGCGCGGCCATGTAGTACGCGCCGAGCAGGCCACGTTCTTCGGCAGCAAAGACCGCAAACAAGATGGAACGCTTGGGCTTGGCGGGATTGGCGGCAAACGCGCGAGCCAGCGTCACCACGCCCACGGTGCCTGATGCGTTGTCATCGGCGCCGTGCCAGATCTTGCCGTCGCTCATGCCATCGTGATCATGGTGACCGCTGATGATGATGGTTTCGGGGGCGAGCTTGGGATCGCTGCCCTCCACCAAGCCCACTACATTCCAGGTGGTTGCTTCGCGCCGCGAGCTGCTGTGCAGATGCAGATTGATCGACGTATCAGGCAGTGCGATGGAACGCGGCCTGAGATCGGCATCAATGCCGTTCTGCAGCGCAGCCGGGTTGCTGCCGCTGGTGGCCAGCAGCTGGGCCGACACATCCGCCGAAATGATCATGCTTGGAATGCGCACGGCGCTGTCCGCCAGCGCCTGCGCCGGAATGGGATTGGCCGCGTGCTCCAAGTGGTGACCGATGCGGGCACGCACTTCCTGTGCGGAAGGATGGTTGTGCGACGGCTCCGGCGCGATCAGCACGGCGACAGCGCCATGCTCCTGTGCGTTGAGAACCTTCACGTAACCCGTGGCGTAGCGCGTGTTGCCGGTGCCGTTGAAGATCGAATCCGCCTTCTTCTCCTGTGGCTCGTGGTCAAACACCACCACGACCTTGCCCTTCACATCGAGGCCGGCGTAGTCGTCATAACCAAGCTCCGGCGCGGTGATGCCGTAACCGGCAAACACCACTTGTCCGGAAATGTCCTGATCGGTGGGAAATGAGCCACCCACTTCCGGATCTTTCCACTCGACGTTCTTGCCCTGGCGCGTGAGTGTGAGGCGCGTGGCCTTGGCATCCGGGTGGTATTCGATCAGCGGCACGGCCTGCAGATAGGTGGGCTGCCCCGCTGCGTCGGTCGCTACGGGCTTAAGCCCCGCCTTTGCGAACTCCGAAGCAATCCACTGCACCGCGGCATCGTCGCCGGGTTGAAGCGATAGGCGCCCCTGCAAGGCATCCGATGCGAGAAAACCGATATCGGCGCGCAGATCCGCTTCACGAATTTTGGCGAGGCCGGGCTGTTCGGCGGCAGGTACGGCCGCCATGGCCGTGGCAGAGAGACTTGCAGCGAGCGCGAGGGCAAACAACGTGCGAGGCATGGACACTCCCGGGGGAATATACCGTCGGACATCCGGCGGTCGAGAGAACGAGGGTGCCATGTCAGCCGAGCGTCGGCAAACGACGATCAGGTACCGCGAGGTTTGGCGCGATGCGTTGGTGCGGCGGTCCACGGGTCATCCGGCCACGGGTGGCGCGGATAGCGTCCCTTAAGCTCCTTCTTCACCTCGGGGTAGGTGCGCTCCCAGAAACCTTTGAGATCCTGCGTAACCTGGATGGGGCGACCCGCGGGCGAGAGCAAATGAAGCGTGACGGGAATGCGGCCGCCGGCGACGCGTGGAGTGTCAGTAAGGCCAAACAACTCCTGCAATTTTACGGCGAGTACCGGTGGTTCGCCTTCGGCGTACTCCAGGCGACGAGTCATGCCGCTTGGCACCGTCAGCGCCTCGGGCACCTGCGCATCAAGCTGGCGGCGTTGCTCGTAATCGAACAATGAGCCCAGCGCCTGCGAAAGCTCTTCCGCGCTCAATGCGTCGAATCGGCGCTTGCCGTTGAGGTAGGGGCCAAGCCAGTCTTCGAGCGTATCGAGTAACGCGGTGTCGGAGACATCCGGCAAGCCAAGCTCCGGCATCCACACACGCAACGCCTGCATGCGTGCGCGCAGGCGACGCGCGTTGTCGCTCCACGGCAGTGCATCGATGCCCTTGGCGCGAATGGCAGCGAGCAACGCGGGCAAGGCGTCTTCAGGTGTCACTGGAACACTGCGGCGATCCAGCACGATGGATGCGTAGCGTTGTTCCTCAAACGCTTCGACAGCGTTGCGCTCGTCATTCCAGCGCAGCACGCGCTCACGTTTGAACTGCGCGGGGTAATCACGTTCGAGTACGCGAAGATCGATGGGTGCAGCAGCAAGAATCAAGCTGTCGCGCGCTTCAAAGCGCAGATCGAGTGCGACCAGCCATGACTCACCATGCAACGCGGTGTTGTCATGCAAGCGCGCGCCACGGCCATTGGCCAGCGTGTAGCGCATTGGATTGTTGTCGTCGCGGCGCGCGACGCGATCCGGAAAGGCGTGCAACAGCAGATCACCCACGGCGTGGCTATCCGGCACACCGCTGGCGGCGGATCGCACATCCAGCCGACGACGCCAACCTTTGCTCGCCTGCTCGATGGCGGCCAGCGCACCGGCATCGGCACCGCCGCGAGCGCCCGCGGTGTGACGATCGCGCCATGCATGCAGCGCACTCACACGCGCGCGGAAATCGTCGGTACGCGCATGCTCGCCACGCAATGGCGAGCGTGCTTCCATCAAGGCCAGCAAATCGGCGACCAGCGCGCGCAACTCAGGTGCAGAGCGCAAGGCAGCCGCCCCCAGGCGAGGCGTGGCGCCGAGTTCGAGCATCTCGCGCCCCAGTGCCGTGATGCGCCCATCCGCAGCCAACGCTCCAAGCTGCATCAACAATTCGCGCCCCTGAGCCAACGCGCCAGCAGGCGGCGCATCCAGCCACGGAAGGTCACTGCCGCTGCCCACGGTGATGCCCCATGAAGCCAGTTCCAGCGCCAGACCGGAGAGCTCCGCCTGGGCGATTTCCGCAGTGCGTGACGCATCGAGCCGCTTGCTTTGCGGCCACAGGCGATAGGCCGTGCCCTCTGCCACACGTCCGGCGCGGCCCGCGCGCTGATCCGCCGAGGCCTGCGAGATATTTACCGTTTCCAGTCGCGTGAAACCGGAATTGGGGTCGAAGCGCGGCTCTCGGGCAAGACCACTATCCACCACCGCGCGAATGCCCGGCAAAGTCACGCTGGACTCTGCCACGTTAGTGGCAAGCACCACGCGCCGCGTACCCGGTTCTGCCGGACTCAACGCCGCCTGCTGCTCAGCCAGCGACAGCTCGCCGTGCAGCGCGACAATCTCAACGTCTTCATCAAGCGACGATTCGAGAATGCCCTGCGTACGCGCAATCTCACGACGCCCCGGCAGAAACGCCAGCACATCGCCGTCATTCTCCTGCAACGCCTGCTTCGCAACACGGGCGAGATGATGTTCCGTGCTTTCCTGCACGCGTGCCGCCGGATACTCCACCCGCACCGGAAAACTTCGCCCCGGGCTGCTGATGCGCGGCGCATCCAGCCACTGAGCAATGCGCTCACCATCCAGCGTCGCCGACATCACCACGATACGCAGCTCCGGCCGCAGCGTGCCCTGCACATCCAATGCGAGTGCTGCACCGAGATCGCCCGCGAGATGTCGCTCGTGGAATTCGTCAAACAGGATCACACCGATACCGGTGAGCTCCGGATCATCCTGAATCAGTCGCGTCAGAATGCCTTCGGTGACCACCTCGATGCGTGTGGCGGCGCTCACCTTGGATTCGAAGCGGATGCGGTAGCCCACCGTTTGACCCAACTCTTCACCCCGCTGGCGCGACATGAACTGCGCGGCGGCACGCGCAGCGATGCGGCGGGGTTCCAGCATCAGGATCTTGGTGCCGGCGAGCCACGGCTGATCGAGCAGCGCCAGAGGTACCTGCGTGGTTTTGCCGGCGCCTGGCGGTGCTTCCAGCACCAGACGTGGATGCTTGGCGAGCGAAGCGCTGATCTCGGGGAGCAGCGGGGTGATGGGGAAGGACTGCGGGGTGGTCATCGGGGGGATGATACCGGGGGTGCGTGGTGCGTCGCTTTAAGTGCTCATTGCGTCGGGATGCTCTTGTGTAGCTCCGGGGTTCGGGGAAGCTCGCGACTACCAGGCGATATCGCTACCGGACTCCGGCCTGCGCCGGGGTGACGGCTCGTTTTGGGGTGAGGCTAGATTGCCCCCTCTCCCCAACCCTCTCCCGCGAGGGGAGAGGGAGCTAAGAGCCGAGAGCAGCACCGCGCTGCTTTAAGTCCTCTTCGCGGTGGCGCGTTGCGGTGTAGCCGTATCGCATGTCGGGCGATCGTGACGATCAGGGCTTCGTCAGCGCCAAGGCTCGTATTAATCACGACGCTACGGCAACCTCGCTCTGGAGGCCGTTTTCTTTGGGTTACTTTTCTTTTGGGCCAACAAAAGAAAAGTGACTCGAGCGTCGGCAGACGATCGAAACGCCCGCCGCGTAGGCGGCACGCTGGCGGAGACGCCGCAATAAAGAGCCAAGAGCAAAGTCACTGGATGACCAGCTTCGCTGTTGTGAAGCGCCTCCAGCCTTCGCTGGGATGACGGTGAGGGGGACACGCGTTCTCGCGAGCTCGCACCCCTCACCCCAACCCTCTCCCCCGAAGGGGCGAAGGAGAAAGTGTGGAAGTTACGGCTGCACCCCATTGTTAGCCGCCCTCAACGGCGCCAACGACTCAAACTTCCTCTGATACTCATCCGTCACCTGCTTAGCCTCATCCGCACTGCCAATCACCCTCGGCGTAATCAACACAATCAACTCCGTACGATTGCGATTGCGATTGGTCGTGCCAAACAAGCGCCCAATGATGGGTACGCTATTGAGCCCCGGAATACCCGTATTGGTTGCCCCTTCCTGCTGCTGGATCAGGCCACCCAACAACACCGTCTGCCCGCTCTGCACCGCCACCTGGGTCGCCAGCTGGCGCTGACTGATCGTGGGGTTGCCATTCACCGCGGCCACCGTGGGATCCACCTGACTCACCTGCTGACCGATGTTCATGTACACCAGACCACCCGGATTCACACGCGGCTGCACACTGAGAATCACGCCGGTGTTGAGGTAGTTCACCGAGTTGTACACCGCCGTGCCCACGCCAGGATTCACGCTGGTCTGATTGATCGGAATCTGATCGCCGACCTGGATCTGCGCGACCTGGTTGTTCATCACCACCATCGACGGCGCGGACAACGTCTTGGTGTTGCCGCTCACTTCCAGCGCGTGCAACGCCACCTGCAGGTTTTTGTTGACGAACGAATAGAACAAGGCGTCGCCCGGCGACGTGCTGGTGCCAGGAAAGTATTGGTTGCCGCCCTGACCTAGTGCGCCCTGCAGATGGTTGTTCTTGTCGCCCGGCGTAAAGGTGCCGTTGCCGTTGTTGGTGCCGCCCGAGAGGCCTTGCAGATACCACTGCACACCGAACTGGAAGTCACCGGTCAGGCTGACTTCGAGAATGCGCGTTTCGATCTGCACTTGCAGCGGCGTGTTGTCGAGACGCTTGATGGCTGATTCGATTTCGGCCCACTGCGAGGGACGCGCGCGCACCAGCAGCTGATTGTTGGCATCCACCGAGCTGATGCGGATGCTGCCGTCTTCGGAGGTGTATTGCTGGCCCGGTTGTGCACCGGTATTGGTGCCGGCATTACCGAACGCACCACCACCAAAGCTGGAGGTGCCGATGCCGCCCTGCTGGCCCATGCCGCCGTTGCTCAGGCCGCCACTATTATTAAGTCCGCCGCTGTTGCCGACACCCTGGTTGTTGTTGCCGACACCACCGGTGCTGCTGCCAAAACTGCCGGCGGTGCTGCCCATGGGAGTGACCGACGTATTGGCGTTTTCGCCAACGCCGATGGTGCCGCTGTTGAGGCCAGGCCCGACCTTACCGGCGTTGTTGTTGCCATTGCCGGCATTATTCGTGTAGATCTGCCCGAGGTACTGCGCCAGATCGGAGGCTTTGATGTTGCGCACGTCGTAGACGAACAACTCCGGTTCGTTGCCGCCGCCACGGTCGATGCGTGCGATCCAGCTGCCCACTTCCTGCAGGTAGTTGGGCTGTGTGCTGATCACCACCAGCGCATTGGTGCGCTCGATGGGGATGAAGCGCAGCATGCCTGCCAGCGGTGTATCGCCCTTGGGGCCGAACATCTGGTCCAGTTGCGGCATCAGCTCATTGACACCCGCGTGCTGCAGGCTGAAGACGCCCACCGACATGCCACGCAGCCAATCCACGTCGAAGGTCTGCACGCTGCGCTGGTAGTTGGCCAGCTCCTGCGGCGTGCCCGCCATCACAATGACGTTGCGCGAGTTATCCACCAGCAATACCGCGTCGGGCCGTGCAAACGGCTTGATCAGTTTCTGCATCTCGTTGGCCGAGATGTAGCGCAGCGGAAACAGACGCGCCTGCAGGCCGGCCTGCGGCGCGACTGCGCCCAGGCTGGGCACAAGGTTGCCTGCCACGGCGTCCTTGGTCGGCATCACGATGTAGCGACCGTCGCGCTGTACCAGCGCGTTGCCTGTCCACGAGAGCAACGTCTCCAGTATGGGCAGCGCCTGGCTGCTATCCACCGGTTCGGAGGTGGAAAACGAGATGTTGCCCTGCACGCCCGGCACGATGGTGTAGTTCTGCTTGAGCAGGTCACCGAGGATGGCCTTCACCACCGCCTGCACGGGCTGGTTTTCGAAGTTGAAGGTGACGGCCCCTTCGCCGCTCGCGGGGGTATGAGGGGTCGCCGGACCTACCGGCCGCACGAACTGGCCGGTGCCGGTACTGACCTGTGACTGCACGGGAGCGACGGGTTGCCCGGTGTTGCCGCCACGATTGAGCGGCGTCGGCGTCGGCGCTGGCCGCTCGGTGCCGGCCATGGCTTCGCGCTGAAGCTCGCCGTTGTCGCTAGGCTGCGGCAGCGTCTGGCAGCCGACCAGCCACAGAGCAAGGCTGAGCGTGCCGATGCGGTGGATCCGCGAGGTGCGCTGGATGGGCATAAATCAGTGAGCTCCTTCGGGGTTCGCGGCCTGCTGCTGGGCGCGACGCTTCTGAATGGCTTCGCGCAACTGGCGAATGCGATCGTTCTGCGATTCGTTGGTGACCGGCATCGGTGCACCCGGGGTGGCGGCGTTGGGCATCGGCGCGTTCGGTGCGGGCATCTGGTTGATCACCACGCCGCCTGTGGCCGGTGGAACGGGCCCCTGCGGTGCGCCGGGTGTATTGGCGGTTTTGGGCATGTCGATGGGCGCACCGGCGGGCAGTTCCAGTTGCGTGCGGCCCGACGCCGATTCGAACACGGCGGCGCGCGGCTTGAGTTCGGCCAGGCGCCAGCTGCCATCCGGCAAGTTGTCGCCTTCGCGCACGCGCACTTCGTGGTCACCACTCTTGTCGCGCAACAGAGCCATGTGCAATTGCGGCGTAAGAATGATGCCGGTGAGCTGCATGTCACCCAGGGTGGCGCCACCGCTGGCAGCGTGCATGCCTGGTTTGCGATCAGGGTTGAACAGCGGCTGCGTCCACACGGCCGAGAACTGCGCCAGCGGCACGGGCGGAGGCAGGCCCTGGTCGCGGGTTTGCGGCAACGGCGAGGCGGCACGTGGCGGGCCCCACTGCACGCCACGCCCGACACCGGCGAGCAGCAGCAACAGCAACAGGCCGAACGCAGCGGCTACACCGCCCAAGACAGGGGTCAGACGACGCTGGGCGGCGGCATTCACGGCGCACCTCCCTGAGTCTGGTCACCCGCTGGCGCGCGCGGCTGGCGCACGTAACCGGACAGCGTGAACTGCACTTCCAGCGGCGCATTCGCCTGCTGCATGGCAGCGACCGGGTTGCGATAGATGCTCAGGTCATCCACGAACAAGTAAGGCGTACCCTGCTCCAGATCGTGCAGAGTGTCCGCCAGTGGCTGCACTTCGCAACGCAGGCTGATGCTCACCGCCACTTTGCGATACGGCTCATCCGGCCCGGAAGGGGGATTGGTCACCGGCATTTTCTGCGTGACGTCGCAGGCACCACCTTGCGGGTGTGCACCCACGGCGTCCACCACGCGCTGCATCAGCCCGGCGGCAGCCGCGTTGGGATCATCCTCGGGAAGGAAGGCATGACTGGCGGCCTGGCCGGCGCCCATGGCTGCGATGCGTTGCTGAAGCTGCGGTTTCTCTGCCATGGCGGCGGCGTACCGCGCATGGGTGTCGCGCAGGTCATCCATCTCCGAGTGAATGCCCATCAGCGGGGCAACGAACCACCAGTGCAGCAGCGCAAAGTAAGCGATGACCAACACCACCGCGAGCAGCAGGATGGCGGCGATGCGACTTTCACGCGGCTTCATCGCGACCAGCTTCATGGCGCACCTCCGGCCGCGGCCGGTGCCGGCTTGGGCTTGGCTTCAGCCGGTTTGCGCAGCTGCGCCACCATGTAGAAACGCTCCTTGCCGGTCGATGGGTCAGCCTGGATGGTGCCTTGGAAATTGGCATCGGTGATGACGGTCGAGCCCTTGAACGCATCGACCAGACGCGCCGCCTGCGGGCTCTGCCCCTGGAAGCCGACCTGGCCGGCGTTGTCGATGCTCAACCGCTCAAGCCAGGCATTGGTCGGCAGGCGTTGGCTGAGGTCTTGCAGCACGGCGAGTGCCGACACGGTATGAGCTTTGCGCTGGGCCAGAAAGCCGGCGGCGCCCGCGTTGTCCTGCAACTGCTGGCGCAGCGTCGACACCTGTTGTGCCTCGGCACGCATCGCTTCGACGTCGGTGCGCATCTGTTCCAACGCGCTTTCACGGTTGTGCAGAAATTGCAGCAAGGTCAGCAACAGCAGCACGACCGCTGATGCGGCCAGCACGAGATTCAATCGCTGCCGTGGATGCTGCCGACGTGGCGCCAGTTCCGTCGGCAACAGATTGGCGCCGAGCCGGTCGTGGCCCTCAAGCACGTCCACCGCATCGACCTGCAAACCGGCCGTGGCCAGCTTGGCCAGCAGCGGATCGAGCGTGGCGCGCGGCACCACCACCAGCTCCGCGGCAAAGCGACCGGCGGGCGCGGCAACGCACGTTTCGCGTACGTCATAACGCACCTGCTCGACGCGGAATGGCGTCTGGCGATCCATTTCGAAAGCGCCGATCTGGCGCAGGTTGTCGCGCGCTGCCAGCGGCAGGTTCAAACGTGGACGCAACACGTGAATCGGGTCCAGGCATAGCGCGAAACGAAGATCTTCGGCATCGACGCCACGTACGGCATCGCCCAGCGCCACCTGCTGGGCAGTGGCATCCAGTTGGCTGTTCCAGCGCGCCAGCACTTGCGGTTCGCCGGCTTTGCGTACGACCCACTCATCGCCTTCGTGCTGCAGCACATGCCAGGCCAGCCCGGTAGCGAACTGCGCCCGCCAGCGCGCCGGCAGCAGCGCGGACAATTCGCGGCCCCACCACGCCAGGAAATGCGGCAGTGGCGAAGCACGCCAGGCGCGGCGTGCGCGGTCGATCTGCAATCGCAATGGCTGCGTTGGTGTACTCACTCTCCCTCACCCTCCTGCCAACGCAGCACGGCGTACGGCAACGCGCCCGGGCGATTGCCCTGCAGCCGTACCGTGGCGCGCAAGACGGCGCGTGTGCCGTCAGCCAGCGTGGCCTCCGCGCGAATACTATGCGTTACTCCCTGCATACCGGCTAGGGCCGCCGTTGGCTGCCCCGCCAAACGGGCCGCCAGGATGGCCTGGGCCTGCTGCGCGGTCATGCCAGGAATGGCCTGCAGCGCCAGCAGCGGTGCAGTGGCCGGGTCCGGACTCTGCCGCCCGGACCATAGGGTGACCTGCGACGCTACCTTGCGATACACCGCCGGGTCCATGCCCAGCACCATCTGCAATTCTTCGACGGTGCCGAACGGGCCATGCCGGGGGCCGTAATCGCGGCCCGCCTGCGCGTAAGTCACGTTGGGCACGTTGCTCGGCGGCGTATAGGCGAAGCTGCGCCAATCGACGATGTTGCGCACCAGCGCCTGTGTCTGGTTGTCGGGCATGCCCGCGGCACGAAACAGGTTCTGCAAGACATCGGGCGATGCGGCGTTGAGATCCACCTTGCCGATTTCACTGATGATGCTCACGTTGACCTTGGCACCGTCGAACGCAAACGGATACACGCGCCCGTCCGGCGTCCAGCGCTGTTGTTGCTGTGGATCCTGCAGCGCATAGATGGCCCGCATCAGGCCGGCCTCGGCGGCGTAGTGCGCCTGCGTCTGGGCAAACAGGAAACGCGCCTGCAAACCCTCGGTGCGCGCCAGCATGGCGTAACCGCCAAGCAGAACCGCCAGCAAGGTGCAGGCCCATAACACGACCAGCAAGGCCACGCCTCGTTGCCTATGGAGCATGGCGCGACTCATGGCGGAGTCCGCCTTTGCAGGCCCTGCAGCAAGTCGACCTGACCCTGCGTGGCTGAGGCATCCACTCGCAGCGGTGCGTCGAGTTGCGGCCAGGCGGTGGTGCCATCGAGCTGCAAGGCGATGCGCACAATGCGCGGCATAGCGCGGCTGTCGCTCCACTGATCGTGCCAGTCGCCCGGGGTCTGCTGCGTATCGGGCGTGCGATAGCTGAAGCTGCCGCTGCGAATATGATCCACCAGCACTTCGGGTTCGCCCAGCGCACGTGGCTCGCTGCCGTCGGGTGGCATCAGCGCAAAGCTTGCTTCCAACCGCGAGCCACCCTTGCCGTTGGGCACCAGCTTGAGTCGTTGCAGCTGCGGCCCCAGCCGGCCAAGGTAGCCTGGCAGCGGCGCCACAAAAAGCAGTTCGTTGGCACTGCCCTTGAAGAAAAGCGGATCGCCCTTGTCGTTGCGCGCCAGCGGCACGGCTCGCGCCTGCGCCAGTTCGCGGCGTAGAAACTGCTGGGCCGAGCGCACTTCATCCATTCGTTCAATCGACGCCTCACCCGAGCGCACGGCGTGAGTGGCCGTGCGCACGCCCGCGTAGATGCCGAGCAACAACAGCGCAAACAGCGCCAATGCGCCGAGCACTTCGAGCAAGGTAAAGCCGCGCGACCGCGATATCGCACGAGGTGCGGCAAGTGCTGCGGAATGACGGACGCGCGTCGGCATCATGACGTCTTTACCGGCCCGAGCACGCGCAGCGTACTGAAGTGCGCGGAGCGTTCGCGCGGACGCGCGCCCCAGAACACGTCGAGGTCCAACTTCATCATCTGCATGGGCGCATTGGCATCAGCCGGGCCGGCATGCCAGGGCGTCACCACCAGCCGCCAACGATAGTGACTGTCGAACTGCCCTTCGCGCGTGCCGGCTTGCAGCGGCGCCGTGATGTCGACGGTATCGAGCAGGTTGCGCGCCCACAGGGCGGCCTGGCTGTGATCATCCGCATTGCGCGTCAAGGCGACGGAGCCGCCGGCCACCTGCATCAGCGCGACAAACGCGATAGCAAGCAGCAAGGTGGCCGCAATGACTTCAAGCAAGCTGAAGCCGCGCGCCTGCCTCATGACTTGGCGCTCACATCAGTGACGCTGACGGCGCCGGTCAGCCACGACACATTCACTTGCCATTGGCGACGCTCACGCTGCAGCGTGACGTGGCCGCCGGTGGAACTGCCATCCGGAAAGAACCGGATGCGCCCGGTATGGTCGTTGACCTGATCCTCTTTCGCACTGGTGATGCCGATGCGCATGCCTGACGGCAACCGTTTGGTTTGGCCGTCGTCGGCACGGTAGGTATTGGCGCGCGTATCCACCTCGAAGGTGTGCTCGTTGCCGTGCACGATGGCCTGTGTGCGGGTTGCACGCAGCGCCGCAGCCAATTCGCCACTCGCCGCGCTGACGCGCGCACTTGCCAGCCCTTGCGTTACCGACACAGCCACGGCAGCCGCGGCAATGCCGATCAGCAAGATCACGGCGAGCATTTCCAGCAAGGTGAAGCCGCCTTGCACGCGCGTCCGTCTCGCCACTCTGGGCAAGCGCGGAACTCGTTGCGAGCATGGCGATTTCATCCGCATCGCTGTTACTGCCAGTTACCCACGTCGGCGTTGTAACCGTCGCCGCCGGGCTTGCCATCCTGGCCGTAGAAGATCAGATCAAAGCTGCCGTGATCGCCCGGATACTTGTAGCCAAAGTCATGACCCCATGGATCATGAAGCTCCGACTCTTTCGCGTACGGGCCCTGCCAGTTGCGAGCATTAGCCGGTTTCACCAGCAGGTCCTGCAACTGCTGAGGCGGCGTGCCGTTGTCCAGCGCGTAGTTTTCAATCTTCTGGCTGAGGGTGGTGAGCTGGGCCTTGCCGGCACCGTACTTGCCCTTGTCGACGTTCTTGCCGACCTGGGTCACCACCACCGCGCCGATGATGCCGATCAATACGATCACCGCCAGCATTTCCAGCAGGGTAAAGCCGCGGCTGACGCCAAGGCGGCGGATGGTCCTTTGTTGCATGGGCGATTACCTCGTGGTTTTCAATCGGGAGAGACGCGTCATCGGACCACGCGACTCATTGAATGTTGCTGGTAAGACTGAGCAGGGGCAGCAGAATCGCCGCCATGATGATGGCCACCAACACGGTCATGACGATGGTCAGCGCTGGCACCAGCGCCGCCAGCAGGCGATCGATGGAGCGGCGACTTTCCAGCTCAAAGGTGTCGGCCACCTTTAGCAGCATGGTGTCGAGCTGGCCGGCTTCCTCGCCCACCTGCACCATCTGCAAGGCCAGACGTGGGAAGCGCTGCGATTGCGCCAGCGCGAAGCTCAAACCCGTGCCGCCCTTCACCTGTTCGGCGGCCTGCTCCAGCGCCTGATCCAACGCACGGTTGGCGGTGACCTGACGCGCGATGCCTAGCGCAGAGAGCAGCGGCACGCCGTTCTTCAGCAGGGTGCCCAGCGTACGTGCGATCCGCGCCGTTTGAATCTTAAGCAGCAGCGGGCCAACCACACGCATGGTAAGCAGCCGCGCATGCCATGCCAGCAAGATAGCGGGATCGCGCAACCTGGCGCGTGCAATCAACACGCCCAGCACCAGCAAAATCAGCAGCGCCCACCACCAGGTTTGCAGGGTGCCACCCACCGCCAGCACGGCCTGAGTGATCCAGGGAATGGGCACCTGCATGTCCTGGAAGATCGGCACAAACTGCGGCACCACATAGGCGAGCAACAGCAGCAGCGAACCGAGCACGCCGACCATCAGGAACGCGGGATAGATCAGCGCATTGATGATGCTGCCGCGCAGTTGCTGCGAGCGTTCGAGGTATTCGGCAAGACGGCGCAACGTATCTTCCAGTGAGCCGCCCGCCTCGCCCGCGCGCACGAGGCTGATGTAGAGCTTGGGAAATACACCGTGCTCATCGTCCAGCGCTTGCGACAACGGCGTGCCGCCGCGCACGCGATCACGTACGCGCTCGATCAACTGCTTGGCGCGTTCGCCTTCGGGCAGATCCATCAGGATGCCGAGCGCGCGATCCAGCGGTTGGCCCGCGCCCAACAGCGTAGCCAGCTGATGGGTGAACTGCGCCAGCTGGTCGCCGGTGAACGGGCCACGCTTGAACAACGCCGCCAGCCCGCTACCACCGGCGTCGGCGTCGGCAGCACGCGCATCGAGCGGCGTGTGGCCCTGGTCCTGCAGGCGACTCACCACCTCCTCGACGCTAGCGGCCTCCATCTGACCTTGCAGCACTTCGCCAGCGGCACTGACAGCGCGGTAGCGGAATTGGGTCATGGCGTCACCGATAGTGAGCGTCGACAAAGCAGCTGCATCGCCCCTTGCCGCAACACACCACGCTCGTCATCCCTGCGAAAGCAGGGACCCAGTGCCCTTTTACCGGGACGCCCTTTTGTTGCCAAAGTCGCTGGATCCCTGCTTTCGCAGGGATGACGGTGAGGGGTAAGGGCGGCCATCGCGAGCACCCGACCTTTGCCCCGTTTCTGGGGCTCACCCCAGCCCTCTCCTCGCTCCTCAGAGCCGCGGCCATCGATGACCGTTCCCCGCGTGCCCCGGAGGGGAGAGGGAGAAAGCTCACGACTCCTGCGTAACACGCAACACCTCCTCGATGGTGGTGATGCCTGCCACCGCCTTGGCGATGCCGTCTTCATACATGGTGCGCATGCCTTCAGCGCGCGCCATCCGTTCGATCTCACCGGCGTCGGCGCGTTGCATCACCAGGCGACGCAGCGGGTCGCTCATCACCAGAAATTCCATGATGGCGCGACGCCCGCGGTAACCGCTGGGATTGGCGGCGCTGGTTCCTGGCTTCCACAGGCGGATCGGTCGCTCGTTGGTGTATTTGTGCAACTCGAACTGCTCCACCACTTCGGGGAGCGCTTCATAAGGAATGGCGGTTTCAGGGTCGAGGCGGCGCACCAGGCGCTGGGCCAGGATGCCGTTGACGGTGGAGCCGAGCAGATAATCCTCCACGCCCATGTCGAGCAGGCGCGTGATGCCGCCCGCCGCGCTGTTGGTGTGCAGGGTGGATAACACCAGGTGACCGGTGAGCGCCGACTGGATGGCGATGCGACATGTTTCCAGATCGCGCATTTCGCCGATCATGATCACGTCCGGATCCTGTCGCACGATGGAGCGCAAGGCGCCAGCGAAATCCAGCCCGATTTGCGGCTTTACCTGGATCTGGTTGATGCCCTCGATCTGGTATTCCACCGGATCTTCCACCGTGATGATCTTCACGTCGGGCGTGTTGATCTTCGACAACGCAGTGTAGAGCGTGGTGGTTTTGCCTGAGCCAGTGGGGCCGGTGACCAGCAGAATGCCGTGCGGACGTTCCAGCACATCCACGAAGCGTTGCTGGAAGTTGTCGGTAAAGCCCAGCGAGGCGAAATCGAACACCACCGATTCGCGATCCAGAATACGCATCACCACCGATTCACCGAAGCTGGTGGGCACGGTGGAGACACGCAGGTCCAGCTCCTTGCCCTGGACGCGCAGCTGGATGCGACCATCCTGCGGCAGGCGGCGCTCGGCAATATTGAGCTTGGCCATGATCTTGACGCGCGAAATCACCGCCGCGGTGGAGCTGGACGGCGGCGCCTCCACTTCATGCAGCACGCCGTCGATGCGGTAGCGCACTTTCAAGCGGTTTTCGAACGGCTCGATATGCACGTCGGACGCACGCTGTTCCACCGCGCGCTGCAGGATCAGGTTGACCAGACGGATCACCGGCGCTTCGGAGGCGAGGTCGCGCAGATGCTCCACGTCGTCTTCCACCGCGGCGCTGCCGTCGAGGTTTTCCACGATGGTGCCCATCGCGGAGCGGCCGGAACCGTAATAGCGTTCGATCAGGTCATCGATTTCAGAACGCAGGCCGATGCGCATCGCCACCGGTCGGCCGGCGGCCAGTTGCATCGCCTGCAATGGATAGGGATCGGCCGGGTCGGACACCACCAGCGCCAGCCCATCCTCCCCCACCCGCACCGGCACCACGTGCTGCTGCTTGAGGAAGCGCACGGAGACATCGAGTTCGGCGGGTGGCAATTCGGGGGCTTCGCGGGCGGCCAGCAGCGGCGTGTGCAGCAGCTCCGACCAGGCTTCGGCCAGGTCACGCTCGGAGACCAGGCCCAGGCGGGCCATCAAGGCCGTAAGTGTGCCCTCGGGCGACTCCTCATGCAGCCGGCGCGCGCGCGCCAGATCCGTATCTTTCAGCCGGCCACGGGAAACGAGCAGCGCACATACCGCCGCTTCGCGGCTCTCCATCGCCGCCCCTTCCACGTTGGCCGCCGGTTTTGCGACTGCCGACATGCGATCACCCCGCTCCCAGTGTTACGTCCTGTGTCGCGGAACCGCCCCCAACGGCACCGAGGACGCATTGTTAACACACCCGCCGGTTTGCGCGCGAGCACGGTTTCTCACCCTAGCTCACCAGCGTGGGACCACGTCCGCGTGCCGGCGTTCCACGCCTGAAGGGTAAAGACGTGCCATGACGATTCCCTTGCGGGGACTTGCCCCCTCGTCGGGACGTCAACCGCCGACGCGATATTTTGCGAAGGACATCGCCCACCGCGAGGGTTGAGCCGATGCTTGCCCGTGTTTGGCACGGCCCCCCGGCGCCCTTCTACTCATGCCTTGATGGCGCGGGCTTCGTGGCCAGATTCAATCCTTTATCCAGCGGATACGACTGCCCATTCGCATCGCACCTGGGCGCTGCGCCCTCCAGCACACCAGCCCGCAGTTGGTTGCGCCACAGGCGCTCTGCGACAATGGCGCTTTGTCCCCACAGAACACCCCATGCAGCTGATCGACATTGGTGCCAACCTCACCCACGAATCGTTCCGCCACGACTTTGACGACGTGCTGGCACGGGCAAAAGGGCACGGCGTCGAGCAGCTGGTGGTCACGGGTGCTTCGCGCGACGCCAGCACTCACGCGTTGGCACTGGCCAAGGCACATCCGGACGTGCTGTACGCCACGGCGGGCGTGCATCCGCATCACGCGATCGATTACGACGACGCCACGGATGCCTTGCTGCGCGAACTGGCGACCCACCCGGAAGTTCGGGCCGTGGGTGAAACGGGGCTGGACTACAACCGCAACTACTCGCCACGCGATGTGCAGTTGGCCGTATTCGAACGGCAGCTGCAGATCGCCGTGGATGTTCAGAAGCCGCTGTTCCTGCATCAGCGCGACGCGCACCACGACTTCGTTGCGCTGCTGCGCCGTTATCGCGACAAGATACCTGGCGCGGTGGTGCATTGCTTTACCGACACGGGTGAGGCGCTACGTGATTACCTGGCGCTGGATTGCCATATCGGCATCACGGGCTGGATTTGCGACGAGCGGCGCGGTACTCATCTGCGTGAGTTGGTGAAGGAGATCCCTGCCAACCGCCTGATGATCGAAACGGATGCACCTTATTTGCTGCCGCGCACCGTGCGCCCGCAGCCCTCACATCGACGCAACGAGCCGATGTTTCTGCGGCATATCTGCGAAGAGATTGCCCGCGACCGCGGTGAGGCGGCCGAAGTCACAGCGGCACATACCACGGCCACGGCGGCGGCGTTCTTCGGGCTGCCTGCGCACTGACCCAAAAAAAGAAAGCCCCGCCATAGCGGGGCTTTCCTTGCCTACATCGGAAACAGTGCGCGTTACTGCAGCGGCGCGTTGGTGATTACAATTTCCACGCGGCGGTTTTGGGAGCGACCGTCGGGCGTGTCGTTGCTTGCAATCGGATGACGCTCACCGAAACCCTGGGCAGACATCAGGCGAGCGGGAACACCCTGCTTACCGAGATAGCTAACGACCTCATCCGCGCGAGCCGAAGACAGGTCAACGTTGGTGGGGTAGCGCGCTTTCAACGCCGCGCCAATCGGCACGTTGTCGGTAAAGGCTTCTACTGCCACTCGTTGCTGGCTAAGCGTAGCCAGCGAAGGCGCCATCTTGTCCAACGTCGCCTTACCTTTGGTATTGAGCAAATGCCCACCTTCGGAGAACACCACGTCACCCATCATCGTGACCTTGAGCTGGCCCTGTAGCTGCTGAATGGTGGCGTCGTCCTTGCTCAGCTTGGCGGACAACTGCTTGTTCAACGCGGTCAACTGAGCGTCTTCTGCCTGATACTGATTTGCCTGGGCAACTTCCTTCTTGTAGGTCCCTTCGGAAACGCAACCCGAGGCGATGGCAATGGCGCCAGCCAGCAAGGCCATCCGCAATGCATTCATGATCAACTCCTTTTCGATATAAGTGCAGGGATTGCACACGAGGCAAGACACCACCGTCCTGCACGCCATGTGTCCGCTTACCTTACCGAAGCGCAGCCTCAGGGTGGCGGCAAAGAATCAAGAGAGTTGGATCATTTAATTGTGGGTTTCAACCTACAACCCGCGTTTCACCCGGAGCTAGCCCCTCAAGTGCATAGGGGCCGATACGCTCGCGAATCAGGCGAAGCGTGGGAAAACCCACTGCCGCCGTCATGCGACGCACTTGCCGGTTACGTCCTTCGCGCAAGGTGATGCGCAGCCAGCTGGTAGGAATGAGCTTGCGGAAACGCACGGGCGGATCGCGCGGCCACAGCCACTCCGGTTCCGCGGCATGCTCCGCGCCTGCGGGCAATGTCGGGCCGTCGTTGAGCGTTACACCACGGCGCAACGCGGCGATGGCTTCATCGGTGATCTGCCCATCCACCTGCACCAGATACGTCTTGGGTTGCTTATGACGCGGATCGGTAAGCTTGTGCGCGAGGCGGCCATCGTCCGTGAGCAGCAATAAGCCCTCACTGTCGTGATCGAGCCTTCCTGCTGGATAGACGTCCTTTTGCTTGACGAACTCCGCCAGCGTGGGGCGGCCGTCCGCATCACTGAACTGGCAGAGCACCCCATAGGGTTTGTTGAGGGCAACTAGCATGACGTTGAGTGAGGCACCAATGGCGTATGACGTGGGCTGGGTCGCGCACTGGGTGCGTTCCTACATGGCGAGCATTCTGTAGGAGCGCACCCAGTGCGCGACTGCAACGCTACGGCGCCACCAAAGCGCCCGCCATCAATGCGCCGCGGAGGCGTCCGGCTTTACGAAGCGCAGCGTCATGCGGTCCGATTCACCGATGGCAAGATATTTCTCGCGGTCCTGGTCACCCAGCGTCAACGTGGGCGGCAGTGTCCACACGCCCTTGGGGTAGTCCTTGGTGTCCTTCGGGTTGGCGTTGATCTCGCTCTTTTCCTCAAGCTTGAAGCCGGCATCGGTCGCCAGCTTGATCACGTAGGCCGTGGGCAGGTAACCGCTGCTCTTAATCGTTTCAAGGTTGGCGTTGTCTGCCGCGCGATGATCGACCACGCCCAGTACGCCGCCCGGACGCAGCGCCGTATAGAACGCCTTGAACATCGCCGTGGCGGTATCCGCCTCCACCCAGTTGTGGACGTTGCGGAAGGTCAGCACCAGATCAGCCGAGCCCGGCGCGCCAAATACCGGTGCCTTCGGGTCGAACTCAAGAATCTGCGCCTTGCCGAAGTGGGCAGGGTCGGCGGCGAACTTTTCTTTCAGGCCCGTCAGATTGCGGCTCGCCTCGCCCTCGCCCGAGGGTTTGGCCACGGCGGCGATGTAGTGGCCGTTGTCGCGCAGCAGCGGCGCAAGAATTTCACTGTACCAGCCGGTGCCCGGGGTGATTTCGATCACCGTGAGATCGGGCCGCATGCCGAAGAACTGCAGCGTGGCCTTGGGGTGCCGGTACACATCGCGCGCCTTGTTCGGCGGCGAGCGCCAGTCGCCCGCCAGCACCTGATCCAGCTGCGTGGCGGTGAAGTCCTTGGCGCTGGTAGGTGGCACCAGCTCATTGGCGGGTTGATCCTGCGACTGTGCATTGGCTGGTGCGGAACTGCCACTGCACGACGCCAGCAGCAACGCTGCCAGCCCCACGATCACACGGCTCTTCATCGACTACCCCTGGCAAAAACTCGGCGCAACGGATACAGCATAGCGACCCCAGCTTGCCGGCCACTACGTATACAAATGGTGGATGGACAAGGGCGCCGCCTTGTCGTCACGTAGGAAATCACAGTTTCCTTGAGGCCGCCTTTCACCGGGATAGGCGGCCCATGGTGCTCAGTAGTGGATCACCGAGCGGATCACCTTGCCCTCGTGCATCAGGTCGAACGCCTCGTTGATGCGCTCCAGCGGCAACACTTTGGAGATCATCTCGTCGATCTTGATCTCGCCGGCCATATAACGATCCACGTAGCCCGGCAGCTGCGAACGGCCCTTGACCCCACCGAATGCCGAGCCGCGCCACACGCGCCCCGTCACCAGCTGGAACGGACGGGTGCTGATCTCCTGCCCCGCACCGGCCACGCCAATGATGATCGACTCACCCCAACCCTTGTGACAGCACTCCAACGCCGAGCGCATCACGTGCACATTGCCGATGCACTCGAACGAATAGTCCACGCCGCCATCGGTGAGGTCGACGATGACCTGCTGAACCGGCGTATCCGGGTAATCCTTGGGGTTGATGCAGTCGGTGGCGCCAAGCGCACGCGCCATCTCGAACTTGTCGGGGTTGGTATCGACCACCACGATGCGCCCGGCCTTCGCCATCACCGCACCCTGCACTACCGACAGGCCAATGCCGCCGAGACCAAACACCGCCACGCTCGCACCCGGCTCCACCTTCGCCGTATTGAGTACCGCGCCGATGCCGGTGGTGATGCCGCAACCGAGCAGACACACTTTTTCCAGCGGCGCGGCCTTGTTGATCTTGGCCAGCGAGATTTCCGGCAGCACGGTGTACTCGCTGAACGTGCTGGTTCCCATGTAATGCAGCAGCGGTTTGCCGTTGAGGGAGAAGCGCGAGGTGCCATCAGGCATCACGCCCCGGCCCTGCGTAGCGCGAATTTTCTGGCACAGATTGGTCTTGCCGGAGAGACAGAACTTGCATTCGCCGCATTCCGGTGTGTACAGCGGAATCACGTGGTCGCCCGGCTTGAGCGAGGTAACGCCTTCGCCGACTTCTTCCACGATGCCACCGCCCTCATGGCCGAGGATCACCGGGAACTGACCTTCCGGATCCGCACCGGAGAGCGTGAATGCGTCCGTGTGGCACACGCCCGTGGCCACGATGCGCACCAATACTTCACCCGCCTTGGGGCCAGCCACGTCGATCTGTTCAATCGTGAGGGGTTTGCCTGCTTCCCAGGCGACGGCGGCGCGTGACTTCATGGTGCTCTCCTTGTGACGTGCGGTGGTGCAAGGAGGAATGATGACGCGATCTCGCTTTCAGTGAAACTGATTTCGCGATATGGCGCGATCAGCGCCGCTTCTAGCAGGAGCGCACTTGTGCGCGACAAGTCCCCAAGGGGCATGGTGGCGTCATGTCGCGCACAGGACACGCTCCCGCAGAGGAACGCCGATACTCGTTTGTGCGAGCCCACCCTGTGGGCGACAAACTGACGGAGCGATGACCTTGTCGCGCTGCGGTCGCGCACAAGTGCGCTCCTACAAAGGCACAGTCGCCGGTCTCTTTTTCTGTAGGAGCACACTTGTGCGCGACATGCCTCAAGGGGACAGGCAAATCGCTGCGCCACGTCGCGCACAGGGTGCGCTCCCACAGGGGTTGGCCTGGGTTTTTACGGAGCAGCGTGACCGTTATTGCCGGTGGCGTAGGACATCGCCTCCGCATACTTCCCCGCCTCACACAGCAACCACTCCCGAAACGTCCGCAACCCCGCGTGATCCTTCGCATGCTCCGGATACACCAGGAAGTACGCTTCCGGAATCTGCTGATAGCGATTACCCAACACCTTGAGCAAACCCGCCTCGATCAGCGGCCGCGCCATCACCATGCGCCCCAGCGCGACGCCCATCCCTTCCAGCGCCCCACGATGCAGTGCATCGGTGTTGTCGAACTGCGCCACGTAGCGATGCGGTGGCTTGCCACCGGTGGCAGTGAACCAGTCGCGCCAGCGTTCGCCGGGGTCGCCCAACAAGGGCCACCGGGCGAGATCTTCCGGATCCGCATCACCCATGCGTTCCAGCAGCGCGGGTGACACCACCGGTGCGATCCACTCGCCGAACAGACGTTCGGTCACCAGCCCAGGCCACGGACCCCGCCCGTAACGCATGGCCGCATCCACCGGATCGCGCTCGAAATTCACCAGCTCCACACTCGACTGCAGGTTGAGCTCCAGCTCGGGATGGGCGGCCACCAGACGGGCCAACCGTGGCACCAGCCAGCTGGACATCACGCCGGGTATGGCGCTGATGGTCAGCGCGTCTTCGCGGCGGCAGCGAAATCCCGCCATTGCGCGGTCGATGCCCTCGAAGTGGTGCCCCACCGCTTCCATCAGCCGACGCCCTTGCGCGGTGAGTAGCACGCCGCGTGGACCGCGCTCGAACAACTTGCACTCCAGGCGTTGCTCCAGCTGCCGCACCTGGTGGCTCAGGGCGCTGACCGTGAGGTTGGCCCGTTCAGCGGCGCGCGAGAGATTGCCCAGGCGGGCGACCTGCACGAACTGTTGGAGGAGATCCAGCGAGACACGTGCCATTTGAATTTCTCTCAAGGCTGGGTTGCGAATATATCGCTTTTTCGCCGCCTGCAAGGGGTCTATCTTGAGCGCCTACTCAAACGATGGCACGACGGGAGGACGTCATGAGCTCGCTCTTCACGAACCTGTTGTTTATGCATGGCCATATCACCGACCTTGAGCTGGCACGCCGGCTAGTGAACACGCCGCAAGAGCCGGTACGCCCCACGGGCAAGCGCCAGCACCTGCAAAAGGCGAGTGGCAGCAGCCGCAAGGTCGCCCCGTCGCCGACAGCACTCGCCCACGGCGGTTGCGCCTGACCCCATGTCCCCGCGGTACCGCGACGGCGCTGCCCACGTAGCAGCGCCGTTCCGGTTACAGATGGCTGGCGGGAAGCTGCATGCTGACGGGTGAGCCAAGGTCTTCGGACGAACGGCCTTCGATCACCCGGTATTCACCACCGCGGATCTGCCAACCATGAGTGGCAGGGTCGAAATCGGCCAACAGGCGGCGTTCCAGCGGAATGATCAGCTGCCGATGTTCGCCGGGTTGCAGGAACACTTTCGCGTAGCCAGCAAGGCGGTTGGCTTTTGCCCCGGGCACTTGCACGTATACCTGCGCCACATCGGCGCCAGCACGTGAACCACTGTTACGCACGTCGACAGTCGCCATCATTTGGCCCTCGCGTGACGACACGGACAGCGGGCCATGTTCGAAGTGGGTGTACGACAAGCCGTAGCCGAACGGGAACAGTGGCTTGATGCCGCGCGCCTGATACCAGCGATAGCCGACACCCGCACCCTCAATGGCGTAGTCGACGGTGGACGGTGGTGTGCCTCCCGCCGCAGCGGGAAGTTCCGGGCGCGGCAGTTGCGAGAGATCGCGCGGCCAACTCAGCGGCAGACGCCCGGAAGGATTGACCTTGCCCGATAGCAGGTTGGCGATTGCCGTGCCGGCATCGCCGCCCGGATACCAGGTTTCCAGCACGGCCCCCACCTGATCGAGCCACGGCATGGCGACCGGACCGCCGTTCTCCAGCACCACGATGGTGCGCGGGTTGGCCTTGGCGACAGCGGCCACCAATACGTCCTGCCAGTCCGGCAAGGCGAGATCCGGCGTGTCGAGCGACTCCGTGGCCCACTTCTGCACAAACACGACGGCAACCTGCGACTTTGCCGCCAACGCAGCTGCCGCGGCCACGTCATTGCCCTCGGCAAACTGCACGTTCGCCTTGGGGGCCATCGCTCGAATAGCCTTGAGTGGCGGGTAAGGATGAAACATCACGGGGCCGGGCCACTTGGTGGGTTCGATCCCCGGCACGGCGTTACCGCCCTTGGCAGTGACCAAGGATGAACCGCCACCGGCCATCACGCCCTTGTCGGCATGGGCGCCGATTACTGCCACGGAAGTGAGCGCGGCGGCATCCAGCGGCAGCAGATCGTGTTCGTTGCGCAACAACACGGCGCCTGCTTCAAGCGTTTCGCGCGATACCGCGAGGTTGGCCTGGCCGTCGATCGTCGCCTTGCCGGCGGGATGCTCGAATACGCCCGTCGCGAACATGCTGCGCAGAATGCGTCGCAACATGTCGTCCAGGCGCTGCTGCTTCACGTCGCCCTTGGCCAGTGCCTCGCGCAGCGGCGCGTCAAAGAAAACCTGCTGGTCGAAAACCTCGCCCGCCGACTCCTGATCCAGCCCCGCATTCGCAGCCTTGGCCGCGCTATGCGTGCCGCCCCAGTCGGACATCACAAAGCCGGGGTATTTCCAATCACCTTTGAGTACCTGATTCAACAGATAGTCGTTCTCGCACGCCCAGTCACCGTTGACCTTGTTGTACGAGCACATCACCGAACCGGGCTTGCCGCGCTCAATGGCCAATTCGAAGGCCAGAAGGTCGGACTCGCGCATGGCCTGCTCACCGATCTGCACATTGATGGTGTTACGCCCTGTCTCCTGATTGTTCAACGCAAAGTGCTTTATGGTGGAGATCACGTGCTGGCTCTCAACGCCGCGAATCGCTTCGCCGACGATGGTGCCGGCCAGCAGCGGATCCTCTCCCGCATATTCGAAGTTGCGGCCATTGCGCGGCTCGCGCATCAGATTGATGCCACCTGCCAGCAGCACATTGAAACCTTTGCTGTGCGCTTCGTTGCCAATCATTGCGCCACCGCGATAGGCCATCTGCGGGTCCCACGTGGCGGCGGTAACGGGACCGGCCGGCAGCGGCGTGGCATCGTCGCCCGGGCGCATGCGGTCGGAACTCGCCACACCAAGGCCTGCATCGCTCTCCTGCAGCGCAGGAATACCAAGTCGCGGGATCGGAGGCACATAGCCGGCCGAGACCATCGCACCCTTCGGGAACGGTTTGTCAGCAGGGCGATCAGGGCCCGCGTAGTAGCTGCGGATGAGCTGGAACTTCTCGTCCTGCGTCAGCTGCGCCACGAGCAAACTCGCGCGCGCATCCGGCGACAACGTCGCATCGCTCCATGGCCTGGTCACCGGCGATGGCGCGAACGCCATGCCCAGCCCCGTGCACAAACCCATCACGATCGCACTGGCCAAAACCGCGCTACGCAGTGCAGCTCCGCTCTTGCGTTTCATCCGACATCCTCCGGTGTTCGCATGGCAACGCGCTCGCCTCGGCATCACAGTCACGGCGCGTATACTCAGAAGCTCGAGTATGCACCAGGGCAACACTGATGAAGTATCGCCCTGGCCCACTTGCACCACATCGCACACGGAGTCCTTCATGAACCTGCGCCCCCTTGGCCGATCCTCGCTTTCAGTGGCGCCGCTGGCCTTCGGCGGCAACGTGTTTGGATGGAGTGCCGATGAGCAACGCTCGTTTGAACTACTCGACGCCTTCGTCGACGCCGGCTTCAACCTGATCGATACAGCGGATGTGTATTCAGCATGGGTGCCCGGCAATCGCGGTGGCGAGTCGGAAACCATCATCGGCAAATGGCTCAAGCGAAGCGGCAAGCGTGACAAGGTGGTGATCGCCACCAAGGTCGCGAAATGGGCCGAACATCCGGGCCTGTCGCCGATGAACATCAACCAGGCGGTGGAAGGCTCGCTGCGCCGCCTGCAGACCGACTACATCGACCTGTATCAGGCACATGAGGATGACGCCACCGTGCCCTTGCATGAAACGCTGGGTGCGTTCGGCAAGTTGATCGAGCAAGGCAAGGTGCGGGTGATCGGTGCGTCGAACTATGGTGCCGATCGCTTCGGTGAAGCGCTTGCACTTTCGGCCAAGCTTGGCCTGCCACGCTATGAAACGCTGCAGCCGGAATACAACCTGATGCGCCGCAAGCCATACGAGTCAGAGATTGAGCCGCTGGTCATCTCCGAAAACATCAGCGTGATCAATTACTACGCGCTGGCGAGTGGCTTTCTCAGCGGCAAGTACCGTAGCGAGGCGGATCTTGCCAAGAGCACTGCGCGCAGCGGCGCTGTGCAGAAATATCTCAACGCGCATGGCATGGGCGTCCTGGCGGCGCTGGACAAGGTGGCCGCCGCTCACAACGCCACACCGTCACAGGTGTCGCTTGCCTGGCTGATGGCCCGCCCGAGCATCACAGCGCCGATTGCCAGCGCGACGAGTGTGGCCCAGCTCAAGGAGTTGTTCGGTGCGGTGTCCTTGCAGTTGAGCAAGGACAATATCGCTACGTTGGATCAGGCGAGCGCCTGAATCTCCCCTCGCCCTCTCATGCTCGTCATCCCTGCGAAGGCAGGAGGTGCTTCACAACAGCGAAGCTGGTCATCCAGCGACTCTGCGCTTTTTCGACGCCTCTAAAGGCGCTGGATTCCTGCTTGACCAACCTTCGGTTGTTTTAAAGCGTCTCGCAGGAATGACGAGCACGGAGCACACCAAGCCTTTTATTGCGCCGGCGCCACACCCTCTGCGTCACTCCCATCCGGCGCCTCCACCTGATAGCCCTTGGCCCTCAAGCGTGCAATCAAGCCCTTCGGAGAGAGCACATCCTCCATCGGTAGCATGGCGAATGTCTGGGCGTTGGTGTTCAACGCTTGCACGGCAGCATCGATCCAAACAGTCTCCGCCCGCTGCCGCACATCATTGAAGCCAAGCTGCTTGGCAAAACCCGCTTCAGTAATCGCGGATATGCAGGCTTCGCGCTGATCGTTCATCGGCAGGCTGCGCAGCATATCGATGTCGCCAGTGGCCCAGGCGTTGGCGCGCTGGGTGATGCGCCCCATATCCCGCTCCACCGTGTCCAGCGTGCGGCCGAAGCATTGACGGTCGTCCATCGGCGAGGTCTTGAAGGTCTTCACCGCAGTGCGCGGCTCATCCACCATCAGCGTGTAGCGCGCCGTAGTGAACTTGACGTTGTGCTTCTTGGCGAGGTCACGCACGGTGTCTTTCACGCCACCGGACGCCGTGAGACCGTGGCGCTTGACCGCCTTGTCGTACAACTCCACCGCCGCAAAGATCGGCCGCCAGTTTTCAACGCCGCGATCGTTGCCCAAGTATTGCTGCTTGAGCACCAGCCAACGCGCGTAGTCGGGCGCAGGCACCATCTGCTGCAGCGTCTGCCCGTCCGGATTCTTGCGCGCACCTAGCAGCGACGGCAGCAGAAACAGCTTGCCGAAGAGATTGGTCTTGGGCTTCAGGGAAACGGAGGGTGGCCCCAGCACTTCCTGCGAGCCGGCAATCGCCTCCTCCACATCTTCGGTCTTCCACTGCATGCGGTCGGGTAGTGGCGAAAGGGTGCCGAGCACCAACATCACGTGATCGCCCTTGCTCACTCTCCACAAGCCGGGCCCCGGCTGCTCACCACTGACCGACACGCCTTCGAGATTGGTGACCTGCGATGGCGCGCTGGAGGCCGGCGGCGGCGCAGTCTGTGCCCTCGCGGGTGCCGCTCCGATGGCCAGCAGGCTCGCGGCCAACAACAGAGGCAGGTAGTGCTGCCGTGGTTTGGCGGGATTCCGTCTCATTGCATCGTATTCCTTGCGGTAACTGCGTTATGACCTTGCCCGTGCGGACTCGGTTCCTTCCGCGAAAGTCTTGTGTTCAGTGAGCCAGCCAGGTGCCGGCGAGGGAGGCCGCCACGCACCAGAGCACAGCGACCCACGCAGGTTGCCGCGCGACCACCAGCATGACGAAACCACAGACGGCGATAAGCACGTCCGTCACATCATGCACGCCGCCCTTCCATACGGGATTGTAGAACGCAGCTGCCAACAGACCCACGACCGCGGCGTTGATGCCGGCCACCACGCGAACGGCCCGCGTGCTGGTCGAAAGCCGATGCCAGAACGGCAATACACCGCTCAGCAACAGAAACCCGGGCAAAAAGATCGAGAGCAGTGCCACCAACCCGCCCACGACACCGCCCTGCCCATCGTGCATCTGGCTGCCGAGATACGCTGCCAGCGAGAACATCGGCCCCGGCATGGCCTGCGCCGCACCGTAGCCGGCGAGGAACGTGTTCTCGTCCACCCAACCAGGCACCACAAGTGCTTGCCGCAACCATGGCAGCACGACATGGCCGCCACCAAACACCAGCGCACCGGCGCGATAGAACGCAGCGCCCACTTGCACCCAAAGGTCAGCGCGCGTGGTCGGTGAAAGCGCGAGCAACAGCAGCACGGCATAACACCCCAGCAGGATGCTCGCGACGCGACGCCCATACCCTGGAGACGGGGCCTGATCAGGATGCGCCTTCACGCCGCGACATATCCAAGGCGCCAGTGCTGCCGCTACCACGATGATGAGCAGCTGCATCCACGCCTGCGATTGCCAAAGCAATACGGCAGCGACGCCTATAGCCAGCAGGCGGCGTGGCGTATCTGGGGCCAATGAACGCCACATGCCCCACAAACCCTGCGCCACCACCACCACCGCGACCAGTTTCAGGCCATGCAACAGGGCTTGTCCGGATGCGCCATGCAGATAAGAAGCCCACCACGCGAAGCCCAGCATCAACACTGCCGAGGGCAGCGTGAACCCGACGAAAGCAGCTAGCGCACCACGCCAGCCCGCTCGCAACAGGCCGATGGCGAAACCGAGCTGGCTGCTCGCGGGCCCGGGAAGGAACTGACACAACGCCAGCAATTGCGAAAAGCGTGCATCGTCGAGCCAGCGGCGTTCTTCGACAAAGGCTCGACGGAAGTAGCCGAGGTGGGCGATGGGGCCGCCGAAGGAGCGCAGGCCGAGAGAGAGGAAGGCGAGAAACACCTCGCTGGCGCTCCCGGTCGGTGCTGCGTCGCTGTCGCTGGCCAACGGTGTGTTCATTCGTGACAGCCTTACTCACGGCCTTTGCGAACGTCTTTCTGTAGGAGCGCACTGGTGCGCGACAAGCCTACGGAGCGGTGAGGTCGATGTGGTGCGGTCGCGCTCAAGCGCGCTCCTACATTCGCTCGAAAAGCAGGCCACTCGCACTGGAACGGGCGTCGCCATCGGCGGAATCCGGGAGTCATGTGCCGCGGCTAACACATGGCCATTGCGTATGCTTTTCGGTGGGAGCGCACCCTGTGCGCGACAGTGGCGCATCGGCGTCACCGCTCCGTCGGATGGTCGCGCACAGGGTGCGCTCCCACAGTGAGGTGCCTGAAATGAAAGAAGGCCGCTTGCGCGGCCTTCTTTCGACACATCACTGACTTGGCGATCAGCCCAGCGTCGCCAACGCATCGTTGAACGTCTTGCTGGGGCGCATGGCCTTGGTAATCAGCTCCACGTTCGCGTGGTAGTAACCCTTGATGTCCACCGTCTTGCCCTGCGCACCATTCAACTCGCCGACGATTTTGGCTTCGTTTTCGGTGAGCGCCTTGGCCAGCGACTCGAACTTGGCCTTGAGCTTGGCGTCGTCGTTCTGCGCCGCCAATGCCTGTGCCCAGTACATGGCCAGGTAGAAGTGGCTGCCGCGGTTATCGAGCTCACCCACCTTGCGGGCCGGCGACTTGTTGTTGTCGAGGATCTTGCCGTTGGCTTCGTCCAGCGTCTCGGCCAGCACGCGGGCATCCGCGTTGTCGAAACGGTTGGCGAGATGTTCCAGCGACGCGGCGATGGCGAGGAATTCGCCCAGCGAATCCCAGCGCAGATAGTCCTCTTCCAGGAACTGCTGCACGTGCTTGGGCGCCGAACCACCGGCACCGGTTTCGAACAAGCCGCCACCCGCCATCAGCGGCACGATGGAAAGCATCTTGGCGCTGGTGCCCAGCTCCATGATCGGGAACAGGTCGGTGAGATAGTCGCGCAGCACGTTGCCGGTCACCGAAATGGTGTCCTGACCCTTGCGGATGCGCTCCAGCGAGAACTTGGTCGCTTCGACCGGCGACAGGATGCGGATATCCAGGCCGTTGGTGTCGTGGTCCTTGAGGTAACGCTCGACCTTGGCGATGACCTGGCGATCATGCGCGCGGTTGGTGTCGAGCCAGAACACGGCAGGGGTGTTGGACAGGCGAGCACGCGTCACGGCGAGCTTCACCCAGTCCTGCACCGGCGCATCCTTGGTCTGGCACATGCGCCAGATATCACCCGCTTCCACGGCGTGCTCCAGCAGCACGTTGCCGGCTTCGTCGGTGACCTTCACCACGCCGTCGCCGGCGATCTTGAAAGTCTTGTCGTGCGAACCGTATTCCTCGGCAGCCTGCGCCATCAGGCCCACGTTGGGCACGCTACCCATGGTGGCCGGGTCGAACGCGCCGTGCACCTTGCAGTCTTCAATGGTGGCTTGATAGACGCCGGCGTAGCTGCGATCCGGAATCACTGCCTTGGTGTCCTGCAGCTTGCCTTCGGCGTTCCACATTTTGCCGGAGTCGCGGATCATCGCCGGCATCGAGGCGTCGATGATGACGTCGCTCGGCACATGCAGGTTGGTGATGCCCTTGTCGGAGTTCACCATGGCCAGCGCCGGACGCTTGGCGTACTCGGCGTGGATGTCGGCGAGGATTTCGTCTTGCTTCGCCTGCGGCAGCTGGCCGAGGCGCGCATAGAGATCGCCAATGCCGTTGTTCGGCTCGAAGCCGATACTCTTGAGTGTGTCGGCGTGCTTGCTCAGCACATCCTTGTAGAACTCGGTGACGAACTGGCCGAACAGAATCGGGTCGGACACCTTCATCATGGTGGCCTTCAGATGCACCGAGAACAGCACGCCCTGCTTCTTGGCGTCTTCGATCTGCGCATCGATGAAGCTGGCCAGCGCTTTCTTGCTCATGACGGATGCGTCAATGATCTCGCCGTCCTTCAGCGCGGTCTTCTCCTTGAGCACGGCGTTGCTGCCGTCCTTGCCGAAGAATTCGATCTTCACGTTGCCGGCCTTGGTCACCACCGTGGACTTCTCGCTGCCGTAGAAGTCGCCGCCGTCCATGTGCGCCACGTGAGTCTTCGAGTCTTTGCTCCACGCGCCCATCTTGTGCGGGTGCTTGCGCGCATAGTTCTTCACCGAAAGCGGTGCGCGGCGGTCGGAGTTGCCTTCGCGCAGCACTGGATTCACCGCGCTGCCCTTCACCTTGTCGTAGCGCGCCTTGACGTTCCAGTCGGCGACGTCCTTCGGGTCTTCCGGATAGTCAGGCAGTGCGTAGCCCTGCGCCTGCAGCTCCTTGATCGCAGTCTTCAGCTGCGGCATCGAGGCGCTGATATTGGGGAGCTTGATGATGTTGGCGTCCGGCGTGGTTGCCAGCTGGCCGAGTTCGGTGAGGTCGTCGGCGATCTTCTGGTTGTCCGGCAGGATGTCCGGGAACTGGGCGATGATGCGGCCGGCCAGCGAAATATCGCGCGTCTCGACCGTGATGCCCGCGGTGGCGGTGAACGCTTTGACGATCGGCAGCAGCGAATGAGTCGCGAGGTACGGCGCTTCGTCCGTGAGCGTGTAGATGATCTTCGGCGTGTTCGACATTGTCTGCTATGACCTCGCTGGCTACGGCTTTACCAAATGGGGAGGCGCGATGCGCAGGCGGTGCCGTGCGCGGACGCGCATTTCGCCCGGAGCCGTTTCACATGGGGGCGGAACGGGCGGACGAAAGCCCCTTATTGTCGCGATTTCGCCGGGAGGGCGAAAGCGCGGCGGGCGACAATGCGCAACGGTATGGTCCAGCTGGCTTTTTTTGTAGGAGCGCACTTGTGCGCGACAAGCCGACGCAGCGGTGAAGCCGCAATGCCGCGGTCGCGCACAAGTGCGCTCCTACAGGAGGGATTCGCCGATCAGGCGCTTTCGCCAGCGGGCAGGCGCTTCGGCTGGCGGAACCGGGCGCGCCAGGCGGCAAAACGCTCCGCCAGGCACGAGAAGATCACGTAAAGCGCTGGCGTACTGAGCAAGGTCAGGCTTTGGGAAATCAGCAGGCCGCCGATCAGCGCGATACCGAGCGGCCGGCGCAGATCCGAGCCTTCGCCCAGCCCGATGGCAATCGGCACCGCGGCAAGAATCGCCACCATGGTGGTCATCATGATCGGGCGGAAACGCACCATGCTCGCTTCATAGGCGGCGTCCTGCGCGCTTAGTCCGCGCTCGCGGCGCGATACCAACGCAAAGTCGATCATCATGATCGCGTTCTTCTTCACGATGCCGATCAGCAGCACCAGCGCAATCTGCGCGATCACCGACAACTCGGTGCCAGTAATCCACAATGCCATCAGCGCACCCACGCCCGCCGCCGGCAAGGTGGAAAGAATCGTCACCGGGTGGATCAGGCTTTCGTACAGCATGCCCAGCACGATGTAGACGGTGACGATGGCGCCCAACAGCAGCCACAACATGCCGCTCTGCGACTGCTGGAAGCGACGGAAGTCACCGCCGATATTGATGCGGATGTTGCCCGGCAAGCGCATCTGCGCGCCGGTCTGCTGGATGATCTGCAACGCATCGCCCATGCTCACGCCGGGCGCGAGGTTGAAGCTCATGCTCATGATTGTGTACTGGTTTTCGTGCGTGATCTGCGTCGGAGCCATGCCGGGCTCCTGCCGTGCAAACGCGGTGAGCGGCACCATCTTGCCGCTGCTGCTCGACACGTAAACCTGATCGATGGCAGCCGGCGTCGCCGTTTGGTTCGGCAGCGCGTTAACCACGATCTTGTACTGGTTGAGGTCGGAATAAATGGTGCTGATCTGGCGCTGGCCGAACGCGTTGTACAGCGCGCCATCGATGGTGCCGATGCCGACACCAAGACGCCCCGCCTTGTCGCGGTCGATCACGATGTTCTGTTGCAGGCCAGCGTCATCGATGTCGCTGCCGACATCCTTGAGCTTGGGGTTCTTCTTCAGCTCGGCGACCAGCCTGGGCAGCCATTCCTGCAACTCTTCCGGATTGTCGCCCTGCAGCGACACCTGGTATTGCGCGCCCTGACTGCTGCCACCACCGCCAAAGCTCGGCAGATCCTGAATCGGGCGCAGGCGCACATTGAGGTCCGGATAGTGCGCCGCCTTGGCACTGAGTCGCGCCAGCACGGCGAAGGTGTCGTCCTTGCGACCCTCCGCATGTGTCTTCAGCTCGATATCGAACGTGCCCGAAGCGCCTTGACGGCTGCTACCCAGGCGCGAGCCCACACGTGCCACGTCATGGTCCTTCAGCAGCATGTCGATCAGGCGCTGCTGGCGCGCGACGGCATCCTGAAATGAAACGGTGGCACCCGAAGTGGCGCGACCGCGGATCAGGCCCGTGTCCTGCGCCGGGAACAGGCCGGTCTTCACCTGACCAAACAGGAAGACGGTGACGCCGATCAACACCAGTGGCGTGAGCGAAAACGCCAGCGCGTGCTTGATCGAGAACTTCAGGCACTTTGAGTACATCGCCTGCAGGCCTGCCTGGAATTTCTCCAGCGCGATACCGACGCGGGTGGTTGGTTTGTCTTCCTCATGGCCACTGAGGAACTGGCCGCACAGTGATGCTGTAAGGGTCAGCGACACCAGCGCCGACACGATGATCGCCGCCACCAGCGTGATGGTGAATTCCTTGAAGAACAGGCCGGTAATGCCGCTCATGAACAACAGCGGGATAAACACCGCCACCAGCGACGCAGTGATCGACACGATGGTGAAGCCGATTTCCCTGGCGCCAGCGAGCGCCGCCTCCATGCGTGTCATGCCCTGGTCGATGTGACGCACGATGTTCTCGATCACCACGATCGCATCATCCACCACGAAACCAATCGCGATCACCAGCGCGAGCAGCGTGAGGTTGTTGAGCGTGAACCCGCAGAGGTACATAACCGTCGCTGCGCCAGCGAGCGACAACGGCACGGCAGCGGTAGCAATCAGCGTGGGCGCGAGACGACGCAGGAATAGCGCCATGGTGAGCATCACCATCAGCAGACTGATCAGCAGCGTGGCCTGCACTTCATGCAGCGAGGCGCGAATGGTCGGCGTGCCGTCGAAGTAAGGTGTAAGGGTGGTGCCAGGCTGCAGATAGCCACGCAACAGCGGCACGGCTTCTTTCACGCGATCCACGGTGCCAATGATGTTCGCGTTGGACTGGCGATACACGTACATCAGGATCGCCGGCTTGCCGCGAAACCATGCCGCCTGGTAAGCGTCCTGCGTGCCGTCATAGACATGCGCCACATCCGACAGACGCACCGGTACGCCCTTGTGGGAAGCGATCACCAGATTCGCGAAGTCTTCCGCCGAATGCAGAGCATCGTTGGCAGTCACCGCCATGGTGGTGCGGCCGTTGGACAGAAAACCCACCGGCGAGGTGACGTTGGCGGCAGTGAGCGCGTTGCGCAGCTGATCAGGCGACAAACCCAGCGCATTGAGCTGGCGCAGGTTCACGTCCACGCGAATGGCCGGCGTTGCCGCGCCGAGAATATCCACTTCCGACACGCCATCCAGCTGACGCAAGCGCTGCGCCAGCAACGAGTCGGCCACGTCGTACAGATCGCGGGCCGATTGCGTATCGGAGGTCAACGCGAAGGCGATGATCGGATCGTCGTTGGGGTTGGCCTTCTGGTAGCTCGGCGGCGCATTGAGGCCAGTGGGCAAATCTGACTGCGCCGCATTGATGGCGGCCTGTACGTCGCGCGCGGCCGCATCGAGATTGCGGCCAGCCTGGAACATCATGAACACCTGCGTACTGCCCAGCGAACTGGATGAACGCATGGTGTCGATGCCCGCCACCTGGCCCAGGTGGCGCTCCAACGGTGCGGCCACGGTGGAGGCCATGGTGCTGGCGCTGGCACCCGCCTGCTGGGCCTGCACGAAGATCACCGGGAATTGCATGTTGGGCAGTGCGGCCACGCCCAGTAGCAAGTAGCAGATCACGCCGACCACAAACACGCCGATTGCCAGCAGAGAGGTGCCGATCGGGCGGCGGATGAAGGGGCCGGAAATGTTCATGCCGTCAGAAAATCACGATACGCCCTGCGCACAGGGGGTGTTCAAGTCAACGCAGCGCCGTACCGTGGCCCACGCAGGAAGATCGTATATACCGCACATTGCCTTAGGAACGCATGACAGCGGCTTTGGTTGATGTCCATGGATGCCCCTTGTAGGAGCGCACTTGTGCGCGACAAGCCGGCAAAGCAGGGCGAGCGCCGGGATGGCCCTGGCCGTGGCGACCCTGTGTTTCTGCGGTCGCGCACAAGTGCGCTCCTACAGAGCGGGTGCGGAATGACACATGATGGAAGGGCGCAGCCTGATAGCTGCGCCCCGGATGTTGCCCTTACATCACACCCCTGGCTTGGGCGCGGCTCATTTCACGCTGCTCCCTGCGCTCGCGCAGCCAGTCGGAGAAGCGCTCCATGTAGAGGTAGATCACCGGCGTGGTGTACAGCGTCACCAACTGCGACAGCAGCAAGCCGCCGACGATGGAGACACCAAGCGGGCGACGCAACTCGGCGCCGATACCGTTGCCCAGCGCCAGCGGCAACGCACCAAGCATGGCCGCGGCGGTGGTCATCATGATCGGACGGAAGCGCAGCAGACACGCACGGCGAATCGCTTCGCGCGGCTTCATGCCCTCGCGCTGCGCCTCGATGGCGAAGTCGATCATCATGATCGCGTTCTTCTTCACGATACCGATCAGCAACACGATACCCACGATGCCATCCACTGACAGGCTCATGCCGCACAGGATCAGCGCCAGCAACGCACCGACACCAGCCGGCGGCAACGTTGAGATGATAGTCAGCGGGTGAATGTAGCTCTCGTACAGCACGCCCAGCACGATGTAGATCACCACAATGGAGGCGACCAGCAGTAGCACTTCATTGGTCAGCGAGGTGGAGAACTCCGCTGCCTTGCCGATGAACTGCCCACGCACCTGCGGCGGGAAGTTGAGCTGCTGCTCCACGTCGTGAATCGCCTTCACCGCCTCGGACAGCGAGTAGCCCGGCGCGAGGTTGAAGGAGATGGTCACCGCCGGCAGCTGTTGCTGATGGCTCACTACCAGCGGTGCATTGGTCACCTCGGCAGTGGCCAGCGATGCCAGCGGAATGGTGCCGCCCGCACCGACGATCACGCCGGTGTTGGCCACGCCCAGACCCGTGCTGGTGGACGAGTTGCTCGACGCCACCTGACCAAAGCTGGTGGCATTGCTGCCGGTCAGCGCGCCGCTGCCATTGCTCTTCACCGTGAGCTGGTTGAGCAATGCGGTACTGCTGCGGAACTGCGGCGCGACTTCCAGCACCACGCGGTACTGGTTGAGCTGGGTGAAGATGGTCGAGATCTGACGCTGACCGAACGAGTCGTACAGCGTGTCATCAATGGTCTGTACCGGCACACCGAGGCGACTGGCCTTTTCGCGGTCGATGGTGAGCTTGAGCGAGGTGCCCTGGTCCGCAAGGTTGTTGTCCACGTCGGACAGTTCCTTGCGCTCACGCAAAGCCTGCGTCATCTGCGTGGCGTAGCCGGAAAGCTCGGCCGAGTTCACATCGGACATCGAGTACTGGTACTCGGTGGCGGACACGCGCGTGTCCAGTGTCACGTCTTGCACCGGCTTGAGGTACAGCGCGACGCCCGGAATATCCGCTGCTTCCTTCTGCAGGCGCGCCAGCACTTCATCGAGGCCGTCACGATCACCGCGATCCTTCAGCACAATGCTGAGCTGACCCTGGTTGAGCGTGGGGTTGATTGAACCTGCCCCAATGAACGCTGCCACACCCGTCACCGCCTTGTCGCGACGCAACGCTTCGGCCACGGCCTTGGTGCGTTGCTCCATCTGCGGGAAGGCCACGTTCTGATCGGCCTGCACCACACCGGTGACAAGTCCGGTGTCCTGTTCGGGCAGCAGGCCCTTGGGAATCACGATGTACAGGAAGATGGTGAGCACCACCGTCGCGCCGGCCACCAGTATGGTGAAGCGCTGGTGGTTGAGCACCCAGTCGAGCGAGCTTTCGTACACGTTGACCAGACGCGCCCACCAGGTTTTCTTGCCCGCGGCGGCATGGCGCTCGTGCGCGTCGTCGCCTTCCGGCAGTGCGTCGGGCTTGAGCAGGTAGGCGCACATCATCGGCGTCAGCGTCAGCGACACCAGCATGGAGATGGCCACCGCAATGGTGAGCACCCACGCAAATTCATGGAACAGGCGACCCGTCACGCCCGGCATCAGCAGCAGCGGCAGGAACACCGCGATCAGCGACACGGTCAGCGACAACACGGTGAAGCCGATTTCCTTGGCGCCGATTTCAGCCGCTTCCTTGCCCTCCTTGCCCTGCTCGATGTAGCGCACGATGTTTTCGATCATCACGATCGCATCGTCCACCACGAAGCCAGTGGCCACGGTCAGCGCCATCAACGAGAGGTTGTCCAGCGACATGCCGGTGAAGGCCATCACGCCGAACGTGCCCATCAGCGAGAGCGGCACCGCCACCGACGGAATGATGGTCGCCCATAGGCGCCGCAGGAACACGAAGATCACCGCCACCACCAGGCAGATGGTGAGGATCAGGGTGAACTGCACATCTTCGACGGACGCACGGATGGTGATGGTGCGGTCGGCAAACACATCCAGATGGACGTCCGCCGGCAACACGGCGCGCAGCTGCGGCAAGATCGCGCGGATCTGCTCCACCGTCTGCACGATGTTGGCGCCCGGTTGGCGACGAATGTCGAGCAGCACGGCCGGCTTGCCATTGGCCCAGGCGGCGAGCTGATCGTTCTCCACGCCGTCGATCACGTTGGCGACGTCGGACAGGCGCACCGGCGCGTTGTTCCGGTACGCAATGATGGTGTTCTTGTACTCGGCGGCGTTGGCGAGCTGGTCGTTGGTGCCGATGCTGTAGGACTGCGTGGCACCGTTGAGCGTGCCCTTGGGCGCGTTGACGTTGGCTTCGGTGAGCGCGCTGCGCACGTCTTCCATGGTCAGGCCGAGGTTGGCCAGCTGCGACGGGTTCACCTGCACGCGCACGGCGGGGCGCACGTTGCCGGCAATGGACACCAGGCCGACGCCCTGCACCTGCGACAGCTTCTGCGCGAGGATCGAATCCGCATAGTTGTTCACATCACGCAGCGGCAAGCTGTCGGAGGTGAGCTTGAGCGTCAGGATGGGCGCGTCGGCCGGATTCACGCGGTTGTACACCGGCGGATACGGCAAGGTGCTGGGCAGCGTGCCACGCGCCTGGTTGATGGCCGCCTGTACATCCTGCGCCGCGATATCGATGTCGCGATCCATCGCGAACTGCAACACGATGGTGGACAGACCCGCCGACGAATCGGAGGTCATCATCGTCAAGCCGGAGATCTGGCCGAAGTTGCGCTCCAGCGGCGTAGTGACCAGCGACGCCATGGTCGAGGCGCTGGCGCCCGGATATTGGGTGGTCACGACCAGGCTGGGCGCGTCGATCTCGGGCAGCGCCGATACCGGCAGCTGGCGATAGCCGAGAATGCCGAGCAGCAGCACCGCCACCATCAACAGCGAGGTGGCAATCGGTCGGCGAATGAAGAGTGTGGAGAAGCCCATGGGTATGCCGTCGCGTTTAGTGACGGGCGCCAATCCGTGTGGCGCCCCGTGTCGTTGCTAAAGGGACGAGGTGCGCGTGGCGAGCGCGCGATAGCGTCGTCCCGCCGACTACTGGAGTGACACCCGTCACTCCACCCTCGCCTCTCGTCTCTCTACCGTCAGCCGCCGCGGCGACCGCCGCCCTGCTGACCCTTCTTCTTGGCCTTGTCGATTTCAGCCGCGGTCGGTGCCGCCGGCACTTCGCCGGGCTTCAGCGCCTTGACCTTGCTGCCCGGCTTGAGGCGGAACTGGCCTTCCGTGACCACCTGATCATTGAGCGCCAGGCCTGAACCGATCATCACGTGGCTGTCGCCCACTTCACCGGCGACCTTCACCGGATTCATCTTGACCGTCTGGTCCTGCTGCACGAGATACACGTAGTCGCCGTCGGGACCACGCTGCACTGCCTGCGCCGGAATCACCAGACCACCGTTCACCGTACGCACCTTCAGGCGCACGTTCACGAACTGGCCCGGCCACAGATCACCCTTGGGGTTCTGGAACACCGAACGCAGCTTGAAGGTGCCGGTGGTGGTATCGATCTGGTTGTCCACCACGTTGAGCTGACCGTCGTCGGCAATGGTGTGCGCGTCGGCGCGATCCAGCGCCAACACGTCCAGCGGATCATCGCCACCGGAAGCCTTGCGCACCATTCCCAGGTTCTGCTCGGGCAAGTTGAAGGTGACGTAGATCGGATGGATCTGCGTCAGCGTGACAATCTGCGACGTGGTGGTCACCACATTGCCCGGGTCCACATTGCGGATGCCGGCCACGCCGTCGATCGGCGAGACGATGCGAGTGAAGTCGAGGTTCACCTTGGCGGCGCGCACGTTGGCCTTGTCAGCCGCCACGCTGGCGGTGAGATTGGCCACGTTGTTGCGGAAGGTGTCCATGTCCAGCTGAGCCACATAGCCCTTGGCCACCAGCGCATCATTGCGCTTGAGCGTGCTCTGCGCAGTGGCAAGCTGGGCCTCGTCCATCTGCTGCTTCGCTTCGGCCTGGTCATAGGCGGCCTGGAACGGACGCGGGTCGATCTGCGCGAGCAGGTCGCCCTTCTTCACTTCCTGGCCTTCCTTGAAATGGATGCTCAGCATCTGGCCGCTGATCTGCGGATTGACCGTCACGGTATTGAGCGCCTGCACGGTACCGAGCGCGGTGAGATACACCGGCACGTCCTGCTTCACCACCGGCTCGACGGTAACCGGCACAGGTGTGTCCTGCCCGTCTTTCCCCTGGCCCTTTCCTTGAGGCTGATCGCCCTGCTGCGCCTGCGCGCCGTCCTCGGCACCTGGCTTGTGCAGCAGACGGAAGCCCAGGGCTCCCACCACGATCACGGCCAAAACGATCAGCGCGATCTTCCAAAAACGCGACATGAAAAACTCCCAGAATAGACGGCAGGTCACCCGACCTCACCGGCGCTGTATGGGTTCCCGAACCCAGCGCCTGACTTGTACGTCGAGTGAAAGGATAGGGTCAGTTCAACGGCAATAGACAATGCCAGTTGACATGGGTGCCCTATGACCGATGGCAGGGTTTTGCCAGCGTATCGCTTCAATATGAAGTAATTTGCATGAATACGGCTAGCCCAAAGCGCGACAGCACGCCGCTCGCAATCGACTAAACCTTGTCTCGCCGTTCGTCTATACTCACGCGCTTGCAGCCTGAACGTTTGCCAACCCGGCCTAACGGCCGTCCATAGATATGGAGTCATAGCGTGAGTGGTTCCCTGACGAAGTCCGACCAGAGCTTCATGCGCAGCTTCTCCCTGCTGATCGCCGGCCTGTGCGTGTTGACCCTGCTGCTGATCGGTGGCGCCTGGTTGATCTACGACCACGAGCCCAAGGAAGTGAACCCGCAAACCTCCGCCCAGGTGGCTGAGCGCATCGCCCCGGTTGGCGCCGTCTATGCCGGCGACACCGGCCGCGCCGCCATGCAGGCCGCCCAGGAAGCCGCCACCAAGGCTGCCGCCTCCCAGGTCGCCTACGGCGGCACCACCGACGGCAAGACCATCTACGACAACCTGTGCCACAGCTGCCACACCGCCGGCGTGGCCGGCGCACCGAAGCTGGGCGACAAGTCCAGCTGGGGTCCGCGCATCGCCCAGGGCATCGACACCCTGGTGAAGCATGCGATCGACGGCTTCAAGGGTCCGGATGGCAACATGATGCCGGCCAAGGGCGGCAACCCGGCGCTGACCGATGAGCAGGTGAAGGCAGCGGTGCATTGGATTGTGGATCAGGCGAAGTAAGGTCTGGCCTTTAGTTATTTTGGAAGCGCCGCCCATTGGGCGGCGTTTTCTTTTGCGCTTCCTGAAATGGATTGGTGTGCGCCTCGGAAATGAGGTGATATCGCAATCGGGCTCGCCTGCCGCGGGCGTCCGACCTCCTGCCGGAGGCCGGGTCACTTTTCTTTGCTTGCCCAAAGTCCCACGGGGATTAGCTTCGCGTCAAAAGTAACCAAAAGAAAAGGCACCCCCGCTTGGCGCTGGCCGATGAAGCCGGCCAGTCCGTGAGGGGCGGCCGGGCTTTTCGACAGGACATCCGTGTCCTGTCGAAAAGGGATCGGCATCCTTGCCGATCCCCCTGCGGGCCTTTTCGTCCACCCCTCACCGCCGCACAGGGGGCCCGACGATCAAGAGCGTCAGGCTCGCGCCGCTACGCGGCGCATCGCAATGCACGGCTTTTCTGTGGGAACGCACCCTGTGCGCGACTGCAGCGCAACAGCTTTACTTCAGTGGACGGTGGTCGGGTCATCGACCAATGAGGTAATGCCTTTCGCCGCGATCGCGCACAGGGTGCGCTCCCACAGAAGAGCCGGGCGCTGTGTCCCTGAGCGAGCCGCCGCTTTAAGTCCTCTCCGCATCGGCGCGTTGCGGTGTAGCCCCGAGGCTTGTCGTGCGATCGTGACGATCCGGGCTTCGCGGCCGCCAAGTCTTTTGTTCAGCACGACGCTACGACTACCTCGCTCTGGAGGCCGTTTTCTTTGGGTTACTTTTCTTTTGGGCCAGCAAAAGAAAAGTGACTCGAGCGCCGGCAGGCGATCGAAACGCCCGCCGCGTAGGCGGCACGCTGGCAGGGACGCCGCAATAAAGAGCCAAGAGCAAAGTCACTTGATCCCCGCTTTCGCGGGGATGACGGTGAGGGGCATTCGAAGGTGAAGGGGGGGCAAGCGTCCTCGCGAGCGCCCGACCTTTATCCCCTTTTCGGGGCTCACCCCAGCCCTCTCCCCGGCGGGGAGAGGGCGTAATTCGTGGCAATCCACCCCTCCGCAAACCCCTGCAACTGCGGAAAAAACACCTCAAACCTCCCCCGCAACTCCGCCTCCAACCCCACCAACACCGGCATCGCCTCCCCCACCGGATTCTCCCTGCGCAACCGGTGCGAAATACCATCCAACGCCGCCGCCAACTCCTCCGGCCGCGCATAACCTCCAGGCAACGCATGCGCATCCATGTAATGGCGAAACCGCAGCAGCGCCGGCGGCAACAACGACTCATGACGGCGCAACAACTCGCGCACGCCGGTGGAGTACGGCTCCAAGCCCTGTTCACTCCAGCGCGGAAAGTCGCGTGCAAGCAGATGATCGAACCACATATCCAGCAAGATGCCGCCATAACGGCGATAAGGCGTAGGCAGTAGCGAACGCGCCGCCGCCATTTCGGGGTGGCTGTCGGTGTAGACATCAATAGCGCGATGCAGCCGAATGCCGGCTACGAGGCCTGGCGGCAAGGCCGGATCAGGCTGGCCGTGCACGAAATCGCCCATCAGGCCGCCCAGCCGCAACAGCTCGTCATCGCCCGCCAGCAGCGTGTGCGCGAGGTGGTTCATACCCTGCCTTCCAAACGCCGGACACACGTGCCGGTTATCATCTTGGCCATGAACCCCGCCATACTCCCCACCCAACCCGACCATTTTCCGGGCCATGCCGCCAGCTTCGCGCTGGACGGGCCGGCCGGCAAGCTCGAGGCCGTCAGCGACGTGGCCGTGCCCGAAGAGGCGCGCCGCGGCACCGCCATCATCTGCCATCCGCACCCGCTGCAGGGCGGCACCATGCACAACAAGGTGGTGACGATGGTGGAGCGCGCACTGCGCGAATCCGGGCTGAATACGGTGCGCTTCAACTTCCGCGGCACTGGTGAGTCGGAAGGCACCTATGACCACGGCAATGGCGAGGGCGACGACCTGGCCGCCGTTGCCGCCTGGGTGCGCCAGGTGCGCCCCAACGATGCTCTGTGGCTGGCCGGCTTCTCGTTTGGCAGCTACGTCACCATCCGCAATGCCGTGCGCCTGCACGCCGACGCGCTGATCAGCATCGCGCCGCCGGCCGGTCGCTGGCCGTTCGAAGGCTTCCAGCTGCCCACCAGCCCCTGGCTGGTGGTGCAGGGCGAGGAGGACGAGGTGGTCGACCCGCAAGCGGTTTACGATTGGATCGACGGCATGAACAAAAAGCCCCAACTGGTGCGCATGCCGGAAACCACCCACTTCTTCCACCGCCGCCTGATGGACCTGCGCGGCGTCATCAAGCACGACGTACAGCACTGGCTACCGCCACTGCGGCAGGATTGATGCCGCTTTACCCTCCCCCATCCGTTCGATGTCCCGCGCCCCCGGCGGGATGGTCCAGAGTCTGCCGTACCCATGAGTGATACCCCCTTGCTCGCGCCCAGCGCGCGTTACCACGAAGGCGTCGTTGCGCACCGCTGGGAGTCCGACCCGGCCCAGCAGGCACTGCTGCCCGAGTTCGACCGCATGCATGCGGCGCTGGTTGCCTCGATCTCCAACGGCAACGGCGGCCTGTTTGGACGTCTGAAATCGCTACTTGGCAACGACACCCGCGAGGGCGTACCGGGCCTGTACCTGTGGGGCAGCGTAGGGCGTGGCAAAACTTTCCTGATGGATCTGTTCGTGGCCAGCCTTCCGCAAGGCATGGCACTGCGCCGCCACTACCACCGCTTCATGGGTGAAGTGCACGAGCAACTCCGGCAGCTGGGCGAACGGCAGGATCCGCTGATCGAAGTGGCGGCCAATCTCGCCTCGCGCTGCCGCGTGATATGCCTTGACGAGTTCCTGGTCAACGACATCGGTGACGCGATGATCCTTGGCACGCTGCTGCAGGCGCTGTTCGAGCGCGGCGTGACCTTGGTGACCACCTCCAACACAGCGCCTGCGAATCTCTATAAGGATGGTCTGCAGCGCGCACGCTTTCTGCCGGCCATCGCACTGATCGAAAAGCACTGCCGCGTGGTGCAGATGATCTCCTCGCACGACTGGCGTCTGCGCGCGCTGACGCAAGCAGCGGTGTATCAGACGCCGCCCGGCCCCGAAGCGGAGCGCGCTTTGCTGCGCATCTTCACCAGCCAGGCGGAAGGCGCGGTGCAGGACGGCGGCGAGATCACCCTCAACGAGCGTCCTGTCCCCGTGCGCAAGCGCGCCAAGAACATTCTGTGGTTCGAGTTTGCAGCGCTGTGCGAAGGGCCTCGTGCGGTATCGGACTATATCGAGCTGGCCAAGGCCGGCCCCACCATCATCATCTCAAATGTGCCGCAGTTCACCGTCTTCACTGACGATGCGGCGCGACGCTTCGTGCTGCTGGTGGATGAGTTCTATGACCGCCACGTGAAGCTCGTGCTTTCTGCTGCCGCGCCGATCACTGAGCTGTACGACGGTGAACGTCTGCGCGCGGAGTTCGGGCGTACGGAATCTCGATTGATCGAGATGCAGAGCGAGGAGTATCTGGCAAGTGAGCATTTGCCGTAACAGTGCCTTTCTGTAGGAGCGCACTTGTGCGCGACCGCAGCATCCCAACGCCCGGGCACATGAAGGGGCTGGTCGCGCACAAGTGCGCTCCTACAAAGAGCGGTTGGCTCCATTCTGAAACCGCTCCGCGCTGCTGCTAACGTGACATCTCCCCTTTAGCCGGAACCGCCATGCCCATCCTGCTCGCCCTTGCCTTGCAGCTAAGCCCCAGTACTGGTGTCGACTTCCACACCCGCATCACCCAGGCCAAGCTGGCCGAGGGCGCGGTGACCGGACCGGGCTACCAGAAGCAAATGTGGGATCGCATCGGCAATGTGACCACGGACGCGTACAAATCTTGCCTTGCCAGCAACACGCCAGCCGACAAAACGCCGTTCACGCTGGTCGCCGACGTACTTGTCGACGGACGCCTCACCCACATCGAGGTCCAGCCCGAAACACCGGTAGCCAAGTGCATGCTCGGTCAGTTCGCCAACTGGACCTTGCCTGCCCCTCCGGAGCAGCCCAGGCCCTATCCCATCGAGATCGACTTCAGCGTAAAGAAGTAGCCACACCGGCCGATCAGATCTGCAGGGTTTTACGTTACACATATCGCCTTTTGGCCTTCCATCTTTCACATTGCAGTCGCTCGCACCCCTGCAGTAGCCTCGCGTGAAGGAAACGGGACCTGAGGTCCCGGAGGGGATCATCGCGATGCGTACGACCACGGGATCGACCCCGGGGCAGCGCGCGGCCGGGCATCAGGAAACGTTGCCCGCCGTCGACCACACCCCATCTTTCGACGGAACGGCAGACGGTTTTGCCGTTCCCGGTTTCGATGCCGTTGTGCGTCTGGTGACCCGCTCGCTCGGCGTGCCGCTGGTATCGCTGATACTCCAGGGTGGCACCGCCTACTGGTTTGCCGACGGCAATGCGTTGCCGGCACAAGAGCCACGTGCACTCCATCCGCGCTATCTGGAGGCAGCGCGAAGCACGACGTCATTTGTCATCCCCGACACGCTGCTGGACGACGGATTCCGCGAAGCCGCGCTCGGACTCTCCGCCACGCCCGGGCCCATCCGTTTCTTCGCGAGCGAACCCGTCTGCACGCTCACCGGACAGCAGATCGGCGCGCTCTGCGTGATGGATCTGCGGCCGCGCGAGGGATTGAGCGAGAGCGAGCAAACGGCCCTGCGCGACGCCGCGTCACTGATTGGTGCGGGCGTCGTGCTGCGCAGCTATCTGGGTCGCACCGACCCCATCACCCAGCTGCCGCATCGCGACGCATTCTTCGATGACCTGCGCAAGCACCTGCATGACGATCATTCCCATGCGTGGGTGATCGCCATCGATGTAGCGCCCGTGCAACGCTTCAACGCATTCATTCGGGCGATGGGCCACATCTATGCGGATGAGCTGATACGCGCCGTCGCCCATCGCCTGCAAGGGTGGATACCACCTGATACTCACCTGTATCAGGTGGGCACCACTCGTTTTGCTGCCGTGCTGCCGGACCACCACATTCTCGACGACACTCGACGCCTGGACGATCTTGTTGCGTGCCTGCGTCGCCCATTCGATTGCCTCAGTATCCCGCTCACCATCCAGCCTGGCGTAGGTTTGCTGAAGATCAACGCAAGCGAGCTTCGCGGTGGCGATCCGCTGCGCCTGGTGATGAATGCCTCTTACGCGGCCCAGCACAGCGTGCGCGGCTGGGCGGTCTACAACCGCCTGCAGGATGAACATCAACGGCAGGAATTTTTCCTGGTGACCGAGCTGGCCGCCGCGCTCACCGATCGGACTGAGCTGGACTTGCATTACCAACCACGCGTGGATCTGGACAGTGGCCGTTGCGTCGGCGTGGAAGCGCTCGCACGCTGGCGCCACCCTACCCTGGGTTTGATATCACCCAACCAATTCATAGGACTGGCCGAACGCGCGGGATTGATGCATCTGCTGACGCAATGGGTGCTCGAACACGGTGTGGCGCAACTGGCCGCATGGCGACGGAGCGGCCACGACATCAAGCTATCGCTCAATGTCTCCAGCAGCGATCTTACGGCAGACCTGGTGGGGCGACTGCGCGAGGTTGCCGAACAACACAAGATCGGGCTTGATGCGCTGGAGCTGGAGTTCACCGAAAGCACGTTGATGGAACACAGCGCCACCACACGCAGGCACCTCGCGGCTATACGCGAGCTTGGCGCGGGCATCGCCATCGACGACTTCGGCACCGGCTACAGCAATCTCGCCGCGCTGCGGCAGATGCCCGCCACCAGTCTCAAGATTGATCAGTCGTTCGTGCGCGGCATGGGCACCAGCCGCCATGACGAGGCCATCGTGCGCTCGGTGGCCGAGCTCGCGCGCAGCATGGGCTTTCGGGTGGTGGTGGAGGGCGTGGAAACGCCACAGCTTTACGAGAGCGTGCTTGGCATGGCTTGCGACGAGGCGCAGGGATTTCATATTTCGCACCCGCTGCCTTCAACCGAGTTGCCCGCATGGCTTGAAGCCCATCGCGGTATGCCATCCCGGCAAGCCGTGCGCTGGCACGTCGATTGATCGCCCCGATCTCCCTGTAGGAGCGCACTTGTGCGCGACAACGGCGCCACGCCGCGGTCGCGCACAAGTGCGCTCCTACAAACGGGCGCCCCACGATGCGAGGGATAGGGTGCGCTCCCACAGGGAAGGCTTGGTAGGATCGGAAGCACCTCACGCGGAGACACCTCATGCGCCGTACTGTGTTTGCCCTCGCTCTCGCCACCGTCGCCGCTGGCTCGGTTCACGCCGCCGACACCACCCAACTAGTGCAGAACGAGCTTCCGCAAGTCACTGCCTGGCGTCGTGATATCCATCAGCACCCGGAGCTGAGCAACCGCGAGACGCGTACCGCCGCACTAGTGGCCGCTCAGCTGAAGAAGCTGGGCCTGGAAGTCCATACCGGCATCGCGCACACCGGCGTGGTTGGCATCCTCAAGGGTGGCAAACCCGGTCCCAAGCTGGCCATTCGCGCCGACATGGATGCACTGCCGGTCACCGAAGAAGTGGATCTTCCCTTCGCCTCCAAGGCCAAGGGTGAATATCGCGGCAAAGCGACCGGCGTCATGCACGCCTGCGGCCACGACGCGCACACCGCCATGCTGCTGGGTCTTGCGACCACGCTGGCCGGCATGAAGAAGGATCTCCCCGGTGAAGTCATGTTTGTGTTCCAGCCGGCGGAAGAAGGTGCCCCGGCAGGCGAGCAAGGCGGCGCATCGCTGATGCTCAAGGAAGGCGTGTTCCGCGACTTCAAACCCGATGCGATGTTTGGCATGCATGTAGTCAGTTCGCTCAACGTCGGCACGGTGGCCCTGCGGCCGGGCCCGACCATGGCCGGCTCGGACTGGTTCAAGCTGGTGGTGCACGGTCGCCAGACACACGGTGCGATGCCGTGGGGCGGCGTGGACCCCATCGTTACCTCGGCGGAAATCATCAGCGCCGCGCAGACCATCGTCAGCCGCAAGCTCAACATCGGCGATCAGCCAGCGGTGCTCAGCTTCGGTATCGTCGAAGGTGGCTCGCGCTACAACATCGTTCCCGACAAGGTGGAGCTGCAAGGCACGTTGCGCACCTTCGATACCGGCATGCGCCAGCAGGCCTTCGACAACCTCAAGAGCATTGCGGACCACATCGCCGCCGCGAATGGCGCCACGGTGGATGCGGAAATCCCCGTGGGCGACAGCAACCCAGTGCTGGTCAACAACCCCGCACTGGAAGCCCGCGTGCGGAGCAGTATCGCCACTGCCATTGGCAATGATCACGTGATCGAAGCGAAACCGTGGATGGCTTCGGAAGACTTCGCCTACTTCGCCAAGGAAGTACCCAGCGTCTATTTCTTTGTAGGGTCAACGCCTGCGGGACAAGACGCACTGAAGGCGCCGGCCAACCACTCGCCGAAATTCTTTATGGACGAAGGCGCGTTGAAGATCGGCATGGAATCGATGCTGCAGGCCACGCTGGATTACCTCAACACGCCTGCATCGTCATAAGCCAGCGCAAAAAAAGGGGAGCCGATGTTACTCGGCTCCCAAAGTGGCAGACACGCTGATATCGGTTTAATGCGTCACGTAGCTGGCCGTGAGCTGTACATTGGCAAAGGCTTTCACACCGGTCACACCCACGTACCAGACACCGGGCGTCGGTGAGGTCTGGATAACTGTCTCGTTATTGGTATTGGGTTTGACCGACGAAAAATCGGCATTGCTGCCATTGGCGGCTACCGGCATGCCCTGCTTTACGTACAACGACACGTCGCCCGTACCACCCAAGGTGCGAATGGTGAGGTTGGTGGCGTTGGCTGGCACCGTCAGGGCATACAGCGTGACGCTACCTGCAGCACCAGACACCGAGACCGGCACGCCACTGGTCAGCGTAGTCGGCAGCACCGTATCGGCGGGATTCAACGCAGCCTGCACGGCCGCATTCGCATCCACGATGCCCGCACCAAGCGGATAGCCCTCGTTCACCGGAAACACGCGCGCCGAGTCAAACAGCGCCTGCTGAATCTGTAACGGCGTCAGTGCAGGCAAGCCGGCGGCTTTCCCCGAATAGGTCATGCATGAAAGCGGGGCACGCTCCCCAGCGTGCCCCGTATCGCCTTACCAGCTGAAGCCGCCACCGACACCAACGGACGATTCCGAGCCCGACACCGAGGCACCGATGGAAACGGCCGCATGGTTGTTGTCGAAGGCGCGCTGATAGCCCACGGCGAACGCGCCCTGACCGTTGTAATTACCAGCGCCAAAGCCCACGCGGTTATCACCGGCAAGGCCCGAGGTATTTGCGGTCATCTGCGCCATCGCCGAACCCATCGCACCGACGCGATCCAGCCGTCGATTCACATCGGAGAACTGATCGTTCATCTGGTTGCGCAGATCGCTCAAGCCCTGGCTTTGCGCCGAAAGCGCCTGATTGGTGTACGCATTGGCAGCCTGCAAGGTCTGTTGCGCGCTGGCGTCGGTGTAGGTTTTAGCCGTCTGAATGGCCTGCGTCACCTGTGCGCTCACCTGACCCACATTGGCTGCATCGGTAGCGTTAACGCCAGCGGCCACGTTGGTGATCTGACGCTGAGTTGTTGCGCTACCCACCGACACCGTGTTCGCAACATTGGCCACCGAGCCCTGACCCAACGCCACCGAGCCCGCCGCCGTGGCTTGCGCAGCCTGACCCACCGCCGTGCCAGAAGCAGCCGTTACTTGCGCGCTTTCACCCACCGCCACTGCATTGGTCGCCACTGCCGCAATGGTGGTATTGGCGCCTACCGCCGTGCTGCCGTCGGCCTTCACTTGCGCATTGCCACCCAACGCCGTGTCGTTGGGGCCGGCGGCAAAACTGCTGCCACCGATGGCCGTACCATTGCTACTGCCATTGGCCTGTGCGCCGGAACCCATCGCCACGCTATTAGAGCCCGTTTCGGCGTCGATCTGTAAGCGTTGTGATGGGAAGCGCCCCAGTCAGGCGGCTGGGGCGCTTCGTAGTGCCACCCAGTACTTCTGTCACGGTCGCCTTACGCCAGGCATACGCATACTCAGGGCTTATATCGATCCAATGACCGCCCGGGGGATTTGCATGCGTCGTTTTTTCTATCTGCTGCTGGCTGGCAGTCTTGTGTTGTCGCCCTGTTCCATCTCGTTGGCCAAGGACGCGCCCACCGACAAGAAAACCAGCAGCAAGGAAGAGGACGCTCAGGCGCCTACCACCGAGACGGCGGTGCGCACCAAGCACAGTGTCAGTATCGGCGGTCACAACGTGGCCTATACCGCCACTGCGGGCACACTGATCATTCGGGATGAAAAAGGGCAGCCGCAGGCCAGCGTGTTCTACGTGGCTTACACGGTGGACAACGGCACGCCTTCGAGTCGGCCGGTCACCTTCCTCTATAACGGCGGCCCGGGCTCTTCCAGCATGTGGTTGCACATGGGTTCGTTCGGCCCGGTCCGCATCCAGACGGATAGCCCCACCGCAACCGCACCGGCGCCGTACAAGCTGGTGGCCAACAATGACAGCCTGCTCGACAAGACCGACCTCGTATTCATCGACGCGGTGGGCGCCGGCTATTCGCGCCCGGTGGGCAAGGCTGAAGGCAAGGACTTCTGGGGCGTCGATCAGGACGTCTCCGCGTTCAGCCGCGCCATTCAACGCTACGTGACGCTCAACAACCGCTGGAACTCGCCGAAGTTCCTGTTCGGCGAAAGCTATGGCACCACGCGCTCGGGTGCGTTGGTGGATGCGCTGCAGGACAAGGGCATGGCGTTCAACGGCGTGATCCTGATGTCGTCGATTCTCAACTATGGCGTGCGCAGCCCGGGCTACGACGAGATGTACATCGGCTACGTGCCGAGCTATGCGGCAGCGGCGTGGTTTCACAACAAGCTCGCCAACAAGCCCGGCGATCTCACCGCCTATCTGGATCAGGTGCGCGCCTTCGCCCGCGGCCCGTACGCCACGGCGTTGGCCAAGGGCCAGAACGTGCCGTCCGCTGAAGCGGATGCCGTGGCGCGGCAACTCGCCAGCTACACCGGCCTGTCGGCGGATTACATCAAGCAGGCCAATCTGCGCGTGGAGCCCGCACGCTTCCGCAAGGAGCTGCTGCGCAACGAACGTCGCACCATTGGCCGCTTCGACGCGCGCTTCGAAGGTATGGACGAAGACGCCGCCGGCGAAGTGCCGGACTACGACGCATCCGATGCGGGCATTAGCGGCGCCTTCATCACCGCCTTTCACGACTACATCGCCGGCCAGCTCAACTACCACAGCGATCTGGAGTACCGCCCCACCTTCGCCGATATCGGCAAGGACTGGGACTGGAAACATCAGGCCGCTGGCATCAAGCGGCCGTTGCAGACGGCCTATGTGGCCGGCGATCTCGCGCATGCGATCCGCACCAACCCGCATCTGCAGGTGCTGTCGGTGAACGGCTACTACGACTTTGCCACGCCGTTCTTCATCACGGAGTACGACCTGTCGCACATGAATCTCGAGCCATCGCTGCGCGGGAACGTGCATTTCCTGTACTACCCGTCGGGACACATGATTTACCTGAACACCGAAGCGCTGCAGCTGCTCAAGGGCGACCTGGCGCGCTACTACGACGCCACCCATCATTCGTGACAGGCTCCAAGGAACCCTCTGATATGCGCCAGCTCTCGCTTGCTTCTCTTGCCTTCGCCACCTTGCTCGCACTGGGCACACTGCCTTCGCACGCCGCCGACACGCCGCCCAAGACGTCGTCCGAACAGGGTGACAAGGACAAGAGCACCGACGAACAACCGGTTCCGCCCGAACGCAAGGTCGTGACCAAGCACAGCGTGCGCATTGGCGGACGCACGGTGAACTACACCGCCACCGCCGGCACCATGCTGATCCGCGATGACAAGGGCAAGCCGACCGTTAGCTTCTTCTACGTCGCCTATACGGTGGACGGCGGCAAGAACAGCAAGCGACCGGTGACCTTCTTCTACAACGGCGGACCGGGTTCGTCGTCGATGTGGTTGCACATGGGCTCATACGGGCCGGTGCGTGTGGCCAATGATGGCGACAAACCGATTCCGCCCGCGCCGTATCGCTGGGTGCCGAACGAAAGCAGCCTGCTCGACAAGAGCGATCTGGTCTTTATCGATGCGCCGGGCACCGGCTACTCGCAGCTGGTGGGCAAGACCGAAGGCAAGGACGTGTGGGGCGTTGAGCAGGATGCCGATGCCTTCACCCGCCTGATCAGCCGCTACGTCAGCACCAACAATCGATGGAACTCGCCGAAGTTCCTGTTCGGCGAAAGCTACGGCACCACGCGTTCGGCCGTGCTGGTGAAGTCGCTGCAGGATAAGGGCATGGAGTTCAACGGCGTCATTCTGATGTCGTCGATTCTCGACTTTGCAGTGGCCGCGCCCGGCATCGATCACGGCTACATCATGAACCTGCCCACCGAAGCCGCCATTGCCTGGTATCACAACAAGGTGCCGAACAAACCGGCCGATATCGGGACCTTCCTCGCCGAAGTGCGCCGCTTCGCGGCTGGCGACTATACGTTGGCGCTGGCGAAGGGTGACGCCATCGACTCTGCCGAGGCTGATCGCATTGCCAATCAGATGAGTCGCTATCTCGGCATATCGCCACAGTACATTAGGGCCGCCAACCTTCGCGTGGAGCCAAGCCGCTTCCGCAAGGAACTGCTGCGTGACCAGCGCCTGACGGTGGGACGTCTGGACGGCCGTTTCCAAGGCATCGACCCGGATGCAGCTGGCGAACTGCCCGATGGCGACACCGCCAGCGATGCCATCACCGGAGCTTACGTGGCGATGTTCAATCAGTACACCGCCAATGAGTTGAAGTTCACCAGCGACCAACCCTACCTGCCCAACAACTACGCCAATGTCGGCAAGAATTGGGACTGGAAGCGCAAGAAGAACGGTGGCTGGCTGCAGGCCACCTACGTCGCCGACGACCTGGGCGGCGCCATGCGGCGCAACCCGCACCTGAAGGTGTTCTCGGCCAATGGTTATTACGACTTGGCCACGCCTTTCTACGCCACCGAGTTCGATCTGAGCCATCTGGGCTTGGAGCCGGCGCAGCGCAAGAACATATCGTTTGGCTTTTACCCCTCCGGCCATATGATCTATCTGGATCAGCCGTCGTTGGAACAAAGCAAGGCTGATATGGCCCGTTTCTACGATGACGCCGCTCCGTGAACAAACTTCCGCCAACCACCACTGAAGACACCAACGAGCAACCGCTTGACCCGTCGCGACGCCGCCTGCTGGGCGGCCTAGCGCTGACCGGCGCCGCGCTGGCGCTCGGGAGTCGCGACGCGCTCGCCGCTGCAACAACGCAGGCCACCGCTACACCACTAGACACTGCGTTGCGGCAGCACATTCAGAGGGTGGTGGTGATCTATGCGGAGAACCGCAGCTTCAACAATCTGTTCGCTAATTTCCCCGGCGTCGAGCATCCGCTCAGCGCGTTGAAGCCGGAGCAATTTCAGCAGCGCGACCGCGACGGCTCACTGCTGAAAACGCTGCCGCCGGTATGGCATGGCGTGGCGCCGCACAAGCAGACAGTGAACCACCGTAGCTATCAGGTCATGCAGGAAGACATTACTGGCCTGTCCAACGCGCCGTGGGCACTGCGCACGGGCAGTGGCGAGCCGTTGCCGCATGGCGTGGTGACGCGCGACCTTGTGCATCGCTTCTACGATAACCAGCAGCAGATCAACGGCGGCAAGAACGACGGCTTCGTGGCCTGGGGCGACACCGGCGCCATGGTGATGGGCTACTACGGCGATAGTGCCGCCCATCTGCGACTGTGGCAGCTCGCGCGCCAGTACACGCTGTGCGACAACTTCTTCATGGGTGCGTTTGGTGGCTCGTTCCTCAACCACCAGTATCTGGTGGCAGCGCAACCACCGTTCTACCCGAATGCGGACCAGAGCCCCGCCCGCTTCAACATTGCCGTGACCGAAAGCGGCAAACCCACCGACACGCGTCTGAAGCTCGCGGATGATTCACCGAAGAGCGCGATGGATGGCCGACCGAAATTTGCTTCACGCAGTGCATTGACGCCGGATTTCTTCGCCGTCAACACCATGTCGCCGCCATATGCACCCAGCGCCACCGAATCGGGCAGTAACCCGAGTCTGGCCGATTCCGATAGCCCCAATACGTTGCCTCCACAGGAACACAAAACCATCGGCGATGTGCTTTCCGCCGGCGGCGTGGATTGGGCATGGTACGCGGGCGCGTGGCAGGCAGCACTGGACGGCAAGGGTGACGGCGACGAGAAGCAATTCCCACAGCGGCCCAATTTCCAGATGCATCATCAGCCGTTGAACTACTTCAAAAGTTTTGCGCCAGGTACCGACGCGCGCGCCAAGCACCTGCGTGATGGTGGCGTTGGTGAAACATCGCAGACCAATCGCTTCCTCGCCGACATCGAAGCCGATCGTCTGCCGACGGTGAGCTTCTACAAGCCGCAGGGCGACCTCAACATGCACGCCGGCTATTCGGATGTGGATGCCGGCGATCGCCACATCATGCACATCGTGGATGCACTGCAGAAATCGCCGGCATGGAAGCACACCCTGGTGATCATCACCGTCGACGAGAACGGCGGCTGGTGGGATCACGTGGCGCCGCCGAAAGGTGATCGCTGGGGGCCGGGTTCGCGCATTCCGGCCGTCATCGTGTCGCCATTTGCCAAGAAGGGCCATGTCGACCACACCATCTATGACACCGGCTCTATCGCCCGCTTCCTCACGCGCCGCTTCGGGCTGGAGAAACTTCCCGGCCTCGCCATGCGCGAACAGGCGATGGTGGCTGCCGGCGGGCCGGCGCCTGGCGACCTCACCAACGCGCTGACGTTCGAAAGCTGAACGCACAGCATGGGGTGCGCAGTGATGGCGCGCACCCCGAACGGCTTACTCACAATTCGGGTGAGATAATGCGGGCCTTCGTTCAAGGAGAGAGCTTCGCCATGCGCCACACCCGCCTGATGCTTACCGCCCTCATCGCGCTTGCCGCCGCAACCGCCGCCCACGCGCAGATCGGCCTCGGCCCCATCACCAACCAGGTTCAGAACGCGGTAAAGAACTTTGACATCGCCGACAAGAACAAGGATGGGCTGTTGACGAAGGAAGAAGCCGATAAGGGTCCGGTGCCCTTCATTCGCGCGCATTTTGATGAGATCGACAAGAACCATCGTGGCGTGGTGTCCAAGCAGGATGTGGCGGACTACATCCGCGCGCTGCAGAACGGTCAGCGGCCGGCACCGGCGGCGGCGCCGGCACCCGCTGCGACGACGCATTGATTCCGTGTCCTCGCGGGGCGCACCCGCGAGAGATCCACCGCCCGATGTTCATCCCAGCCTACGCTGGGATGACGGCTCATTTGGGATGGTGAGGCAAGATTGCCCCCTCTCCCCAGCCCTCTCCCTCAAGGGGAGAGGGAGTAAGAGCGGAGAGCCAAGAGCAACGCCGCCCTGCTTTAAGCCCTCTCCGCTGTGGCGCGTTGCGGTGTAGCCATACCGCGTGTCGGGCGATCGTGACGATCCGGGCTTCGCGGCCGCCAAGTCTTTTGTTCAGCACGACGCTACGACAACCTCGCTCTTGAGGCCATTTTCTTTGGGTTACTTTTCTTTTGGGCCCGCAAAAGAAAAGTGACTCGAGCGCCGGCAGGGGATCGAAACGCCCGCCGCGTAGGCGGCACGCTGGCGGCAGCTCTGAAACCAAGCGCAAAGTCACTGGATGACCAGCCATTCGGCTGTTGAAAAGCGCCTCCAGCCTTCGCCGGGATGACGGTAAGGGGAACACGCGCTTTTTTTTCGCGAGCACGCACCTCTACCCGGGGGGCGAGCAAAGGACACCAGCGCCCATTTGCCAAACCTAAGCCGAGATGACGATCAAGCGCCGACGGTGACCATCCACACCCGCGGCCACCCACCCTCCAGTGGCATACTCGACCTTCCTGCTGATGGAGTTTGCCCCGATGCGCCCGTTCCACGCCCTTGCCCTCGGCGCCCTCATGCTGCCGCTGAGCGCCTTCGCCGCCGACCCCCATTCCTACGCACAGCCCGACCAGGTCCGCGTCACCCACCTGGATCTGCAGCTGAATGTCGACTTCCCGCACCAGCAGCTCGATGGCAAGGCCACGCTGACGCTGGATTGGAAGAACCCGAAGGCCCAGTCGCTGGTGCTCGACACGCGCGACCTGAAGATCGCCAGCGTCGAAGGTATCGACAAGGCCGGCACCGCCAATGCGCTGAAGTTCGCGCTGGCGCCGAGCGACAAGGAACTGGGCAGCAAGCTCACCATCGCCACGCCGCAGCAGCCGGCGAAGGTGCGCATTGTCTATACCACCTCGCCGAATGCATCGGGCCTGCAGTGGCTGACGCCGGAGCAGACCGCCGACAAGAAGCTGCCTTTCATGTTCTCGCAGTCCGAATCCATCCACGCGCGCTCGTGGGTGCCGCTGCAGGATTCGCCGGCGATCCGCTTCACCTATGACGCCCGCGTTACTGCGCCCAAGAATGTGCGCGTGGTGATGAGCGCGCTCAACGACGCCAACCACCCGCTCGACGGCAATTTCAGCTTCAGCCAGCCGCATCCGATTCCGTCGTATCTACTCGCCATTGCGGCGGGTGATATTGCGGCGAAGGAAACGGGCCCGCGTTCGGCCGTGTATGCCGAGCCGAGCATCGTCGGCAAGGCGGCGAAGGAGTTCGAAGATACCGAGAAGCTGATCAAGACCGCCGAATCGCTGTACGGCCCGTATGCCTGGGGTCGCTACGATCTGCTGGTGCTGCCGCCGTCTTTCCCGTTTGGCGGCATGGAAAACCCGAACATGACCTTCGCCACGCCGACCCTGCTGGTGGGCGACAAGAGTCTGGTCTCGGTGATTTCGCATGAGCTGGCCCACTCGTGGTCGGGCAACCTTGTGACCAGTGCCGCGTGGCGCGATATCTGGCTCAACGAAGGTTTCACCACCTATGTGCAGGGCCGTATCACCGAAGCCGTCTACGGCAAGACGCTGGCTGATGAGGAAGCGCTGATCTCTGCGCGCGGCCTCGAGAAGAACCTCAAGGACATGCCGGAGAACGCGCAACGTCTTGCACCGAAGCCCGGCATCGGCGCGGACGATTCGATTTCCGAAGTGCCCTATGACAAGGGTTCGTGGTTCCTGCGTACGCTGGAGCAGCGCTTCGGTCGCGAAACCTTCGATGCCTACCTGAAGGATTACTTCGCACACTTCGCGTTCCAGAGCATCACCACGGAACAGATGCTCGACTACCTGAAGGCCAATCTCTTCGACAAGCATCCCGGCAAGATGAGCTGGGATGAAGTGAAGCAGTGGGTGTACGAGCCGGGCATTCCCAAGAACGCACCGCTGCCGGATTCGCCGCGTTTTGACGCCATCGACAAAGAGCGTGCGTCGTTCCTCGCCGGTTCGCTTGCGGCCGACAAGCTCGATGCGAAGGGCTGGAACACGCAGGAGTGGATGTACTTCCTCGACGGCCTGCCGGACGTGACGCCGCTGGACAAGATCAAGCAGCTCGACGCCGCATGGCATCTCACCGGCACGCCGAACGCCGAGATCGGCATGCGCTGGTATAGCCATGCCATCGCCGCCGGCGACAAGGACGTTTGGCCTGCTGCCGCCGAACACATGACCCGCATTGGTCGCCTGTACCTCACCATGCCGCTGTACCGGGCCTTCGTGAAGACGCCGGAAGGTCTTGCCTATGCACAGCAGGTTTATGACAAGGCCAAGAGCGGTTATCACCCGCTGACGCAGCAGGCGGTGGAAGCACTGTTCGACAAAGCAAAGAAGAAGAACGGCAAGTAAGTCGTGCGCGCCCTGCCTTGCAAAAGGCGGGGCGCGTCGCCATCGATGGTTGCGCCCCGAACCCGTGATATCACCATGACACCTGCATCGACGACACCCAAGCCGCCCACCTCCGCTCGCCCCTTGTGGCAACGACTGGCCCTACGCCGACTCAAGTTCCTCGGCTTCATTGCCGTGTTGCTGGTCGTGGTACTGGGTGGCTCTTACCTGTTCGCCCCGCAGTGGCTGATGCAGGCCGACATCAAGCGACAGGCGATGGCCGCGCACGTCGACGAGCACTCCGTGCAGGTCGGCGATACCAAATGGGTGTACTTCGAAGGTGGCCAGGGCCCGACCCTGATCGTGCTGCACGGCTTTGCCGCCAGCAAGGAAGTGTGGCTGAAACAGCTCGAGCTGCTGACGCCGCATTTTCACGTGATCGCGCCGGACCTGCCGGGCTGGGGTGAATCCAGCCGCGTCGAAGGCGCCAGCTACAACATCGATGCGCAAGTGTCGCGACTGCAGGGTTTCGTCGAAGCATTGGGTCTGAAGCACTTCGTGCTTATCGGCCATTCAATGGGCGGTGCCATCGCCGGTATCTACGCTGCCGAGCATCCGGAGCACGTCGCCGAGTTGGCGCTGCTTAGCTCATTTGGCCTGAAGACCGACGAGAATGACTTCTCGCGCACGGCCAAGTCCGGCAAGAACGTGTTTGTGTTCGACAACCGTGAGCAATTTGCCCAAGCCACGTCGTGGGCTTTTGCCAAGCCGCTGGATATCCCCGGTCGCTTCCAGGATGTGCTGATCAGGCGCAACCAGAAGGACCGCGCTTTCATCGAGCACACCTTCAACGAGCTGCGTGATCCTTCGCAATACCTGTCCCTGCAGAACCAGCTCGACAAGCTGAGCATGCCGGTGCTGGGCCTGTGGTGCCATGACGACAAGATCATCGACATCTCGGCACTCGACAGCCTGCGCAACGGCCTCAAGAACGCCGCCGCCATCAGCACCAGTACCTTGAGCGGTTGCAATCACATGCCGATTCTCGAGAAGCCGGAAGAGACGGCGCGTATCCTGACGTCGTTCGCCCTTTCGCATTGATGGTGACCGCCTGATCCAGGCGCGGGTCGCGCACAAGTGCGCTCCTACAGAGCTGGCGTGTTTGTAGGAGCGCACTCGTGCGCGACCCGCATAACCTCAGTCAATCCGCCACGTCGGCAATCAACCGATCCAGCTCGGTCTTCAACCACGCGCCATTCATGCGCAGCCAGTCGCGCTGTTCGCGCCACTCGGGAAAAAGGTTCTCCACCTGCGCCCAGAAGCGCGGTGAGTGACTGCGCACCTTCAGATGGCACAACTCATGCGCGAGCACGTAACGCAGTGCGCTGGGCGGTGCGAGCGCAAGGGCGAGGTCGAGGTTGATGCGGTCGCGCGTATCGAGGCTGCCCCACAAGCTCTTCATGGGGCGCACTCGCAACGCGGTAGGCGCCAACCCGAGCATCGGCACGTAGCCTGCAAGCCAGCGGGAAACGTCGCGTCGTATTTGTGATTCGAGGAACGAAGCGAGCAAGCCACGCGCTACGGGCAATGCACGCGTGTGTGGGCGCGGTATCGTCAGGGTGAGTGTGCCTTCGCCAGCGTCGACGCGGGGATACGGCCCGTCCGCCCAATCCAGCTGCACGGTTTCGCCACGCATGGGAATGTCGGTAGGTATACCGACGCGCAAAGGCGGCAGCGGTTTGACGATGAGGTGCAACTCATCGAGCTTGCGCTCCAGCCAATCGGCGTGATGTCGCAGGAATGCGCTTACCTGCGCCGGATGCGTGCCGTTCGGATACGACACGCGCGCGCCCTTGGGCGTCACGGTGAGGCGCAAGCGACGTGCGCGCGGATGCGCCGCTTTGAGCACACGGATCGTGCTGCCGCTTGCGGTGGCCAGTTCCAGCCAATCGCCTTCAAGGTTCTGCGTCATGTTCCCCGCCTACTACGACTACCCGGCGTCCAGGCCCTTAAGTGTCCCAGAGCATATGTGGGGGGAGCATGCAGGCTTCGCAAGACGAGCCGGTGACCGCCCCACCCCTGCCAGTAGCCAGGGTGGGGCGGGAATCTCAGGCCTCGGCGGGACGCGGCAGGCCGAACCACTCTTCCAGCTTGCCCAGCAGGCGCTCCAGTTCGAGCGTCAGCAGGGCGAAGGTGGCGTCGGCTTCAGCGGCGGCGTCCGGGTGGCTGTCGCCCAGCTCGTCGACCACCACGTCGAGGAACTTCAGCTTGCGCACGATCAGGTCTTCACCCAGCACGAAGCTCATGCGCTCATCGAAGGTGAGACCGAGCTGGAATACCTGCTTGCCGTTGCGCAGGTGCTCCTTCACTTCCTCGCCGTCCAGGTCCTGGCGGCGGCACTTGGCGATGGCACCCGTGGCCGAAGCTGGGTCGCGCAGCTCCACTTCGTCGCCCAGGGCCAGACCGGCCGGCAGGTTGCCGTTGGCCAGCCAGTCGGTCATGAGCACGCGCGGGCCCTCTTCCGGCGCCAGCGGGACGGCGGGGAAGCTGCCCAGCGCTTCGCGCATCTGGGTGAGCGTATTCTCGGCCGACTTGCGACTGGACGTATCCAGCACCAGCCAGCCGTTCTTCTTGTCCACGTAAGCGCGCTGGCGCGAGCTGCGGATGAAGGCGCGCGGCACCAGTTCGTTGAGCACGTCCTCTTTCAGGCGCTTGCGCTCGCGGCCGCCGACCTTGCGGCCTTCTTCTTCGGCGATCTTCTGCACGCGGCGATGAAGCTCATCGTTTACCACCGCGCCCGGGAGGAGCTTGTCCTCGCTGCCCACGGTGACCATGGTGCAGGCGTGCACGGCGTGGGTGAGCGCGGCTTCCTCGCCACGACCCACCGGCGGCACGAAGCCCTTGGTGCCCATTTCCATGGGGCCACAGGGGCGCAGTCGATAGTCGCCCAACACCTCGTCGAGGCGGCTCAGGTCATCGGAAACGTTGGAGGAAAAGCGAAACAGGGTGAGATTACTAAAGAATGGACGACTACTCATGGACACCAAAATATCTACGGAGAAGTATGGAAGTTCTTAGCAGATCAGTTGCCCAAGGAAGCAACTCAAGTGCCCGAAAAGGCCACGCTTCTGCGATGCTGAATATAGCAGTGGCGCAACCCGAGCAGGGCGCATCGAAATCGTTCCTCCAAGACCGAGGCCCCAGGGGTGATGCCCCCTATGGCGCCTGCAGTTGGGTGAGTCCGTCACCGCGCCTCGCGAATGCCGCTAACCCATAGAACATAAAGAAGATTTACTGAGAGCTCGCTTCCATGTGGGCGTCGTTCCAGGTCTTGTTCGCCCGATCAGACCAAAGCCCCTTCAGCGCGTGAAGGTTAGGGCCGTCGCTCGAGAACCCTCAGAATCTGGCTTCTATGGCCAATGCGGCGACAGTTGTTCGGAGACCTTCGGTAACACGAAGAAAGGTGTCGAGCGTGATGTTGCGTTCACCACGCTCGATTCCGCTGGAGTACGCACGATGCATGCCGATCGCGTCCGCAAACGACTCCCAACTGATCTTCATTGCCTCTCGCCGCGCCTGAATAGCAAGGGCTAAGGCATCCGCCAGACCTTCGCTCGCCATGGTTCGAGAGAGGTCAGTGGACCTCCGGGAAATGCCTCGGGTGCCGAATCTGTCGGTTGCGACAGAGCGCCTCAGTGAATTGTTCGATGGCGGATCAACGCGGCGCGCAGCGCATCCAGCGAAGGGCTAAGCGTTTGGTACTCGTCATCGAGCCGCGTTACCTCATAGGCGAATATCGTCGCCAGGGTGCTAAGTGGAAGCTCCGCCGGACGCGATAGACCCCGATCACCCCAATGTCCATCAGCCACGTAACGAGATGTGTGGGCGATTGACCTCGCAAAGACTTGCCCAAGTTGAATAGCGTCCGTGTTTCCCCGCTGGCGAGCGATGGCTACTGAATGCACTGCCAGAGTAATGAGATACATAATCTTGGCTACGCTAAATTGCTTGAGCGCCTGACGAAGCTCTTCAGTCGCCAGATCTGCCCATGCCGGGTTATAGCCCGATCTCGCCAAGGCCCAATGTGCATACTGGACCGTTTCGGCCAGCGCGAGATCCTCCCACATTGCAAGTAGGGTGTGCACCGCGTCTTCCGACGGCTCGACCTCCTTGAAAAGCTCTCTCAGCTGATCATGTTGACGACGACAGTCCCGCGGCGCCCAACGTATGCGCCACGCAACGCTGTCAAAGCCGCATTGCATCCAATCCCGCGGCATCAACCAATCATCGGCGCGCGACGGCGAAAGGTCGGGCTCTATGACGCCCAGCGCCTGAAGCGAAAGCAATACGCGCTGAGAATAGTTTTCGTGCGGCGCAAGTGGCTGCTGCAGCGCATCGAGCGGCAGGAGGCGGGTCTGCGTTACGTCCGCAGCCGTGCGTACGGCCGCCGAAAAGTAGAGGTTGGCGGTCAGGTCACTCGATTTCACAGCGCACCTAGGAATCCCGTGGGGCAAGGTCCCCTCGATGGAGGGGACAGGTAATGAGCCGGCTGCATATTAAGGAACTCTTAGTATGCAGGCAAACCATCCACGTTGAAGCTGCTCTAGAGCTATCTAGGAGTGGGTTCAGGCGTGGCACGCGGAGGCAAAAAGGAAGCAGTCGTCGCGGCGCGTCTGCGGACCGCCCGGCTGGAGGCGGGGCTTTCTCAACGTGCGCTTGGCGTGCAAGCCGGCATGGATCCTTCAGTGGCTTCGCCCAGGATCAACCAGTACGAACGCGGCAAGCACACACCTGATACCAGCACGTTGCTCAAGCTCGGTGAAGTGCTGGGAGTTCCGGTGGCCTATTTCTTTGCCGAGGACGACGACCTAGCCGCCTTGATCACGACATTTCATCGGCTATCACCGGCTCCTCGTCGACGTATCCTTGCCTTCCTAACGCAGCTGACCAGTCGGCGCTAATAAGATGAATCGTTGCCTGCGTCACTGCGGGCTCGCGGTTTCGCAGCTGACTCCTCTATCCACCCAAATATGCTCCGCGCAGGGCCAGCGCATCGATGCGCGCGTGGTGTCGCCACGGTTGTAGTTCTGGGTGTGTTTGCCACCAATGCTCCTTGGCGGACAGCAATTCGTCCAGACGCTCCCATTTCAAATTACTAGGAAGCGGACCTGCCGGTAGTGAGACTTCAAGTCCGTCCAATACATACTGACACAGGGCGCGGTCATGACCTGCCTCGTAGCAAATCGTCGGATTCGACACGCTGGATAAGAACTCGCGGGCTTTCCGCACCAAGGAGAAATCGTCCATGGCCCATTGACCGCGCTCCAAAAGTGGATACACCACGCTCTTGACCCATGGCGTCGGATCTAATGGCAGCGGATCGCGTTCGGCATAGAACAAATGCCGGCTGTCAGCGGAGACCAATGCAATGGATACCAGATCGCTCGCTAATGTGTCCGCCCATTCGCAATCAAGGAAGAGCTGCATCAGCCTACGACTTCCATGAAGGCAAAGCGCAGTGCTTCCGCATCAACACCCGCGTGGTGTCGACGAGCATTGGCTGTCGGGTGGCCCTGAAAGTAGATCTCAAGCTGATCCATGACATCTTGGCGAGTGACGAGTACAGGCTCAAACGGAGGAATGGCTGCACGCAGTTTGCCGAAGCCAGAAAGGGCTTGAGTGAGCTGGACCTTATCGATCTGCCCGTCGAAATGGATGCGCGGATTGTTGAATGATGTGACGAATGCTCGCAGCTTTTCTGTAAAAACCTCATCAGGAATGGCCGAATCTCCGCGTTCCAGTAGTGGGTAGACTGTCGCCCGGACAAATGTTGACGGCGCTCCAGGTAGGGGGTCGCGTTCCGCATAGAAACGTTTGCTTCCATCCGCATTGACCAATGCAAGACTTACTAGCTCCCGGCAAGCATCATTGGCCCACTCAGTATCAAGAAAAAGTAGCTCCGCCATTTCTCGTACCCTTGATCTATCACTTGATTCACTATCAGCCCCCTGTCGCAAGTTCGTGGACCACCATCTGCTTTAGTTTAGGTCCGCTTCGGGTCGGAAGCAGACCTTTTACTATTGTCGATAGTCCACTTTGTAAATCATGCCCTTGGGCATGTTTAGTGTGATCACGGTTCCTCCGCACTCGAACCGATGCTGCCCGGCGGTTACTGGCACGGGTTGGCCATACCCGCCTGACCAGGCTGCGCCATCAAAGGTTGGCGACTTACAAGCCATGCCCGGACCATCGTAGATGACAAAGTATGGCCGTCCGTCTGCTGACGTCCCTGCCGGCCCGGCGAAAAATGCCTGCGAACAACCCCCAAGTACCGTGAGAGTCAAAACGAAAAAGATCCTTCGACCCTGCATTGCACCAAGCTCCCCGGTTGGTAACGACGTGATCCGAGCGTAGGCACAGCGAGCGTTTGAAGCGCCTGCCGGAAGTCACCGGCAAAGCTAGTTGCCCTATGAGGGGACTGTCCGCTTCGGGTCGGAGGCGGGCATTAGTCTGCCATTACCTCACGGGCGCGACACTGCAAAGTAGCTACGCACCGATGGAGCATGAAAAAGGTACGCGTAGCTGGAAAGCCCCCAAAATGCTGCTGACGCGACGTCCAATAGCCTCAACTCGACATAGGGAATGCTTAGTACTTCGATCAGGAAAGGGCTGAACACCAAGATCCATCGAAAGCCGGGTCTGCGCGCAGCGACACCCAGGCAGCCGACGAAGATTAGGAGCAGCCATAAGACGGGCGACACCCAGGCCCCGGACCGCCACATGTAAGTGAAGGGTGTTGTCTGATTGCCAGTTCCCCAGATGACCGACATCGTTGCCATAGCGACAAGCCCCACAACACAGCCGAGCGTCCCAAGCACTGTAATGACCCGAAGGGTCGTGGGCATGTCGCGAGTATTCGCCATGTTGGCTGCTGCTTGACGCCAGATGTTCAACGTTCCTCCCCGTTTTGATCACTGGATCCGGTAACGTCCGCTTCGGGTCGGAAGCGGACTCATCCCCTTGCTGGTGGCTAACGCCTGAGTTAAGCGGCGGGCGCCCCGTTCTTCCGCTTGGACGAATGGTTACGAGCTTTGCCAAGAACCTTAAGTGTGCCGGCCGCGCAAGCGGCTGCCAGCAATGCAACAAAGGTGCCGCCCGTGAGCTGGAAGTATGGCCATGTGCCTCGCAATAGCTCACTGTCGCGAGAGTGACCGTCTGTGTAAAGGTTGAAAGCCAAGTATGCAAACCACGCAACAGCTGCAGCGACGAACGGTGCGCGTCTGTTCCTGATAAGAAGCGCAATCAAGATGCTAATACAGGCCGGCACGATCAGATTCAGCGCCGCCGAGATCGCCCACTCAGTCATGCACCTGACTCCCCAACTATCGAATAGACGGATGTGCACGTCAGGATAACAATCCGACGTAAAGTCGGACATCGAATGCTGCGCCGGCAGGTCCGCTTCGGGTCGGAAGCGGACATTCCATTGGCGTGCCAATGTCATGTTTGGCCGGGTAATTCTACTTAGCGTTTCTACGTCATTTTGCGGTTGTCCGGAGCGACTCTCTAACCCAACCATTCATCATCAACGAGATGATTCGGACGGGCCCATGAAAACCGAGATGACGAAAAAGCTATCGCGCAGGCTCATCAAAGCCAGTCTGTTTTCGGCATGTCTTGCCATTGTACCCATCGTTTTGGCCGGCAATGCGCAGCCCGCTCCTTTCCCTCAACAGAACCAGCTTCTGCATAGCAGGGCCTTTGAGGTGGCCGTTTGGGGGATGCCCATCGTTGCCATGGACGCCATCAGGCAGGGCTACCTCGGCCTTGGCGCGAAGCTCAACGACATTGCCTATTTCTCTCAGTATCCCGATTGGAAGTTCCAGACAAGCACACCTAACGCCTCCACCCGCTATATCTACAGTTCCTACAGTACTAAGCAGGACGGCCCCTTGGTGCTTGAAGTACCGGCAGCGGTTGGCGCAGGGCTGTATGGACAGTTGTGCGATATGTGGGACGTTCCCCTCAACATCGTTGGACCCAGCGGGGACGACAAGGGAAAGGGCGGCAAGTACTTGATCCTTCCTCCGGGCTTCAAGGGGGATGTGCCTGCGGGGTACATCCCCGTGCGCTCGTCGACATTCGGCGGATTCTGGCTGATGCGTACCATCGCAAATGGCAGTTCGAAAGCGGATCAGGACGCTGCCGTAGCGTTACTCAAAAAGATTCGCATGTACCCACTCTCTCAGGCCAGCCATCCACCTGAGCAACGGTTCATCGATGCCTCGGGCAAGCTGTGGGATGGCCTTCCGCACATGGACGAGACGTTCTACGCAGTACTGGCGAAGATGGTGGACGAGGAACCGGTGAATCCGCGCGATCTTGCCATGATGAACATGCTGGCCACGATTGGCATCGAAAAGGGAAAGCCGTTCCAACCAGATACGGCCATGAATGCCACCTTCCGCGAGACCGCGGCTGAGGCACGGAGCTACTTTCAGTACCTCCAGGCACGTTCACTTCGACCACACTGGGACGGCGCAAGCTGGGGGCTTCCTGATGCGGCTGCCATGAAGACGGAGTTCTCGTATCAGACACCGGACATGCTCAATTACGATCTTCGTGGCATGGGTGGCTTCATGTTCTGGGGACCACCCAAAAAGATGGATGCGAGCGCGCCCACGATTTATATATCCACGGTCAAAGACCACAGCGGGCAGCAGCTTCGCGGCGGCAAGACATACAAGCTGCATGTTCCCGCCCATGTGCCGGCCAAGCAGTATTGGTCAGCTACGGTCTACAACTGGGATACCGCTGGCTTCATTCGCGAAGCTCCCGTTGTCAGCCTGGACTCCTACAACCAGAAAACGGTCAAGAACTCGGATGGCTCAGTGGATATCTACTTCGCCCCGACGGCCCCTGTGGGTAAGGAAAACAACTGGGTGACCATAGGAAAAGACGGCGAATGGCTCGTCATCTTCCGGCTGTATGGTCCAGACAAATCGTTCTTCGACAAGACGTGGAAATTGCCTGACATCGAGGAGGTTGGCTCTTAACGACTCTAACGTCCATCCTGAAGACGTGTCCGCTTTGGGTCGGAAGCAGACATCAGCGTCTGTCGGCCGACGCCAAAGCATCGGAACCGGAGGGGATTAGGTGTCACGTGCTAGGACGGGGGTCATTCGGGGTCGCGTCCTTTCGTTCATCTCGCTGGCGATGTGTAGCCGAAATGAAATCCACGAAGGCGGCCGCCGCCCCCGCTGCCAGGCGCGCATGTCTTGGCTCAAGACCGCGATGATTGCCCGCGCGACCATGGCCTGAACCATAGAAGCCCCTGAGTTCGGCCAGGTTGTGGGTAATAGATGCCAAGTTGTTGAGGATCACCTTAATGTTCTTGGCACCCTTCGTAGCATCCGGGATGTCGTCCGGAACCAATCTAAGCGCCCTCGTCAAAAGCTTCGTCAGATCTCCAATATCATCCGAACGATTGAAGGGGATGTTCCGCTTCTCCAAGATCGTTTTGATGCAACTTTCGACCAGATCTTTTGCTGTGCCGATAGCCATGGCGGGGTCACCTTCGATGCAACGTTCAAGACGTTCAATCTCTTTGGCCATCCAACCGGCATCCAGTGCGTCAGCTACGTTACGCGCCCGGGAAACGGCGTGTGTTCCGTTGTCGCTGACAGCGCGATAGGCGTACCGAGGGCGCCCGGCAATCCGTTGCTCCTCGAAGAGCTCCCAACCTTCTGGCCGCAGGGCATCATTGAACTGATTGGCCAGCCGAAGTGCTTCATCTCGACCTGGCCGCACCAACGGATGGATCATCTCGCAAAGAAACCTAAGAAACGTTTCGGTCGGGCCACCGATCAGGTCAAAGCGTTTGTCACCGAATACCCAATCCCTATCCCAATCATCGTTATTGATCGTGTGCTGCCAAATGTCGCCAGCTGCATCTTTGAAGCGAGAGTCATTGGACGGCAACTTCTTCAGATCGAATATACGTTGGAGGAATTCCACGTCATCCAACTGACCGTTGTAGATCACAGCATCCATTTTCAGACCATCAATGATGTCTGTGCGAACGCCTTTGGGGAGCTCTTGGGCTCCGTTTCGCCAATCGGCCTTGGCGGACAACTGAGGCACGATCGAGATGGAATAGCGGTCACTCGACAACTGAGCGACGGCCGCAGATAGGCGGTTGCCAATCTGCTCTTCGAGCTGAGTGCGCCTTCCGCCCAGTCGCGCATACTCGGCAGGCTGAACTGGAAGGTAGATAGTCCACAACGTGGTTCCACCGTTCCAGTTGTCGTAACCCGTTTCCTCGATGCGAGCGTCCGACGTGCGCACGATTTCAGCGGCGTCGGCCAGGCCTTCGGCGGCCAACATTTCAGTGGTTGTCGCGAGCACCCTTTCAAGGTTGTCGTCGTCCCGCATGGTTCCCCTCCCGAGCCCTGACGGTCCAAGTGTAGGCGACCAGGGGTATTCACCGTCTCAAAGATGAAGCTGGCATGTCCGCTATGGGTTGCGGTTTCAACCGGTCAACGCAACACTTTGATGAGATCGTTCTGCGTGGAATATCAATCTACTACGTTTTCCTGGTGGCCCATCTAACCATTCTACTGTGCCATTAAGTCGGATCACCCTGAAATTAAGGCACTTCCCGCCTACTGGCATTCGAGCAAAGAATCTGAGCCTGGATGCCACCGCAGCGCACCTTCTGCTAAACGCCAAACAATTGCACACCGACACCGGCACAATTGCACAGTAGCGCTAACTAAGTTGCACACTTGCGCCAAAAGCGCTGCACAACAGCACCAGCTTGATCAGTACGGCCCGCATGAATTTCGCGTACTCGAACGGCGGCAACTGATGATTTGCCGCAGCGCACGGACGACCGCTCCGACGCAACAAGAATTTGAAGTCGATGCTGAACAGCCCCAGCTTCATCGGTGGCTGTTTGGTCTGTGTCACGCCGCCATGGGCAGTTTGCCCACGAGTTGATAGTAATGAGCTTCGGCCTGAGCGGGTGCGTGGTACCCGATCGACGAGAGCAGTCACCTATGGATGACCAGTCCACTCATTCCAGAGTGGACAGTTCCGCGTTTTCCCTGCGTGGCCACGCACGCCGGTGGATCACCTCGGCCTTTCGAAGCATCGTCGTATTTTCGAGTCATTCGAAAGTAGATGAGGTCAACTATGCCATGGCATAGTTGACCGGTGACAGGTCGCCGAGAGAGCGATGCAGTCAGTCAACCGCCTGCCACTGTTACGCCCCGTTATCGCCCTAGCTTCCCAACAACGCGCCCTCCAAACCTTACTTCTTGGCCAGTTGTTACTTCAAGCTTGACCGGGTCCTTGCATTCACCTGTGGCTTCATTAAAAGAAAATAGCGCCGCGGCAGTCGGTTCTGAGATCATCCTGACTTTAGCCGTGGGTCCAATTGACTTTCTTACCCAAACGATACCTCCGACAGAGCTAGCCCCTAAGTCACCTGAATTTGCCAGAACCACGCCTAATGCAGACCAGTCGCCCTGCGTTGGTCGATTCTCGGTATCGAATGACCAAAACACGACTGCACCTTGCGACGAATACGCCGGCATCGGACTGGATAGCCAGCCCAAGTAGTTCATAGATATAGACGCCGCTGCTTCGAATCTTATGCTGTCAGCACAAATTGGCCCTGTGCCACCTGTATCAGCAAGTGTTGCTGGTGCAATAACGCATCCAAATAAAAGCAAAGTGAGCCGTCTAAGATAGGGACTTGGCATGACCATCCTCATTGAGTTGCTATTGCACGTCCTATTTGGAACAAACCGCATCAACAATCAGTTTTGACCGCTCTCATGAATGTGATTCTGATGATCCTCTGTGATTTTTGGATCATCAAAGTGCTCGGGCTTCCCGCCTGACTTATCCGTCTTCTCCATAACAGCCGGTCCGAAATTTTCCCGCGAGTTGGACTGCTTTTCGAATGCCTTTTGGAGATCCTGTACTTCTTTAGATTCACCTTGGCTTCGAACGCTTTGGCCATTCACCTTATTGATGTCAACGGCCCGGCCACCAGAATGGCGGCTAGTGGCTGCATGCTGACCACCAGTTGTACTGTTGATATTTACTGAGGTCACACCAGAGGCGATAACCGCGGCCTCAACCATCTTAGCTGTCTCAGTGGAGACGGGTTGGTTCGGTGAAGCTCCGTTGGGATTGTCGTTATCGAACGTAATTGTTGGCCCATTTGGGCCTGCAGGGTGGGTGTCGATTGTGGACATATGGCAATCCTTATCTACGCAAGTTGCCTTTCCGTCGGGGTCAATGCGCGTCGTTGGATTGTTATCGGCGTAGGTGTATGCGCTAAATGAGGAAACCCGCCCAGCCGTTTGTATCACCGGATCCACGCTCAAGAACTGCCCCATACTGGGGTCGTAGTAGCGCGCCTGCATATACGTCATTGAGGTATCGGGATCGCTCACGTGACCGGTATATCCGGGGCCATTCTGCTGGGTGCCAAGCAACGTGCTTCCGAAGGGGGTGTAGTCAAAGGTTGCCGTGACATTGCCAGCGCCGTCGGCTTCCGCCACGGGCGACCCCTGACCATCCGTATAGATGTAGGTGACCGTCGCGCCGCCGGCGGTTGCGATCGAAGAGCCGCCGAGGCCGCCGAGAATTAAGAGCACTACAAGAGACCGTTTCATCCTTGTGCTCCTTATGGACTGACGTAGATGGAAGCGGACCCGTAGCCGCTCCAGGCCGAACACCCGGAACTGGTACAAGCCATCACCCGTTCATAAGCAACGCCCGAGTAGTGAGCCGTCCAGTTGTAACCGTTGGCACCCGCGTTAACGAGAGGGCGCACACCCTCCCCTGGGGCCGTGATCTCCACTTGGTAGTACGTGGCGTTGGCTACCGCTGGCCAGCTCGAGGTCACGTTCGCCAGATGGCCACCCGGCGTGACACCCAACGAAGGTGCCGACGGGGTGCCGGGGATGAGCCATACGTAGACGCTGGCGGTTGCGCTCCATGGACCGCAACCGCCGGCATTACAGGCGCGCGCGATATAGCCATAGGTCGTATTGTGCAGCTTGCCGGAAGCTCCCCAACTCAACGCATTAGCACTTTGCACGGCGCTCCAGCCGCCGCCATTGACCTGCTCCAGCAAGTCATAGCTGGTAGCGCCGCTCACACCCGTCCAGGTAACGGTATAGCTGGAGGTATAGACCGTGCCCGGCACCGACACCACGGGAGCCCCTGACGGTGGGATCGTCACGACAACCGTCCCGCTGGTGGTGTATCCGCCACATCCGTTCGCGTTGCATGCTTTTACGCGATAGGCATAGTTGGCTGTGGTACCCACGGAGAATGCATAGCTGGTTGCCGAACCATTGTAGATGGCCGCCCAGCCTGCACCATTGACATTCTGCTCCAACGTATACGAGGTCGCGTAGGTACTGGATGACCAACTGACGGTCATGGGTCCGTTGCTCGTGGCGGGAGCGCTGATCCCGCCGGGCGGGCTCGGTATGTGCGCAATGGTGGCGCTGTTCGATACCGTAGGTGTACTGCAACCGCCTAAGTTGCACGCCTGTACCTGGAACGCATAGGTGCCATCGGCTGGATTACTGAGCGTGAAACTCGTCGCCGTCCCACTGTAGGCATTGGCCCACGAGCCATTGTTGAATCGTTGTTGCAACGTATAGCTAGTGGCGCCCGAGGAAGTGGACCAGGACACCGAGATGCTTGAAAGATCACCGGCTGCAGTCGCCGAGGCGGAGCCCGGAGCAGAAGGTGCCGACGGCAGCGCCGGAACCTGGAACTTCCCAGCGCCGAGTACTAACAGGTGGTCCGTGCCAGCCGTATTGATACCGTAAACATAAATTCCTTGGCCGGCATTTTGAGAGCGCACGGAAGCACTCAAGGGAATGCTAAATCGGAAGCTGCCGCTCCCTACGCCGCATGCGCTGGCCACGGCCGGTTCACTGGCCAGCGTGGCAGCCGTACGACTCACGTAGGTACCAGCCGCGCTGCCAAGGTACAGGTCGACGTTCACCGACTGCGTTGACCCGTACGAGCAAGCCCAGCCGGTAATCGTTGCATTACCCTGTCCATCGATGGGAACGGCGTCGATGTTGCCTCGGATCATGGAGGCATAGCTTTCGCTTCGCGCGATAAGCTTCTTGCCGAGATAGATGTAGTCCGTGGTTTTGGTCGTTGCGGCCTCGTACTGATACAACAGCTGGCCAGCTTGGCTGTAAAAATAGAAGGTGCCTGGCGACCCACTGGCAGGTGACCGCAACACGCGACGTCCATTGGCGTCGTACGAATAGTTGTCGTAGCCCGCAATGTTCAGCAGCTGGTTCTTCTGATCAAAGGTAAGCGCAGCACCGTTTCGGCTTGAGACGTTGCCGCGATCATCGTGACCCAAACTAACGGTCGTGCTGGAACCCTGCGAAATGGTGTTGAGTCGATTCAGGGTATCGTAGTTGTAAGTGAACGTTTGCCCCTGGGCGGTACGACTTCGCAAATTGTCGAGTGGGTCGTAGCTGTAGCCTTCCGTCCCCCACAAGCTCGATGCCGTCGCGCTGGTTAATCGATCTAGACCATCGTATGTGAAGGTCTTGCTTCGCGGCCCGCCAGCGAGATCGTTCACCGACGCTAGATTGCCATTGCCGTCGTAGCCAAGATCTTCGCTGAAGTTGAGCGTCGAACCCTTTGCATACGTAACGTTGCTAAGCAGCAGGCGCTGGTTCTGTTGCGCGAGATAGTCCGTCCCGTTCCCGTACGTGAAATGTTGCAGGGTTCCGTCGGGGTAGTACGTGGCGCCGGAGGCGTAGGTGCCGGCTTTGGTCGGACGCCCGAGCGGATCGGGCGCATAGTCGATCGCTGCGCCGTCGGGATAGATGACCGTTTGGACACTACCGTAGGCATCGTGCGTGTAGCGAATGGCATTGTTACCGTTACCACTGACCCCAAACGTCTCCGCGGTCAACTGACCCAACTTGTTGCGCGTACCCGTCCAGGTGGAAATACCGGAGGTCGCGGTCTGCAGCTCGCCTGTCGGGTAGTACGTGAACGCGGAACTTTGCGTGTTCGCCGGCGGCTGCTCGGCCGTCATCCGGTTGATCGGGTCGTACTGGTAGTATGTTTTCGCCGCTTCCGGCACCGTGCTTTGACCGCAGTCCGAGGTGCCAATGTTTTGCCCGACCGCCGTCCAGTTGATGTTGCCAGCGAGGTCGTAGGCCGTGACGTTGCTCGCGCTCTCCGGTGCATAGACTCGGCACAGCTTGTGGTTGGCGTCGTAATAGAAATTCTTCGTGACGCTGACCGTGCTGGTACCGTATACGCCGGACTGCGCAATGGATGTCACGCTATCGAAGACGTCGCGACCGATCGCTTGCGTGACGCCCTCCGGCGACTGGATTTGAACGGGCGCATCGTAAGCCGGTTTCTCAAAGGCCTGGAAATGTGTCGTGGTGACGCCGTTTCGAGGATCTGTCCTCACCGTGGCGAGCTCGCCTTGGGAATAGGTCACCGTCGTGGCCAACGCCCCCTTTTCAGAATCCTGGTTGATCTGCGTCACGCGCTGAAGCGTGTCGAGGGAGGTGTGGACACCACTGGTAACGCTGCCCCAGTCAGGCGACCCAGCAACAGGGTATGACTGAAAGACGACGTTGCCGTTCCAGTCGAAGTCTTTCCTTAGCGTCGAATGCGAAGAACCGTCGGTCGACGCGTAGGTATCGGTTAGTACGGGGCGCAACCACGCGTCATAGTAAGTAACAGCAACAGCATTTCCTTTGGAGACAGTACGCCGCCAGTGACTGCCGGTAATCCCTCGCTCCGTGGAAGCCACGAAATCGTATGTGTATAGCGACGGGTACCACGCGACCTCATCACCCGACGGGTAGTCAATGCGCGTGACGCGACCGACGCCGTCGTAGGTGTAGCCCGTGGTGTTGCTGGCGCGATCCGTGAGGGAAGTGATCCGCCCCAGGTCATCGACCACTAGCGTCGCTGTCTTGGAGTCCGGGTAACCAACCGACTGGGGGATGCCGCGCTTCCAGTTGCTCAGTTGCGTGGTATAGCTTCTGCCGTCGGTGACGCTGCTGAGTGTGCCGTCACCGGCATAGCCATATTGGTCAACTAAGAGGCCGAACGAGTAACGCGCCGTGGGGAGTGCCGACACCGGATCGATGTCCGCGCGCGCCACCTCGATGCCGTTGGTGGTCGTGCGTTTGATCTGGCCAATCACCCAACTGCTGAGATTGTCCGCATACTCGACGGTCTCGGCCTTGGAGTAACCGATGGAACTCGATTTGGTCTTGCTGGTTGGGCGCGCGAACAGGTCGAATGTGTTGACGGTGGTCGTGTAGGTCACCCCGTCCTGCGCAATCACCGTGGAGCTGATGGGGAGTGGTTGCCAGCCTTCCCGGTCACAGAGGTTGCACGGGGACTTTCCCACAATGGCGGGATAGGGCTGCCCAGTGGCACTGAGCTGATAGTTCGTCGTCTCAGTTCGAACCACCGAAGAGCCAGTGCCTGTTTCGAGCAGGAGTAGGCGCCCTTCGGCGACGTTGTACTGGTTGCTGAAGGTGTGCCGCGACCAGGTACCGTCGGGATTCGTCACGGTGACCGTCTTGGTCGTGGGACAGCTGCTTCCCGAGCATTCATCCACATAGCTGCGATTTTCTGGACCGTAGGTGTAGGCCCAGGTGAGGGGCGACCCGAAGCCAGCGCCCGCGATGGCTTTGCTGTCTATCGAGATGACGTTGATGGTGTCGGATTCGCCCGCGTAGCTTCCGCCGCCGACTTGCCCGACGCAGTTGCGCGGCACGTAGGAGCGGCCGTGCTGATGCGCACTGAAGAGGAAGGTGCCCGTCGCACCCGACGGGTGCGTCACGACGGCCTTGCCCCCACCGGCGAAATAGTTCGGCGCATCCGCACAGGACGAATGCATCGTGGTGCCACTGTTGATCGCACCACCGGCTAACGAGTAGTCGAGCTGCCATGCGCTGCCATCAGGCAATGTCACGGTGGTCAGCCCGCCGTTCGAATCGTACCCGTAGCCCCACGATTGGCCGCCGGTGGTCACGGTTGATACATGACCGTTGCTGCCGTAGGACAGGGTGATACTTCGTTGGTCACTTGACGTGATGCTGGTCAGCCGCCACGGATTGGCCGGGTCGTAGGTGTACGTCACCGTGTTGCCGAATCGGTCACGTACGCTTGTCGGAAGTACCCATATCTCGACCCGGTCCAGATCGCTCAGGCATGAAGGGTTCGGGACGGTGCAGACGGTCCACGGCTTCTCAAGCCGTTGATAGCCGCGCGAGACAAACCAATCGAAGGTGTATTGCACTCCGGTCGGCGAGATAGCAACGAAGGCCTCGCCCGGGGTGCCGTTCGCGGTGGCGGTCAAGCAGGAAAACGTCCAGTTGTCTGCGGTGACCCACGGATGGGGTTTTCCATCGCTTGGCAGATTCGCATTGCCTGGATCGACGACCATCATGGTCTTGTCGCCTTGGCCGGGAATGTAGAGATGGTTGCCGGACCAGTACTCGGCACTGGCAAAGGGATAGGCGTTGGTGCCGTTGGCGTTGGGCGGCGTGGCGTTAATGACGCCATTCTGTGTCACAAACTGGGCGGGCACCGAGCACCGCGCGTTGGGCGAGCCCGCTGTAGATACCTGCCACCCGATGGACGCCGCAAAGGATCCGTGGAGGTGGGGAATGTCGAGGTCCCAGTCACCAAATATCCCAGGGTAGGCACCGACACTCTTGTTGCGATCCTCAACAACAAATCGACGTCCTACCGCGACGGGTAGCTGATTATTTCCGGGAACGGAGACGTCGGTGACGTCGAACTCCGTGGTGCCCGTGTACAAGGCCACTTGGTCACCAAAGAGATCCGGCCCCAACGTCGAGATCTCGGTACGCGGTTTGATCAACTGGTTGAAGTTGTCATCGACCGTGACTTGAGCTGCCACTGAAAGCGCGTAGACCGAAAAAAAGGCAGCCGCGATCCATTTTCCAGCGCAATGCATGCGCATCTCCCTAGCAGTCGTCCCCTATACGACTCTTGCGCATTCGCTCGATTGGCTTTGCAGTGAACGCGATCTGAGAAGGCCAGCTCGCGCGTGCCAGAATCGTCAGCTTGGTGTGCAAGTCCCCTTGTGGCCCTCTCTCCCCGACCACAGCAAGAATGTACGGTAGTGGCAAGGTTGAACGCAACTCAGCGCCGTACATCGGAGTGATCGCCACCCGCCCCCATGGTAGGGCGCCTGGTCCGGCAAGGCATTACCCGCCGGGGTGGTGATGTCTGACAGGTAGTCACAACAGAGAGTGGTGGACACGATCAGTAACAACGGCACTTAGGAGCTCTTTGTTTAGCCCTAGCTCGGGGGGGCGCTTTCGGCCTGGGCGTCGCGAGCCTGCAACGTCGCTGCCGCCAGCACAACGAAGCCTCATCCTTCAGCCGTCGACTCTGCGTGCGCCAGCCGACGAGCGGGGGTGGCTAGTTAAGTGGCTGTCTATTAGTTTGTTGTAAATCACGGCGTTGCGGTGAATATTCCATTTCTGCCGCCACGCCATGAAAATCAAAGGCTCGCGATGGTTCTTGCTTCGCTGGACTTCTTATTGCCTGACCTTGGTAGCAATGGGTAACAGGCTCGATCTGACTCAGGGGGAATAGTAAAGGATGTCTTTCTTTAGCGGCCTGCTTCAATCAACGTCTGTCGGAAATCTCATCGGCTTACTGAGCCTTTTTCTTGCGGTACTGATTGCTCTGGCTTCAAGAAAGCGGTCCATCTGGCCTTTGGAATGAGGGGCGTGCGTCTGCTGGGCGTCTCGCAGTCTACTTTTCCTAATGAAGTCTCGGTCTTGTTTAAGGGGCAACAAATACCCCGGCTCACGCGATCGACTGTGGTGATATGGAATGGCGGTCAAATCATCATTCGTGGGAGCGATATCGTCGCATCGGACCCCTTACGGATTGGACTCGACGACGGGGAGAGAATTCTGTCAGCGACGATCATCAAAGTCAGTCGCAACGTGGTTGGCGCAACCTGTGCAATTACGGCATCACAACGCGAACTATCCATTTCATTCGAATTTTTAGACCCCAATGACGGGTTCGTTGTTGAAGTTATGCATACCGATCCTCGGCAGCACTTGGTCCTTCAAGGAACCATCGCGGGGCTGCCGGATGGCTTCAAGAATGTCGGTAAGATTCTCTCCCCGCAATCGAGAAACGTCCGCGTACCTTTCTCTTCATCGGGAACTGTGCAAATCCCACGAGCTGCAATATCAATATTTGCATTGGCGGCTGGGTTAGTGGGTACCGTGTATGGCACTTTTGCCCCAGCGGCTCAGATTCATTCACTCAATACAACGCCCACATCAGAACACTTTCCGATCATAGTTGCCGGTCTGATGTACGTGATTGCAGGGCTATATATGTTCTGGAAGTTAAGGCGTAAGTATCCGCGCTCATTGCGGCTAGATTCGCTTGATTGAGCGACTGATTTGGCTAAGGATTTCAAGCGAGGCCGTGGCTGACGCCTTTGGAGGGGCTTCCTTCTAAGGTCCGCTTGCGACCCGAAGCGGACACTCCCAGAGATGTCCGAACACTTGACGATGGATCGAAACAGACTGGGCGCGAAGTAAGTGGCGTGCTCTGGCACTTTGAAGGAGGGTGAATGAGGTTGCCTCTATTGGCCTTGTTGGCACTGCTGACGTCCGCGAGCATTCCATGCGCCGCTGCTAGCCTGAAAAAGGGATTGGAAGCCGAGAAGAGGCAGGACTTCTCGGCGGCCGTCGCTGAGTTTCAACCTTTGGCAACCCAGGGTGATGCGGAAGCCCAGTACCACATGGGGCTCCTCTACAGCCGCGGAAAAGGCGTGCCGTCAGATCCGAAACTGGCGCTGCTTTGGTTCACCGATGCAGCGAATCGCGGATATGCGCCCGCTCAAAACATTCTTGGCGTCATGTATATCCGGGGAGATGGCGTCGTACCAGATAAGGCTGCCGGATTGGCTTGGCTGAAAAAGGCCGCTGAGCGAGGTGACGTTGATGCTCAATTGAACCTTGGTATCGCATACATGTACGCGCGAGCCCCTGCCTCCCCCGACTATAGAGAGGCTGCCGTTTGGTTCGGAAAAGCCGCAGATTCCGGTGATGCGCGTGCACAACAAGCCCTCGGTTTCCTCAATGCGCGTGGATGGGGGGTGCCCAAGGACCTTTCGAAGGCCGTCTTTTGGTTCAACAAGGCCGCAGCACAGGGCCTCCCGGACGCAGAATTCAGCCTTGGATTGGCCTACCAGCATGGAAGTGGTTTGCCATTGGATTATGCGAAGGCCATTGAGTGGTATCGAAAGAGCGTAAGGCACGGAGACAAGAACGCCGTGTTTTCCCTCGGCGTCATGTATGCAAACGGCTTTGGTGTACCTAAAGATCCTGTTGCCGCCGCGGCGCTATTTGACATCTCCACCGAATGGTTGATTCGAAGCGACGAATTGAATGCTCCCGAGATCGAGAGTATTCGCGACAAGCTAGCCCGGCTTCTCAATCAAGAACAAGTCGCCCAGGGTAAGACGCTCGCCGAAGAGATGCAGCATGGCGACACCCTCACGGTGCTGGACGCCTATATCTCAAAACATCACGGGAACGGCGCCAATGAGGACCTTCACCATTGACGGTCACGCGCCGGGACTTGGATGATGCGATACGCATTTTGGCCACCATCGTAATGTCCCCTACCGACCCGAAGCGGACATTTCAGATAGGCAAAGTGAGCGACACACCATAACGGGGGAGACATGGGGCGTTTGGATTGGGCTCGCCGGATTGCGGCGTATCTCGTAGCCGTCTGGTGCATTTGGCGGGCCGGCGACGAAAGTTACGGGGCGTTTCGTGGACAGGTGGCGCCTGTCGGTGCAGCTGCACTGTCGATTGGCCTGCTGACGCTCGCCATAGGGTTGTTGTGCATGAACCAAATTGCGCGCGGCTTAGCGGCCGCATTCTTCCTTCTTGCCGCAATCATCTTTCCAATCGGAGTTTTCAGCCCGTTTGCAGCCATGGATTACCCGGGGGAGTCGCCTACGGTGACAAGCATGTTGGCATGGGCTATCCCGGCGGAGGCTGGGCTGCTGCTCCTGGCCTGGTTGCTTGATCCGCCAAGAAGCTCTTCGACTTCGCCACGGTAATTGAATGTCGGCTTCCGACCCGAAGCGGACGTAACAGAAACTAGCGGCGAGTCACCCTGGGGAGAGTGGATGAGGCGACTTTCATCTGATCAGGTTTCCAGAATCGCGGTCTCTTTGGCCGACATGCCAGAGCGAACGATCGTGCTTCTGGATGAGGTCGATGTCGCAGGTCTGGATGTGGCCACGTACAACGCGAACATCTACTGCCTGTCGACTGGCGGCGAAGTCCTTTGGCAGATCGAGGCAAACCCGGGCCTCTATGAGAGGGACTCATTCGTATCCCTGTCCCGAGCGACTGACGGTTCGCTTGTAGCTAGGCGCTTCTTCGGAAACACCTACGCCATTGACCAAGTTACCGGCGTGGCTCGCCAAATTGGCTGGTCCAAGTAACTATAGCCAGGGTCCGCTTCCGACCCGAAGCGGACGTTTAGCAAAAGCCATCGGCCGGGTTACTTTTGCCCATCTGGTTCGTCCAACCGTTTACGAGACAGCGATCGATCAGCCATGGAATACCGCTTTCCAAGTTGGATCTCATACGCCTTGCTGGGCTTCATCGTCGCGGTGGCTGGCTTCGCTTTTTATGCGGCGATGACACCTACACCGAGTTCAAGCGTTGGATCAAATATCGTTTTCGGCATGATCGGAACTTGCGTCCTTGCTGTGCTGGCATGGGGCTACTTGTATGTAAGCCGCTACGTCATTGCCCTTGGTGCCGATAACGTGGCCATTACGGGCGCGTTTTGCACCAAGCTCATTCCGCTTAGTTCGATTTCGCGGGTGATCACGGTCAGTTCTCCAAGAGGTGGGACGGATTCGTGGCTCTTGAATCGAGATGATGCCAGCCTCGCAAAGATCGACGGAGGGTTGGTTGAATTTGACGCACTTCTTGCAGGCCTTGGTGAAAAGCTTCGGCCATACCAAGTGCTCTTTTACCGCCGCGGAACCTGGGGGCCATGGGAGATGCAAGTCGCCGGCGACTCGAAGTGGGTGCCGAGCGAAGCGCCAGATCTGGTGCGCGAAACTAGTCGGCGACTTACCGTAATCCTGGTGGTAGGTGTCGTACTTATTGCTGTGGCACTAGCGGCCATTGCTTGCCAATAGACTCGTCAGCTTTCAGGTGCGGGATCGGTATCGTTAGGTCCGCTTCCGACCCAAAGCGGACCTAAGCGAGACTCAATTGGGGTAAAGATGGAAAGGGGATGAATCCGCGTCGGCATCGGGCAATCTGCCCTGTGCTTAGCACCCTGATTGTCGGCGGATGTGTGCATGCAGACGTCCCGCTGACCACTACTGTCCACCATCGCCTGTTAGTGGAGAACGATGGACAATGAGATGTCCGAAACGAAGAAATCACGAACGACTCGGAAATGCTTCCAGGCAGTACGAAGGGGCTTCGCGTCGACTCAGAACATTATCCCCATTTAGTAGAGACCATCTCGGCGCGAGTGCCGGAGTCAGCGAGGATTTGCTGACAATCCGCGGATGGCTCCCCGCATGCCGGGACCGCACCCGTTCAATGTCGTGGCGTATGCGCACCGAGATCGCCGCGCATTCGAACCAGCGGGCATGATCAAAGCCAGTGCGTACGGAAACTTTAGGTCACGCCGTTTTCTCATTGATGGCGGAAGGTCGGAAAGCTTTGTGATACTCCGTGCTGCCACAGCCGCTCCCGCTACGAGAGTCAGTGCGGATGTCGGCGTGCGTCATGAACCGGACCTCGAATCACACTAACTCGTTTTCTTCTTTGGATGGCCGATTAACATTCGAGTTGGCAAGCGTGACGCGAGTTGATTTGCGTCTGTTCGCGAAAATTTACGAAGTCGTCAAATCCGCGTGACCCTACAAAATAGTGCGATGAGTCGCACGTTTCCGCTGCAAGTTGACCGCGCAAACTCGCGCCCACTGCCTTAGGGGAAGGCAGTTCTCCCAGGTTTCGATTCTTGTCGCTGCCACCGCGATGGTGGCTTCACTCCATCACCGGAGGCGGTATGAGTGTGCAGTCCGTAAGGAAGTGGGCGCTGGTGCTGTTAATTTTCCTCATCTCGTCCGTGGCACATGCGGACATCTACTACCTCGATTCGAACAACAACCCGGCCTTGCCGCACTATCGCACCTCTGCCGAGGCTTGCGTGACTGGCGAGGTCGAATCGCGCATCCAGAATTACCGAGCCAGCGAGACCAATCCCAGCGTCAAGTATCGCGTCAGCGCCCTGAGCGTCAGCGCTGATGATGGATTGGGCGAGTTCGAGTGTCGAGCCGACATTGAGCGTACCTACGCCAACGTCTGGGTCACATTGGAATTAGTCGATACCTTTGTCTATGGAGCATTTGGAAGTGCCGAGCCCTGCAGTATCAGTGGCTATGGCGATCCCGATACGCAGCAGTGCGGTTCACCCAAGTGCACTGCGGGTGACGTTAATTGTTGCGTCTCCTGTAACGGAACGAACCCGATCCACACGGCGAGCGGCAACAAGTACCAGAAGGACAACGATTACGTCGGAACCGGTCCGTTCCCGCTGCGTTTCGATCGCACTTACTCGCACAACATGAATGTGTCCAACTTGCCGACACCCATGGGCATGGGATGGTCTCATACCTATTCGGGACATTTGATCGCTTACCCCTCGGTACCCAGCGGTGGAATTGATCGCGTGCGGGCCTATCGGCCCGATGGACGACTGCTTACGTTTTCATTGAGTGGGAGCACCTGGAAGCCGGATGCCGACGTTCGTGAACAGTTACTGGCAACGTCGACAGGCTGGCAGATCACCACGGCGACGGACGATGTCGAGAGCTACGACAACGAGGGCCGCCTCCTGTCGATCGCCGCGCTGGGTGGCTTCACCCAAACCTTGAGCTACATCAACACAGCCAGCCATCCCACCAACGCGGTACAGAAAGTCACTGACTCGCAGGGGCGCAGCCTAACCTTCGGGTACGACACGAGCGGGCGCCTGGCCTCCGTAACCGATAACCTCGGTCAGGTCATCACCTACACCTACGACGGTTCCAACAATCTCGCCACGGTGGTCTATCCGACGATCGGCGGTAGCACCGTAACCCGTACCTACAAGTACAACGAGACCGGACAGACCTCCGGTACCAGCCAGCCGAATGCGCTGACGGGTGTCGTCGATGAGAACAGTGCGCGGTACGCTAGTTGGGGTTATACCGCGGATGGCCGCGCCAATCTGAGCGTGCACGGCGCATATACGGGCGGCACTATCGATCGCACGAGTCTTGCGTACAACAGCAACGGCACTACCACGGTCACTGACGCGCTGGGTCAGGCGCGCACCTTTGGGTTCAGCGTGAGCTACGGCGTGGCCCGCCAGGCGAGCCTCAGTGCTATGTGTAGCTATTGCGGTCAACCACCCAAGAGCCAGACCTACGACACCAACGGGTACCCGGCCAGCGCTACGGACTTCAACAACCACGCTACGAACTTCACCTTCGACACGCGTGGCCTGGAAGATCAACGGGTCGAGGCCGTCGGCCTGTCCGAGCAACGAACGATTGCCACGAATTGGAACACCAGCTTCCACGTGCCGGTGCTTCGGACGGTGGCCAATGCCCAAGGCACCATCACCACCAAAACTGTCTGGGTCGACAACAGTCGCGGTCAACCTCTGGTTCGGTGCGATATTGACCCGGCCCAGGCAGGAAGCTACACGTGCGCCGCCACGGGCACGCCGCCAGCGGGCGTTCGTCGCTGGGTGTACACCTACTGCGATGTGGTGGATGGCACGCAATGTCCGGAGGTTGGTCTACTACTGACAGTGACCGGGCCGCGTACCGATCTCACCAGCGTGACCCAGTACAGCTATTACCTAACCTCGGATACCTCGGGCTGTGGCACGGTGGGTGGCTCCTGCCATCAGGCTGGCGATCTTTACCAGGTGACCGATGCCATAGGTCACGTGACCACCGCCATGGCCTACGATAAGAATGGCCGGGTAGTTCGTCAGAAGGACGCCAATGGCGTCATCACGGATGTGACCTATCACCCGCGTGGCTGGCTGCTCAGCCGTACGGTGCGCGCTAACGCGGACGGTTCCACCTCGGCCAATGATGCGATAACGCAAATCAACTACGACAGTGTCGGCAATATCACCAAGGTGACCGATCCCGATGGTGCGTATGTCAGCTATACCTACGACACGGCACACCGGTTAACTGATGTGACTGATGCAGTCGGTAACCATATCCATTACACGCTGGATGCATTGGGCAACAAAACCCAGGAGCAGACGTTCGATTCAGGGAATACAGTGCGGCGTTCCCTGTCGCGCACGTTCAATACGCTGGACCAGCTGACGCAAATCACCGACGGCCTCAGCCATACCGTGTTCACGGCTACCTACAGCGACAGCTACGACGGCAATGGCAATTTGGTGCACTCGGTCGACGCCCTGAGCGTACAACGCCAACTGGGCTATGATGGAATGAATCGCCTGGTCAGCACCATCGACAACTACAACGGCACGGATCAGTCCACCCAGAATACCCAGAGCGTCTTCGCGTATGACGAACGCAATAATCTGAATGGTGTCAGTGATCCCACAAGCTTGAACACCACTTACGATTACGATGGCCTGAACAACGCCAAGGCCGTGCACAGCCCCGATACAGGCACCACGTCCTACGTGTATGACGCTGCCGGCAATGCCATCCAGCGGACCGATGCCAAGAGCGTGGTCGCCACGATGGCCTACGATGCGCTGAACCGGCGCACCGCCACGACTTACACGGACAGCACGCTCAATATCGGCTATCACTACGACGATGCGAATAGCGTCACAGGGTGCGTGACGTCCTATCCAGTTGGCCGGTTGACGCGACTCATCGAGAATGCTGTCACCACGATCTATTGCTACGACCAGCGCGGCAATGTGATCCGCAAGCAGCAAACGCAGGGCACGAACACAGATAGCATGGGGTACGGCTATACCCTGGCTGATCGCGTGGCCAGCACGCTGACGCCAAGTGGTACCTCCACGCAGTACACCCGGGATGCCGCGGGTCGTATTAGTGGTGTGACGGTGCTGCCCCCGGGGACGGGTGGCGGTGGCTCGGGCAATGCGGTGACGACGATCAGTTACATGCCATTCGGCCCAATTGCCAGCTATACGCTGGGCAACGGCCAGACGGTCACGCGCACCTATGATGCCAATTACGCACTGACCGACGTGGCAAGTCCGGTGCTGGGCCTTCACTTTGCTCGCGATGCAATGAGCGACATCATCGCCCTCGGCAACGCGCCCGGCGCCAACCCGGCCACCGAAACCTACAGCTACGATCCACTGTATCGTCTGACGGGGCTCAAGAACGCCGGTGGCACGGTGGAGGAGGCCTATACCTACAACAAGGCCGGTGATCGCCTAAGCAAGACCGCCAGCGGTTTGGCGACAGGAACCTACGCCTACCAGACGGGTACGCACTACCTCACCAGCATCGGTAATGCGGCGCGGACCTTTGATGTCAACGGCAACACTACGGCCAGCTCGGTGGGTGGCAACACCTATGGCTTTGGTTACAACGGACGCAATCGGATGACGGTTGTGCAGAGCAATGGCAGCACCGTAGGTACCTACACCTACAACGCGCTGGGGCAGCGCACAGCAAAAGTCGCCACCATTCCATCATCGATCAGTCTGCGTTTTGTCTATGACGAAAACAGTCAGCTTATTGGTGAGTACGGCAGCAACACCCGTGACTACATTTGGCTGGACAATCTTCCGGTCGCCGTCGTCGATACTTCAGGTACGACCAGCACCGTGAACTATGTGCACGCGGATGGTCTGAACACGCCGCGTGCAGTGGCCAACGCCAGTGCTACCACCGTTTGGCAGCTTGCTTACCAAGGGAATCCTTTTGCTGAGCAGCAGCCGTCAAGCACGAGTGGGTTTGTATTGAACTTCCGATTTCCCGGCCAGTACTTCGATGCAGAAAGCGGGCTGTCGTACAACGTAAACCGCTCTTATGAAGCAGTGACGGGGCGCTACCTACAGCCAGATCCCATGGGTCTCAAAGCCGGGCCGAATTTATACGACTATGTCGGTGGTCGGCCATTGAACATCGCGGATCCGTTGGGGCTGTGCGAGGAGGATCGCTGCCGTAAAGTTCATGAAGATGCTCTTGAAATATGTTCTGACACAGCGCTGCCGTCAGGCGACAACGGTTTTCGTTTCTGGAACTGTGTCAATGCATACTTAAAAGCGCATGGCTGCGGCCCAGGTGGCAAGCCACTTCCAGAGCCTGATCAGGTTCCGTCAATACCTGCCCCGGACCCTCAGACGCAGCAGAGAACAGCAACCTCCGCGTTGACAGCGATTATCCTCATTCTTATTGGTTTGGCTTTGAACCCAGCCACTTGAACACTTAGTTTCGAAAGAGAGCATACAGATGATTCAGAACGCAGATATTGCCAAACAAATCAGTGAGGTCTTGCTTGAATGCGGTGGAAAACTTGATCGCTCGGTTGCTCTCGTTCAATCCGGTTGTGGGCCGGAGGAACTTAAAGCATATAGACGTGCGATTGGTAAAGTTATGGGAACTATCCTTCTGGATATCTTAAATCCGTTGTATGAAATACACCCAAATCTCAAGCCGCCGGAGCTTGACTGATCTTCGTGGAAGTTGAGCAAGGCTGAGACCAATCAGCTCAGCGCATTCCCTACTGAGGTGATTGGCTCGGTTCCGATTTATGTCCGGCGCTCGACGACTCGGTCGAACTGATCCAGGCGATGTGGCCGCACGGCCATGCGCGCGTGCGCAGCAGTCTTTGGCGCGCGCGCGATTTATCTGGCGCTGATGTGCAGTTCGTTGGTTCTTAGCAGCCGTGTCGATATTTTCGAATTGAACATGGCCGATCAATGGCCCAAGCGACTAGACCTGGTGGAGCCTAAAATAGGTTCGTCCGATGGCAAATCATTGATGTGCGCATCCGGCCCATGGCGGACATCCTTGATATCGGCCGTGGAAAGTATTTGGACATGGAAAGATCGACCATGCACACGTATTCCGTGCAACTTAGGATCAGTGGTGTGGAGCTTCACCCTGACGAGATCACCGAAGATCTCGGCTTGATGCCCAATCTAGTGAGAGGGAAGGGGCAGCCGAGGAGCACTAGCGAGCTTTGGGCCGACTCCATGTGGTCCTACGGCGCTTCGGTCGATGGCCAGATAAGGAAGTGGGACAGCCTAGAGGAAGGGCTGCTTTCGGTCATGGATGCCCTTTGGTCGAAACGCGCCTTGATCGCCACATATTCACGCCGGTTCGATGTCATTTGGTGGTGCGGGCACTTCCAAACCAGCTTTGATGGCGGGCCTACCTTCTCTGCAACGCTACTAGTAAGGTTGGCCGAGTTTGGCGTCCCTGTTTATGTCGATAATTACTTTTCGACATCTGACGGCAGAGAATAGGCCTTCAACGTAATGTCCACTTCCGACCCATAGCGGACGCTACCGTAAAGTTGTCTGAGGGTCTCCTGGATTCAAAAATACAGGGATGAAGAAATCGGTAACGCGTGGCGCAGAGTCAATGTTGATTGCGGTCCAATTATTAATGTCTCCCGCAGGTGCTAGGTACGTTTGTAATGCGTGGAGCCAGCACCCTTGAATGAAGTGTTGCCATGCTTGAGAGACTTGTAGGACATCAGCCACCAACTTACTCATTGGTTCTTCGCCTTCAGCTACCGGGAGTCGATTTAGAAGCGCAGCGTTCGCGATGAGGTCTGCGAGTAGATAGAACGTATTTGCGGATCCAGTTGCTAGCACGAGTTCCAAGGGTTCGCTTGTGCTGACGTGATCGAAGCCCTTGGCAAGATTATTGTGGTCATGATGAAAGGCGAACTCGTTCCTAACGATTCGTATTGGACAGTCTTTGGGCTGAAAGTATTTCTTCATCTTGGAAAGTGCTTCGGCCGCATCACTGCCGATAGCCTCGTCATTCCATGTGCAACCGAGCTTCGTTGCAAAGAATGCCTTATTGATGAACTCCCATCCCTCTAGGAGCTTTCCTGCAAGCAGACGCATGGCCGATAGAGTCTGCATCGTGCCGATTAGTTCTTCAGCGCCTGAGGTTGCCTGTCGGGGGTTGGTTGGAAAGGCCGTGCAGAGCCGCTGAAGTAGCGTTACTTCGTTTGTGATATGTGCGGCCCCGACCAAGAAGACTCGGGCTGATTCTGGAATGTCCAGGAGCTTGGATGGATCGACAGGTACCCGAAAGACATGCATTCGCCGGTCTCAATCAGTTGGTTTGTTTCCACATCATGCCGTGCGAGGTTGCAGAGGTGTAGTTGGTCGGACAAGGGGCGGAGCCTCATCGCTGTGCAAGCCTCGAATCGTAAGAAATGGGGCTTAGCCAGAAGCGGCTCGCTGCTCTCTCCCTGGTTCAAGGAAACAAGGACCCGGCTATAGCGGGCCCGGCAGACCGACAAGGCAAGGTGGCCGCTAGCGGCTCCGGGGCATTGCCGGTCGGCAGCCTTCCCGGCAAGCTGTTTAGGTCCGCTTCCGACCCGAAGCGGACATTAAGGGGCGACCCGACACAAGGAGAGTTGCGAGCATGGACATGACTCCAAAGGACGAATTGAGCCAAGTCGTTTTCATCCACGACTATCTACAACTCGTCTTTCAAGATGTGTACTTCACGCTTCTGACACCACCGACCTTAACCAGTGGCGGCGAGAGGTTTCGACCTGGTGAGCCGGGATTCTGTGACGAACTGGTTTCGCTCATCTCGTCAAAAGTCACTGCTGTTGAGCGTGGCGCAAACGACGATCTGTCCATCTCGTTCGCTAATGGCGCCAAGGTATCTGTTCTAACCTCGGACCCTCGGGCAACCGGTCCGGAAGCGTGGCACTTTGGGGGCGCAGGGCTGCCCGGCTTTGTCGCAATTACTAGGTGAGATTCCGCTTCCGACCCGAAGCGGACATAAAGCTCCAAACCTAGGAGGATGCATGGACGCACTATTCATGGCGGCGTTCTCAGAGATCGAGGCGCTGGCCCAAGAGGGGGCAGTGGCAGTCATAAAGGTGGATGGCGCCCGACTGCTGGCGGGTAGCCCTGACATCTATACGGTCGTTCTGTCAGGAGGAAGGCTTGGAGAAACTGAGTTCTTTCGTTGCGATGGAAGCGACCTAACCTCGCTGGTGCGGGAAGCGCTGGACTTCTACGGTTCTTGCAGAAGCGAGTCTGGCTAATGTCCGCTTCCGACCCATAGCGGACAGTTTTTGGGTACTTAGAAACTAAGGGATTAGCTTATGTCGTGGTATGCCATCCGCACCGTGTACGACTGGGGCACTAAGACCGACGGTACTGCGGTCTTCGAAGAGAGGATCGTTGTCTTCGAGGCGACCTCTTGGGATGAGGCTCACGCGAAGGCGCACACCGAAGCCGATGCCTATGCAAAAGCGCTGGGCTTTGTAGCCCATCCTGACCAGGTGGGTTACGAGCAGGACGGGGACCGACTGATTGATGGCTATGAAGTTTGGTCCGAGCTCTTTGAGGCGAATACTTCGTTGGAAGAGTTCTACGAGAGCCGGTATTCACGATTTGACTATCATCCAGAGTGACGTCCGTTTCCGACCCGAAGCGGACACGTCCAATAAGGACCATCCAGGGGCAAGATGTGGACAGGATCGCAAGCAAAGAAGACCTGTTGGCAATGTTGGGTGTAATGAGCCAGCCTAGAAAGCATGGGCTCAGTCAAGCGGCACTTGAGCTGGTGCTCATCAACTTCTGTGCCGGCTGTCCCGACCCGCTTGGGGCATATCGACTCATCGTTGAGTGTTTTGATCCAATGACGGATGAAGAACTCGTACGTCGGGCGCTGGAAATGCCGGTTCTCTTGATGAAGGACGTGCCGACATCGATAGTTCCAGCCGAGCATCCCGCTCGAACAATGAGCGACCGCACAAAATCGCTTCATTAATGACGTAAGAGCTAAGGTCCGCTTCCGACCCAAAGCAGACATAGAATCTGATGGTAGGGAGAGTGACCGGGCGATGACCGATAGAGGCGGATTCCTTATTGGAGTGGGTGTGATCGGCCTTTTGGCTGCAACGCACGGTGTCATCGGCATCGTTCGTCGACGCATAACGGTGAAGGAACGAAGATTCGGGCCGAGCCAAACCTATATCGGGCGAGATGCTACGGCTATTGGGGCGTTCTCCATCCTTATCGGACTGGCGCTTGTCGCAGTCGGCATAACCGGTGTGATGCTTGGGTGGTAGAGGAGGTTCGCTTCCGACCCGTAGCGGACATTAGCTAGTCACCCTAACTACTGGAGAGCAGGATTGATCCTGAGACGGCTGGTTTTAATGGTCCTACCGGGTGCACTTGTGGCTGCATGCTCAGGCGGTGGCCATTCTGAGGGACACTCTGGGGCTCAAACGGCGCGCCTCAGGGCTACGCTTTCGTCTTTGAATCTGAAAGACCCTGGCGCGGATGCTAGAGCGCGCGCAGCCCAGGGGGACGTAAGGCCCGTAGGCATTTATGGGTTCACTTGCAGCATTCCCGGCCCCGAAGGCAACCTGCCGCCACCTGAGTTTGGCATTCGATGTCTCGACGGAACTAGCGATGCCGCTGAAAGTGTGGAGCACCGACGTTTGATCAAGGTCGCAGAGGACTATGCCCTGGCTTATGACCGAGAGCTCAAGAAAATAACGACCAATTGAGGACGTCCGCTTCCGACCCGGAGCGGACATCAATGTTGGCGCTTCGCGCCTAGTCTCATTTAGAGGGAACCGTCGGGGCAAAAATGGAGACCATAGCCAAAGAAGCGCTCTTCGGTCGCGTTGCGGACGGTGAGCGATTTGAAGTTGTCGTAGAAATTGGGACTCCCTATCAGTGGCAGGGAGATGAAAAAGAGTGGGCGTGCCCGCTCAAGATCTTTCCGCTGTACGAGAATCTACGAGACATCCATGGTGGAAGTTCACTTCAAGCGCTGTGCTTGGCGATATCGCTCGCCAAAAGTCTGCTCGACGGCTTTGTCGAGAGGGGTGGCGAGCTGACGTACGCCTCAGGTGACATTTTTGCCGTGAACGCAACCTTCGGAACCACCAAGTACTGAGTGCGGCCAGAGCGGTTGGCTCTGCAAGATGGAGAGGTCCGCTTTCGACCCGAAGCAGACATAATCAACGCAGCTCGACCAGTCTCGACGGCTTAGGCTGACCAATCATCAGGAGGGTGTATGGAAGGGGTTTGGGTGACTGTTGTCGTCTCGGGATTGTTCGCTTCGGCGCTTGCACAGCTAACCGCTGCCATACTTTGCTTTGGCATGAGCCCCGGGAAGGGGCTGGCATTCCTTGTGGTTCCGGGCTACCTGTTCGTTGGGATCAGGCAGCATCAGTATTACCGAGCAATCATTGGGCTATGGATTGCGGGCCTGGTCGCTATCACGGCCGGGACAATCGCGCTGACCTAGTCTCGCGGTCGAGCTGGTCTGCAATCGTCATCGGCATGTCCGCCTTCGACCCGTAGCGGACCTAACAGGGGGAGAGAATGGACTGCTGTTCGGTCGAATTCGTGCCAGTCGACGCTGCCGCGCTGGCCCGGACAGCGGCGTTGTTCGAACAAATTCGAGCCTCGAAACAAGTAGGGGCGACTTTGGACGACTCGGTGTTCTCCGCACAGCTAACTGAGGCAGAAAGGTCGTTCTTTTGGAGTCCGTCGGAAGAAGAGCGAGCGGAATGGTCGGCGATGTGGTTTGGAACACCACCGGGTCAACGCCACTTGCTGCCAGGGCCGCAGTGGGATCTCGGATCTATGCTGGATTCCCTTGCCGATGGCGAGTACGACTTGATTACCATCGAGGATCGCGGACACAGCCATCACTTGCTATTCAATCCGAAAAGTTACCCGTTCGGCGGCACGGGTTGCATGGTGGCCTTTTTGGAGTGTTTTGGGCACAAGGTCATCACCGTCAATGATGGGACAGGACGGGTTCCCTACGTGCCAAGGGCGCTTTGGAAGCCGAAGGGGCGATGAGATTCTTACGTCTGCTTCCGACCATAGCGGACATCACGGAACGGAAGGGATTCTGAGGGGGAGATGATGACAAAGCGCTACTGGGGAGCCGTCACGATCGTCGCGGATCGGCCACTTAACGCTGTTGCCGATGAGCTGAATGTCCTCTTGGCACCTCAGCGGCTAGTGGAGACCGATCGGTTCGACGAGGTGCCGGGGTACATCGCGAGCGCAGAAGGTTTGGAGTTCTCTCTACAAGGCTCGCCCGTCGATGCCAATGATGTCGACTATTACTACTTCGATCTTCTGTGCAATGTGGCCGGCGTCAGTTCCTTGCCGAGCTCCCTGAGCGATCTGCCCGACGAAGCAGAACCGGAAACGGATTTGGGGCCGCGGCGCCGAGCGTCCGCGTTTCTCCGTGCCAGACTCAGTGCAAGTACGAGCTTGGTCTGTACGGCTGAGTAAAATGTCCGCTTCCGACCCAAAGCGGACGCTCAAAATGTGAAAGAACGGAATTAGGGGGAAGCATGACCGGGGGCATTGGAGAGATATCTCCCCACACGTTTTCTTCAGTGGACGAGATAAGAGCCGCGTTTCAACCACCGGCGAGGTTTCGGGTGTCGCCCAACTTATACCAGGCAGGAACCTCGTTTCCGGGGACAGGCAAAGAACACCAGATATTTGTATTGGGCGGTACAGTCGAGATAGTGATAGACAGTCACACCACTACCATTGGTAAAGGGCACAAGGCGGTCATTCCGGCGGGCACGTACTGGTTGACCGTAAAGGGAGATCTGCCGTCGAGTGTGGTGAAAGTGTTTGATATCGATGCCATCCGTTCTGGAATTGTCTAAGGCCCGCTTCCAACCCGAAGCGGCAGTTTCCAAACATGATGCAACGATGAGGCAACCAGTCATTGCGACGCGCTTCAAAACCAGTGCAGGTTCTCATTCAGCACGTACAGAACAAACAGTACCGCAATCGAAAATGCACACCACCAGACAATTTTTGCCGTCAATGTTTTTGGCGATGTCCCACTAGCTATGCCAGCCATGTTTTACCTCCACCGCATGCGCGTTTGCTCAGTATCCCAAGTGTAACCCCAACTGAAAGTGGCCCAGGAGCGAGTGAATATGCGCCTAAAGGCACTGATTAAGACTGCACGATCTGGGATCGTAAGGTCCGCTTCCGACCCGGAAAGCGGACGGTTCCAGGAGACACAAAGAGACCGCGCATGAGCAGAAGACTGGAGGGTGCTCGCTTGACTTCCCTGAAATGGATGGCGCGTGTAGCTGGCTGTTATCTATTGGGGTTTTCTGCGACGTATGCGGCCGGATGGGTATCCACGACCCATCCCGACGCCCCAAACGCAGAGCTGTGTCGAGCATTGCTCTATCGTTTGAATCACACAAGCGCCCGCTGTACGTCAGTGGCCGTCCCGACGTATCCCGAGTTCAACAGTCCACCTTGGGAGACGCTCGACGCTAGCAAACACATTGATCTAATCGCGAAGTTGCTTTATGTCAGTGTGCCGGTTTCCCCGCGTTGGGGGGAAGCACTGCAAGAAGATCCACCGCCAGAATGGGAGCGTGCGCGCACCCATGCCAGAGATCTCGTAAGAGAAGGCTACACGCTCCAAATCTGGCATACGCATCTGCTTGCGTACTTCGGTGATACACCGAAAGACCCAGCTCCTTCCGGGATCCAAACGATTGCGCTCTTGTCGTCGAAGGCTGGCTCGCGAGCCATTCCGGGCTGTCCGGGCAGCACGTCGTTTCGTTGGAGTCGCACATTTGTGATTTTGCCGGACTTGAGCGGCCCGGACCTGCGTGTCAAGCGGGGACCTGCTGCGCTACTGATCGATAACTATCCCGTGCTGTACAAGGGGCAGACGTTACTTATCAGCCAGAGGGCGGGAGTCTTTGATCAAAAGACGAACGCGCTATCTGGCGGGCAGGTAATAGTTTATCCACCAGACAGTGGCCCTTGGGGCGGCTGCTGGTTTGAGTATCACCTGAATGACGAAGACCACTCTGGGCAGAATTGAAAATTGCTGTTGCCCGGCAACCGGTTGTCAACCAGTGGATGGGTACGACATACCGAGCATTATCTAGTTAAGGTCCGCTTCCGACCCGAAGCGGCCACTCCCGCGATTCGAGCCGATGGCGGCGTAGGTCGCCGCCATATTACGAAGGCCCGCCGATTATTCTGTCCCAAGGGCCGTGTCGCGCTTGGCGCCATGCACCTTCTCTTCATCGGCTGCGCTCAGCGCCACAGGAATGATGTCGATTTCTACTTTCTTGATATCGCCGGCATAGGTGAATGGCGACTCGTAGCTATCGCTGACTGGTGAGGCGGTATCCATGCCCACGCTCAGGCTCTCGCCGCCAAATCGCCCGAAGACCGTCTTCTCGACCCGTCCTTCGCCGACCTGCTTGCCATTGACGAACATGGTCACCGAGCCGCCCTTGCCAATGCCACCGTCCGACTTGAAATCCACCTTGATCGTAACCGGGCCCTGGGGAAGCTGCGCGTTACCAGCGATTTTGTAATGCTGTTGCCCAAAGTAGTTGTATTCGTAGACCGGCTTGCCGCCCTTCACGTAAAGCGAGAACCCTGCGGTAGTTCCACCCTCCGCGACGAGTACACCGTCGCCGCCGCCTTTGGGTACATCGATGGTGGCCGTGATGCTGTGTGACTTGTTCTTGGTGTCGACCGCCGAGGGCTCCGGAATCTCAGCGCCGGGGTAGTACACGAAGTGGGTTCGTCCGGCGATCAGGCTGGGGCGAAGGCGAGGGTCGCCGCGCTCGGCAAAGCGGTCGTCCAGCGGGAAGACGTTGTACTTCTTGGCCTCCAGCAAAAAATCCGCCTGCAACTCCTTCAACTTATCCGGATACTTCGACGCCAGGTTGTCTGCCTCGCTGTAATCATCGTCGAGCTTATAAAGCTCCCATTTGTCGTGGTCGAAGTCCCCCGTACTTCCGCCCACCGTCTGCCACGGCAAGCGGCCGTGACGGGCGACCGCTATCCATCCGTCCTTGTACAGGGCGCGATTGCCAAACATCTCGAAGTACTGAATGTGATGGCGCCCAGCGGCCTTTGCATCATCGAAGGTGTACACCATGCTGACGCCCTCGTAGGGCTTCTGCTTGACCCCATTCACTTCGGTGGGCTCTTGAAGGTGCGCGGCTTCCAGTACCGTGGGCGCAATGTCAATGACATGGTGGAACTGGTCGCGGACGCCCCCAGCGTCTTTGATGCGATCCGGCCAAGCGACCACCAGCGGGTTACGCGTTCCACCGAAATGCGATGCAACCTGCTTGCCCCACTGGAATGGCGTGTTGACAGCCCATGCCCAACCCACGGGGATGTGATTGTGAGCGTTGGTCGTGCCGAACTCGTCCATGTGTTTAACAAGGAATTCCGTGTCTTCCTGGACGCCCTGCAACGTAGCGATCTCATTGAATGCTCCGTTCAACGTGCCTTCCATCGATGCACCGTTGTCACCAACCTCAAAGAAGACCAGTGTGTTGTTGAGTTGCCCAACTTCTTCCAACGCATCCAGTACGCGGCCTACCTCATAGTCGGTCTGCGCTGTGTACGCTGCAAAGACTTCCATTAGCCGTGCTTCCACCCGCTTCTGATCAGGCGTCAACGAATCCCACGCGGGGATTTCCTTGGGACGCGGAGTCAGCTTCGTACCGGGAGGAATGACCCCAAGCTTTAACTGGCGCTGGTAGGTCTCTTCTCGGTACTTGTCCCAGCCCTGATCGAACTGCCCTTTGAACTTCTCGATCCATTCTTTGGGAACGTGGTGCGGGGCATGCGTTGCACCAGGAGCGTAGTACACGAAGAAGGGACGATCCGGGGTAACTGATTTCTCTTGCTTGATGTAGCGGATGGTGTCATCGGCGAGCGAATCGTTCAGTGTGTAGTGACCTTCCTTTCCTTTGGGAATTTCCAGAGATACGCGCTGATTGTCGCGATACAGCACCGGCTCCCACTGGTCCATCTCGCCGCCAACGAAACCGTAGAAGTAGTCGAACCCTTGGAGGTTGGGCCACCGGTCGAATGGACCCGAGATGCTCGTTTCCCAATCAGCAATATTGTGGTTCTTGCCGATCCAGGCTGTGCTGTATCCATTCTGGCGCAGCACCTCCGCAAACATGGCGGTGCTCTTCGGAATCTGTCCGCTATAACCGGGATAACCGTCACCAACTTCGGTGATCACTCCTGTACCCGCCGAGTGGTGATTACGTCCGGTAAGCAAGGCCGCTCGCGTCGGAGAGCAAAGCGACGTGGTGTTGAAGTCTGTGTAACGGAGGCCCATCCGCGCGATACGGTCGAGGTTGGGTGTCGGCACTTGCCCGCCAAACGTGCCCCATTGCCCATATCCCGCATCATCGATGAGGATGTAGAGGATGTTGGGCGCACCGGGTGGCGCCTTCACCAGGTTGATCGTGCCAGGCTTGGAGTCCTTGAAGCTCTGCCCGATCTTCGCGTCGGAGAATGTTTGCTCCGGCCGGGGAAGAATCTTCTGCGCCGTCACGGCCTGGACGCCTGATAGGAAGGCCAGAACGGCCATTAACAACGAGAGCACTATCCGCTTAGCCATGGCCCTGGTCTCCGAGAGTTGTGGGCGCCATCTTTGTCGACCTTCTGCATCGACGATCAGGGTACTGCCCATACACTGTGAGACCTGCTCAGCGTGATCAACCGTATAAGCACGGGCACGGTCTAGGTAGTTATACGTAGCAAATCTGTATCGGATACATTTCAGCAAATGTCCGCTTCCGACCCGGAGCGGACTCTAGCGTTGTCGTTGCTGGCTACTGGAAGTCTTGCGGTTGGTTGGAAATTTCGTCGCGGTCGGACGCCAAGGCCGTGTTAGCCTGAAATCCAATCCCCAAGGGGAATTGCATGCGCTGCGAACCCGGAAGTTTGCTTTTTGGCCTGCTGGTGGCCTGTGGTGTCAGTTACCCGTTCAATACGTCGATGGCCGCATCGGATGTGGCTGCCGAGACGACGATTAGTACGTCGGTGGGCTCGCTCAAAGGTGTTCCCTACCGAATCGATATACCGAAGAACTGGAATGGCAACCTTGTCGTGCTTATGCATGGCTACGAGCCCAAAGGCGTGCCGCGACAGAGTCCGTGGCCGCAAAATGAAGAGGCTCCCGTTTTCCTCTCTCGTGGCTATGCCGTTGCCGCCAGCGCGTTTGCCTCCCAAGGCTGGGCCGTAGGGGACGCACTGGAGGACAGCGAGCAGCTTCGCCAGCTTTTCATCAGGAAGAACGGAAAGCCACGCAGAACCTACGTGGTCGGATTCTCGCTGGGCGGCCTGGAGGCGCTGGCGACTCTTGAACGCCATGGTCATGAGTACAGCGGAGCGTTGTCAGTTTGCGGCGTGAATATTTCGGCCCCGGATATTGTCGCGCGCGGCGTTGTGACCCCTCTGGTCGCCTTTGATACGTACTTCCCGGGGGTGCTGCCAGATCTAGCGGATTCAACGTCTCCGCCTATGATTGCCCCTGATCGAATTCAAGAAGCACTCCAGACCGACCAGACCAAAGCCGCCCGGCTCGAGGAGCGGTTGCAGCAAACCAGTGCGACCTTGCCTGGCGCGTTGATGCTTGACTATATGGTGCTGCGTGAGATCGGGCAGCGCGCGGGCGGCATGCCAGTTGATACAACAAAGACCGACTACTCCGAATTTGCGGACGATAGTTCCTTCAACAGCAAAGTGCGTCGTTATAAAGGTGCGCCGTCGGCGATGGCCTATCTCGCCAAGATTGTGACTTTAACTGGGCGAATCACCGCACCTGTCGTACTGCAGAGAAACGTCTTCGACCAGACGGTTCCGGCACGCTTTGATGCGGCTTATCCCGACCTCGCAAAGACCGTAGGCAATTCATCGAAAGTGACGGTGTTGCCGCCAGTAGGCGAAGGGCACTGTGACTTTACGCATGAGCAAATTGGCAAGGCCTTTGACGTATTGGTCGACAAGAAAGTTTTGGCCGGAGAACGTTGAGGGCGTCCTGTTTCGGTTCGACTGTATGCCGAAGCGTTGATAGTGCGCATTGGTCCGCTTCCGAGCCGAAGTGACCTTTTCGCGGAAAATGGTGTGGGACGCCTGCCACATAGTCATGCGATCAAGTATAGGGAGGTGCCTATGAAAGTCCTGAATTCCTTTGGTATGTCATTTCTGAGCGCGCTAGCTATGGTTATCGCGCTGATGCTCGTATCTGCCGTATTCGATGCTCGCCTGTTCAAACCTCTCGTTGCCGTTGGCATTGCTGCGGGCGTAGGCCTCGCCAATGCTGTCCGTACCTGGAGAGGATTGTCTCTGAACGGCTTTGCTTGGCTGGTCGTTGTCCTGGTGTCGCTTGGGTCAGCAGTGGGTAATTGGTTCTCAAACGGATAGATGTGGTTGGCTAACTTCTAAGGTCCGCTTCCGACCCGTAGCGGACCTTGGCGCGATTGGATAGCAGGGGGGGGAATGGATGACGTCGATCAGTAAGGAACAGGCGACAGCTATCTGCTATCGCGAAATCAATCAGCCAAACCTGGACTGGCCGGATATGCCCGAGCTAGTCGTTGTGCGTGTAGACGAGCGCGAACTGTCTTGGGTCATTCACTATCAATCGAAGCCTTGGGTAGAGTCGGGTGACTTTTCCCAGTCGATCGTAGGGAACGGGCCTTATGTGATCTCGAAAGCCACTGGGGAATTTGCCATTTCGGGCACGGCGGCTCCACTTTCTGACCGGATCGCTGAGGCCGAGCAAGCCCTGGCAGCGAGAAACGCGCTTTAACTAAACAGTCCGCTTCCGACCCCAAGCGGCCAGCTCCATGGAATTAGCCCCTGGGTACAGCTAGTACCGATGAGCCCTTAAATTCGGCACCTGCGCTGCACCATGGACCATTATGATCGATCAAAGGTACATGCTCGGTCCTCGATAACGTAGGCACGCTAGTCCACCCGGTGGGAGCCGAAGAATCTGACTTCAGCACCTTGATGCTGCACATCTCTGAAGACCTTGATGTGGTTATCTTGTACAGGTTTGACTCATCGGCTTTGAATGTAACGACACCACCACAAATAATCGATTCGAGGTGCCCGTATTCATTCCCAATACCCATATAGTGGTAGCTCACCGATTGGTATGGGCGCTGCCCCTCCGTCATCGCGAACTGTGACCATAATTTCGCGAACTGCCATATGTTCTGGCCAAAGCAGTCGTAGTCGTCTTCGTACGTAGTTAGTTGCAAAGGCACATCTGGATTCTCATTCGTGAATTCGAACCTTGTCCTGATGGCCGCATATCCACGGACCTGTGGCCTTGGGGTACAAGCGGCAAGTGTCGAAATGATCACAAGAACTATGATGAGCCGTTGCACTGCTGCCCCCTTTGGCAAGTGTTTTGCGATGTTATGGGAGATCGTGGATCGGTCAAGGACCACTGCATCGCGGATTGGGGATTCAAGTCGGGAACGTCCGCTTCCGATCCGTGACGGACCTAATATGAGGGGAAGAAGCATGGACCAGACAGTGGGAGGTCAGACCTTTGAGTGCTTTGGCGGTCGACTGGTGAAAGGAATCTCTCTGATTGCCCTTGCACCGGCCGGCTTCTTTTTCTGCCTTATCTTCGGCCAAGTCCTGTACGGTACTGACCCCTATAGCCAAGAGTTCCTGTTTATCGCAGGGGCCTTCCTGGTGATGCTCTATGTCGGCTGCCTTAGCTTGGTCGCCCTCTCCGATACGCACGTTGATACAAACGGCGTCTGCAGGCGTTCTTTCGGTAGTACCTGGGCGACCGCGAACTGGTCGGACGTCACCCTCGTCACAGTCCGGGATGCCCAAGGGCGAAACCTGCCCGAGCCATTCAAGGAAATTCAGATCATAGGCAAAGTCGAATCCCGCTTTCCCCTCTGGAGCAGGCAACGGTTGCTACTCGATACGAGGGTAGAGATGCCTGGGCAATTCATCACTGCATTGAACCGCGCGATTACGCAGTATGCGATTCCGGTTGAGGTCCAGGATCAATCGGGCGAATTTGTGACGGCAACGTGCATACCCTATACATAGTCGATCGAAGCGTCCGCTTCCGACCCACAGCGGACGGTCTTGCGTTGGTAGAAGGCTCCTCGCGCGGTCCGCTTGAATGTCTGGGCTTTCTAGATATTGCTACCATCTGCGAAGAGCAGGTCGATTCGGGGGAGTCGCAATGAAAGTGCTCATGATCTATGACTTGGCCACGGGCGGGTTAGCCCGAGTACCAGCTAACCTCTCGGCCCATCGAGCGCGTCTACATGAGTTCCACGCGCGAGGGACGCTCCTGATGGCTGGACCATTGGGGAAACCCTCCAGAAGGTGCCCTTGGAGTTTTCACCAGCCGGGATGAGGCAGAAGCGTTCATTCAGGCGGACCCATTCGTGCTTAACGGAGTGGTGGCAAGTTGGCGGCTGGTCGACTGGCACGAAATGCTCACCTAAAGCTCCAGAACTTCGCCAAACGAGGAAATCTCTCTTTCACGTTGGTTCGAGGTTGAAGAGGTTTCTTACGTCCGCTGCCGCCCCGGAGCGGACATTCCACGGTTGATAGCGAACATTGGGCGAACACGGTGGCCCGATCGATTGTAGTGTTGGCCCAGTGTAGCCCCGGGGAGAGTTGTCGCATGGCGAAGCAGATAGTCGCAATGTCAGTCCTCGTGGTAGGGGCCATAGCGATCGCTACTTTCTATGTCTCTCCGTGGCCAAGTGTTTTCCTCATTCGTTCCGTCTTCGACCACGGAGCAAAGCAGGCATCCGAAGCGCTCATGCCCCTGGTCCCAGTCGATGTCATGGTCGAACGAGGATTGACCTATGACGCGAATGATCCTGATGCGCAGCTCGATATTTACCGTGGAGCCGCCGCCACTCTGGATGGCCCCGTGGTCATCTGGTTTCATGGCGGCGGCTTCGTTTCCGGCCGGCGTGCCGACATCAGTAACTACCTAAGAATTTTGGCCGGGCAAGGCTTTACGGTCGTCAATGTGGACTACACGATTGCCCCAGAGGCGACGTATCCCACACCGATTCGACAGGCAAACAAAGCCCTCACCTATATTTCTGCTAATGGCACAAAGCTGAAGATCAATGTGAACAAGCTTGTCGTAGCCGGCGACAGCGCTGGCGCCCAAATTGCCGCACAGACGGCCGCGATGCTGACGAACCCAGAGTATGCGAAGGCCCTGGGGATCGCCCCAGGCATTTCCAGTAACCAGATTGCTGGAGCTCTTCTCTATTGCGGGGTCTATGACATCACCGACATGGGGAAAGGCAGCGGGGTCATCGGTTGGTTCGTGAGGTCGACCACTTGGGCGTACAGCGGGAAGAGGGACTGGCACGAGGCCCCTGGGTTCGGAACCATGTCGATCACGCCGCATATAGCCTCTACATTCCCACCCACATACATTAGTGCAGGTAATGCCGATCCACTGGGTCCCCAATCAGTTGCTTTAGCCATGGCGCTCTCAAGCCATCACGTCAATGTGACAACCCTTTTCTACCCACGGGACTACCAGCCGCCGCTTGGTCACGAGTATCAGTTCAACCTCCAGATCCTCGCTGGAAAGCGTGCCCTTGACCGATCCGTTAGCTGGCTCCGATCCTTATGATTTCGGTGAGAAATGAAAAGCGCCAAGTCCGATTCCGACCCAAAGCGGACAAGCCGATACACGCTTGAAGATGTAGCGCAGGACCCGTGAAGCGCGCTTGGTATACGGGTTCTCCTGTTGAGACTGGCCTCTTTGCTAGCAATTCAAAATGTCGTGGCTACCAGCTGTATTTCGCCCCCATCAAGCCACCTACGCTTTGGTAATGCTTATCGCCAAGCTGCACGCCCACAAACGCCCAGCCGGTCCAGCCATGCCCGTACTCCCACTGCACGCCACCCTTGATCTCGCCCACGTCAGTCGCTCCAGAACTTAGATTGATACCGTCGAAGCTCATGCTGTTATCGCGATCGTGATGCCACCAGTTCGCTTCAAAAAATGGTTGAGCCAATAGCGAATAGGCAGACAGGTCCCATGGACGAATGAAGAACCGCGCACCCAGACGCGTCACCAGGCCGCCGGCATCGACACGGCGCACGTCAGTACCATTCACTTCCACATGGTTGCCGCCGCGATAGTCCGTATAGATCACCTGAGCTTCCGGCTCAAGCAAATAAGCCTCGTTTCCCTGGCGACCAACATCCATGGTGTAACCGACCTCCACTGAACCAGTGAGCGTATGGCTGCTGTAGTCCTCCTGAGGGAGACCCTGTCCGTTCACATGACTGTCGTAGTGCCCGTACAGCACCCAAGTGTCGACGTACAGTCCGGTTCGCTGCTCTGCATTGGCCACCCAGGTGCCGTAGATGCCACCGCTGTTGCCACGCACATGGCCGCGAGCATCAAAAGGAATGAGGTTGGACGCTGCGTCGGTGTCGGCCTGACCGGTGCCAAGCATCACGCCCAGGTGATAGCGATTGTCACCGCTGTCCCAGCGTGTCAGCTCGGCGCCAATCTGCAGCAGCCAGCTGTTTGTCCGGGTGCTGATCTCCCCCTCGCCCGTTCGTGCATTGGTCTGCCCTCCCTGCACGCGAGCCCAGGCCGCACCGTTCGGGTCATTGCCATCGCCGCGCTGGCGCTCGGTGAAGTCCACTTCACCCAGGCGGTCGTGCAAGGTCATGGTGAACATCGCCGCCGCAGCTGCCTGATTCGCGAGATAGGCCCCCATCTCTGGGCGATAGATGGGTATCAGTGGCTCTGGCTCGGGTGGCGCGGGCGGATTGGGCGGAGCCGGTGGCACCGGCGGATCAGGCGGGCCCGGAGGCGCAGGCGGTGATGGTGGCGCGGGTGGCGCGGGTGGCTCCACGGTATTGCGCAGGAACCAATCGTCGCCGTTCTGCGCGCCTCCGCGTTCAAGGAGATACTCGTACGCACCCGCCACAACGCGGTTGCCGAGCACAAACGAATCCGGCGCAGTGGTGGCCCCGTTGATGGTGGCCACTAAGCGAATGCCATCGCCGACGGTCAGTGCACCTGTTCCACCGATGTTGTTGACCAGAATCGATCCTGTGCCACTCACCGCAGCGCGACTGATCACCAGCAGATCGCTGTTCTGCACCGCGCCGCTATTGAGCTCGGTGTTGAACAGGATCGTGCTGCCCGGAGTGAAATGCACCGTAGCGGCATCGATAGCGAAGACGCTACGCACGCCGGGTTGGCGTCCGGCCAGATTGAGCGTCGACCCATTGGCAAACTCGACCTCGTCGGCCAACACGTTGCCAAACACACCGCCTTGCAACACGGCACCAGGGTCTACCGTAAAGGTGCTTGGCGTCGTACTGCCGACATCCGCCGCACGCACGCCATACGCAGCCGCGTTGGCCACCTCAAAGGTACCGGCCTGTACCTCGGTATTGGCGTAGATCTGCGACCAGCGGTCCTGGTGGTCGCTCAGGGTGGGGAAGTGGGTGCCATCAAAGCTCACCAAGCCATTACCAGTCTTTGTGACGGTGATAAGTCCCTTGGTGCCGTCGTTCTGGATGGGGTCGTAAAACAGAATGCCGTATGGCGCGCTGGCGTTGAGCGTCACCGACGTGCCACCGCCTACGTTGGCGATATAGACAGCGTTGGCGCGTGGTGTACCCGAGATTTCCTGTGTGTTGCCAGAGAAAATCAGATTGCCGCCGGTCGCATTGAGTATCAGTGCAGTGGGGTCAAGGTAGATCGCACCGCCGTGTGACGTGGCGATGTTGTTGGTAAAGCCGAGGTCGCCCCCGTTGGTGCTCAGGGTCACCGTGCCATTGGACCAGAGAGCGCCACCGTCGAGTCCCGCCGTGTTACCTGTGAACGTACCTGCACCCGTCACTGAAATATTGGTGGCCGCGTAGATGGCGCCACCGTACGAACCTGCCGTATTGCCCCGAACAACTAAGCCCGGGCTGTCGAGGCTGGTGGAGCCCACTGTATAAATGGCGCCGCCCGTCGACCCGGCCCTGTTGTTGGTCAACGAGAGAGAGGAGCTTGCACTCAACGAGGTGTTGCCATAGGTATAAATGGCGCCGCCTCGCGCGGTGCCTGCGATGTTGCTATCCATCCCGATAGTGCTTCCACCGCTTACGGTAACGTTGCCGGCGGCGTAAATAGCGCCGGCATGAGCGCCCGCTGTGTTTCCGTTTGCCGTCAGGTTGCCCGTTATGTCGACGTCGCCGCCAAGGGCCACCAACATGCCGCCGAAACTCCCGCCATTGGTGACGCTATTGCTGGTTCCCGTTACGTCGCCGTTGAGAACGATGTTGCCATAGGAATAGATGGCACCACCCGCATCACCCGCGCGATTGCTCTGCAAGATGGTTGGGCCGGTGATCGCGACGTACTCGCCGGATACATTTTGGTCGTCCCAGACGTAGAAGGCGCCGCCCACGCTGCCCGCCGTGTTGCCTATCAAGGTGGCGCCATTGCCGATGGTGATTTCGCCCGTAGGCCCAATGCCTGCGGACTTGATGACGCCACCCGCACTACCTGCACTGGTGACCTGGTTACCCTGTGCATACAAGTGGCCGCCTATGGCCACCGGGCCCTGCGAATAGATCATGCCGCCCGCGTTGAAGGCGGTATTGCTGGTGGCACTGACGTCACCCGTAATCACCACGGATCCCGTTGTGGTCAGTACGCCACCACCGTAGTTGGAGGAGGAGCCAGTCTGCGCGTCGTTTGCAAACGTCGCGTTCCCGTTGATACGAATGAACGAGGAGCTCACAGGCACGTCGAAGTTGCCAGTGCTGATGACACCGCCGTGGTAGGTACTCGACACGACCCCGTTGGCTACGAAGTTGCCGTTGAAGGTGATGCTGCCGGTGGTGGCGTTGTTGGCATTGCCAAACAGCGGCGTGCCGTCGTTAACGGTGGCCTGACCGATGGTTATCGGAGCGCCACCCGCCTGCATGTTGTTTATGGTGATGTTGGCGGCGCCAAATCGGAAGCCCGCAGTGAGGGAGTTATCACTGTTATAGATGTTGATAACATCCCCCGACTGCCACGTGCCGACCGCCAACCGCAGTGCCTCGAGCGTGTTATCCGTGGTGGAGTTAGGTGTGGCGGACGCATTAACCGTGTAGGTGGTCTGTGCCGTCGCCGGATGGGCCAAGACCAACGACAACGCTGCGGCAAGCAGGCTAGGGCGCAAAAGGCCCCGGGGGCGACATGGCATACTCCGGCTGCAAGGCATGAGCGATGCTCCTTATCGACCGGTTGGTGGTCCATACCGAGCTTGGATCCCACCGCCGAACGTTTCCTTGTGCTCCGCGCAAAAGGGCGAAAGCGATGCTTGGGACTCCGGCTTCACATGTATGAACGGCGCCGAGCGTAAAAATCCCAGCGGGGATAAGTACTGCGACGCATGTAGTTACGTCGTGAATAGCGAAGCGCCAGACGGGTTTGTAAGGTCTGCTTCCGACCCGAAGCGGACATTGCTAAGAACCTTTAGCGGTCAGGAATTGACGGGCTGACCTGTGTGAATGGAAAGTGGAGTGTCATCGCAACATCACTGGGGGAAGAGATTCGTGCGATCCAAAGCCAAGGGTTTGACCTTTGTTCTAGCGGCTTCCCTGTGCGGCGCAGCCGCGGCAGGGCAAGGTCCTTCTCTCCAAGGATGCTGGCGCAGTCAGCAGGTTGAGCTAACGATGCCTGACGGCATTCACCGCGATATCAATGGTGATTGCGTCGTCGAGTACGACGGTGCTCAATCCCGTTCGCGCTGCCACGACGAGAGAGGCGTAACGGAGACTCTCTCGACTTACGAGGTAGTCGGCCCAGGCCGCCTTCGAGTTACCCCCGTTGATGCCGTCACAGGAAAGCCCAAGGCCCCGCCAGCAGAGATGGGCTATCGGATAGAGGATGACTGGCTTCTGATTGATCGGCAATTTGCTTCGCCTGCGTCAAATGAAAGCAAGCAACCGACCAGTCTCAAATCGGTTTCCATCCACATTGGCGTTGGTGACAACGCACATTGCCAACCGCGCGGTGAAACGCATCTACGAGTCGGCCGTATGCCTAAGAGTTCGCTCGCCATGAGCGTTCCGTCTGGCTGGCAACCTTTGCTTGTCGACCCCGCAACAAACACGCGATTAGGTCAAGCAGTCGACAAAAGCTTATTCATTGGTGCCTTTGTTCCAAGCACCGCGGTGGTTCAATCGCCGGAACCTCGGCAGGTGATAGTCGTCCTTGATGACGTAAGGTCTGGACCTGTGCCGATACGTTCAATTGAGTTCAGTTCAGTCAAGAACAGGTTTGCCAGCGAGCTAGGGGGTGCACGTCTAACGTGCGATCAACCCGATCGCGCATGTGCTTCCTTACAGATGCCGGATGGTAGCCAGGTGTACACAGAGCTGGTCAACCTAAAGGGTCGCGTCGTCATGGTAAGTGGGACTGACGGTCAAGCGAGATCCGGGGAGTCGAGCCATCTTGAACAGTCTGTCCAGAGCTTTGTTCAACAGCTTCGTTCGGATAACTGAAGTGTCTGCTTCCGACCCAAAGCAATGAGATGGACTCCTCCCCGCCTTCGGCATCGAGTGCCAGACTGGAAGCGATAGAACCAGTCAACGGCGAAGAGGAGTCCACCCATGAAGCTTAAGCGCATTGGGGTCGATCTGGCCAAGAACGTGTTCCAGGTCCACGGCGTGGATCAGCGAGAGAAGACGGTGTGGCGCAAGCGCCTATCGAGAGACCACTGGTTGCAAGCGGTGACGGAAGCGGCCGAGCCGGGATGTGAGATCGGCATGGAGGCCTGCGCCGGTGCCCACCATTGGGCGAGGCAACTGCAGGCGCGTGGTTTTCGCGTGAAGATGATGGCGCCGCAGTACGTGAAGCCGTACGTGCCGCGCAACAAGAACGATGCCAAGGATGCGCAAGGCATCTGCGAAGCGATGAGCCGGCCGAGTATGACGTTCGTGCCCATCAAGACGATCGAGCAGCAGGACATGCAGGCCGTGCACCGCATTCGCACCGGTCTGGTGGAACAACGGACGGCTAAAGGCAATCAGATCCGTGGCTTGGTCGCCGAGTACGGCCTGGTGGCGCCCAAGGAACTGTCGTCGCTGCGCTGCGCGATTCCGCGCTGGCTGGAAGATGCGGATAACGGACTGACGACGCGCTTCCGCCACTTGCTCGACGGCTTGTGGCACGACCTGATGCTGCTCGATGAGCGCGTGGCCGAGCTTGATCAGGAGATTACCGTCATGGCCAAAACCGACGCGGCGGCGGTGCGCCTGCAGCAGCTGCGTGGAGTGGGACCGATGATCGCCACCGCGCTGGTGGCCGCGATGGGCGATGCCAGGCAATACACCAACGGTCGTCAGCTCGCCGCATCGTTGGGCCTGACGCCGGCCCAGAGCAGCTCCGGTGGTAAGGAAAGACTGCTGGGTATCAGCAAGCGCGGTAACGCCCATGTGCGCGCGCTGCTGGTGCATGGCGCCCGCGCGATGTTGCGCACGGCCGCCACCAAGGACGATGCGTTAAGCCGATGGGTCACGCGCTTGGCGGAGCGATCCCATCCGAACGTGGCCTGCGTAGCGCTGGCCAACAAGACGGCGCGCATGGCCTGGGCCATGTTGCGCCATGGCACCGACTATCAACCGGCGCTGGCGGCCGCCTGAGCGTAACGTCCGAGCAAACCCTACCTTACGATTGCGAAGCACCCTGCACGATGACGAACCGGTCGGACCGGCGCTGGCAAAACCCTGAAAGGTCCACGTGCCACGAGCACGACAAAGCGATTGGGAGCCGGCGCGCGACTAGCTCATCAAGGCCCAGCATCCTCCGGAGCGAGGGTGGCGGAGGCCGGATATACGTTTGCAGTCGACACGAACGCCAGAGCGCGGGATGCTTGCAACTGGGGAGGGGTCCATATACGGACCTCGCGGAGAGGGAACGATGGATGAGCCTATGTTTGAAGCCTTCGGCGTTGTGGTCTTCCGGCGTGATGGTCGGGTATTTGCCAAGTACGACGCGGGTGGCATCGTCGCAGAGTACCGAGAAGACGAAATCTTCGAAGATGAGGCCCGCCGGCTTCGTATAAGCGAGCCTGAGGCCTATAAGATTCTTCTCGCTGTAAAGCGCCGGCAAGAGAGTCAGCGATCAAAATAGCAGGTCCGCTTCCGACCCACAGCAGACATTACGAAGAGCTTCCCGTCCTGCTATCGAGCGTAGAGGTCGATTTGCCTATTCCACTCATCCTTGGGCTTATGGGTGCCGCCAGTTGGGTGGTGACAATGTCTGTGGCCGGTGCGTTCTGGAAGTCCATCGTGGATGCAGACCCGAGCTATGCCGCCCAGCTCTATACACCCCCATTTGATCAGGTGTTCTATCGCCTCGGGCCGGTAAATTCGTGGGTGTTGTTTCGAAGCCGAGCCCCAGTCGCCGTGATGGGACGCGTCAGGGCGCTTCGAGTGGTTGTGGTCGTTAACATGTGCCTGGCAGCTGGCTTTGTGGGCAGCCTTCTCTACCAGATGGCACGGTAAGGTCCGCTTCCGACCCAAAGCGGACCAAAGCGCAAGGCCAACATCTACCGAGGGGGCAGAGTGACCGAAACGCAGATGAATGTTGGCGCTATCGCCGTTGAGTTGGGCCTCCCACTCGCGTTGATTGTCCTGATGGCGCTCAAACCAAAGGCTACGCCGCGAGCTATCGTGGTCCTTGGCGCGGTATTTCCAGCGCTCCTGTTGTACGTCGCGGTCACGATCAGCTACCTGGTTTCCAGAGGGAAGTCGGACATCTTTGCGTTCTTCGCAATGTGGGTGATGACTTTCGCCGCTTATGTGGCGGCAGCACTCGGTGGCTTCGCGGTCTCGTTTCTTCGAAGGCCTGCGGGAAATCTGAGGCGCTTTGGCCTAGGGCTCTTGTCAGCGCCTGTTGGGTATCTTGCTTTGGTGCTACTCGTAACCCTGATCCCTTGGTGACAGGACAATAATGTCCGCATTCGACTGCGACTTCAGCCGGTCGTTGCAACACATCGCTGGAAACGTTCGGCCGGTGTTTCAAAGTTGAGCGTCTGCCTCGGT